>CAVTMX010000015.1:0-289094 GCA_963735915.1 uncultured Acidobacteriaceae bacterium | reverse complement strand
AGGTGATTGCGCCAATCAGGGAAGAGAAGATAGGACTGTCAGGCCGGGGATCAGCCGGAAGTGCCTGGCGTTTACGGTCAAGACGGAGTATCCGTACTGGAGAGCTGCAGCGCCTATCAATAAATCCGGGAACGGTATCGTAATTCCGTGTTCCTGTTGCTCTCCGTCGATCTTGCCGGCCAGCCAGGCCGTTTCCACAGTGTAGGAAAGAACCTCCACGTCTTGCAGGAGTTCCCGGATGAACGACTCACGGCGCAAACGAAGCTGCGGCGATTGGCCCGGTAAATGCCGTGAACGAGCTCGGTGAGACCAACGGCGGACAGAACTGTTTCCTGATCGCCCAGCGCGGATGCGATTGCTTCAAGAAGTTGCGTCACGTTGTCGCCGCGGCGTTCAGCGGCAATGGCTACGCTGGAGTCGAGAACTAGTCCCATGTCGGGGGATTGAGCGGCTCCCGATGGCTTTCAATAACTCCTTCGAGGTCGCGAGAAAAGTCGGGATCGAGAGTGACCGTAGAGCCATGCTTCCTGGCAAGTGCGATTGATTCCGACAATAGCCGCCCTGGACGGTCGCTCGCCGCAGGCCGCACCACCGCAACCGGCGATCCGCCGCTGTTGCCATCGATCACAACCTCCGCCCCTTCGCGCACTCGCGCCAGCACAGAGCGAAAATCGCTTTCCGCTTCGGCTTCCGGAATATGGATTACGGTGTGGGCCATCCCGCGATTATGCCGCTGTGCAGCCGGCTTGCATTTGCGTGCTACAGCTTCTTCCGCAGCATGTTGATCACATCATCCGCCGTGATCACGCCGGTCAGCACGCCGTCCTCGTCAATCACCGGCAGCGTGAGCAGGTTGTACTTGTCGAAAAGCTCGGCCACCTCTTTCTCGTCGGCCCCGGGATGGATGGTGGTCATGTGCCCGGTGCTGAGCATCATCAGCGGCGTGCCCGGGGGCGCCAGCACAATCTTCGACAAAGGGACCGCGCCCAGCAGCTTGTCTTTATCGCCCACGATGTAGATGGTGCTGATGCTCTCTATACCGCCTTCGAAGTTGCGCAGCATCTCGATGGCGTCCTCCACCTTGGCGTGCGCCCGCAGCGCCATGTAGTCGGTCGTCATGCGCCCCGCCGCCGTGTCCTCCTCGAAGGTCATCAGCTCGGCGACTTCGGCGCGCTCCTCCGGCTCCATCTCGGTGAGGATTTCCTGCGAGGCGTCGGGGTGCATGTCGCCCAGCAGGTCGGCGGCGGCATCGGGATCCATCTCCTCCACAATGTCGGCGGCACGCTCGGAATCGAGCGACGACAGAATCGACACCTGCAGTTTGGGGTCGATCTCCTCCAGCGTCTCGGCGGCGACCTCTTCGTCCAGTGTCTCGAAGACGGCCTCGCGCTCCGCCGGGGCCAGGTCTTCGACGATGTCGGCGATATCGGCGGGATGCAGCTTGGCCAGGCGGTCAAGCGAAATCTTCAGCTTCACCCGGCGCGCGGGATCGGTTTCGATCAGGTCGACGAACTCCCACGGGATGAGGCGCGGCGGGATTTTTTCCAGCAAGGGATGCAGCACGCCCGCAGGCAGCACGCCCTTTAGCAGCCGCCGTATAGCGCCGCGCGGGCCCACATCCACGGCGCCGATCTTCAGGACGATGCTGCCGTTGCTGCTCTCCTCATGAATGTCGACGTCGTTGACGCGAACCACCTTGCGCCCGTGCACGTCGATGATCTGCTGATCGAGCAGGTCGCGCTCCAGCAACAGCAGGCCTTCGCCGGCTCCGAAGGGACTCCACTCCGCAGCCTGCGTCCTGACCCGCAGTCCGTTGTCAATCAGGCTGACTGCTTTCATCGGCACCAGCCGGTTGCCGGTACGCGTCTTCACCACGAAGCTGCTGATCTGACTAGAGTTTTCCTGCGGACTGATTGCCACCTCACGCACCTTGCCGGCGGGCGAGCCGGTGTTGTCGGTCACCGCCGCGCCGATGAGCTCGGAAAGTGCGAGAGAAGGCATCGCAGCCAATATATTGGATGTGGAAGAAGAATTCTCGCGAATTTCACGTGCCGCGATCGCGCGACTGCGGGGCGACGGGTGTCGCCGCTGCCGCGGCTGCAATGTTCCCTCGCTGTGACCCCGGGGCTTACGCCCCGGGCTCAACCCATCTCGCCGCTTCGCGGCTGGTTGTGGATGCAACTCCCTACGCCCCTGAGACCACGATCAGCTCTGGGTGGGGATACATCTCTACTAGCTTGTCGTACTCGCGAGCGACGAGGTGGTTAGCTGGAGGCCGATTCTGCAATTCAAAATAGCCGCGCAGCGGCGGCATGGGTTTCGCCCGGGGTGCAAACCCCGGGTAAGCACTGAGCCGCGGCAGCGGCGACACTCTTCGGGGTGATACGCGGGCCGCCGCGATGATGCGGTTGCGCTGGCCCGACCGGCAACTCGCGCTCACCGTGTTACACTTTTCGTAGTCCAGTATGGCCCAGATTCAGCGTAGAAAGACCTATACGGCCACCATCGGCGGCGTGCGCGTCGGCTCCGATGCACCAATCGTGGTGCAGTCCATGACCAACACCGACACCGCCGACATCGACGGCACCATCCGCCAGTCGATGGCCCTGGCCCGCGCCGGCTCCGAGCTGGTGCGCGTCACCGTCAACAATGATGACGCCGCGAAGGCCGTACCCTACGTCGTCGATGGCCTCGAGAAGCTCGGCGTCCCCGTGCCCATCATTGGCGACTTCCACTACAACGGGCACATCCTGCTGAAGAAGTTTCCCGAGTGCGCCCGTGCGCTGGCCAAGTACCGCATCAATCCCGGCAACGTCTCCATCGGCAAGAAGGACGACAACAACTTCCTCGCCATGATCGAGGTCGCCATCGAGAACGACAAGCCGGTGCGCATCGGCGTCAACTGGGGCTCGCTCGACCAGTCGCTGCTCACCCGGCTGATGGACGAGAACTCCAAGCTCGACGAGCCCAAAGACGCGCGCGACGTGACCATGGAAGCCATGGTGCAAAGCGCGCTGCGCTCGGCCGAGATCGCCGTCGCCCACGGCATGAAGCGCGAGCAGATCATCCTCAGCGCGAAAGTCAGCGGCGTGCAGGACCTCATCGACGTCTATCGCGAACTGGCGCGCCGCTGCGAGTACCCGCTGCACCTCGGGCTCACCGAAGCGGGCATGGGCGCGAAAGGCATCGTCGGCTCGACCGCCGCGCTCGGTGTGCTGATGCAGGAAGGCATCGGCGATACCATCCGCGTCTCGCTCACGCCGGCGCCCAACGGCGACCGCACCGAAGAGGTCACCGTCGCGCAGCAAATCTTGCAATCCATGGGCATCCGCAGCTTCACCCCGCAGGTGACCGCCTGCCCCGGCTGCGGCCGCACTACCAGCACCTTCTTCCAGGAAATGGCCGAGCAGATCCAAAGCTACCTGCGCGAGCAGATGCCGCAATGGAAGACGCGCTACACCGGCGTGGAGGAGATGAAGGTCGCGGTGATGGGCTGCATCGTCAATGGCCCCGGCGAGTCGAAGCACTCCAACATCGGCATCTCGCTGCCGGGCACCTTCGAAGAGCCGAAGGCGCCAGTCTACGTCGATGGCCGCCTCATGCTGACCCTCAAAGGCGACCACATCGTCGCCGAATTCATCGACATCCTCAACGACTACGTCGAATCCCACTACGCGGAAAAGCCGCAGTTGGCAATTAGCAATTAGCGACTAGCAGTTAGCTGGGTGCCCCGGGTCTCGCGGTTTTCGAGACCCGGGAGGCTCGTCATTGATTACCCGGCCCGACCAAGCCTCGCACTCACCCAGGTCTCGAAAAGCGCGAGACCTGGGGCACCCGGCATCGGCGATACCATCCGCGTTTCGCTCACCCCGGCGCCCAACGGCGACCGCACCGAAGAGGTCACGGTCGCGCAGCAGATTCTGCAATCGATGGGCATCCGCAGCTTCACCCCGCAGGTCACCGCCTGCCCCGGCTGCGGCCGCACCACCAGCACCTTCTTCCAGGAAATGGCCGAGCAAATCCAAAGCTACCTGCGCGAGCAGATGCCGGTTTGGAAGGGTCGCTACACGGGCGTGGAAGAGATGAAGGTCGCGGTGATGGGCTGTATCGTGAACGGCCTGGGCGAATCGAAGCATTCCAACATCGGCATCTCGCTGCCCGGCACGTTCGAAGAGCCCAAGGCGCCGGTCTACGTCGATGGCCGCCTCATGCTGACGCTGAAGGGCGACCACATCGTCGCCGAATTCATCGACATCCTCAACGACTACGTCGAATCGCACTACGCGGAAAAGCCGCAGTTGGTAACAAGCGACTAATAGGTTTTACCTGTTTGTTTCCCTACGCTAGCCTGTTTGCGAGAAGTGATTCATACTCATCCCACGAGCACGTCGCCCAATTCATGTAATCCATGACCTGAACGCCGATGTCAGTGTAAGTCCAGTTCCGTTCAGCCAACGAGTAATAGGAGTCTTGGACGACCATATAGTAGACATCCGATAACGTTGTGTGTGTCAGCCGGCAAGTCGGCATGTACTCTGAGCGATTGATCGGCTCCATGTGGAGATCGGCACCGAGTTGACCGCCAACCGGCTGATCTCGCTCCGGAATACGCAAGATATGGACGTCGAACCCTGCTTCCGTTGGAGTGGCCGCTTCGTTATACACGCGGGTAGTTGATTGGAGCCTCTGGGCAAGTCGATAAGCAATAGCTTCGGTGCGCAGAGACTTCCATCCTTGAGGTCCGTACCCTTTTACCTCGTTTGCGATCTCCATGATTGTCCGCGCGTTCTGCCAGCCCTTTCTTATTTCATTGCTGGTCATCCGGGTTTTTACTTCGATTGTCGTGAGAACCGCATGAAGCATCGCGAGTACGGAACCATCTGGGTTTTCGGCTAAAAGGGGGTAGCGCGCATCCAGAATTAGCAGGTCGACTTGCGGCGATAGATGCCCTTTTGGTGAAACGAAGTGCCCGCTCGCGGCGCGCAGCGTAAACGGCAGGTATCGATTAAAAAAGTCGCGCAGCGGTATTTCACCATTTCTCCCTATTATTTGGGCGTTACTCGAGGAAGCCAGTGCCTTGTCGACGGCTGCGAGAAGGGAATTCTGCTCCGAAAGAAAAACTGGATTAGGTGTCCCATGCAGATGTTTTCTGAAATTGGGACGTCGCAGAGATCATTTCAGCATATTTCCATGGAGTAGACGCATTCTACATCAGTAGCAGTGACCGGTACTCCAGCTCGCGTGCGTACGATGGTAACTCGGCCACGTTTAACTGACGGCAACCCGGCACCGATTGCGGCGCCTTTGCCACCGTCCAAGATCGCGTGGTAAAAAGATCAAAGTGCCGGCTGCCCCAGCCCCTGTACAATCCTCCTGTCGCACCCACACTGAGCACCCGGGAGAAAACCTTGAAGCGATTCGCGATGGTGTTGGCCGTCCTGCTGACGGCATCGGCCGCTGGCAATTGCAAGGACACTAAGCTGGTGGCCAGCGTGCTCAGTCCCACCTATTCGGGGCAACATTTCAAGAAGGTGCTGGTCATCGGCATGAGCAACGACCCGGCCATTCGCGACGACTTTGAAGAGGCCATGTCCAACCGGCTGAAGAGCGCAGGCGTTCACGCCGTTCCCGGGTACAACATCCTGCTGCGGCCGAAGTCGGCGAAGATGATTCCCGACTACTTGAAGGAGCAGATCAAGGAGCACGACATCGACGCCGTGCTGGTGGCGCGGCTGGTCAGTGTGAAAAACGACACGACCTACATTCCCGGTCAGGCCTACACGATTCCCTATCCGTACTACAACTCGTTCTATGGCTATTACAGCAATATCTACCCGGTGGTTTACACGCCGGGATACCTGGTGCAGGAGACGACCGTGCGCGTCGAAACCACCCTCTACGGAACCTCCACGCCCGAAAGCGAATTCATCTGGACCGGCCTGAGCGAAACCGTCGACCCCAATCCGAAGAAGATCGACAAAGCCATCGACGCGGTCGTGCAAGTGGTGATGGAAGAGCTTCAGAAGGATAAGATCTTCTGACAAACTGTGCCGGGTGCCCTCGCTGGGTACCCCATCCTTCGCCTCTGGTTGGCGAAAGGGTGGGACTGACGGCTGCTTTACCTCAGCGAACGCATGCGGAAGGGAATCTGGACCACGGCCTCGATTGGCACCGGCTCGCCGTTCTTCATGCCGGGGCGGAAGCGCCAACTGTAGAACGCGTGGACGGCATTTGCGTCCAGCCGCGAATCCAGGCTCCCGAGCACGCGGATACCGTCCACCTTGCCATCAGTACCAATCACCGCGTAGAGCGTCACCGTGCCCTCGATGCGGTCGCGCAGCACGTCAGCCGGATAGGCCGGGTCGACCTTGGTGGTCGCGACCGGCGCGGTCAGCGGGCCTTTGTCGTCGCTCTGCCTCAGCTCGGCGAAACGAATGATCCAACTGCCGGTCGCCGAGGCCAGATTTGGCATGTTCATGATGAGCGAGTAATAGCGCTTGCTGCCGAAGACGCGCTGCTCGATGCTTTGGTCAGGATCGTCGGCGATGGATAGCGGCGGAGGCGCGGGACGCTCGCGCACGCTGGGCAGCGTCGGCTTCATGGCTTCCGCGATGATGCGCTTGCGCGCGTCCAGGTCCGGATTCGAACCCGTCCCCGGCGTCTTCCCCACGCTCGCGCCATTCGCGCCGTTCGGCGTGCCGGCGACAGCCGACGTCGTCGCGCCCGGCGGCGGAGCCCCCACCACAATCCCAGCGGGAACGCCACTCCCCGCGCCGCGTCCTCCGCCCTGATCCGCTGTGCCCGTGCCGGTCACGTTGGGCGTGCCTGGTGCGTCTGCCTTGCCGCTCGGCGACGCGTGAAATTCGCCGCTGCGATTTCCGTTTGGCGGCGTGACAGGGCCGCGCACATCCGCCGGATTCAAGCCCAACGCGATGAGCTGTCCCTGGCCTGGCCCGCTGCCCAAGCCCTGGAGATCGGGCGACGGCGGAACGTTCTTCGCAGCCGCACTGGCCGCAGTCTTCGCGCCGCTATCCCCCGCGTCGCTCGCTCGCTGCGGCGCAACCGGCAGCTTGGGCGCGGCCACCTGCGGCTCCAATTGCGCCATGTTGATGTCGCCGCTCTTCAGCTTCAACTGGTCGGCCGTGAGCGGAGGCGCGACCACCGACGGTTGCAGCGCCGGCATCTGGAGCTTGGTTTTGAGCTGCGCCACATCAGCGGACGGCGGCACCACCTCGGGCTCCAACTGCGGCGCCTTCATCTTCATGTGCGCGAGGTCGGCACTCGGCACGACTACGTCCGGCTCAAGCTGCGGCACCTTCAACTGCGCCACCGAGCGCGCCGAGGCCGCGATAGGCTGCGCCGCCGGAACCGGCGTCCACGCCACGATGTTGGGCAGCGCAACGTCGTGGTCCAGCTTGAGCTTCGGCGGCGTGACGATGGTCTGGTGATTGTTGTCGGGATTAGCGGGAACGGACAGGATCTCCTGTTTGGCTAGCTTCGGCGCGCCATGGCGCGGCTTCATGGCCGCCTTTTGCGCGGTGTTAATCGGCGGCAGATAGTCGCTCAACGGGACGTACGAGATTTCAGTGTTGTCGAGCGGCGAATGCAGTTGCGGCGTGCGATTGAAGAACGGCAGCGTACAGACCAGATACACCACAGCGACGAACGCGATGTGCGCGCCGTAAGACTCGACGACGCTGACGGGATCGGCGCCGGTCTCGATGAAATAGTTGTGCCGCAAAGGAACGGGTTTGGCGGTGGTCTCAACCGGTGGAGGCTCGCGGCGCAAAAGAGCGTCGCCGAGATTGCGAAAAAAGACGCGGTGCCACGGCTCAAGTTCCCAATGCAGCACAACAGAATCAGGTTCTGAAGCCTGCGGTTGGACCCTGGCTGCCGTAACTCCCGACATCATCTTCTCGTGTGCGCGTAGCAGGATTATAGCGGAACCAGCGGGGCGGGGGTGCGGTGATGCAGTTTCGAGCTTCAGGTTGCGACTTTCAAGTTGCGAGTCGCCGGATCAGCGTGAGCCGAAGAATCTCGTCCGAAGTGCTGCGGTGCCGATGCTCGAGCAGGGACGGCGGTACAATGTCGGTTCACTCTAGCGAGGTGCTGCCATGCCACTGAGTTTCGCCGCCGACATCCGGCCACTCTTCCGCGAATCGCCCGACATCGAGGCCATGAAGAGCTTCGGGATGGACCTGTCTTCTTACGCCGACGTAAAGACCCACGCCGAGGCGATTTACTCGCGCCTGGAGGATGGCAGCATGCCCTGCGACGAGGCCTGGCCGAAGGAGCAGGTGGCAAAATTCAAGCAGTGGATGGACGACGGCATGATGCCGTAGACGTACTCTGCTCGTCTCCTGGGAAGGATGCAATCCCGGCACTCTCGCTTGGCATCCCACCAGCATGCGCATGGGATCGATTCTCTCGGCGCTCCTGGTGAGCGTCCTCTTCCTCGGCTTCACCGGCTGCAACGCCTGCTCCAGCGGCAATCAGGCATCGAGTCCGGAACAGATTCGCCAGAAAACTGCCGAGGCCACTTCCACGCTGAAGGACGACGCCAAGGCCGTGACCCAGGGTATCCGCGACGGCCTCACGCGGCCCAGTCCCGACAAGCCGCTCGACCTGAACCACGCCTCGAAAGCGCAGCTCATGAGCCTACCCGGCGTCGACGAGGCCGCCGCCGATCGCATCGTCGCCAGCCGCCCCTACTCCAGCGAACACGAACTGCTGGAGCGGCGCATCGTCTCGCGCGAGGCATACAACAAGATCGCCGACAGCGTCACGGTTAAGAAGTAAGCGCGCCGGAGACTCTCACGATTGTGCTGCCCGGAAGGCTTGCAGGCGCTCGCGCATGCTGAGGACGTGCTTGGGGAGATCGAGCTGCGCGCCCTCTTCCAGGATGGGGATGAGCTTGTCGAACTCCGGGCCCGAGTGCGAGCCGGTGATCACGATCCGGACAGGATGGAACAGGTCCTTGCCTTTCGCGCCGGTCTTCGTCTTTACCTCGTTCATGATTGCCTTGAAGCGCTCGGGCGTGAGTGGCGCAGGCGTCGGCCTGCACCTGCTCGGCGAACGTCCGCTAAAACGTCGGTGGTTTTCGGCGCGGCGAGAACCTCGGCGTTGTCGGGCGCAGCGCAGCGCTTGCGGCCGCGTCGTACTTGAAGATCAGCGACGCGCGCTCGGGCAGCTCGTCCAGCTTGTTAACCGAGGGCGCGAGCAGCGCGACTACCTTGGCGAACCAGGCGCGGGTGCGCTCGTCGGGATGGTCCGGCAGCAGTCCGGCGCGGATGAAGTATGGCTCGCCAGCCGCTCGATGCGCTCCGGCGGGCCCTGCTTGATGTAGTGGCGATTCAGCCAGTACAGCTTCTCCATGTCGAAGACGGCGGCCGACGGCGTCACCCGCTCCAGCGAGAACTCTTTCATCAGCTCCTCGCGGCGTGAAGATTTCGCGCGTGCCGCCGCTGGGCGCCCAGCCCAGCAGCGCGAGATAGTTCATCAGCGCTTCGGGCAGCACGCCCATCTCGCGGAAGTTGGCGATGGAGGTTGCGCCGTGGCGCTTCGACAGACGCTCGCGGTCGGCGCCCAGGATGGTCGAGAGATGCGCGAACTCCGGCACCGGCCAGCCCAGCGCCTCGTACAGCGCGACCTGCTTGGGCGTGTTGGAGAGATGATCGTCGCCGCGAATGACGTGCGTGATCTTCATCAGCGCGTCATCGACGACCACCACGTAGTTGTAAACCGGCATGCCGGTGGAGCGCAGGATGATGGGATCGCTGACCACCTCGTTAGAGAACTCGACCGTGCCGCGCACGATGTCGTGGAAGCGGATGGGGTGCTCGGGAATGCGCAGGCGGATGGCGGCAGCTTCGCCGTTGGCGCGCCGGCGCTGGCCTCCGCCGGGTCGAGCGCGCGGCACTTGCCGGAGTAGATGGGCGGCTGCTGGTTCGCCAGCTTCTCGCGCGCGATCGCGCTCCAGCTCTTCCTGCGAGCAGAAGCACGAGTACGCTTTGCCCTCGCTCACCAGGCGCTCGGCATGCTCGCGATAGATGTCCAGGCGGTCGCTCTGGCGATAGGGCGCGTACGGCCCGCCGACGTCCGGGCCTTCGTCCCAGTCGAGGCCCAGCCACTTCAGGTCATCGAGCAGTTGCGTCTCGAAGCGCGTCTTCGCTGCGCTCGACATCGGTGTCTTCAATGCGCAGCACCATGACGCCGCCCGTCTGGCGCGCGAAGAGCCAGTTGAACAGCGCGGTGCGGGCGTTGCCGACGTGCAGTTGTCCCGTGGGCGAAGGGGCGAAGCGAACGCGAGGTCTGACGGTCACGTTATTGATGTTAGCAAGACTGCAATTCCAAACGGTCATTGGCTCCATAGGGCAATGCTAGAATCGTCAGAAGGACGGGGATGCCCATGCTCGATGAAGCGAAATTGCTCGAACGCATCACTTTTTCTTCCGACATCTTTAGCGGCAAACCCATCGTTCGCGGTCGACGCCTCGCCGTCGAGCACGTGCTGGGGATGTTGGCTGCGGGTGACACGGTCGAGACGATCTTGGCTGCCTATCCTTGGTTGGAGCGCGAAGACATCCAAGCCTGTCTGGTGTTCGCTCGCAGGTTGGCGGCGAATGAACGCATTGAGCCGCTGCCGGTCGAGGCAGGCGTTTGAGAGTTCTTTTGACACTTGTATCTCAGTGGACGCGGCACGGCATCTCCATAAGGCTGGTCACGAGGTTGTCTGGGCGGGGGAATGGCATCCGGATCCCGGGGATGAAGCCATCCTTCGAGCTGCGCACGAACAACAACGTGCGCTGGTGACCCTCGACAAAGACTTCGGTGAGTTGGGGTATTTTGCGGGGCATGCCGCATTACGGCATCGTGCGCCTGCTCGGCTTTCGCGCAACTGAGCCGGGCACCGTGTGCCAGCGCGTTCTCGCCGCGTTTGCCGACGAATTGAACCGAGGTGCCATCTTGGTCGTTGAGCCGGGTCGCGTAAGAATCCGTCGCAATTCCGAATAGCTGCTCAAGCCCCAAGCGACAGCGCTAATCCTGCCCCTAGGTCGGCGGCGTCTCCCGCGCGTCGTCGTCCCCGGGAATCGGCTCTGCGCTGTTGCGGTTCATCTCGGTGAAGATATCGTTCATCACGTCGTCCTTCCGGGCGCCGTCGTGCATGCGCGACTTCATCTCTTCAAGCGCGACGTTCAGCACGTGATAGTGGTGGAGTTGGCGATACTTGGGATCGGTCGTGACCTCTTTCCACAGCCCATGCAGCAGGTCGACGTCTTCCTGGCGCATGCGCGGGGTGTGCGGCCCCAGCATGTACTCGTGCTTGTTGCCGTCAGGCTCGAAGACCACCAACCGCAGGCGCGGACGTGGCTCCGGCAGCCGCTCCCAGGCATCGCCGGTCAGCTTGCCCTGCTCGTCGGCGGTAAGCTTGTTGGAGAGGCCGCAGACGACGCGCGAGGACTCCAGCCGCTGCGCGGTCTGCACGATTCTCTCGAAGACGTTGGTGGTGGGCACCACCATCAGCGAAACGTGCTTGCCCTGCTTCTCGGCCAGACTCCACCACCTTGGTGAACAGCTGCCTGCTCGTACTCTTCGAACAGATCTCGCTGGCTGTCCACCTTGTCGCTGCCGCTGAAGGTCGGCTCGCGATGGTAGATGCGCGCGGTCATCACCACCACGTCCTGCTTGGTGGTGTCGGTGTTCTTCAGCACCGTTTCGAGGTAATAGAGATTGCGCGGATCGCGGACGGCGACCAGCACGTTGCCCGGCCGCACCTCCATCGCCTCGGCGATCAGCTCAGCGGCTGCTCGGCGACGCGGAACTCCTCCAGCATCCGTGAGGCGCGCCGCGGCGTGCTCTGCGGCGTGATCTTCGCTCCGAAACCGTGAAGACGACGAAAACAGGACAGGCTGAGAAGCTGACGCCGGCAATCGTCGCCAGCGGCTTGGTGAACAGGTTGACCAGCGCGGTGGCGAACAGCAACAAGCGTGATCAGCGCCAGCCCGACGGGAATCTCCACCGCGCCGATCTCGAATGTTGCCCGGCACCCGCCATTCGCGCTTCGCCCGGCTCGGTGTAAGCGCAGCACCAGCACCGCCAGCGACATGAAGGAGAAGCTCCAGATCACGCCGAAGGCATAGAGCGCCGCCAGCAGATAGACGTTGCCGCGGCTGGCGATGATGGTCAGCACCTGCAGGCCGACAATCATATTGATCAGCCGGTGCGAGGTGCCGAAGCTTGCTGTGCGGCTTGCGGAACCAGGGCGTCAGCACGCCGTCTTCGACCGATGCGGTTGAGCACGCCGTTGGCGCCGACAATCGCCGTGTTCACCGCGCCGGAGAGAATCAGCACGCCGACCAGCACCACGAAGCCCTGGAAGATGCAGGCGCAACGTGTACGGGCCGACCACATTCATGGCCAGGCCGCTGATCAGGTTGGCGAAGTACTCCGGACGCTTCGTTGTCGGGGATGATCATCACCGCGAAGAACGACACCAGCGAGGTGAAGAACAGGCTGTAGAGGAAGATGACCAGCCCGGTTTTCTCCAGGTTCTTCAGCTTGGGATGCTCGATCTCGCGATTGACCTGCGCCAGCGACTCCTCGCCGCTCATGGCCAGCACCGAGTGGCCGAAGCCGACCAGCAGCAGGACCAGGGACATGCGCGCCGCCCACGTGTGCAGCAGCCAGCCCAGCGATTCGCCTGGTTGTCGTTGGCGGCATGATCGCCGGTGCGTGGGCAGCGGCGGCAGCTGCGCGTCACGGATGCTTGAACAGGTGATCAGGCACCAGACGATCAGCATCACCACCATCACCGTGGTGATCTGCATGATGCTGCATGGCCTTCTCGCTGGATTCGTGCATGCCCTGGATGTTCTGCCACCAGAAGTACAAGCGATCACCAGGACGGCGAAACCGGCGGCGAAATAGTCGCCGCGCAGCCGGTCATGTTACCGGGTGGCCGAGGGGGTGGAAGGTGTCGGTCACGAAGCCCGCGAGATACTGTCCGGCGGAGACGGCGCTGATCGGCCCGGTCAGCACGTAGTCGAACAGCAGCGCCGAAACCGAGAGCTTGGCCAGCGTGCCGCCCATGGCCTCCTTGACCACGCGATAGACGCCGCCGCGCACGAACATGCGCTGGACTCGATGTAGAGCGGAGCGCACCGCATAGCTGAACAGCATCACCGCCAGCACGAACCAGGGAGCGCTCTTGCCGATGACGTTCTCCGCGTCGCCGCCCACGTAGTAGGCCGAGGACGCCAGATCGGAGAGCACGATGGCCGCCGCCCGCCAGAAGGAGATGAACGTCAGCATCACCGTGGTGGCGACAAACACCTTGACGGCGGGTCGCTGCAGGTTCTCGAGCTGTGTGGACATAGAGGGTTGCCGAACCCGGGGCGCCCTATGGTATCCGGCAAAACAGAGCGACTTCAGTGTACTGCTATCGGCGCTCGCTCGCGGCCTCAGAGGCCGAGCCGGATGGCCACAAAGAAATTTACCAAATCACGCTAGCTTTTCGATGCCCGCGGCGGCGCAAGGACAGCCGAGCTGCAAGTATTTTCGAATGGCGCAGGTAAGACGCGGCTAATGTTTCCGGCAACCGGATTGCCCCTCGGTACGGTGCGACGGCGCCCGCCGCGTGGCGCGAACCGGCGTCGCCCAGGAGGAAACATGTCAATACCAGCCGTCGGTAGCTCTTCGCAGCTCTCCGCAATACAAAGCAATTTCCAGCAGGTACGCAAGCAATTCACCCAATTGGGGCAGGACCTGTCGGCGGGCAGCCTCACCCAGGCGCAGACCGACTTCGTTACGCTGTCGCAAGCTGCCGCCGCGCAGCTCGGTAGCAACAGTCCCGTCAGCCAGGCGCTGCATACGATTGGCCAGGCGTTGCAGTCGGGCAATCTATCGGCGGCGCAACAGGCGTTTGCGGCCTTGCCGGGCAATTTCGTGGGACCCAATGCGGTGAACGGTCACTCACATACGCATCACGGCCATGGCGGCTTCCCGCAGGCGCTCAACCAGCTCGGCCAGGCGTTGCAATCCGGCAATCTGACTGCGGCGCAGCAGGAGTTCGCAGCCATGCAACAGAACTGGCCGCAAATGATGGGCGCTTCGGGAACCGAGGAAGCCCTGCCAAGCTCGACCACGGCAGGCGCCGCAGTGCTCAACGTCACGACGTAGATTCCTGGACAGTTCCGTTGCGCGAGGTCGCGGTTTTGATAACCCGCTAGATAACCCAACCTGCGAAGGTCGCCGGCAGCCCGATCGGAGGCTGCCGGCGACCCCAATTCTCGAAAAAAACGCGGTTTCACGCGAGTTCCGGGTTGCGCTTCTACCACAATAGTTTTACGATAGCAGTGTTGGGGAAGATCGCTGGGACAACGCTCCAGTTCCTCAAGTTCCCCCCAAAGCTAAGCCTGTTCTTCAGTTCCACGTTCGAAAGTCAGAAACCCCTCATGCACAAAGTGCCTCAGCGTGTGTGCGAGTACTCCCAGGAGAGACTAAGATGGCGTGGTACGCTTACTGTATTACGGAACAGCAGGGCCTCCAGAACGGCGCGCGGGCCCGCCGCCCGTTTGCGATAGAGAACCTTCGAGGCGTCAACAGCGCCCCGATACTGGCCTACCCCAGCGGTGAATTTGCCGTGGTGGTTAGCGAATATTCCGCCTCACAAACCCTCACCCAACAATCGCTCGTGGAACATGGCCGCGTGGTCAGCGAGTGTTTCCGCACCCGCACCGTGCTGCCGTTTCGCTTCGGCACCATCTTCGACTCCGACGAGGCGCTGCGGCGCGCCGTCAGGGCCAATCGCAAAGCGTTCCTTCAGTCCGTCACCCGTTTGCGCGGCAAGGCGGAAATGCACTTCAAGCTCCTGGTGAAGGATGGCGCGCTGGAAGACGTGATTTCCGAACTGCCCGCCGGAGTAGGCGGCGAGTACTTGCGCAAGCTGCGTGAGCAGGCTTCGCGCGAACGCGAGCGGCAGACCAAGGCGCGCGCGCTTTCCATGCAGGTGCACAAGCTGTTCTCGCCTCTGGAAGAAGACATCATCTGCAAGCGCACCGACACGGGCGGGATGCTCATCGACTTTGCCCACCTGATCGACTCCACTTCAGTCAGCAAGTATCAGAACCGCTACGACACGGCGACGCGTCACTTCAAGGATTGCCACGTGACCATCACCGGGCCGTGGCCGCCGTATCACTTCATGCCGGGCAAGCTGCGCACCGTGTCCGGCGGGAATTGAGGTAGAGCCGGGCGTCAGCCCCGCGTCGCCGCGGATTCCAAGTCTTCCAGGCCGAAGTCGCCATCCGTGATGGCCACCTCGGCCTTTTCTTGCAGTAAGTCCAAGAGTGCCATTCTGAAGACGGGGGCCCACGCAAGAAAAAACCTTCGCGCAGCAGCCCCCATGCGCACCCAAACCGAGTAGAATCAGCCCAAGTTCTCGTGAAATTCAGAGTTGCCGCAGGGCACGGGACGATCTTTCGTCGCGCTGACGCCGATGTGCAACCCTCGATGTGGTATTAGGATTCTCACATTGAGCACCGATTTCCCAGCCTGGGGCGGGAACTCGGAGCGGATGCAGGCCCGGGACTGCTATGCATTCAACTCAAAAGCTACGCGTGCTCGTGGTGGACGACGATCTCGCCATGGGGCGAATGATTGCCGCCCAGATGGCGCGGCGCGGCTTCGAGGTGAGTAGCGCCTCCAGCGGCGACGAGGCCTTGCGCGTGCTCACCAGCTTCGATCCCGCCCTCATCCTGCTGGATCTCTCGTTGCCCGGCATGGCCGCACTCGACATACTCAGCCGCATCAAGCGGGCCAAGCCCGATGCCGCCGTGCTGGTGCTCTCCTCGCGCAACGACCCCGACATCATCTTTAACGCCTCCAAGCTGGGGGCCGACGACTACCTCGTCAAGCCTTTCGACGCGGGCGACCTGGAACTGCGCGTCACCAGAGTTCTGGAGAAGCAGCGTCCCGCCGGCGAGGTGCCGCAGCTTCGCGACCAGGTGCGGCGCAACCGCGACTTCGCCGCGCTGTTCGGCACCAGCCCCCGCATGGAGGAGGTGAAGAACACCATCGAGCAGGTGGCCGACACCACGGCCACGGTGCTGATCCGCGGCGAGAGCGGCACCGGCAAGGAAGTTGTCGCGCGCATGATTTACGGGCAGTCGGGGCGCGGCGACAAGCCGTTCGTGAAAGTGAACTGCGCGGCCATCCCGCACGAGCTGCTGGAAAGCGAGCTGTTCGGCTACGAGCCCGGCGCATTCACCGGCGCCAATCGCCAGAAGCTCGGCAAGTTCGACCTGGCGCAACCTGGGCACGCTGTTTCTGGACGAAATCAGCGAGATGCATCCCGCGCTGCAGGCCAAGCTGCTGCACGTCTTGCAGGACGGCGGGTTCTCGCGCCTCGGCGGCAAGCGCGACATCTCGGTCGACGTGCGCGTGCTGGCCGCAACCAACAAGCCGCTGGAAGGCGCGGTGCAGGACGGGACCTTCCGCGAAGACCTCTTCTACCGGCTGAACGTGGTCACCATTCACATCCCTCCGCTGCGCGAGCGGCGCGAGGAGATTCCCGTCTTCCTCGAATTCTTCTTGCGCAAGTACAGCGAGTTCTACGGCAAGCAGCCGGCGCCCTTCAGCGATTACGCGCTGACCAGCATGATGGAGTACAACTGGCCGGGCAACATTCGCGAGTTGGAAAACCTGGTGAAGCGCTATGTAATCGTCGGCAATGAGGCGCAGATCATCCGCGAGCTCTCGACCCACAAGCCGATTGTGAGTTCGCTGGGGCCGGTGGCCGTGCCGCCCGCGTCAGCAGACCGCCAGCCGGCCCCCGCCGTCCCGATTACCGCCGGGAAGGGGGACGGAGCCGCCGCTCCGTCGCTGCTTGAGATTGGCAGGAAGGCGGCGATGGATGCCGAACGCGAGGTCATCGAGCGTGTGCTGGCGCAGACACGCTGGAACCGCCGACAGGCCGCGAAGATTCTGAAGATCAGCTACAAGGCACTGCTCAATAAGTTGAAGCTTATCGAAGAGCAAAACTCGGGCCAGAATAAGAACCTCAGCGCTTAAGGTTTGTACCGCGATACCACTCCTTCATCGCCGCTGCCCCCACCGAGCGCATCCGAGCCGCACGATTCGGTGACAATATCACTACTGTTAACAACTACTTTGCTGGTTTCGCGACAAGCGCAACCGTGCTTTGGAACCCGGAATGCTCTACCAACCGCAATCAAAGAGGCACATAACCCTTGAAGTCGACCCTCTACCAATGTCTCGACATCTCCTTGCTCGTCCCGCTCGGCGGGGCAGCACCTTGCATCGCCTTCCCTGACTGAGATCCCCCTCCAAGCCCGCCTCTTTCGAAGAGCGGCCGTAAGGCCGCTTTTTTGCATTCGCAAAGCTGGGGGGCACGAGCCGTTTTCGAGAAGGTGTAATCCCGAGCGGCTCCGAGCACACCATCGTGGCCAGGATCCTGCGACGCTCGCAAGACGCCGATACCTGTCCGGTCCATCCCGCATCCAACTGCTGTTCAACGGGCGGGCCGACCGGGCACTGTTCTGATCTGGGAAGCTAAGACACGATCAGCGGCTGACGGGAGTTGACTCGCATTCTCTTCGACGCATATGATTCCCGTTCACCCTCAGCAACATCCGGCAGTCAGCGGGGGTGGCGTTGGGCGATCGGTCAGAAAGTAGTTATGGACAAGAAGAAACTGGAGACGTTCAAGAAGCGATTGGAGGAGCGCCAGCGGGAGCTGCGGACCGCCATGGCCCGCACGGCCCAGGATGGCCGCGACGCTGACCTCGAATCGGCCCAGGACATCGCCGACCGCGCGGCCAATTCGTACAACAAGGAATTCCTCTTCCACCAGAGCAATACCGACCGCCAACTGCTCCAGATGGTCGACGGCGCTCTCGACCGCATCCGCGAGGGCAGCTTCGGCGAGTGCATCTCCTGCGGCCAGGAGATCAACCCCAAGCGCCTCGAAGCCGTCCCCTGGACCCGCCACTGCATCGCCTGCCAGGAGAAGCTGGAGAAGGGCATCCTCGAGCACAGCAGCACCTAGCAGCGATCCTTCATGCCAGGAAACGCTGCGAATCGTTTCGGCCGTTAGATCACCTCTGCTACCTTGGCGGCTTACGTCGCCCGAGCATTGCCCTCCTTGCGCACCCACACGAGCGAGGATTGCCACTTTCCGCAAATGGAACCGGCAATCCCTTTCCGCGAAAGAAACTGATCGGCGCCAGTCCGGACCGCGCTACCATCGGCTCCTAAGCGGAGTGTCTGATTCCTGTGCCATTAAATGAATGCGCTGGAAGTCGCAAAGCGCTGCCCACTTGGCGCGGCCGGTCACGACCCGTGTGCAATACCGTTGCACGTTTTTCTGGGAGGATTCATGCGTACTTCAATGTGGCCATTTTCGCGAAATACAAAACTGCTCTGTTTGCTCACATGCTTCTGTGCCGCGACCGCGATTGCGTCCTCGGCACAAACTCTCACCACGCTTTACAGCTTCTGCCCGCAACAGACCTGCGCCGACGGTGCGGGTCCCGTGTCCGCGTTGGTGCAGGGCAGCGACGGAAACCTTTACGGAACAACGTACCAAGGCGGGGACAAGAACGCCGGAACGATCTTCAAGATCACACCGACCGGCACTTATACCAGGCTTTATAGCTTCTGCTCGCAAGCACAGTGCGCCGACGGCCAATGGCCTTTGCCTAGCCTGGTGCAGGCCGGCGACGGTAATTTCTACGGCGTAGCCAGCTCCGGCACCAGCGGCTCGGGCAATGTCTTTCGCATCACCCCCAGCGGCGTCTTCACCGTCATCTACCAATTCTGTTCGTGGGTCGATTGCACCGACGGCGCCCAGCCCAGGGGAACACTGGTGGTCGGCACCGATGGCAATCTCTACGGTACGACCTTTCAGGGCGGGTACGGACAAAACGGCCCAGGTTCCATCTTCATGCTGACACTCAGCGGAACGCTGACATCGCTGCATAAGTTCAACGGCGCGGACGGCGCCAATCCCGAGGCAGGGCTGGCGCTGGGACGGGATGGGAACTTTTACGGCACAACCATTAGTCAAGGCGCAAACAACGGCGGCACCATCTTCAAAATAACACCTGATGGTAGCTTGACCACGTTGTATAACTTCTGCGCTCTAGACGCCTGCGTGGACGGATACCATCCGGCGCTGTACTCGCCAATGCTCCAAGCCGGCGACGGAAACTTCTACGGCACAACCCAGGATGGCGGAGGCGCCAACATGGGGAACATCTACCAGATCACCCCCACCGGCACCTACACGGTGCTTTACAGCTTCTGCAGGCAGCAGGGCTGCCCGGACGGGAGAACTCCCTTTGCCGGCTTGATTCAGGGTGGGGATGGCAACCTCTACGGTACCACCCAGGGTGACAGCTTCTATCCCGGCACGATTTACCGAATCACTACCAGCGGGGCATTCACGAACCTATACACCTTCACCGGTGGTAGTGACGGCTCGGAGCCGTGGGGCGCACTCGTGCAGACCAGCGACGGCAACATGTATGGCACGACCGAGTTGGGTGGCGCCAACGGCAGCGGGACTGTCTTCCGTTTCGGGGGAGCGCCTCCGCCGCAGAACGGATTCCAGTTCGTTCCGCTGAGCGGCTGCCGGCTGTTGGATACGCGGCAAACGAACGCTCCGATCCTCGGCGGCACGGTGCAGAGTTTCACCATTCCGCAACTGGGCAATTGCGATATACCCACCACGGCGGCAGCCTATTCGCTTAACCTCACGGTGGTACCGCACGGACCATTGGGCTACCTGACGATCTGGCCGACCGGCGCGGCGCAACCCACGGTCTCCACCCTGAACTCCGATGGACGGATCAAGGCGAACGCCGCCATCGTGGGCGCGGGTACAGGCGGTGCGGTCAGCGTCTATGTCACGAACACCACCGATCTCCTCCTCGATATCGACGGCTACTTCACCACGCCCGGGCAGAACACGTACCAGTTCTACATGCTGACGCCTTGCCGCATAATGGACACGCGCATCGGCCTGGGTGGAGCTTACTTGCAGGGGCAGCAGGAACGCGATATCCCGGTGCAAACGAGTTCGTGTATGCCAGCCGATATGGACATAGCGGCGTACGCGCTGAATGTGACCGTGGAGCCGCAGCCTGCGAACTGGGGCCTGCCCATGAATTACCTGACGGTCTGGCCACAGGGCAGCCAGCAGCCAGCGACCTCCACCCTCAACAATCATAATGGCACTGGCATAGCGAATGCGGCCATCGTGCAGGCGGGCACAGGCGGCGGCATTGCCGTATTCCCCACCGGCAACACCGAACTGGTCCTGGATGTGGTGGGCTACTTCGCGGCGCCGGGAAGCGGGATGAACTACTATCCGGTAACGCCGTGTCGGGCCCATGACAGCCGCAACAACAATGGGCAGCCGTTCACGGGTGACCAAACGGTGGATATTGTCGACAGCCCGTGTGCGCCGCCAGGCACGGCACAGGCTTATGCGTTGAACGCGACAATTGTACCGACCGGGACATTGGGCTACCTGACAGTGTGGGCCAACCCGGGCGATCAGCCAGGAGTGCCCACGTCG
Organism: uncultured Acidobacteriaceae bacterium; assembly: GCA_963735915.1. Lineage (GTDB taxonomy): Bacteria > Acidobacteriota > Terriglobia > Terriglobales > Acidobacteriaceae > Bog-257. The sequence goes on along the minus strand of CAVTMX010000015.1, from coordinate 268,492 downwards.
ACGCTGAATTCCTATGACGGCTCGATCATGTCGAACATGGCTCTGGTACAGGACCTCGATGGATCGATCGACACGTACGCCGCCTATGGCTATACGCAGTTGATCCTGGACATCTCGGGCTACTTCGCGCCCCAGACGGGCGAGCTAAAGTCTCGCCCAGTCAAATGAGGCTCGGGTAGGAGGCGCTTGTTTCTGGGGACGCGCTTGGCGGCGCCGCCGCGGGGCGCGTCCCATCATTTGTGCAAGGGCCGCGACGCCGACATCGAGAGATTATCTTTCAGGAGTTTGTTATGAATCGGCGAAACATCATGAGCAGGCGCTTCCGGGTATGGATTGCGGCGTTCGGGCTTCTGCTGAGCTCGAGCTTGATGTGCGCGCAGACGGGCAGCCGTGTGATGGCAACCGCCTATCGCGTAGCAGGCATTACCCAGGAGCAGGAGAGCTCCGCCTCCAAGATGCACGGCGTATTTCTCGTGACGTTGGTGAAGCCGCTGGACTCGAAAAAGTTGAAAGCGGGAGATCCGGTAGTCGTCCAAGTGGCGGGGACCCTGCGGTTTCCGAGCGGGGCGCTGGTTTCAAGCGGAACCAAAGTTCTCGGCCATGTGACCCAGGCCCAGGCCCGCTCCAAGGGCGACCAACAGTCGTCGCTGGCGATGGTGTTCGACAAGATCGAAATGTCGGGCAAGGAAGTTCCCATCCAGGGCGTGCTGGAGGCAATCGCGCCGAGCCTGGGCGATTCCGGCGGGGTCAACTATGCGATTGGGACTTCGGGCAACAGCGGCGCCGGCGGGGCCGCGCCTCCTATGCAAACAGCCAAAGACCTTCCCGCCGGCAGCAATGTTCATCCGCTGCTGAACTCGCAATCCAAGGGCGTCCTGGGATTTCACGACCTGCAGATGGGGGACAATGCCGTGCTGACGTCGCAAGCGAAAGAGATCAAGCTGGACAGTGGTACGCAGATGATGATTCGGGTGGAATAAGGATCGCCTGCTCCGGGCCGGCCTCGGTGGCCCGTTCTTGGCATTGTGGTAAATGGCCTGTTCTCGCCACCTACCCATCACACATTCGAGTGACGATGAACACTGCCTCCGAGCAGCTCAGTACTCGAAGATGACGTGGGTTCTTGTCTCCAGACCTTGAGAGATCCCCTTGCTGTGGCGCACGGTGCGTTCGCTTGGCGTGCGGGATTATAGCAGCTTACCGAAACAGGAAGGAGCTTCTGATGAAACAGTTCTCAAAGAGTTTGCCCTTCTTTGGCGGAGCTTTGTTGGTTGTATCGACACCCTCTTTGGCGCAACAGACCAACTGCGGCCCAGGCTCGCCTTGTGCGACCACAACCATCGACGGGAAACAGCTTCCCGCCACCCCCACAAAAGTTCGAAGGAAAGATTGAGCGCAATGCGGCGCAATCGACGCCCTATTGGCCGCCCGCGTCGTGCCGCCCAAGGTGCGCCAAACATTCTCCTGATCATGACCGACGATTCTGGTTTCGGTGTGCCCAGCACCTTCGGCGGCGTGATCCCGACACCGGCACTGGACCGGATCGCCGCAATGGGACTTCGCTACACCAATTTCAATTCGACGGCGCTCTGTTCGCCGACGCGCGCCGCCCTGATCACCGGGCGCAACCACCACTCGGCCGGATTCGGCGTGGTTTCGGAGCAGTCTACCGGTTACCCCGGCTATAACAGCATCATCCCCCGCGACAAGGCGACGATTGGCCGGATTCTCAAAGACAACGGCTACCGTACTTCGTGGTTCGGCAAGGACCATAATGTACCCGCCTTCCAGGCCAGCCAGGACGGGCCCTTCGACCAGTGGCCCATCGGCATGGGCTTTGAGTACTTCTATGGATTCATCGGCGGCGACACGAGCCAGTGGGAGCCGAACCTGTTCCGCAATACCACAGCCATCTACCCCTATGTTGGCAAACCGGGCTGGAACCTGACCACGGCGCAGGCAGATGACGCTATTCAGTATATGAAGCGCATCGACGCTCTCGACCCGAATCAGCCCTTCTTTGTTTACTACGTGCCCGGCGGCACGCATGCGCCGCATCATCCCACTCCGGAGTGGATCAAGAAGATCAGCCACATGCATCTTTTCGACCAGGGTTGGGACAAGTTGCGCGAGCAGATTTTCGCCAACCAGAAAAAGCTGGGCGTGATCCCGCAGGAGGCCCAACTAACGCCCTGGCCGCACGATCTGCTGAAACATTGGGACGAGCTTACGCCTGACGAAAGGAAGATGTTCTTACGCCAGGTAGACGTCTTCGCTGCCTACGTCGCCTACACCGACAACGAGATCGGTAGGGTTATCCAGGCGGTCGATGACATGGGCAAGCTCGACAATACCCTGATCATTTACATCAACGGCGACAACGGAACCAGTTCCGAGGGCACGTTGATAGGCACGCCCAACGAAGTGGCCATGTTCAACGGGGTACAGGTGCCGGTCGCCGACCAGTTGAAATATTTCTACGACGTCTGGGGCTCCGACCAGACCTATGCACACATGGCCGTGCCGTGGGCCTGGGCGTTTGACACGCCATTCTCCTGGACCAAGCAGATAGCCTCGCATTTTGGCGGCGTGCGTCAAGGCATGGCTATCGCGTGGCCGGGCCACATCACGGACAAAGGCGGCATACGCAATCAGTTCTGCCACATCATCGACGTAGTGCCGACGATTCTCGAAGCTGTCGGCATCCCGGCGCCGGATGTTGTTGACGGCATCCCCCAGAAACCGATCGAGGGCACCAGCTTCGCCTACACCTTCGACAAGGCCAACGCTAACGCCCCATCGCGCCACCACATGCAATACTTCGAAATGATGGGCGATCATGCCATTTATCACGACGGCTGGATTGCCAGCACAAAAGTCATGCGCCCACCGTGGGATGTCGCCGGGCCGGTAAGCCAGGATCCGGCCAGCTTCCCCTACGAACTGTACGACGTCACCAAGGACTGGACGCAGTTCGACAACGTTGCTGACAAGTACCCCGAGAAACTGAAGGAGATGTCGGATCTCTTTGGGCCGAGGCGGCCAAGTACCAGGTCATGCCCCTGGATGCTTCGGTAGCGACGCGGCTGGTCACACCGCGGCCCAGCATTAGTGCTGGGCGCAGTGTTTTCACGTATTCCGGTGAAATGACAGGCACACCGAACGGCGACGCCCCCAGCATTCTCAATGCGTCTTACAACTTCAAGGCCGAGGTCGAGATTCCACAGGGCGGCGCTGAAGGCATGATCGTCACTCAGGGCGGACGCTTTGGCGGCTACGGCTTCTATGTGCTCAAAGGCAAGCCGGTGTTCACCTGGAACCTCGTTGATCTCAAGCGCGTGAAATGGCAGGGAACAGAGGCGCTCGCGCCCGGCAAACACACGCTGGAGTTTGATTTCAAGTACGAGGGCATGGGGATGGGTACGCTGGCGTTCAACAATATGAGCGGCATCGGAGCTGGCGGCACTGGCGTTCTGAAGGTCGACGGCAAGACGCTTGCGACGCAAACCATGCCGCACACGCTGCCGCTGATCCTGCAATGGGACGAAAACTTTGACGTCGGCGCCGACACCGGCACACCGGTAGACGATCAGGATTATCAAGTCCCGTTTCCGTTCACCGGCAAGCTGGACAAGCTGACGTTGACCATCGACCGGCCGCAACTATCGCCCGCCGATATCGAGAAGCTGAAGACCGCTGAGCGCAACAATCACGCCAGCGAATAGCCGACGTCATACAACCAGCAGGGCAGCTCGCAAGGGCTGCCCATTGTTTAGCAACCAGCATCTGCAAAGTCACAGTACTCGGCGAGGAGTCCGAGTGGATCGTCCGGCAAAATGGCTGGCTTGTCACTGCTAGTTTTCGGATGGTTGTTGAAATATCGCCATGTCGTAAGTTATCAGTCGGCCCTTGCTGTGGCACAATGATTCCGCATGCCAGCGAAACCTCGGCGCCTGCAAATAAATAATCTTCCCGTCCTCGGCCTTTACGCCGTCGCCCTGTTTACATTTCCCGTGCTTGCCCGTGCCCAGTCCGCCGGCGCGTCGGCTAATCCGTCGTCCACCGAGATGGACGCGATCCTGTTTGTGCAGTCCTTGAAGATGAAGGATGGCAAGGATGCCATTGATCTGGTATGGATCCCCACGCCCCTCCAGCGACTGTGCCTCGGCAAGACCGCCCAGCAGTGCGCCAACATCGACTATTGCGTGCGCACCACCAATCGTGACGTCAGCATGTGTCGCAACCTTGGCATGCCGCTCACGCGTCTGCCTTCCTATCCACCCGGCATGGTCCCGCGCCGCCAGATGAGCGTGACCTTCCTGCGCCTCACGCCCGACTACTTCCCGATGCTCCAGGACTTCTACCATCGCGCGCCCCGGGCCTCGCTCGAACACATTTCCCTCAGTGCCCGCGTCAAGGCGCGCGTCCGCTTCACCCGCAAGCCCGATGACGACGATTTCAATGTCCTCGAAATCCTCGCTGTCGCGCCCTTCTGAACCTGCGGCTCATCCAGACAGTCGCGCCATAAACCTGCTGCCGGGGCACCCGTCTAGCCGCTGCGGATCTTCCATAGCATCTGGCGCATCATGCCGAGCCACAGCTCGGCGTCCTTCGATGACAGGTTCAGCCGCCGCACCATGCGGCGCGCGCGCTCTTTCGTCGACGCCGCCGCGATCGGATTGATGTAGCCACTGGCGTCGAGCGCCTCAATCAGCACAGCGGAGATGCGTTCCAGCTCACCCGCGGTGGCGGGCTTGCCGGTCTTGACATTCGCAAGCTCGGAAGCTTTTTCGGCGGCAGCGCGCTTCGGGAGCTTCTCGTCGGCGCGTGCCTGCTTCACGTCGCGCATTAGTTCGTACAGGCAGACCGCGACCGCCTGGCCGAGATTCATCGAGATGTGCTGCTCGCGCGTGGGAATGCGCAGCAACCAATGGCAGTGGCTGAGGTCGTCGTTGGAGAGGCCGGTCTTCTCGGTGCCGAACAGCAGCGCGACGCGGCCACGTGCAAGTTCCCCGCGGATGAGTTGCGCGCCATACTCCAGGCGGCGCAGCGGATGGTGCAGTTCGCGATGCCGCACTGCCGTGGTGCCGGCAACCAGCGTGCAATCGGCAACGGCGTCGGCAACGGTCGTGTACTCTTCGGCGGCAGCCAGCAGCGGCGCAGCGCCCACGGCCGAGCGGGCCTCGCGGAACGCCACCTCGTAAGGATTGACGACGCGCAGGTGAAGGAAGCCGAAATTGCTCATCGCTCGCGCCGCCGCTCCGATGTTGAGCGGATTGCGCGTGCCAACCAGCACCACGCGCAGACGATCGGCGCCCTTCAGCATGGGAAGAGTTTAGCAATCAACAACTCGGTAAATTCCGGCGAGAGGGCTTCTCACGAAAGGTCTGTATCAGGGCTGCTGATTTGAAAATAGTTGTCGGCGGTGTAAGTGGATTCCGCTCGATCCGGACCAGAGAACTCCAGAAGCCCGGGGGAGTGCCGTTGGCAGTAGTGAAACTATGACATAGAGTTGGTGCGTATTTTGTACCTGTCAATACCTGTCAATACTGCGAATCACAACAACAAGGTCTAAGCTACTGATTTGCGATGTGATAGAGCTTGTGCCGAACACGAACAAGATGCATTTCGGCGTGCTATATTGGAACTTAAAGTTGAACAACGGGAACGCCTCCTAGGCGTCCTGCTAAGAACCCAGCGACTGGCTGGGTTTTCGTGTTTTTGAATACAAAGGGGGTAAGGCGACCAGCCTCAGCACGGCTTGGGCTGGGCTTGGGTACGCTCCGGCTTGGAAGCCATCTCTCGCCACATCCGATTTCTCAAGAGACCCTGCGCAGTCGCATTATGACGTACGATTCATCTCTCCCAACGAGGACAATCGATATGGCATTCCTGAAAAGCATTTCTGGGGGCAAGAAGCAGGCGCCCGTACCCGGGCCGAAGAGCGCGGCGTTCAAGAAAATTCTGGCCGCGAAGAAAAGCACGTCCGTGTCGAGCAACGGGGGCAAGAAGAAGCCGAAGACTGGTGCCGCGTTCTCGTCTCTGAAGTCGAGGCAGATGCTGGTGGAGCGCATCAAGCGCGAAATCTGGGCGTCGGTTGTGAAGATCAACGACGCTATCATCAGCCTGGCGATGGCGGGGAACTTCCAGGCCGCCAAGGCGCTGTTCGACTTTGCCGGCGTGTATTCGCTGCCCGAGCCCGAGAACGAAAACGCCAGCACGGCAGCGGCGCCAAGTGCGTTTGCTGCCTTGTCCGGTGCCAACGACGACGCGCCGGAGCCGATTGAGGCCTTCTTCCGCAGCATCGGCGTACAGCCGCCCAACGCGCAACCGGAGCCGGGCGTGCTTGCCGCGGGCTAGTAGAATCGAATCATCACTACGAACTAATGGCCCTGCGCTGCGGCGATGCGCGACGCGCAGGGCGGTTCATCCTCTCGCCCACGCTCGGGCAGCGGGATGGGAGAGAGGCGCAAGCGAACGCATGGACATGACCTGGGTGATGCCGCGGATTGCAGTGGGCGGCGGAATTTGGACGGAAGAGAAGATGATCGAGGTGGTCCGCGCCGGCGTGACCCACATCATCGACATGCAGATTGAGTTCGACGACTCGCCTCTGGCCGGGCCGTACGGCGTGAAAGTGCTGTGGAACCCCACCGACGACGACTTCCGTTCCAAGCCTCCGGAGCTGTTGCAGCGCGGCGTGGACTTCGCGCTGACGGCGCTGGACGATGCCGAAGCGCGGGTGTTCATTCATTGCGCCGCCGGGGTGCATCGCGCGCCCATGATGGCGCTGGCGGTGCTGCGTGCCCTGGGCTTCAGCCTGCAGGTCGCGATGGACATGATCCAGTCGCGGCGCGAAGTGGTCGACTTCGCCGATGTATACGTCGAGAGCGTGGAAGAGTTCGTTCGCAGCTATCAGGGCGTGGAACGGGCGAAATCGTAGGTTCTTGTTCGCGCTCGTTTTAAGAGGTGTCATCCCGAGCGAAGTCGAGGGACCGCTATTCCGGCAGCGATGCCTCATAGGGTCCCCTCGGCTGCGCTCGGGGCAGGCTCTTCGACTCCGCCCTGCGGGCTCGGCTCGGGATGACACCACAAAAGAAACTCGGAGGCATCGATTATGCCGAACACTCACCGCCTGGCAGGGCGGTTTTTTTCTGTCCTGATATCGCTGGCTTTCGCGTTGGCGCTGCCGCGCGCAGGCTTCGCGTCGGGTCCCACATTGTGTCAGATCAGCGATACGGTTTACCGCGCCGATGGCACGCCCGCGCAGGGCGACGTGGTGATCCTGTGGCCGGCGTTCACGACCGCCGACGGCCATCCCGTTGCCGCGGGGCAGCTGTCGGTGCAACTCGGCGCGCAGGGACAGTTTAATGCCAGCCTCGCGCCGAACGCCGGTGCGATGCCGGCGGGCACGTTTTATCGCGTGACCTACAAATTGAATGATGGCGCGACGAACCAGGAATTCTGGACGGTCCCGACGACGCAGACCACCACGGTCGGCGCGATCCGCAGCACGCTGGCGCCGGCGAATATGGCGGCGCAGTACCTGACGCGCACCTGGGCTGACGCGCACTACATCGATCTCAGCGACGCGCAAACTGTGGGCGGAGCGAAGACGTTCAGCAGCTCGCCGACGGTGCCTACGCCCCAGAACGCGAACGATGCGGCCAACAAAGCCTATGTGGATGCGAACGGCGGAGGCGGAGCCAACCTCGCGTCGCCGCCGCCTATCGGCAACGTGACGCCGAACACCGGCGCCTTCACCACGCTTTCGGTGCAGACCACCAACGGCATCCCGAATCCCGCGAGGTATCCGCAGAGCGATCCGTGCGCGCAGATCAACGCCGCGATCGGCGCGCTCCCGGCGGCGGGCGGCACGGTGGATGCACGCGGCTTCGCGCCGGGCCAGACCTGCAACGCGACACTCACGGCCAATAAGCCGGTAACCATTTTGTTCGGCGCGGGCACGTGGACGTTCAACGGCAATCCGGGAATCAACGTGAGCGCGCCCAACGTGGTGATCGCATGCCCAGCATCCGCGATCCTACAGTCCTCGCCGACAACCCTGCTGTCTGGCGCGGCTGCACCGTTGATCGCCAATTTCGCCGACGCGGTAAGCAACAACGGCAACTATCACACCGCCGACGCTACCCAGGTGCTGGACTGCACGCTGGACGGGGCGAATCGGGGCACCTTCGGCATCTTCGCCCCGGCGGTGTACTCGATGAAAATTCACGGCGTGCATGCGCGCGCATTCACCGCAGCGGGCATTCTTGCCCTGGCGGGACAAAACGACATGTACAACACCGTCGCCGATACCTGTGGCGGTGATGGCATCGTCTGGGGGGTGGACAGCCATGTCTCGGGCATGTCGCAGTCGAACGGCAACGTGGCCGATGGCTGGCATGTGGTCTCCGGCGGCAATGTCTTTGACGGTCCCACCGGCTATGAGAACGGGTTGTACGGCATGCATTTCGATGGCAATGAAGGCGGTGACTGGGTGGCCAATCGCGCTTACACGGAGCCGAAGATGATTCAGCCGGCCGCAAACAATCCCGGCGGCTACGCTTACTACACCCAGCAGGTGGGGACGACGGCGGCAACACGGCCGGCACAGTTCTGCCAGAGCGTAGGCTGTGTCACGCGCGATGGCGGCGTGATGTGGATCAATGTTGGCGACGCCCACGTGTACGGGTTCGGGACGGCCGAGTTCTACGCCACATTCAACAATGTCAATGATCCCAATTTGTCGGAGTCGAACTTCGGCAACCATGCAGGCGATTGGGACGATATCTTCGTGGAAGGAACTTCCACAGTGTGGGCAACGCACAACTCGATACGCGGCGGCAAACCCCATGAATCGAGCGTTCCCAGCAATCCCACCCACGGCCTGCACCTGAAGTATGTGGCTGACAGTTCGGTCAAGGACCTGCAATGGTTTGGTGGCGCCTGGAACCCGCCGGTGCCGGTGCAGCCGGACCTGGGCGGAGTTGAGGTGGAGAACTCGAACCTGGTTGAGCTCGATTTCCTGAATTGCTATCAGTCTTACGGGCCGTGCCTTTCGCTGGTGGGGAGCTCGAACGTGATCGCCGGCAAGGTTGTGTCTGACAATGGGGGAGCCGCGGGCAGCCCCGCGCCGAACATTGTGCAGATCGACGGCAGCTCGCAAGTCGTGTTGCTGGATGGCGTCGAAGCCAGCGACAGCCGGACGCCTCCCTATCAACAGGGCATCGCCAGCCAAGGGTCCCACGTTGTGGTAAAGAACGAAAGATACAAGAACATCGCCGGGAGCGGCGACAGCGGAGTACAAGTCTCGGAAGCCCTCAGCCTTAACGACACCGTCTTCTATGGCGTTCCGTCGGGTTCCGGCTTTGAATGGATGGCAGGGGGAACTGCCGTGGGGGGCTTCAATGGCCTGGGACTGATGTGGTTCTCACCGGCCAATGCTGCCAGCACAATCGCGGTTTCCGCGCCGGCGACCACGTTCGCGCCTTATCAGATGACCTGGCCCAGTACGCCCGGCGCTGCCGGACAATGTCTGACGTCATCGGGGGGTGGGGCTGGGCCAATGCAGTGGAGCACGTGCGGAAACGCCAACCTTGGTTCGCCGCCCCCGATCGGGAATGTTGCGCCGAACACGGTAAACGCGACGGCGCTGAGCTTTCAGAACATTCCGGGAGTCGAGTTCCTGGTCAGCCGGTATGCGGGTATCCAGGCCGCGATCACTGCGGCTTATAACAGCGGCAACGTACTGGGGTCGGTTATCGACGATCGCACTGCGCCTTACATAGGGCCGGGATTTAACATTCCGGACTCCGTCACTGTAAGACTTGCGCCGACGACGTACACCATCAACAGCACGGTGACGTTCAACAACGGCAACAACAATGTGACTGCGGGGATCGTTGTGCAGCCGGGAGCGCGCCTGCTGGGCGCGGGCACCTCCACGAATCACGGCACGATACTTCAGCCGGCAAATGGGCTCAATGCAGACCTGATTGCGACCTCGACGGTGGGCACGGGGACGACGAATCCGCAGTGGTGGCACTGGGGCGAGATCGGCAATCTGCGCCTCATCGGCAATGGCGCGAACCAGAGCGCGGGCGACTGCCTGAAGATCGAGAACATGGGCGAGGCGGCCAGCGTTCACGACATCGAGCTGTCGGCCTGCTACAGCCACAACTTCGAGAATATCGGCTACGCCGCCACGCAATCGGACATCGCGAACATCACCAGCAATCGCGCGGTGACGGGCGCGGGCGTGGCGTTCACGAGCCTGGCGGGCGTCGCGCGTGCTGAACGGCATCAGCGGCGACTGCAACCAGACCTCGCTGATCGCCGCGAACTTCAATGCCGCGGGGACGCTGACGATCCACGGGCTGAAGGCCGAGGCGGAGAGCTCGATCTGTACCCCGGCGGTGCAGGACCCGGTGATCCTCGCGACCACGACGGCCAGCAACGCTATGGCATCGATCAAAGTTGACGGCGGATACGCCTTCGGCACGACGCAGCATGAACTTCGTGAAGAGCACGGGGCCGGGCACGCTCCAGTACCAGCAGGAGAACTTCTATCTCACCGGCTACACGAACATCCTGAACGACACGGTGCGCGGCCAGGTGATCGCGAATGTCGCGACCACGACCAAGCAGCCGGTGTTCTACCTGAGCAACGGCATGGTGTTCGGCAATCAGGCGTTCACGTTCCAGCCGAACACCTTCATGCAGGCCAATCCCAACGGTACGCCGACGGAGATGCTGGGTGCGGGCAGCGACAGCTCGACCGCCATCGCGGCCATCGGCAACGGCGACAACACGAAATACTCCGCCGGCGGGCTGAAGTTCGGCACCTTCAACCGCACGCAGTTCGGCCAGACGCCGGAGTACCAGGCGCGGATGGGCTGGCGCTGGACCAATCCCGGCTACGACACGAACACGTGGACGTTCGTTCCCATCTGGGCAACGAGCGACTCGAGCGCGCGCTGGATCGGCGATCCCAACGCGCGCTGGCCGGAGGTGTACGCCGCCGACGTGAACTCGACAACCGCGACCGTGGGCACACTGAACGTGACCACGTGCAACGGATGCGGCTCGCACCTGGTGAGCGGAACGATGCAAGGCGTCACGGCGCAGCTCACGGGGAATAGCTCCGACCAGACCATCTATAGCGCGACGCTGCCGAGTGGGACGTTCGCCGTCGGCCAGGGGTTGAAGTGCTCGGCGCGCTGGATGCACTCGTCTACGAGCACGGCGGTCACGTACAAGTGGACGCTGGGCAGCACGACGGTCGCGTACGGAGCGTTGACCAGCGCGTCGCAGAATTTCGGCAGCGATGTCGAGGTTTACACCGTGTCGTCGCTAGCGTCGCAGGTGATCAACACGAGCCCGATCATCGGCGGGACAACGATTCTCGCTGGGCAGAGCAACGGCAACACCGGCAGTGAGAACCTGGCGAATGCGTCGACGATTAAGTTCACCTTCAACATGCCGAACACAGATTGGGTGAAGGGCGCGACATTCTATTGTCAGACGATTCAGTAGGTCCTGGTTCGTCCATCAAAAACCCCTGCGTAACTTCGTCGTCTTTTTCGCTTTATACAGTGTTGAAACGTGGACACACACTTTCGCCCTTCGAGGCTTGATCTCTTGCAATTCGAAAAAACCATGGCCACCAAACGAACTAATTCGCGCAAGAAGTCCGCGGCGGCGCAACCGCCCCGGAACTTGGGAGCGGAGGCCATCGCAACGGCCGGCACGCTCCAGACAGAAGCGCCTACGCCAGCGCAAGAAAGTCCGCAGGAATCGCCGCAAACCGCGCCCGCTCCCGAGCCGCCGGAAAAGACCGTTGCCTGGCTGCAACGGTGCGGCCAGCGGCTCGACGAAAAGCCCATTCCAAAGTGGCGAATCTCCCGCGGAGCCGGGGCGCGTGAGGCCATCAGCACGCGCGAGTACCTGATGTATTCGCTGCTGAAGATCCGCAGCAAGAGCGGGCGGCTGCGCAACCTGGAGCTCAATCGCGCGCAGAAGGAGCAGGAGCGTTGCAGCAGAAGCGCAACATCGTGCTGAAGGCGCGCCAGTTGGGCGTTACGACCTATGTGGCGGCGCGATTCTTCATCCACACCATCTACGCATCCGGGAACGCTGAGCGTGCAAGTGGCGCACGATCAGCAATCGGCAGAAGAGATTTTTCGCATCGTGCACCGGTTCGTGGAGAACCTGCCCGCACCGCTGCGCAAGGGCGCGCTGCGAACCTCGCGCGCCAATGTTCGCCAGATCGTCTTTCCCATGCCTCGACAGCGAGTATCGCGTGGAGACGGCGGCGGACCCGAATGCCGGCCGCGGGCTCACCATCCAGAACCTGCATTGTTCGGAGGTGGCCCGCTGGCCGCGGGATGCGGCGGAGACGCTGGCGTCGCTGCGCGCGGCGGTGCCGCCGGACGGCGAGATCGTGCTGGAGTCGACGCCCAACGGGCGCCTGCGGCTGCTTCTATGACGAATGGCTGCGCGCGCACCGAGACGGGCTACACGCGGCACTTCTTCCCCTGGTGGTGGGAGCCGACGTACCGGCGCGAGGTGAAGATTGCAGACTTCAGCGAAGAGGAAGAGCGAGCTGATGCGCAAGCACGGGCTCGACGCCGGGCAGATCGCGTTCCGCCGCGAGATGCGGGCGAACTTTCGGCTCGCGTATGGCGGAGGAATATGCGGAAGACCCGGAGAGCTGCTTCATGGCGTCGGGGGATTGCGTCTTCGACGTCGAGGTGATCGACCGGCGGATGCGCGAGTGCCCGCAGCCATCGTCGAGCAGAAGACGACAACGCAAGGCTGCTGGTCTTCTTCCCGCCGATCACCGGCGATCAACGGCGCGAAGCCGAAGGAATACATCATCGGCGTCGATCCGGCGGGCGGCGGCAGCGACGGCGACTATCGCTTGCGCGCAGGTGATCGAGCGGGCCAGCGGCATGCAGTGCGCCGAGCTGCAGGGGCACTTCCCGCCGGCGGATCTGGCGGCGCGGGTAGCGCTGATCGGGCGCGAGTACAACGATGCGCTGATTGCCGTGGAGCGCAACAATCACGGGCATGCGGTGCTGGCGTCACTGACACTGGATCAGGGCTATAAGAACGTGTACAACCAGGCGAAACAGGTCAGGCTGGCTGACGCATCGCCGGCTCACGCGCCCGCGCATGCTGGAGAACTTTGCGGCACGCTGACGCATGCGCCGTTCCTGTTCAGCAGCACGCGGCTGCTGGAAGAGTGCCGCACCTTTGTGCGGCATCCCGATGGCAGCTGCGTCGGCGGCGATCGGCACGCATGACGACCTGGTGATGGCCATGGCGGTTGCGCAGGCGGTGCGAGCGGAGGTGGCGCCGATGCGGCGCGAAATCGGCTGAGGAGGCGTGGTTCGCTGGGCTAATGGCGGAGTAGCTGGACAAAATTTTTGGGGGCGAAGCGCCTTGAGGCGTGCATTTCACCGACTGGACAACGAATCGGCCTCAGCCGCGGAGTGAGTCTCCGCAGAGCACCTCATTTCCAGCGGCTGAAGCCGATTGCTTTTGGTGCGGCGCTTCCGGTGCGTCTGCGGGCGAGCTCCGCTCAATAAAACGGCAACGACTACGAAAGAGGAGCAATATCCATGGCATTCAATCTACAAACTTTTCAGAAGATCGCTGGCGGTCGTGCAGACTGCGTCAACGGAAGCGGCCAACGTGGCCGGGCAGTGGGGTTCGGGCGACCACGTGGCGGCGGTAGTGCGGCCGCTGCAGACGGCGGGCGCGATCGCGCAATCGGCTGTACCACCAACCAGCAGCAGCAGCAGGAAGCGTGCAGCGGCAACGAGTTGGCCACCAGCCTGATGCCGGCCATCTTCGCCTTCGCGGCCTGTTCGCCGAAGAAGGCGTGACGCATTCACCACGGCAGCAGCTGAACACACGACAGAACTCTTCACCAATAATCTCCTGTATTCAGATGCTTGCGGGTTAACGAATCTTGAAGCACAATGCCCTGTGACGCTGCCGACGAAGCGGGATTGCGAAATGTTTGAGCATGCGAATTTTCGAAACTCCGCAGCGGCGGCAGTTCGGAGGGCGCAGCAGTGGCGCTGGGTGCACCGGCGACGCGGAGGTGATGGCCGTGATGTACGGCCGCGATGGCCGTTGCGGGCGGCTTCCGACGAACGAGAGTGCTGCCCTGTCGCTGGGGACCCTCTGGCTGGCAGGGATCCGCCCCGTCGTCCTGAATACAGCGCAAGGAGCGCGAACGATTGGCGGTCCAGGCCGTACAACACGTGCGCAGGATGCGAGGCGGCGCGCAAAGCCACCTCATGCGCTGCGACGACGGCCATTACTACGTGGTCAAGTTTCAGAACAACCCGCAGCACACGCGGGTGCTGGTGAACGACTGGCTGGGCACGCGGCTGGGCGAGCTGATCGGCCTGCCCGATGCCGGAGACGGCGGTGGTGGATGTCGATCCCTGGCTGGTGGAGCACACGCCGGAGCTGCGCATCGAGCTGTGCGGGCAGCGCATGATGTTTACGCCGGGGCTGTCGTTCGGATCGCAATATGTGGTCTCGCCGCATCGAAGGACAGGTGTTCGACTATCTGCCGGAGAGCGATGATGTCGCGAGTGTCGCAACCTGCGCGATTTTGCCGGCATGCTCGCGCTGGACAAATGGACGTGCAACGCCAACGGGCGGCAGGCGGCGTTCTGGAAGAAGTCGCGCGAACGCAAGTTTCGACCGCCAGCTTCATCGACCAGGGCTATTGCTTCAACGCGGGCGAGTGGAATTTTCCCGATGCGCCGCTGCGCGGCGTCTTCGGGCGCAACGATGTGTACGCATGTATCACATCGTGGGACAGCTTCGAGCCGTGGCTGAGCCGGATCGAGAATTTTCCCGAGAGCTCGCTGTGGCCGCTGGCAGAGGAGATTCCGCCGGAATGGTACGGCTGCGCGATGGATGAGCTGGAGCGGCTGTTGACGAGGCTGCTGGCGGCGGTCGCGGGTGCGCGAGTTGATTTGGCGTTCAAGAACTCAAGTGATCCCTTCCCGAACTGGAAGGAAGTGGTGAATTGAGGACAAGCACAGAGACACGGAGCGTAGAAGAATTAGCACGGAGGACATGGCGAGCGCCGAGGAAGATTGAATATCAGGATCCGAAGCCTGACACCGGATGTAACTGATAAGCTGACGGCTGATAGCTGATGGCTACATGAAACAATGCGAGTTCTTCCTCCTGCGCTACGTGCCTGACGTGGTGAAGGGGGAGTTCGTCAACATCGGCGTGGTGCTGCTGGAAGCCGGCGACAGACGGATTTACGCGACGTGCGCTTGACGCGCGACTGGCGGCGGGTGCGCTGCCTCGATCCGGACGTTGACATTGAGCTGCTGGAGGCGCTGGAGCGAGATCTGCGCAGCCTGCTGCAATCGCGGTCGCCGGAGGTCATCAACTATAGCGGGCCGATGTCGCGCCGCGAATGGCTGCTGGAGCAGATCGAGACTCGTTCTCGGGCGCGCTGGAAATGACGCCGATGATGGCGGTGCTCACGGAGTCGCCAGAAGGCAGAGATTGGCAAGTTCGGCCAGTCGTATCTGGAGTCGCAGTCGCGAGAGGGCGCAGCGCGAATCGTCCGGGCCGGCAGCGATCTACAACGCGATGCGCGAGGCGTTTGAAGAGGCGGGTGTCTGGATCGCCGCAATGCAGAAGGATATTGCGGCGGCGGAGTTCACGCGCCAGGGCGATCCGCTGAAGATGGATTGCGGGTACCAGCCGAATGGCGTGCTGCATATGTTTCATGCTTTGTCGTCGCGGCGCAGCTCGGAGGTCAATGCAGCCAAGGCGCTGGCGTTCAGCTACTGCGAGATGCGCGAGGGGCTGATGCAGAAGCGGCACGGTTGAGCGACCTGACGGCGATTGTCGAGGACGGGCTGGACCTGAACGACGCAGCACGTTGGATTCGCGCTGGCGACGTTGGTGGAGAAGGATATCGCAGGTGGCGAGAATGGCTGAGCATGCCGGCGATTGCGGAGCGGGTGAGACGGAGATGAAGCTGTAGCGTTGGAGGCTAAAGCTTCGGTTACGATATCGGCGCGCCTGAAGTCGCGCCCCTTCAAGGATTGGCGGAACGGCAGAAACCCGCCCGACATTGAGTCAAAAGCGCGCTCCTTCGGGAGCGCTTTTCTATTTCAGGAAAAACCTATGAACATGCGAGACAGTTTTGCGCGGCGCGCTGCGCCGCTGGAAGTCGTCTGAGAGTCTTCGTTGTGGCATCAGCCTGCAGAGGCTAGCCGGCTTTAGCCGCGGAAGCGGCGCTGCACCGCCGCGCTGGCCGCCATGCCAGCGACCGAATCCGCGCGAAGGACGGTGCCCTTGCCTTCCATATTGACTCCGGGGGCACCCACGCTTTTGCGTGCCGGAGTCATGCCCAAACCGTCACCGGTAAACCTGCGGCGGTTTGCGGAGACGCCGATTGCGCGCAAGGCGATTAACACCATCAAGGACCGCATCGCAGGCATGGCACTGGCGCATCCAGCCGCGGCACGGGCGCTCGCTGGAGGAGTTGCCGGAAGCGGCGGAACGCATCGCGCTCCTGGTGGAGAACTTCGAGCAGCCGAATCCGGATGATTCGTTCCGCTCGCTGATCGAGCAGGTGCTGGAAGACGTGCTGGTCGGCGGCTTCGGGGCGATCGAGCTCGACCTCACGGGCGACGCGCAGCGGCCTCTGGCATTGTGGCCAGTCGATGGCGCGAGCATTCGCATCCGCACCGATTGGGACGGCAATCCCACGTCGCCGCAGTATGTGCAGTCGACGGGGCAGTTCACTGCCAGGCCGGAGATCGAGCTGGCAGACGAGGAGCTGTCGTACATCCGGCTGAATCCGCGCACGCTACACGCCATTCGGGCTGGGCAAGCTAGAGGTCGCGTTCGAGACCATTCATGAGTTCCTCGGCGCGCACCGTTTTGCGGCGCGCTGGCGAGCAACACCGTGGTGCAGTATGCGCTGTGGGTGCAGAACCTGAGCCCGCAGCATCATGAGCGGCTGATTCGCTGGTGGCAGGACGAAATCGAAGGCACCGGCAAAGTGCCGATCCTTTCGGTAGATACAAAGCCCGAGGTGCTGCGCTTTGCCGGGGGCACCGATGCCGACCTGCGGCTGCAGTGGCAGGAGTTCCTGATCCGCATCATCGCGGACGCGTTCGATCTGCCGCCCATGTTGCTGGGTCTGGAGCGCGACGTCAATCGCAACACAGCTACCACACAGTATGACGACGCGTTTCGCACTGCTGTCGTACCGGTAGCGCGGCTGCTCGCAGAGCACCTGACGCGCGATGTGATCGCCAAGCGGCTGGGGTGGAGCGACCTGGAGTTCGTCTTCACCGACGTTGACGCTCCGAATGAACTGGAGCAGGCGCAGATCCAGCAGATCACTGATTGGCTGCGGCGTGCTGACAGTGAACGAAGTGCGCCGGATGCGCGGCCTGCCGCCGCTGCCGGAGAAGAGCGGCGGACGTAAGCGGACGCGCCGGAGTTGCAGTGAGGACGCAGCGTTCAGCAGCTAGCAGCTAGCATTAGTCGGCTTCAGCCAAGAGCAGGTCGCTCCGCTACGCTCGTGATGACAAGTCGCAGAAGATAGGAGTCGTGCATGAAACTTGCAATTGGAAGCCATGGCGCTGGCCATGCCGGAGGTGGCGGAGCATCCCGAACCGGCTGCCGTTCCGCGGCGTGCTGACGCTGGTGGGAGTGCCTTCGCAGCGCTCGCCTTCAGGGCGCGCGCGGGCATCGCGTCATGCTGAGCTACCGAGCGACGGAAGCGGCCCTGCCTTCGCTGCTGGGCATGGCGCTGGACTATGCGCCCGAGATGGACGGACACGATGTGCGGCGCAAGATCGGCATTATCACCGAGGCGGAGATCTGTATGCCACTGAGCAAGCCACCGGCTGAGCAGCGGAAGCTGGTGATCGGCGGGTTTCTGTATGCGCAGGATTTCCCGATGTGGACGCGCGATAGCTCCCGGCGGGCGACGGCGTGCTGGGCATGTCGTACGAGATCACGAACGCCTGAGTGCCGGACAGTGACGGCCGCGATCTGGACGGTGACCAAGTTCATGTTTACGGGCGCGGCGGTGTTGCGGCGCGACAAAGCTGCATATCCGCAGACGTGGATCAAACTCGGCGAGGCAGTTTCAGCAGCGCCGTCGCAACGAGTGGCGGCGAAAGCTGAGCTGAATGCAAGGAAAGAGCAGGTCCTTCGCTTCGCTCAGGATGACAAGGACAAAGTGTAAGCAGAGATCGTAGCTATCTGACATTGTAGGAGATAAGAAATGGATCCGGAAACCAACGAAAGCACTCCTGGACGGCAGCAGAGCAGGAGCCGACCACAACCGACCGTCTGGCGCAGGCGACGCAGTCACTGGCCGACGCGCTGATCAACATCAATGGGCAGTTTGAATCGCTGCACGCCAAGATCGACCGCATCGTGGCGGCGGTCGAGGATGGCGACTCTGCAGGCCTGCGCCGAGGCGCGAAACAGCAAGGTGGCTGAGCTGGAGAAGGCCAACCACGACCTGAAGGCCCAGGCGCCAGCGCCCGTCGCAAGACCTTGTCACCCCTGGTGACCACGCTGCTGGCGAAAGAAGGCGTGGAAGGCGATGCGCTGATCGAAGCGCCCGTCCTGGAGAAGGCGCTGGCAGGGCTGAGCATCGAGCAGCGCATCGCAGTGAAGGCAGAGCTGGCGAGGGCGGGAATACTGACGTAGTTGTTAGTTGTCAGTATTAGTTGACAGCAAAAGCAAGTCCTTGCTTCGCTCAGGATGACAAAACTTGGGTGGAGATATGGATCCTTCGACTGTCGCAGCGCTCCTGCCAGGATGACAGGTTAGAGTTTCGTAGTCACAAATCAACGTCAAGCGATGGCGGCCTTGGGCCGCCATTTCCTTTCGAAAGGACAACATGAAAGCACAATTCGTCAATTTGCAAGCGGCAGCCGATTACATGGGGCCGGGCGCGGTCGAAGTCGACCGCTACCAGACCGAAATCACCGACATCGTATGCCGCCGCGGCATCTTCGGCCAGCGCATCAAGCAGGTGCCGGCGACGGGCCATCCGTCACGCTTCTTCGAAGAGACGGCGATCCCGTCGCCCGACTGCGGCGCAGGGCTTCGTCGATCCGCGCAACATCGCGCCCACGCTGGTCACGCCCACGCGGTGGAGCGCAGCGTTCCGCTGAAGTGCCTGGTGTCGCAGATCAACTACAACCTGTTCGACATCGAGGTCGGCGCGCAGCAGAGCCAGTTCGCCTACTTGCAGGCGAAAGACCTGGCCGACTCCGTCGAAGGCCTGATGCGCACGCACGATGTCGCCCTGTGGAACGGCAACGACACTTCGCTGTCGAATCCCACAACGCCGCAGTACTACGGCGTGTGCGGCCAGATCAACGACGGCGGCAACGTCGCCACGATCACCACCACCGAGCAGCATCGTCGACGGCCTGAAGTCGACGGTCGCGCAGATGGTCGTCGAACACCAACTACGAAGTGCGGCCCACCGCGATCTACTCCAATCCGGTGCTGCTCGACCTGATCGATCGCGAGATGAAGCAGGAGTTCAACGTGGTGCTGTCGACGACGCGAGGTTGCGGGCGGCCTGCGGGTGAAGACGCTCTCCACGCAGGCCGGCGATCTGCCGCTGATTCCTGACTGGTCGATTCCCTATACCGGCACGCCGGGCAGCGGGACGGCGGTGCTGCCGTGCTACATCGTCAGCGAAGACATGATCGAGTACCACTGGCTCACCGACCCGAAGCCGCGCGTGTTCCAGCTCGGCACGCCGAGCTCGCTGGCGTCGCAGATGGTGGTGGTGAAGTTTGGCGGCGTGGTGGTTAAAGGCGCCAGCTACGCGCACTACAAGGTGGTCGTGCAGCGGTAACGCAAACGACTGGCATCCCCACTCATTCGAAAACCACGCATGGGCGGGACATGCTGCGGGGTTCTCTCCTCCTGACATGAAGCTTGAGAGTGCGAAGCGATTTGCGCTCTCTCCGGCAGCGAGCCAGAGCGGCGAGAGCGATGGCGCGCCACTAGGGCGCGAGCTTCTCTCTACAGTTGGCCTGCTGCCGCTTTTTTCTGCCGTTCTGCGGAAAGAAGAAGGTGCTCAGCAACGGTGCGGTTAAGAGCCGCACTTTTCAAGGAAACTCTCTATGAACTACTTGTCCACGTCAGAATACGAAAGCTACGGATTGGAGCCGGAGACGCCGGAGTCCTGGGTTTCGGCGGCTTCCTCCATCATCGACGCGCATTGCAAGCGTCCTACATTGTGGTTATCGCAGTTCACGGAGCGGTCGCGTCTTTCACCTGGCCGTAATCTGCTACAACTCACTTACTTGCCGCTGACGATCCCACAAGGTGGGACATCGCCCCTCATTCAGGGCCGCGCACGTTACGGTATTCCTCGCCGCGGAGATGACTTGACAATGTGGGAGATGGCTTCCGAGTACGCCATTGTCTTCGGCCTGCCTGGTACTTGGATCGATGTAGATGTGACCACCTTCGATTACTTCGCGGATACCGGCGAGGTGTCCTGGCTGCCCAATCCGCTGGGTCTGTTCTTCGACGAAATGGAGCTGCAATATAACGCGGGCTTCGCCGTAATTCCGGACCCGGTGAAATTCGCCTGCGTGCAACTGGTGCGCAATGCGCAGGCCATGCCCGCGCTCAACGTAAAGGAAGGCGCGCTGAACGCGATGCACTTCGCGTATTTCGCCGATACGCTTCTGGATTCGACCGTCCGCGAGATGCTGGCCCCCTATGTCGCGCAGAAGGTGGCGTGACATGGCACAGGACCAGCTTGGACTCATTCACGGCCACGCGTGCGCGGCCAAGCGGCTCGCCGACGCGCTGCTGCGCTCGATGGGCAACACGCAAATTACGTTGCGGCTCGCCAATGCTTCGAGCGGGGACAGCAGCAGCCAGCTTGGGCTGGAGGCGCCGGTCGCACAGGACCTGCAAGTATCGCCCGCAGCGGTGAAGTCGCTGGAACCGGCGGAAGACGGTACGCGGCGAATTGAAGTCATCGTCAGCATCACTGCGCTTCAGGCGATCGCGAAGGTCTATCAGGTGGAGGACATCGCCGCCTGGCTGCGAACGTTCGAGGGTGTGGTGTGGCACGGGAACCTGATGCGCATCGCCCAGGTGACCGTCGACAGATTCCTGAGCGCCGACTGCCTCTTTCACCTGACTGCGACAGAGTAAGACAAACCAGTGACCAGCGGTCAGTTGCCAGTGACCAGAACACTGTGCTCACTGCGACAGAGTAGGACATTATGCAACCAACGAAAGACAGTTTCTATGTGGCGCTCCGCGACCGGCTGGTAGCAGTGGATCCCAGCCGTCAGGTCACGCTGGATGGCGCAACCCGGCCGGCGATCGCGGTCATCGAAAACGAGCCGCCCTCGGGCGCGCCGCTGCTATGCGACACCTTCTACCTGCATTGGGGCAATGCACGTCCGGCGTCGCTCTCCGCCGGAAGCCTGATGGCGATGGAGTGCACGGTTTCGTATTGCACCAAGGGTACGGTGCAGAACGGCAACCTGGACCGCGGGCGCGACCTGGCGGGCCTGGACAACGATTTGCTCGCCATCTGCTCGCCGCCGCAAACGCCGAAGAACGATTACAGCTCGGGCGCGCCGGTGGCGCTGGGCTCGACGATTTTCTGGACGCAACCCGTGCTGAATGCGGCCAAGAGCACGCCGCCGTACGTGGGCCGCGACGTCACGGTGACGGTGTTCTTCTATCCGGAGGTGAACCAGTCATGAGCACGAACGCCTATGCCAAGCGCTCGCAGATGGCGCCGGCGGCGCGCACGGTGCGCGCGTATGCCGCGCCGGTGAACCGCCAGACCGGAGCGACCATCGTCTTCGATCCGGCCACGATGGGCGGCTTCGATCCGGATGCGCCGCCTCAGCCGTGGATCGACCTCGGCTGGGTGGAGAACTTCCGGCGGGCGGCGGCGACGAAGTACGAGGCGCTGCGCACCGGGCCGAGCTCGAACATCACGGCGCAGTATCGCATGCAGCCGGAGGCGCGGGTGGAGTTCGATCTGCTCACCTGGGGCAAGGTGCAACTGGCGCTCTCCGGCGGCACGCAGCAGATGAACGTGCTGGCCGAGGAATCGTCGGGACCGCCGCAGCCTTCGGGCGGAATGCCGGCGCCGGGGTCGCCGGTGCAGAGCGGCTCGACCTACACCTCGATCGTGCTCACCGCCGATCAGCTCGCGTTGTACAACGTCGGGGACATTGTGGCGGTTGACGTGGATTACAACGGCGAGACCGGCTACCTGGGAACGTGGGCGGCGGGCAGCTACATCGGGTCGCCGCTGAACGGGCCGGGGTATCTCGACCTGGTGCGGCGCGTGACCTTCAACGTGGCGCGGGTGTGCGGCAAGACGGCATCGGCGTTGCAGCTGGCGGAGCCGCTGATCACGCTGCCGACGACCAGCATGGGCGTGCAGAAGGTGGTGGCGTTCGTGGACCGCGAAGGCAGCAGCTTCTTCCAGGAGTGGTCGTGCCTGTTCATCGTCGCGCCCGACAGCGGCGGGCGGTCGTGCTTCTACTATCCGCGATTGCAAGCGGCGGCGGGCGCCTCGGAGACGCGGCAGGATTTTGCCGCACCGTTGTTCAGCCATCAGCTTCACGTGAGCCTGCGCGCGCTGCCGACGATGGACAGCAATGATAACGAGACGGTGCTGTGCTATCGCAGCTATTATCCGGCGGCGAGTGCGGCGGTGTAATTGGGCTGGGCCGAACTCGAAGCAGTGTCGCCGCTGCCGCGGCTTGATTTATCTTCCACTCTGACCCGGCGCTTACGCGCCGGGCTCACCCATCCCGCCGCTTCGCGGCTGGTTCAGGCGGCCTTCCGGCGTTCCATCGCATCCGCATCTCAAGGCACTCACCGAGCTCTGCAAGGCTCGCTTCCGGAGATTTGCATGAACCTGTTAATCGATAACAATGACGGCCTCGGGCCGCAGGACTACACCGCATATGTCGACGCTGACCATCTGCCTGCGATAACGCGCAGCCTGAACGCGCCGGCAACGATGACGGCGGCATTGCTATCGGCGGACACGAGTTTTCATCCGCCGGTGAGCGGGGCGCGGGTCATCCTTCAGCGCGGCGACGGCTTTCGGCTGTTCACGGGATACCTGGTGACCGCGCCCGAGCAGCAATATCTCGGCTACGGGCCGACTCCGACATGGCGCTATCTTCTCCAGGCGAGCGACGATTCGTGCCTGCTGGACCACAACCAACTACCCGCGCGCGCGAACTTCACCTCGCGCACGGCAGGCGCCGCACTGAAGACGCTCACCGACAATGTGCTGCCCGGCGGGCTGGATGAATCGGGTGTGCAGGACGTAAGCACGGCTACCTCGTTCGCCATTGTTCCGCAAAAGAGCTGGACCTACCATGCGCAGCAATTGTCGTTGATGGCGCGCGGCAGCTATCGTGCGCACGACGGCGCGCTTGCATTCCAAGGCGTTGGGCAAAACAGTTTCGCCATTGCCGAAACGGATCCCCATTTCGATCCGGCGGCGCTGTCGCTGGCGCAAACGGCAAAGCTGCTGAATGACGTGACGATCGTTGGCGAGCTGGAGCCGCAAACCTACGTGCGGGATTATTTTCTGGGCGACGGCATTACCCTGGGCTTTTATTTATCGCAAACCCCTTTCGGCAACATTGCGGCAAACGCGGCCGATTATCCGTACGCGGAGCCTCCGGCTGCGCCCAAGCTGCGAAGCGTCGCTGACCCCGACGGCACGCTGTTCACGGTGTTCGCCGACGACTATGCCGAGGCCCAGCTAGCTCCGACAATGTGGGATGTCGCGGATCCAAATAACACGCTCAGTCTGTCAGGCGGGGCGCTGGACCTCAGCGGCGGGCCGGCAACGATTGCGTTTGTCGAGCAGATGGAGCTCGCCGGCGGTTGGCTGATGCAGCACGGAACCTTCGTGTTCAGCGCCGCGTCGACGGGAACGATAGGCGGTGTCTACAATGGAGCGCCCGCCGACGCGAACTGCATTGCGGGATTCGCCATCACGCCGAACGGCGCGAATTGCAATATTCAGGCGCTGATTAACGGCGTGGCGACCGGCCCTGTGCTCACGACCACGCCCGGCCACCGCTACAGCTTCACGACGGAGCTGATTTCGAGTGAGACGCAGCGCGTGCGGCAAACGTATCTTTCGTCGGTGCATGCCGCCGGCGACGGGCGCGGCGGCGATACCATTCCCGCGGCGGTACGCGTTGTCTTGACGGTGCATGACGTTGACCCCGCCAATCCCGGAACGCTGGGCGCGCCCGCAACGGTGATGTACGACAATGTGGTAGCTTCCACTCCGGGCTTTGCAACCTACGTGCTCATCAACGGCCCCAGCCTGTTCGCGAGCGTCTCGTACACGTCGGTGCAGCGCATCGTCAATGCGGAAATCCGCAGCATGGTCCCCAACGGCGCGTTTCGCACGCGGCTGGCCGGCGGGCTGGCCGATGGCGGTGAGTGCTACATCACCTCGGCGGGCCGGTTATGTTTTTATGCGCCCTATCCGCCGCAGCCGAACGAGCAGATCGTAGTCGCCTATCGCGGCAACGGGCGCGCGATGGCGCGGGTGCAGGACGCGGTCTCGATTGCCGAGCACGCGCAGGGCGGCGACAAAGGGCAGCGCTCGAATGTGCGGCGAGTGAAGCTGCCGCCCGCGTTCAGTGACGTTGATTGTGAGACGGCCGCGACCACGCTCCTCGACGATTCCGTGCAGACTGCCTGGAGCGGGGAATACAAAGTCGTCAGCGATTTTCTGCCGGTTGCGGATGTTGTACCTGGCGATGCGGTGCAGGTATCGGCGCCCTCGCGCGGCGCAAACTTCACTGCCATCGTGCGTGAAGTGGAGCTGCAAGCGGTCTCGCTGGCGGACGACCGCTTGCATTACGACATCCAGTTTGCCAACGATGCCGAGGGACCGCTCGCCTTCGAGTTCGAGGCCATCACGCTCCCCGCGCCGGTGGCGACCATCTACACCGCCGGCACGCCTTCATCTTCGCTGTACCTCGATTCGCTGACCGCAGCGCAGATCACCAACGTGATTGCGTCGCAGTTCACGGTGGATGCGGGAGTGGCGCCGCCGCCGGGCGGTGGCATCGAGGTACGGCGCAGCGATGGCGGCTGGGGTCCGGGCGACGGCGGCAATCTCGCCGGCCGCTTCACCACTCAAACCTTTACCCTGCCGCGCCTCTCGCGCTCGCAGGGCTATTACTTGCGGCAGTACGACGCGTCGTCGCCGGCTAAGTACTCGCGATACTCGGCGCTGCTGCATGTGGATTATCCATTATGAGCACATGTCCAACAATGAGCTGCACGACCGAATTCGAGCGCCAGGTGCTATGTGATTTGGCCGATTTGAAGGCCGACATGCGCTGGCTTGTCGGGAACCATGGCAAGTTCCAGGAGCTGGAGGAGCGCGTGGAGAAGCACGAAGCCTACCTGCAGCGCTTCACGGGAGTGGCCACGGCGCTGGCAAGCCTGATCACGCTGTTTAATCTTGGGATAAGTTTCTTGCGGTTCAGACACTGAGGGATCGGGCTTACGCTAAATTCATCCCGCGCGTTGCGGCTGGTTGTTTCGGTTCGAGCGGCGGCCATTTAGGATGTCAATTCCAACCTTCGGCAAGGAGCGCGCGCGAGTGGGGCTACATCCAGGCCGGGCCATTTTCCTGTTTTGCGCGGCTGCTATCGCCGGCACCCTCAACGCTGTGGCGGGCGGGGGCACATTCATTTCTTTTCCGGCGTTGCTCAGCACGGGCGTGCCCGCGGTTCAGGCGAATGCTACCAATACGGTGGCGTTGTGGCCGGGGCTGGCGGCCAGTACCGGGGCATATCTCAAGCGGCTCGACGTCCCGCGTCGCTTGCTGTTGCCGCTGCTGCTGACCAGCGTCATCGGCGGCTTCGCCGGTTCGCTGCTGTTGCTGAAGACGCCGCAACAGGTGTTCCTGCGGCTGGTGCCGTGGCTGCTGCTTTCCGGGACGTTGCTGTTTGCCTTCGGCAACCAGATTCGCGCCCTGGCCGGCCGGAGCGCCGTCGGAGAGGAGTGGCGCAAGGCGTCATGGCGGTTGATTGTTGTCGCGTCGTTCGCCGAGCTGCTGATTGGGGTTTATGGCGGCTACTTCGGCGCGGGCATCGGCTTTATCACGCTGGGCATGCTGGCGGCGGTGGGCATGCGCGACGTCCATGCCATGGGCGCCATCCGGACGCTGCTGGCGGCGGTGATCAACGCGGCTGCGGTGCTGATGTTCGTTGTGGCGGGCGCAGTGTTGTGGCTACAGTGCGTGGTGATGATTGCCGGGGCGACCACGGGCGGCTGGTTCGGCGCGCACTACGCGCAGAGGGCTGATCCCGCGAAGGTGCGACGCGTCGTGATCGCCATCGGCTTGGGGATGACCGCGTACTTCTTCGTCAAGTTTCACTAATTCGCTCGGCTAAGCCTGCCCTTTCACCACCTGTGGTATGCTCTTTGGCCTGCCGGAGACCGACAGGACGTTTTCGGCGCGCGCTGACGGTCGCTCCGTTCTTTTGTGAAGGAGACTTCTCTCATGGCCGCGACTCCTACGCCCGACAACGAACTTAAACTTGAAATCCAGCGGACTCCGGAGGAAGTTGTAGTGCGCTGTGCCGGGCGCATCAGCTCGGCAACATCCGCGCAGTTGCAATCGGCGGTCCGCGAGCTGATGCCGCGGACCAAGTCCATCGTGCTGGACCTGACCGACGTGAACCACATGGACAGCTCCGGCCTGGGCGCAATCGTGGGGCTGTACGTCTCTGCCAGACGGCACGGTTGCGCGCTGAAGCTCATCAACCTGAACCAGCGGCTGAAGGACCTGTTCCGCATCACCAAGCTGGCCACCATCTTCGAGGGTCACGAAGACATGCTGGGCTACACGCCCGATTGACGCGCAGGGCTTTCGCCGCCCCTCAACGAATAGCGCCAATCTCAACTGCGGGCCGGCGCGGCTATGTTTGCCGTTGCGCCGCGACTGACTTCGCCAGCAGCTTGGTGCAGTCGTAAACCGTGCGGGTGAACGGCATGGCGACACCGAGGCGCTCACCGAGTTCGACCACCGCGCCGACGATGGCTTCCAACTCCATCGGCCGACCAGCTTCCAGATCCTGCAGCATAGAAGTCTTGTGTTCGCCGACCTTCTCGGCGCCGGCGATACGCTGGTCGATGGAGACGGGAAGCTCCATGCCCAGCTTGCTCGAGACCGCCTCGACTTCCAGCATGATGTTGCGAACCAGCGACGCAAACGCCCGGATCGCGGACCATCTGCACCAGCGTGGCGCGGGTGAGCGCGCTGACCGGATTGAAGGAAGCATTCCCCATGACCTTGACCCAGATCTCGTGGCGAATGCGAGCGGTGATCGGGGCGCGCAAGCCGGAGGCGACCAGCGCCTCGGCGATGCGGCGGCAGCGATCGGAGCGCGTGCCATCAGGCTCGCCCAGCGAGATCCGGTTGCCTTCGATGTGCTGCACCACGCCCGGCGCGATGATCTCGGTGGAGAAGTAGACGATCGAGCCGACCACGCGACGCGCTTCAATGGCCGACGAGATCACGCCGCCGGGA
Organism: uncultured Acidobacteriaceae bacterium; assembly: GCA_963735915.1. Lineage (GTDB taxonomy): Bacteria > Acidobacteriota > Terriglobia > Terriglobales > Acidobacteriaceae > Bog-257. The sequence goes on along the minus strand of CAVTMX010000015.1, from coordinate 240,849 downwards.
TCGACCCGCTCCAGTCGCAATCCATCCCACTCCCCGCCGAAGCCCTGAAAGTACCACCAGGGAATTCCATTCTGCGTGCTCACGACGGTAGTGTCGGACCCCAGCACGGGCGCTAGGTGGGGAGCCAGTTGCGTCAGGCCGTGCGCCTTGACGCCGAGGAACACGACGTCTACCGGACCTACCTCTTCGAGCGACGCGGCGATTTTGGGATGCGCGACGAAATCTCCATCGGCGCTCCTGACCTGCACGCCATGCTCCTGCATCGCGCGCAGATGCGGGCCGCGCGCAAACAGCGTGACATCGAAGCCGGCCTGCGCCATGCGCGCACCGATGTAAGCGCCGATTGCGCCCGCGCCTGCGATGAGGAACTTCACTGCTTGCCACCCACTAGCGCGTCAGCGACGGCGCTGCGCCGGATCTTGCCCGTCGCGGTGGTGGGTATGCTCTTCACCAGATAGATTTTCTTGGGAACTTGAACTCGGCCAGCGACTCGCGGCAGTGCTTGATGAGCGCCGATTCGCTGGCGCTCTGCGGCTCGTGCAACACCACGGCGGCAGCCACTTCCTCGCCCAGCGTGGGATGCGCAAAACCGAAGGTCACCGCCGCAGACACCGCCGGATGCTTCGAGTAGAATCTCGTCCACCTCATGCGGCGCGATGTTCTCGCCGCCGCGAATGATGATGTCCTTGATGCGTCCGCTGAGGTGCAAATAGCAGTCGCGATCCAGCCAGCCTTCGTCGCCGGTGCGAAACCATCCTTTGACGAAAGACTTGGCATTGGCTTCGGGATTGCCGTCGTACCCGCGAAAGACGTTGGCGCCCATGATGGCGACTTCGCCGCGCCGCTCGTTGCCGAGATCGTTGCCCTCCTTGTCGATGATGCGGACGCGCAGCCCGGCGCCGACCCCCACCGAGCCGGCCTTGCGGTGCCGCGGCGGCAGCGGGTTCGAGGTCATCTGATGCGCCGCCTCCGTCATCCCGTAGGCCTCGACGAAGGGCACACCAAACAGGTCTTCTATTTTGTGGATGAGCTCCGAGCGACAAAGGCGCGCTGCAGGAGCGAATGAAGCGGAGCGTAGCGGCCTCGGCGGGCTTGTGATGAGCGCGCGCCAGCAGCAACTGGTGCATCGTCGGCACGCCCGAATACCAGGTCACGCGATGTTCTTTCACCGTCTTCCAGAAGCTAAGCGCATTGAACTTGGTGGGGACGACGACCGTTCCTCCGGAAACCAGCGTCGACATGGTCGAGCCGATCAGGCCGTGAACGTGGAACAGCGGCATGATGCACAGCGAGACATCGTCCGGCGACAGCCCGTAGGTGTTGGCGATGTTGGCCGACGAGACTGCGAGGTTGAAGTGCCGTAGCGGAACTCGTTTGGGCCGACCGGTGCTTCCGCTGGTGTGCAGGACCAGGCCAATATCGTCGGCCGTGGGCTCGACCGCCGAGACCCCGCCCGGCGCGCCTTGCAAGGTGACCTGACCGTGCTCGGTCCATCTCGACCGAGTAGACCGGAATGTCGCAATCGGCGGCGGCACTGCGCACCACTTCAGCGCCGGTGGGAGGACAGAGCAGAATGCGGGCATTGGTGTCGCGCAGGAAGAACATGAATTCTTCATAGGGGTACGCCGGGTTCAAGGGCGCGGCGGTCCCGGCGATGGAGGCAGCCAGGAAAGTCGTGATCGGCGGGCAAGCCATTCGGCAGCGCAATGGCCACCGCATCGCCGTGATGGATTCCGAGCGAGGCCAGCGCGTCCGCCATCGCCAATACCTGTTGCCGCAGCGCGTCGTAGCTCACCCGAATGCCGACCTCGGGCACCACGATTGCGGTGTTGTTTTCGGCGAACTGCAGGACATCCAGCAGCGTGTTTACCGGCTTCAGGGTCATTGCTTCCCTCAGGAGAAGTCATCTACTGCGACCATTCGATGCGCAAGTCAGACAGGGAATATGGTAGCAATTCGGCTGCGTCCCCATTGTGACCTGCGACACTTCCGGCAGGTCTACCCTCTGGTACGGATTACCAATCGCCATCAGGACCGCCTTGATCCTAGTGTTGACATATTTCGCGCCATCTTGCCGATTGGCACTTTTGTCGCTTGAAGCGCTTGCCGAACGGCGCTACTCTTACGGCACTCTCCCAAGGCCTGCCGTCGCTCCCGGGCCGGTACGCAGGGGATTGGCAATCTCCGGGGCGCTCCCACATTCATTCGGCACGCTAACGACTCGTCTGAGGTGAGTCATGGAGCGAAAGAGCGGGATGGCCGCAATCGCGGTCCTGGTCGCAGTCCTGGGTTTCTCGTTCGTGCCCCGCGGCGGCGAATCCGCGCGGCCTGCTGAGGCGGCCAAGGGCACACAAACCGCGCGGCGGGCCGGAGTTGCCAAGGTGGTACCGTCCAAGGTGCAGGCTGCCTGTAAGGAGATCTCCGATCGCGTCGGCCGTTTCTATGAAAAGCAGGTCCAGTATCCGCGGTCCTGCTACGCCGACAACGCCGACAACCAGCAGACATCGAAGGCCGCGCCGGACCTGAAGTTCGCCATCGCGCTGGTCCCGAATCCGGCGCAGACCAACCTGCCGGTGGTCTTCGATCGCTTAATCGAAGCCATACAACAGGCGGCGCAGGATGAGAACTACTCGTATGACGGTTCTTGGTTTCCCTGGAGCGAAGAAAAGAGCTATGACCGCTTCGGCGATCAGGAGAAAGCGGAAGCGTTGCAGTCGGAATTACAACAGCAGCCAGGCGTGCTCGCCTTTCGTCGCAACGGAGCCGGCAAGAGTGGCAACGCAACCGGCACCGACCCAGCCGGCAAGAATACCAAGGCAGCGGACAAGAGTGACCGCGCACGTGATGATTCAGGACCTTACCAGGGCGGGCTGCTGGTGTTCGTGGTGGGCGAGCAACCGACTGGCGGCATCGACGATGAGCAGTTCGAAAATGCGATGCAGTGGCTGAAGAAGCTGGGCGCCGATCCTGCGACCAAGGGCTTGCGCATTTTAGGTCCGACGTTTTCCGGATCGCTGCCCTCGCTGCAACGCGAGCTGGGCAGGCCCGACGTAGCCGCGCAGTACCTGGACAAGGTCACGGTGTACAGCGGCACTGCCAACTCCAACGAAAGCATCGATGGCTTCAAGCGGTTCCTTTGTCATTCGGACACGAAGAACCCGACAGACTGCCACAGGTTCCGTACCTTCCTGGAAAGCGACAAGCTGATGACGCACCGCTTTCTCCAGTTCGTAAACCAGAGTTGTTATCACGTTGAGCGGGTCGCGATTCTTTCGGAAGACGAGACCGCGTTTGGAGCAGAGGTCGTAAATCAGCCGGATGATGAGACGGACGGCAGCTCCGACAGTGACGACAGCGAATGCAAGAAGGCAAAAGCGGACGATTTGGAGAAGCTGCCGATTCAGCTCTACTACCCGCGCGACATCGCTACGCTGAGGTCGGCCTATTCGAAGCAATCGATCTTCAGCCAGGGGAAACAGCAAAATAACGCTCCCAGTTCGACCTTGCGGGGAGACCCGGGCGAGGCGGCCGGCAGCGGCCACGACACGGTGCAGACCTATGCCGGGGAGCTGACGCCGTATGCGCAGGAGGCCACGCTGTTCGGCATCGTCAACGTGCTCCAGGCGAAGCATATCCAGTTCATCGTCATCCGCAGCAGCAACTCGCTCGACCAGTTGTTTCTCGCCGAGTTCCTGCGGCGCTCCTACCCCACGGGGCGGGTTGTGCTGGATGGGGCCGACCTGCTGTTTCGCCGCGGCATGCAGGGGGACAGTCTGCGCGGCGTCATGCTGCTGTCCACTTACCCGCTGCTGTCGTGGACGCAGGACCAGATACGCCCGGTGCGGTTTCTCTATAAGAACGGCGACGACAAGAGTGGCGATTACGAAGTGGCTGGTGCGGCGCCGAACAGCTACCGGCTTTTCGGCGATGAGCTGAGCGAGGGCGCCTATGTCGCGGCGCGCGGGCTGTTCGGCACCGGCTCGCCAGACACGCGGGGCATCAGCGATTATGGCCCGCCGAAGTCGGTGCTCAGTGACGACAAGAATGACGACGATCTGCGGCCCGCCACCTGGCTGACCGTGGTAGGCCATCGCCAGTTCTGGCCGATTGCAGTCCTGAACGACAAGACCCTCGGGCTCGATCAGTATTTGGATCCGACGGAAACGAACGTAGCGCTTTTGTCGTCCGCGCGGTCTCCTCACCCCGAGCCGGAGGTCCAAAGCAATCCGGCAGGCACGACCGGCGAGCACAATAAGGGTGCCGGCGCCAAGCCTTCCCGTGCTTTTCCTCCCGACACTACTGCGCTGGTGTTGTTCTGTTGCGCTCTGGCGCTTGCACATTTTCTGTTGTGCTGGAAGGGACGAATGATCGGGGCGCCGCGCGTGCGCGCCTACTTCGCTCCCATTCCTCTGGCGCAGCAACCGGCGCTGATCTTCGTGGGCAGTCTGCTGCTGGGCGCCCTGGCGGTGACCATCGGCGGCATGACCGGCCTGGTGGAGGGGTTCTACTCGGGACATCAGGCCTGGGGACTCTGGTCTGCGCTGGTGCTTCTCGTCCTCTGCGGGTTCGGTGGTTTTGTCGCGAACTACAGGATGTGCCCGCTTGCAGCGGCAGAGGAAAACGGGGCGGAGAAGAAGGCAAGAGCTTCGCAGCAGGAAGTCGCAAGGGGAGTTGCTGCGGGCGCCGAGCACGCTCCTGCGATCGGAGCGACTCCCACGCTGCCGTCCGACCGGATTGCCACAAACAGGCGGGTGGAGAGCGAGGTTGCTTCCGGCGGTGCCGAAGTCAGCCAGGACGCAACCGCAACGCCGCATCCCAAAAGGACGAAAGTCAACCGCTCAGGCTTGAAACACTTTTGGGCGGTACTGATTGCCAGATACAACTATGTCCGCGACCTGGTGCTGAAGAAACTCCGGTACGTTCGCGACCTGGTGGCGAATCGAGACGTTCCCTGGTGGTTTGTGGCGGCGGTCTGGCTGGCGGCGCTGGCCGTCATGGTGGTGATTCGCTGGCACCTGAACGACCGGCTGACGCCCGTCACCCAAACCTCGGCCTTCTGGCGGAACTCGCACATCAGCAACGGCGTCTCCGGATTGCTGCCACAGGTGCTGCTGATCCTCGGTTTCTACGCCTGGTTCTGGTACAACCTGCGCGGCCTGTCGCTGTTCGGTGAAGACCGGCCGCTGCTGCCCGGGCGCGACAGCCTGCCCGAAAGCTTTCACGAAAAGGACGACACGATTCGCTTCGAATCGCAGGACGACCGTCACGACAGGAAATTGCCGAGCGACCCCTCCGGCGCGCGGCTGTTCGCCATGTTCAGCGCGGAGCAGGCGGGAGCTTTGATCGAAGAAGCGGCGCACCCGCTCGACTTCCTGTACCTGTGGTCTTACCCTCTCATTCTGATCGCGACCATGCTGCTTTGCTGGCTGACGCTCGGCGAACAGACGATCCAGACGTTGGGGGACCGTGCCTTCGGACGGATGATGTTCGCCGGTATGTCCGTCGCCATCGCGCTGGTCCTGGCGGACACCTGGCAGTTTGCCCGCGCCTGGGGCCGCCTGCATCAGTTGCTGGTGTTGCTCGACCGCTTGCGGCTGCGGCGCACGCTCGCCGCACTGAAGGGACTCTCGTGGAGCTCAGTGTTGAGCATGACCAGCAATGTGCTGGAAGAGCGCTACTGCCTCATTTCGCGTCAGCTCGAGAGCGCCCGCAATCTGCAAGCTGCGCTACAGGCTTGGACGCCGGACGATACGGCCGACAAAGCTCGCAAGCAGAACGAAGAGCATAAGAACACGGCCCTCGCGGAATTGGGCAACTGCGAGAGAGCAGGGCTCAGCTTCGCAGAAGCGTACACGCTGGCTTTGGCTGACCCATCCTCCGACAACGTCAGCGTGCTCAAACGCGAACTGATGAACTATCAGCAACAGGTGGCGAAGACCGCAGGCCGGATCATGACCCACATCCTTCTTCCCGCGTGGCGACGGGAACGCCAGTCGCTGATTATGGACGCTCCACCGGCGGGCAAAGCCGACGAAGAAAAATCCGAATCGAAAGCGCCCCTGGCCAAGGACGACTACGTCCGCGCCGCGGAGGAATTCTTCGTGCTGCCCTACCTGGGCTTCATCCAGAACATCCTGGGACGCGTGCGCACCATCGCCATCGCCATCCTGTTGCTGTTCACGGCGACGACGCTGGCGCTGGCCAGCTATCCTTTCAGCCCCACCCCGGCGCTGGGCGCGATCTTCCTGGTGCTTTTCGTCATCGTGGGGGCGATGGTGGTGTTCGTCTACGCGGAGATGCATCGCGATGCCACGCTCAGCCACATCACCCAGACGAAGCCCGGCCAGCTTGGCTTTGAGTTCTGGACCAGGATCGTCAGCTTCGGCATCGGGCCATTGATTGGTCTGCTGGCCACCCTGTTTCCTTCGATTGCAGACTTCGTGGTGTCGTGGCTACAGCCGGGGATGGAGACGGTGAAGTAGCGAGCAGCCTTGTTCGCTGACCAATGGTAGCGATCACCTGGGACATTTGCGTTCTCAATCACCGAATTGCTTTACACACCGCTGGACCCCACCACTCGACCTGCATCCCCGGCTGCTATAATCCGCGCAGTTTCCCGCCATGACCGAGCCCTCCACGCCGCTGATGCGGCAATACGCCGCCATCAAGAAAGAGCATCCCAACGCGCTGCTGTTCTTCCGCCTGGGCGACTTCTACGAGCTCTTCTTCGAAGACGCGGTGGTGGCGGCGCGCGAGCTGCAGATCACGCTGACCTCGCGCAACAAGGAAAAAGGCATCGCCATCCCCATGTGCGGCGTGCCCTACCACTCCGCCGAAAACTACATCTCCAAGCTCATCCGCAAGGGCTTCAAGGTCGCCATCTGCGAGCAGATGGAAGACCCGCGCGTGGCCAAGAAGCTGGTGAAGCGCGAGGTCACGCGCGTGGTCACGCCCGGCACCGCGGCCGACTCGCAGCTTGGCTCGGAGGAGAACAACTTTCTGGCTTGCGTGGCGCGCGCCGGCAACGCCGCCGGATTTGCCGCGCTCGATCTCTCCACCGGCGAGTTTCGCGCCACCGAGTTCGCCGGCGAAGACGCCGAGCGCCGCGTGCGCGAAGAGCTGCTGCTGCTGCGTCCGCGCGAGGTGCTGTTCGCCTCGTCGCTGCCGCTGTTCGACCAGGCGAACCCACCATTGAAACAAGCCGCCGCGGCGCCGCGCATCGCGTCGCTGGAGAACGCCAGTTGGGCGGAGACGCCGCTGGAAGACTGGGTGTTCGCCCCCGACTACGCCATTCCGCTGGTCGAAAACCACTTCGGCGTGCTCTCGCTGGAAGGCTTTGGACTGGCCAATCGCCCGGCGGCGGCGACCGCGGCGGGCGCCATCCTGCATTACGTTCGCACCACGCAGCGCGGCTCGCTCGACCACGTGGACCGCATCGGCTTCTACGAGCGGCAGAACTGCCTGGTGCTCGACGCGGTCACGGTGCGCAACCTGGAGCTGATCGAGCCGCTGTTCGCCGGCTCGGGCGACGAGCGTCACGCTCTTCCGCTGCCTGGACTGCACCGTGACGCCGATGGGCAAGCGCCTGCTGCGCTCCTGGATGCTGCGCCCGTCGATCGACGCCGCCGAGATCAACCAGCGGCTCGACGCGGTCGAAGTGCATGGTGCGCGACCTGGTCGGCGCGCGAGGAGCTGCGGCGCTCGCTCGACGGCATCCTCGACATCGAGCGCCTGCTGAGCCGCGTGACGCTGGAGACGGCCAACCCGCGCGACCTGCTGGCGCTGGCGGTCTCCCTTGGCGAAGCTGCCCGATGTGCGCGCATCGCTGGTTCGCCTTACAGCCGTCAGCTCTGAGCCACGAGCCTTGAGCTGGCCCTCGCCTGAGCGTTGGCGATCTGCACGAGCAATGCGACGAGCTCGCCGACTCGCGGCAGCGCATCCTCTCATCCCTGGAAGACGAGCCGCCGCTGACGCTCGCCGATGGCGGCGTGATCGCGCGCGGGCGTCGACGCAGCGCTCGACGAGCTGCGCGACCTCAGCCGCAACAGCAAGCAGTACATCGCGCAGATCGAGCAGCGCGAGCGCCAGCGCACCGGCATCGGCTCGCTGAAGGTCAAGTTCAACAGCGTCTTCGGCTACTACCTCGAGATCTCCAAAGCCAACCTGCACCTCGCGCCCGCCGACTACGAGCGCAAGCAGACGCTGGTGAACGCCGAGCGCTTCACCACGCCCGAGCTGAAAGAGTACGAGGCGAAGGTGCTGGACGCGCAGGAGAAGATCGTCGAGATCGAGCGGCGCCTGTTCGCTGAGCTGCGCGCCGCCATCGCCGCCGAGGCGCGCCGCATTCGGCAAACTGCGCTGGCGCTGGCGGAGATCGATGTGCTGGCGTCATTCGCCTCGCTGCCGCCAACCGCAACTATTGCCGTCCAAAGTTCGACGGATCAGCCGGATATAGAAATTCTCGCAGGGCGCCATCCGGTCATCGAGCAGACTGGAGATCGAGCGGCGTGGCCGACCGCTTCGTGCCCAACGATCTTTACCTCAACGGCACCACGCATTCCATCCTGCTCATCACCGGGCCGAACATGGGCGGCAAGTCCACGTACCTGCGGCAGGCGGCGCTGATTGTGCTGATGGCGCAGATGGGATCGTTCGTGCCGGCGCGGTCGGCACGTCTCGGGCTGGTGGACCGCATCTTCACGCGCATCGGCGCAGCGACAACCTGGCGCGCGGCCGCTCGACCTTCATGGTCGAGATGACCGAGACCGCAGCGATCCTCAACACGGCCACGCCGCGCTCGCTGATCCTGCTGGACGAAATCGGCCGCGGCACCGCAACCTATGACGGCCTGGCGATCGCGTGGGCGGTCGTTGAGTACATCCACGCCAACACGCGTGCCAAGACGCTGTTCGCGACGCACTATCACGAGCTGACGGAGCTGGCCGACCGGCTGAGCGGAGTGAAGAACTATCACGTTTCAGTGAAAGAGAGCGGCGGGGGCATCGTCTTCCTGCGCAAAGTGGAGGAGGGCGCGGCGGACAAGAGCTACGGCATCGAAGTCGCCAAGCTCGCGGGGTTGCCGAATGACGTCATCACGCGCGCGCGCGAAGTGCTGACCGAGCACGAGAACGCCGAGCGCCGGGCAGTCAAGCAACTGGCGCACGACGAACGCGTCGAGCCGGCGCCATGCAGCTCACCATCTTCACGCCGCTTATCGCAAAAGATCGTGGATCGCATCAAGGCAGACGGACATGGACCGGCTCAGCCCTCTGGAGGCGCTGAACCTGCTGCAGGAACTGAAGAAACAGATGGAGTGAAGACCGCGAGGGTGCCGTGGATTCGTCGCGATTAAGTGTGCCGGGCCAGCGGTCAGACATCAGCTATCAGCTATCAGCTATCAGTTGTGAGCTATCAGTCTGGTAACCGGCAGCCTGACTGACGATTTGCTGACTGCTGATTGCTAATCGCTACCTACTGGTGTATTGTCTCCGGTTCGGAGGGCACCCATGCGCGTGAACTGGCCTGCGATCGTGGTGGCCGCGGTAGCTGATTGGCTGCTGGGCGCAGTTTGGTTCACGGTGTTCGCCAAGCAGTGGAGGGCGGGCATAGGGATGCCCGCTGACCAACTGCAGGCCAACATGGCCCATCCGAATTTCTGGCCGTTTCTGGTTGCGCTCGTGTGCAGCATCGTTATGGCCTATGCCATCGCTCACCTGGTCGGCGGATGGGGGACGCACAATCTGTTTCGCGGAATCCTCGCCGGCATTCTGGTGGGCCTCGCCACAGCTGCAGCCATGGCGACGGAGATGGTATTCGAGATTCGCCCAGGCTCGTTCATCCTGATCGCTGCGGGATATCCGCTGGTCGGGAGCATCCTCATGGGCGTCATCATCGGAGCATGGAGGCTTAAAGCCGGGCCGGATGTCCCTGGCCCGATTTCTACGCCATGAAGAAAATTGAACGCGGCACCGCGACCGGATACCTGAAGGCGCTCGGCGGCCTGGAGCAGTTGCCAGGACCGGATGGCCAGCGCTACATCGAGCTGTTTCACCACGGCTCGCTGAGCGTCGAGCTCTACGCGCCGCGGGGCAGCGATCCGCAAACGCCGCACAGCCGCGACGAAATTTACGTCATCCTCAGCGGCAGCGGGCGCTTCCGCCGCGCTTCGGATGAGACCACCTTCGGTCCCGGCGACGTGCTCTTCGTGCCCGCGGGCGAGGAACACCGCTTCGTCGAATTCGGCGACGACTTCGCCACCTGGGTCTTCTTCTACGGGCCGGAAGGCGGCGAAGGCGACGCCCCAACCTCCTAGCGCGCGCGACCATTGACCGGCAAACCGTCCCATTGTTCCAGCACTCCAGAACGAAATTCGGCGTTCCAGGTTTACATCCACCCGGCTATGTAGAATATTGCGGGTTGCGAGGTCCGCCATGCGCATTGTCCTGTCCCGCTGCTCTATCGCATCCCTCGTGTTGGCTTGTGTAACCGTTTCGTCAGCGTTCGCCGCGGAGCGCGTCGTCGACCTGACCGCCTCCGACGGCACCAAGCTGAAGGCGACGTACTTCGCCTCCGCCAAGCCGGGCCCGGGTGTTCTGCTGCTGCATCAATGCGACCAGGACCGCAAGATTTGGGGCGGCTTGCCAGGGCAGCTTGCCGCGGCAGGAATCAATGTGCTGACGATTGATATGCGCGGCTACGGCGAGAGCGGCGGCGTGCCGCACGACAAAGCCACGGCGGAAGAGGCAGCCGCAATGTTGGCCAAGTGGCCGGGCGATATCGACCTAGCATTCCAGTATCTGCAATCGCAGCCCGGCGTGAAGAAGGAAGTAATCGGCGTGGGCGGCGCCAGTTGTGGCGTCGGCAACTCGGTCGGGACCGCCATGCGCCATCCCGAGGTGCGCTCACTGGTGCTGCTCGCCGGGCCTGCGAATTACGCCGGCCGCCAGTTCCTGCGCGGCGACCACAATGTCCCGGTGCTCTTCGGCTACGCTGACGATGATCAGTACCCGCCCAGCATACTGGCCATCCAGTGGCTGTACAGCCTCACCGCCGATCCGAGCAAGAAGCTGGTGTCCTACCCGAACGGCCGGCATGGAGCGGAAATCTTCAAGGCTCATCCCGAGTTCATGACCCAGATCACCGACTGGTACGTCACCACGCTCATCAAGACTCCGGGCAAGGCGCCGGTGCCGAGTGAACCCGCCAAGGTTCCGGCCGAGGTGCAGACGCTCAATACTATCGATGAGCCGGGCGGCGCGGTGAAAGTTCAGGCGCAATTGCAGGAGGCGCGGCAGCGCGATCCCAACGCGAAGCTCTTCGACGAGACGCTGGTCAATCTGATGGGATACGAGCACATGCAGGCCGGGGACATGAAAGGGGCAATTGAGATATTCAAGCTCAACGTCGCGGGCTACCCGAACTCGGCCAATGTGTACGACAGTTTGGGCGACGCCTACCTCGCCGACGGCCAGAAACAACTGGCGCGCGAGAATGCAAAGAAGGCACTGGAGCTGCTGCCGTCGGACACCTCTGACAATCAGCAGCGCAAAGATGGGATCAAGGCCAGCGCGGAAGGCAAGCTCAAGCAGCTTGGCGATGGCGATAGCACCGCTTCGGCAACCGAGAAAAACCCGCAGTAGTGATGTGAGGATTGGAGCGGGAGACGGGGATCGAACCCGCGACCAACGGCTTGGGAAGCCGTGACTCTACCACTGAGTTACTCCCGCTCAGGGACGTGCAAAGTTTAACACCGGGCAAATCGGCGGGCAATTTGGCCATCGCTTTGCCCGCGCGTCTGCTGCCTCCGGCCAGCCGCAGATCCCTCGGCTCCGCTTCGCTGCGCTCGGGATGACAATTTTGACAATGCGCGACTGACATAGACCGGCACTCGCTGTGGTTCCCTAAGTTGCCACCCACCCGCGCTGGCCGTTATACTTCTTGTTTGCTCATTCCAATTTTTCGCTAGTGAGGAGCGCCGTTTTCGCATGCCGAAGCGCACATTCCAACCCAACCGTCGTCGCCGCTCAAAGACGCACGGCTTTCGTTCTCGCATGAAGACCAAGAGCGGCCGGGCGGTGCTGTCGCGCCGTCGCGCCAAGGGACGCAAACGCGTCTCCGTAAAGCCCGGCTTCCGCGAGTAAGCCCAACGAACGGCCCGTCTGCACCTTCGCCAGCCTGTCCATAAAATTAGCAGGACTGGTAGCTGTTTGCGCGGTGGTAGGTGTCGGCTGTAGCGAGGCTGATTGCCGAGGCACCGAATGTCCGGCGCAAGTTTCGTCGGGCCCCCGGCGCGCCCGCGTTGTGCGCCGGGGAAGTCGAGAGCGCCTGCTGAAACATGCGGACTTTCAGCGGGTATATCAGAACGGGCGGCGGCAGTTCACGGGCAACATGACCGTGTTTTTCCTGCGGCGCCGGAGATGAAGCTGGCACGCGCGTAGGTTTCACCGTCGGGAAGGTGCTGGGCGGAGCGGTGGAGCGCAACCGCATCAAGCGCCGTATGCGCGAGGCGGTACGGCTTTCGCTCGGCGGCCTGCGACGGCCCGGTTGACGTTGTGTTCAATCCGCGGAAGAGCGTTCTGACGCTGCCGTTTGCCGAGTTGTTGAGCGAAGTGACGCGCGGATTGCGGCTGGCGGAACAGCGGGCGCGCGTGGCGGAGACAGAAGAAATGAAGCAGACGGTCCAATTCGCGTTGCGGCTGTACAAGCGATGGATTTCGCCGGCGCTGCCGCACTCCTGCCGCTTTGTGCCGACTTGCTCGGAGTACGCGATGGAAGCGGTTGAGCGTCATGGCGCGATGCGAGGCAGTCGCGCTGGCGATCGGCGCGCTTGTTGCGCTGTCACCCTTTTGCGCGGGCCGGATTCGATCCGGTGCCGCCGGTGAGAGACAGGCCTTCGGGCCTTGCTGTCACCGCGCGCCAATGAACATACGCTTCGGTCGCTGAGGTCTTCCTCAGCCCGAAGCCAATGCTAAGTCGGCACCGAGATCCGCCGGGCCTGAAGGCCGCGCTTCTACCGCGTGAACGGAACTAGAACTTGGCTGAATATCGCAATCCGCAGCAAGAGCCCGGCGGCGGGGCGACAAGCGCATGCTGATGGTCTTCGCCGTCACGTTTGCGCTGATCATTCTGTTTCAAATCTTCATCTTCAAAAAGCCGCCGGCCCAGCCGAACAAGCCCGCCGACAACAAAGCCGCGCAGACCAGCCAGACACCGGCGCAGTCTCCCGCTCCGGCTCAGCCCGCCTCCGAATCGGGCGCGACGCCCGCCGCTGAGGCCGCGTTGCACCAAGCACTCCCCCAAAAGCCGCCAGCAACGAAGTACAAACCGTCGTTGAGAACGCTCTGTACCGCATGACGTTCACCAATAAAGGCGGGCTGGTGAAGTCGTGGATCCTGAAGAAGTACAAAGACGAGAACGGCAATCCTCTCGATTTGGTCAACAAGCAGGCGGCCGAGAAGTATGGCTATCCGCTCAGCCTGTACACCTACGACGCAAGTCTCAGTCGAGCAGATCAACAATGGCGCTGTACGTGCCGAGCGCAACCGGACGCCATGCAGGCTCCCGGCGAGCTGAGCTTCGAGTATGCCAGCAACGGCGTCAGCGTCCGCAAGAGCTTCGTCTTCGGCGACGAGTACGTCATCTCCATCGAGACGCAAGTTACGCAAGACGGCAAAATAGTGCCGGCGTTTCCGGCGTGGCCCGCAGGACTGGGCGACGAGACGACGGCTCCGGCGTTTGCGTCCGAACGCATCGAGTACCTCGGGGTCGGTGAGCGAAATCCGGAACGGCTCGCAGGCAAGAAAGTCAGCGGCGGGAATACCGTTCGTGGGCCGTTCTACTGGGCGGGCTCGCAGGACCAATTCTTCGCCGCCATCTTCCTGCCCGAAAATCCAGACGCCGCAGCGATGGTCACGCTGCACAACTCGCTCGCGCTGCCGAAAGACCCGAAGAAGCCCGATCCGAACGACGTTGTACATTACGAAGTGCTGGGCGCGGCGGTCGGCGATCCCAGCGGCGTGACGCGCGAGCGTCTGTTCGTCGGGCCGAAGGCGCTGAACATTCTCGAATCGGTGCACTCCAACACCGCGCCCGGCCAGATGAACGGTCCCGACCTGCGCAACGTTGTGGACTTCGGCTTCTTCAGCATCATCGCGCGGCCGCTGTTCATCTGGCTGAAGTGGACCCACGATCACTCGCCAGCAATTGGGGCGTGTGCATCGTCGTCCTGACCATCTGCATTAACCTGGCGCTGCTGCCGCTGCGCATCACCAGCACCAAGTCGGCGCTGAAGATGCAGAAGCTCCAGCCGCAGATGAAGGCCATCCAGGAGAAGTACAAGAAGCTCCCGATGCGCGATCCCAAGCGGCAGGAGATGAACGCCGAGATCGGGGATCTGTACAAGCGCGAGGGCGTGAATCCGGCAGGCGGCTGTCTGCCGCTGGTCGTCCAGATGCCGTTCCTGTTCGCGTTCTACACCATGCTGCAGAACGCCATTGAGCTGCGCCAGGCGCCGTTCTTGTGGCTGCACGATCTGTCGTTGCCGGACAAGCTGTTCATCATGCCGGTGCTCATCGTGGTCAGCACCTACCTGATGCAGAAGATGACGCCGAACGCGGGCATGGATCCGAAGCAGCAGCAGATGATGACGCTGATGATGCCGCTGATGATCGGCTGGTTCAGCTTCAATCTGCCGTCGGGGTTGAGCGTGTACTGGATCGTGGGCAATATTATCCTGATGATCCAGCAGTACGTGATTAACCAGTCGCATCTGGGCCAGGAGTTGCGCGCCGAGCAGGAAAAGCGCGCGCGCAAGAAGGCGGGCAAATAAAGCGTTAGATTTCCACCACGGACTAACACGGAGGACACGGAATTTTCTTTATCGGGAGTACCTGTCAGGCGCTGACACCGCAGCACGATGGATTGCACATCTTCAGCGCTGGGTAGCTGAATCACGAATCAGATGCCTCCGCAATGCAGTGAGACTCAGCCCAAACTAATGCCGATTACCGACAAAATCGCCGCTGCGAAAAAAATCAGCGAGTTCCTCAACACCATATTCGCCGCAGGCGACTTCCGCCTGCGCTACAAGATCACGGTCGATCCGCCGGTTGTCGACCGCGAATGGGAGCGCCCCGAGTTCTGGTCGAGCTCTCCGGCTCCGACAGCCCGCTGGTGCTGGAAAACGGCGGCGAGCTGCTGCGCGCCTTCGAGCAAGTCGTCCTGGAGATGCTGCGTCTGGCGCCCGACGAGCACGAGAAGATCAGCTTCGACTGCCAGAACTTCCGCGCCGCGCGTATCCAGGAGCTGCGCATGGCCGCCGACGTGGCGGCGGAGCGTGTTCGAGAGACGGGCATGCCTTACGCCTTCGCGCCCATGTCGTCGCGCGAGCGCCGCATTGTGCACCTGGCGATGCGCGATGTCGAGGATCTTGCGCACCGAAAGCGCCGGCGAAGCCGCCGAGCGCCACGTCGTGGTCTATCCCAAGGACTACAAGGGCAAGCCGCCGGCGAGACCGATGTCGCGCCGCAGGTAGTTCACCACAGAGGCACGGAGCTGGTTTTAATTGTCTTCCGCTCCATACGAATTTTCTGCCGTGGACTAGCATCGATCGTAATCCTGCGTAAGTACGACTTCGACGACTGTCGATCCCCGATTCGTCATTCCTCCGTGCTCTCCGTGGCCTCCGTGGTGAATAATCGTTTCCATGCACCTCGACGACACCATCGTCGCCATTGCCACGCCTCCCGGACGCGGCGGCATCGGCGTGGTGCGCCTGTCGGGGCCGGACGCACTCAACATCGCGCGACCCATGCTGCGACTGGCAGCATGAGCTGGAGGCCGGCCGCGCGCACTTCGGCGAGCTCATCGACCCAAGAACCGGCGAACGCCTCGACGAAATCGTCGCCACCTTCTTCGCCAAGCCGCATTCCTACACGACGGACGACGTGGTCGAGATCTCCTGCCATGGCTCGCCGGTCGTGCTGAGCCACGTCGTCGAGATGGCGCTCGCGGCCGGCGCGCGGCTGGCCGAGCCCGGCGAGTTCACCATGCGCGCCTTCCTCAATGGCCGCATCGATCTGACGCAGGCCGAGGCGGTGCGCGACCTCATCGACTCGCAGACGCTTTATCAGGCGCAGGTCGCGGCGCGGCAGCTGGAAGGCGCGCTCTCGAAGCGGCTTGCAGCCGATCAAGCAACAATCTAATCGAGCTGATTGCCACGATGGAGGCCGGCGTCGACTTCGCCGAAGACGACGTCGTCGGTCATCCCGGACGAGCAAGATTCTCGCGCGCATCGCGGCTGTTCGCGCGCCGCTGCGAAGAACTGCTGGCCAGCTTCGCCTACGGCAAAGTCGTGCATGAAGGACTGACGCTTGCCATCGTCGGCCGCCCGAATGTCGGCAAATCGAGCTTGTTCAACCGGCTGGTCGAACGCGACCGCGCCATCGTTACCGCGACGCCCGGCACCACGCGCGACCTGGTCAGCGAGACCGTCTCGATCGGCGGCATCCCGGTTCGGCTCGTCGACACCGCCGGCATGCGCGAGGCGCTGGATGAGGCCGAGAGCATCGGCGTGCGCAAATCGATGGAGGCTCTGGCCGACGCCGACATTGTTCTGGTGGTGCGCGACGCCTCGCGCGGTGAGACGAATCCGCTCAGCCACCAAGAGGAACAACAGGACAAGCGTCTGTTGCAGTTGATCAGCGGTCGGCAGGCCATCGTCGTCTGGAACAAGATCGACCTTCCCGATCGCGGCTGGAACTTGGACGGCACGCTGGTTCCCGGCAGTGAGCAGGACGAGGTGCGCCACAGCCATCCGGTCGTCGCCGCTTCGGCCCTCACCGGCGCCGGCATCGACGAGCTGCGCGCCAGCATTTTGAAGCTGGTTGGCGGCGGAGGCGTGCAGCAGGAGAGCGGCTTTCTTACCAACGTCCGCCAAAAACAGCTCGTGGCCGAAGCCATCGCCGCGCTCGACCGCGCCGCCGCCGCCGTGCCGATTCGCATCCCGCATGAGATGTTCCTGCTCGACCTCTACAGCGCCCTGCGCCCGCTGGACGACATCACCGGCGCGACCACCGCCGACGACATCCTTAATCTGATCTTCAGCTCGTTCTGCATCGGGAAGTGATGATTTCTGCGATACTGGAAGTGTAAGTTTCGAGTGCAGCATTCATGGCCCTAATCGCAGATCCGAAGTCCGTCAAAGTCAACATCACCACCGGCACCGGCGTGGAAATCGAGTGGAAGGACGGCCACGTGAGCGCCTACAGCTTCCCGTTCCTGCGCGACGCCTGCCCGTGCGCCCTATGCAACGAAGAGCGCGACAAGGACGGCCGCCAGCCCGGCGATCCGCTGAAGCCGGTTGCGGGTGCGCTGCCGATGTTCAAAGCTGCCGCGCGTCCGACCGAAGCCAAGCCCATTGGCAAGTACGCTATCGGCTTCACCTGGAACGACGGGCACCAGCATGGCATCTATTCCTGGACGTATCTGCGCGAACATTGTCCCTGCCCGGAGTGCAAGGCACGGCGCGCGATGGAAGCGCCCGCGGTAGGAAGCAAGCCGAACTGATACGTGCGTCAGCCGCTAGAATTCACCACGGAAGCACGGAATTCACCGAAACAATTTGTTTGAAGAATTCCGTGAGTTCCGTGCTTCCGTGGTGAACAACCGCCGTTTCGAGTAACCTGAAGTTTGCCCTCCTATTTATCCCAACTGAATCCGCAGCAGCGCGAAGCCGTCGAGGCCGTGAATGGGCCGGTGTTGATCCTCGCGGGCGCGGGTAGTGGTAAGACGCGCGTCATCACCTATCGCATCGCGCATCTCGTCGACGCGATCGGGACACAGCCGGACTCGATTCTCGCCGTCACGTTCACGAACAAAGCGGCCTCCGAGATGGCGAGCCGCGTGGATTCGCTGGTGGGCACGCGCTCGGTGACGAAGCCGCTGATCTCGACGTTCCATTCGTTTTGCGTGCGCCTGCTGCGCCGCGACATCGAGACGCTGCAAATCGGCGGCAAAGGCTACCGCAAGGACTTCGTCATCTACGACGAGGCCGATCAGCAGAGCGTCGTCAAGGCGGCGATGAAGCGCCTGGGCATCGACGACAAGCAGGTCACGCCGCGCAGCGTGCTGGGGCACATTTCCTGGGCGAAGAACCACATGCTCGATCCGCAGCAGGTCTATCTCGACTCCGCCGATCCCAAGACCGAGCGTGTAGCCCACATCTACGAGGTATACCGGCAGGAGCTGGCGAAGGCGAACGCGCTCGACTTCGACGATCTGCTGCTGTATGCGGTGAAGGTGCTGAAGTCATCGGCCGAAGTGCGCGAACGCTACAACCGGCGATTCCGTTACATCCTCGTCGACGAGTATCAGGATACGAACCGGCCGCAGTATGAGCTGATGCGCATGCTCGCCGGCAGCGAGCACAACGTCTGCGCCGTGGGCGATGAGGACCAGAGCATCTACTCCTGGCGCGGCGCCGACATCCGCAACATCCTGGAGTTTGAGCAAGACTTCCCCGAAGCGCGCATCATCCGCCTGGAGCAGAACTACCGCTCGACGCAGAACATCCTTCAGGCCGCATCGGCGGTAGTGGCGCGCAACGTGAAGCGCAAGGGCAAGAACCTGTGGACCGAGCGCAGCGGCGGTGCGCAGATCGGCTACTACGAAGCGCCGGACGGCGAGAACGAGGCGCTGTTCGTCGCCGACTACATCTCGAAATATCTGCGCCAGGGTCAGACCGAGCATGGCGAGACCTCGCGCGCGGCGGTGCTGTACCGCACCAACTCGCAGTCGCGCCTGGTGGAAGAAGCCATGCGGCGCTACCAGTTGAAGTACCACGTTGTGGGAGGCTTCAGCTTCTACGAGCGTGCCGAGATCAAGGACATGATCTCGTACCTGAAGGTCATCTCCAATCCCGACGATACGATTGCCTTGCAGCGGGTCATCAACACCCCGCCGCGCGGCATCGGCAAGACCACGCTGGAGACTGTCGAGCGCATTGCGCTGGAGACCGATACCGCGCTGTGGAATGCCATCGGCGAGACCATCCGCCAGCGGCTGCTGCCGCCGCGGGCGTTGTCCGCGCTGAACGGCTTTCGCGTGCTGATCGAGGACGCGCGCGCGATGCATCTGGGAACGTTTCGCGAGCGGGTGCGGGAGACGGCTGCACCGGAGCCCGCCGGAGCCGCAGCTGTTGAAGATCACGAAGAAGACCTGCAGCACTCGATGGATTTTTCGGTCGACATGTTTGAAGAGGAAGACGCGAGCATTGCTGCCGACGCGACGGACCGCAGATCCCTCGGCTCCGCCCTGACGGGCTCCGCTCGGGATGACAAGGAGGAGAAGAGCGGCTCCCCTCGGGATTACAAGCCTGGGGGGAGCGGCCCCGCTGGGGATGACAACCAAAACGGGTATGGAATCATTGAGCAGGGATCAGAGCGCGTTGAGGGCTTCCGCGCGCCGGGCGATCCGGCGAACACCGCCGAGCTGCTGAAATTCCTGCTGGACCGCACCGGGTACATCAAGGTGCTGGAGCAGGAGGACACGCCGGATTCGCAGGCCCGCATCGAAAACCTGCGCGAGCTGGTGAACGCAGCCATGGACTCGCGCGATCGCGGTGAGACGCTGAGCGAGTTTCTCGATCACGCTGCGCTGGTCAGCGATGCCGACGATTACGACGAGAATTCGCGAGTCACGCTGATGACGCTGCATTCAGCGAAGGGGCTGGAGTTCCCGCTGGTGTTCCTTATCGGACTGGAAGAGGGGCTGTTTCCGCACTCGCGCACGCTGCTGGCTCCCGACGACATCGAAGAGGAGCGCCGGCTGTGTTATGTGGGAATGACGCGGGCGATGGATACGCTTATCCTTTCGCGCGCGCGCTATCGCCGCCGCTACGGCACCGATATGCCCGAGGCCAGCGTGCCGTCGCGCTTCCTGGAGGAGGTTCCGCAGGAGCTCATGCAGGACCTCGGCTCGCCGCACTCGCACCGCCCGGTGCACGCTGGCGATTACGGAAGCAGCCGCCATTACGCCTACGAGGACGAAGATCAGCGTCCGCAGTACGGCCGGCGCAATACGGCACAGCGCAGCTCCTACAGCGGGCCGGCCTACAACTCCATCGATAACATCGCCGAGTTCTTCGCGTCGCGCGGGAAGAAGTTCGCACGGCCCAAAGTCGAGGTACCCTCGCCGACCGGGCGCACAGGATTCCGTCCCGGGCAGCGCGTCCGCCATCCCAAGTACGGCGAAGGGACCGTCTACCGGCGCGAGGGCGACGGAGAAGACGCGAAGATTACGGTACAATTTCCCAGGTTCGGCCTGAAGAAGCTGGTCGAGAAATACGCGCAATTAGAAAAAGCGTAACTACTTTCATTGAGGAAACCAACAGTTCATGGCAAACACAACAACCATCACCGACAAAGCAGAGCGTAAGAAAGTCAAGCGGGCCGCGCGCAAGAAGGCTGCCCCCAAGGCGCCGCGGACCTACGCCAGAGGCGCACAAAAACGCAAAGTGAAGAAGCTGGCGCGCGGCACGTCGAAGCGATAATTAGCTGAAGTTCGACTGACATCGGGTGCCCCACTCATTCGCGCCGTTCGAATGAGTGGGCCTGCCCCTTGCATCCGGCGGCTGCTCTCGTTCATCTTGGTTGCATGCCCCGGCACAAAGCCGTCCCTGGACACCACGTTAAGCAGCGTCAATTTGGCAACAAGTGCTTCGGCTGTGGTCCCGAGAACGATACCGGACTGAAGCTGAAGTTCGTCCTCGACGAGGCGCGGCAGCGCTTCGTCTGCCGCTTTCGCCTGCAGGGACGCTTCGTCGGCCCGCCGGCGCACGCGCACGGCGGCATCATCGCCACCATCCTCGACGAGGCCATGGGCAAGGTGAACAAGCTGCACAACATCGTCTGCCTCACCAAGACGATGGAGGTCACCTACCTGAAGCCGGTGCCGCTGTTTAAGCCGCTAATTGTCGAGGGCTGGGAGCAGCGGGTGCGTGGGCGCGAGCATTATCGCGGCGCCGAAATCCGCAATCGCGTAGGCGAAGTGCTGGCCACCAGCACGGGCAAGTTCATCGAAATCGACCCGCATCGCATGTTCGCCAAGTTTCTTGAGAAGAAGCACAGCGATGCGACGTAATCCTCCTTGGGGTTGGGCAGCGACACCTGCCTGAAGCGGGCGCCGCTGCCCGGACAAGAACTATCCCTGCCCCTGCGCTTTGCCGCCCAGCACCTCGTCCACGGTGATGATGTCCACCATGCCGTCGCAGCCGTAGATGGCCGGCAGCACGCGCTGGGGCGGGAACTTCCGGCGCAGCTCCGCCACCTTCTCGGTGCCCGCGCGATACGCGGGCAGATACATCCTGCCCAGCAGCGGATGCCGTCCCCACGCGCCGGAGAGCTTGTCGGCGCGCTCTTCGCTGACCAGGAAATCCTGGCGCAGCGTCTTCGCGATCTCCGCCTGCGGCTTGCCCTCGCCCCACGTCAGGTACGACGACTGGTTCTTGGCGTCGTCCTGCAACAGCGCCAGCAGGGCGCCGATCTGCATGTCCTCGTCGGGCAACTGGTCGAGTTCGGTGACGCCGTGCGCGATCAGGATGGCATTGTTGGCCAAGCCTTCGAAGAGCGTTGCGGCGCGCGTGTTCATCGTCAGCACGGTGGCCTCGAAGCCCGCCTGCCCGCGCACGTAGAGATTCTGCAGATACGCAAACGTGGTCACGTGCCCCGGCACAACTTCGTGGCTGACCAGCTGCTGGAACTCCGGGAAGCTGATTTGCAGCGAGGCGTTGATCTCGTAGCTGGCCTCGTATTGCGGCGAGCCGTCGGCGTTGCGCTTGCGGCCCAGGTAGTTCATCGAGCCGGAGAACCACGCGTCCTTGATGGGCAGGAACTCGATGTTGGCGCGCGGCACGCTGGCCAGTTCGCGCGGCAGGTACGGCAGCATGTTGGCCGCGCTGAGCTGATCGAAGTAGGCGATGACGGCCGCGCCCAGCGCCTTCACCGAGCCCATGGGCGTGATGCGCTCGCGCCGCCAGGCATCGACCGCGCCGAGCAGGCCGCCGTTCTTCGCGGGATAGCCGGCGCGTCCGAGCAACTCGGCGACGCGCTCGCGCTTGGCTTCCGGCTTCGACGGCTCAGGAGGTCTGCCCGTCGATGCCTCAACGCAGCGCGCGTATGGGACTGCCGGGCCTTTGCCGAGAATCTCCATCGCGAGGTCCCACATGACTTCGAGCGAGTTCGCCAGGCCGGTCAGATACTTGCCGCGCAGGCCGCCGAGATCTCACCGCGCCTTGGCGCACTCCGGCGATCGCCGCGGGCAGATCCACGTCGCGCAGATAGGCTTCGACGGCTTCGCGATCGACGGTCTTGCCGCCGACGCCGCCGGTCTCGCGCACCTTCGCGGCGGATGGCGTGGTGTAGGCCGCAGGCAGCGGCTCATCGGAATACCACGAGTCGGCGATGAAACGTCCCGTGCCCGACGGGCACATCACATCGCCGCCCCAAAGTGTGTCGATACCGAGAACGGCGTCAGCTACGTAGCGTGATAATGCGTCCATATGAAAACTCCCTTCCTCGAAAAATTGTTCACCACGGAAGCACGGAAGACACGGAATTGGCTTTTGAATTGATTGTTTCCGTGAATTCCGTGAATTCCGTGATTCTGTGGTGATATCTCGTTTTTGATTTGGTAAGCGGTTGCGCCCCCGTCAGCCTAGGCAATGTGTTTCCCCCTGACGGAGCTGATCCACACATACACGCACAGCGCGATGAAGAAGATCGCCGAGACGGTCTGCGAGATCGGCTCGTTGTATAGAACGGCGTCTGAATCATCTCTTCCTTGTAGCTGGGCAGCAGGCGCAGGCCTGCGCCGAAGACGCCGCCCAGCGCGCCGCCCGCCATCAGACCGCCCGCGACGATCACGCCGCGCTCGGTGATGCTGCGGCCGGCTTCGCCCGCCTTCTCCGCGCGCTTGTTGACGAAGTGCGACAGAAATCCGCCGGCGAGAATCGGCGTCGTCAGTTGCAGCGGCAGGTAAATCCCCAGCGCGAAGACCATCGACGAGACCTTCAGCATCTCCAGCACCACGGTGATCAGCGCGCCGATGCCGAACAGCACATACGGCGCCGGCTGGCCGCTCATGAAGCCCTCGACGATGGCCTTCATCGCCGAGGCTTGCGGCGCCACCAGCACCTGGCGCATGTCGCCGGGCGCAGCCTCGCCGAACTGGAAGGCCTTCGCCAGCAGCACAATCGTCAGCCCGGCGGTGACGGCCGCGGCGGCCACGCCGATGAACTTCACCTTCTCCTGCGCCGCGGGCGTCGAGCCGATCCAGTAGCCCGCCTTCAGGTCGGTGATGAATTGTCCCGAGACGCACAGCGCCACGCACACCATCGCGGCCAGCGCCATCGCGAAGAACATGCCGGTCGCGCCGGAGAGCCCGAACTTCAGCAGCACCACCGCCGAGATAATCACGGTCAGCAGCGTCATCCCGGAGGCGGGATTGTTGGCGGTCGCGGCAATCGCATTCGCCGCGACCGTGGTGAAGAAGAACGAGAACAGCAGCGTCAGCGCGAGTCCGACCAGGACGATGGTCCAGCTCACGTGCAGTTGCCCGTAGAACGCGGCGACCGCAAGCGCGCTGACAATCACGCCCAGCAAAATCGCGATGATCGGGAATGTCCCGGTCGGTGCGCTCCATGTGCGGCGCCTCGCCGTGCCGGAAGGCGTGCAGCGCGATGCCGAACGAGCCCACGACGACGCGCAGCGACTTGATGATGCCGACCAGCCCGGCCGCGGCGATCGCGCCCACGCCGATGTAGCGCACGTAGTAGCGATAGATCTCCGCCGCCGTCATGTGCGAGATGGGGATGGTTGCGGGGCCGACCGTCACGTCGCCCATGTGGCTGCCGACGAACCAGACCAGCGGCACGAGCACGAAGTTCACCAGCACGCCGCCGGCGCAGAAGATCATCGCGATGCGCAGGCCCATCACGTAGCCCAGGCCGAGGATGAAGCCGATGGCGTCGAAGTTGAACACCATGCGATTGTGGTCGGCCAGCGACTTCATCATCGGGCACGAACTGGAAGTTCAGGTACTCCTTCCAGACGTGAAAGGTGGTGACGAAGAAGTCGTAGACCGCGGCGACGCAGGTGGCCTGCAGCAGCAGCTTGGCCTGCGAGCCGCCCTTCTCGCCGGTGACCAGGACTTCGGTGATGGCCGTGGCTTCGGGAAACGGCAGCTTGCCGTGCTGCTCGGCGACAAAGTAGCGGCGCAGCGGGATGAGGAACAGCAGGCCGAGGCAGCCTCCGGCCAGGCAGATGAAGATGCTCTGCACGGGATGCGGGTCGAGATGCAGGATGTACAGTGCCGGCAGCGTGAACACCGCGCCCGAGACCACGGCAGCCGATGCGCCGCCGATGCCGGTGATGATCACGTTCTCCAGCACGGTGGAGCGGCGGCGATAGACGCGCGCCAGTCCGATGGCGAGGATGGAGATGGGGATCGCCGCCTCCATGCCCTGGCCAACCTTCAGCGCCGAGTACGCCGACGCCACGCTGAAGACGACGCACAACAGCGTGCCCCACAGCACCGCGCGCGCCGTGACCTCGGGCACGCTGGTGGAGGCGGGCACCAGCGGGACGTAAGCCTCGCCGTCTTTCAGCGGCTGATAGGCGTTCGCGGGCAGCGACTTGGTTTCAACTTCGGCAGCGGCAGTGGCCATGAATGCGGGTCTCCGGCGATTAGTGAAGCCGCTGGCATTGTAAATCGCGCGGGCAAAGGAGGGTGTGACAGATGCAGGGCCGCGTGGTGACTCAAGCCGAGCCGCTCGAGCGAAACGCGACTTGCCACGTGATCTCCCACACTGGGCAGTCTGGAGTTGCGCCCGGATTGGGTGTAGAGTTTCGTGCGTCGAAAGGCGCGTTGAAGGCCGCATGGTTTTCCGAAATCGTGCTGCAGGCTGGGAGACACAGGCGTTGTGTGGAAGTCCTGGGAGGGACGAAGATGCGTCGAGCTGTAATTTGCGGAGCGCTCTATTTCTGGATCCTCTGCGCAGTAGCGGCGAGCGCGCAGGGCTACAGTTACCAGGTCATCTCTGTTCCCGGCTCGCAGGGCACGAACACCGCGAGCATGAACAATGCCGCCGCGGTGGTGGGCAACTATCTGCCGTTCGGCGGCGAGACCAGCCACGGATACCTGTACAGCGTGGGCCACTACTCCGACGTTTACTTTTCCGGCAGCCATTTCACCAGCCCCATCGGCATTAACAACACCGGGCAAATTGTCGGTTTGTACGAGGTCGGAGGTGTCTACCACGGCTTCATGCTCTCCGGCGGGAACTACACCACGCTGGACTATCCCCGGGGAAGCATGACGTGGCTCAACGCCATCAACGATGCGGGCGAGATCGTCGGCGTGTCGGATGTGGCGTTCCTTTATTCCGACGGCATCTTCACTACGCTTAGCGTGCCCAACGGCCGCTTCACCACGCCGCTGGCCATCAATAACAGCGGTCAGATTGTCGGCTACTACGATGACGCACAGGGGCGCTCCCACGGCTTCCTGTATTCCAATGGGAGGTACACCACCATCGACTTCCCAGTCGTGGGGCAGCAAACGGAGCTGACCGGGATCAACAATCAGGGAGTCATCTTCGGTTACTACACCGATCCCGGATTCTTGAACCACCCGTTTGTCTACCAGAACGGAAGGTTCACGCGCCTGCCGCTGCGCAGCTTGCAGAACGCCTATTTCACCGGGTTCAACGACGACCGGCAGTTCGTCGGGTACTACTTGCAACCGAGCCAGATCGGATTTCTGGGGACGCCGGAATAGAGAATGCGTTCTCGCGTTAGGAGCGCGAGGTGGAAAGCCAACGCCTTCGGTGCCGTAGACGAAAATACAAAGCCGCCCCGGTTGAGGGCGGCTTCGGTGTGTTCTCGTCTGTTTCGCGCTTACGGCTTGGCAGCGGCTGCGGTCGCAGGCTTGGCTCCCCCGGCGGGAGGCGTTGCCGATCCCACCGGCTTGCCGGTGCTCGCTCCGGGCGCGCCTGCGGGCTTGGGCGTAGTCGCTGGAGGCGCAACACCCGACTGCGCGTTATAAGCGTCAACGATGGTCTTGGTCAGGTCCACGCCCGCCGTTGCCCAGATAAGCGGACCCTGCGGCCACGGGTTCGATGAGTCCAGGAGCAGGCCGTAGCCGTTGCCCTTGGCGTACTTGTCGATGACCGGCGCCATCTTTTGCAGGATGCGCTGCACGATCTCGCCCTGCTGCTGCTGGTATTCGTTCTGCGCGTCTTCCACCGAGCGCTGCAGGCTCTTCTGCTTACTCTCAATGGACTTGACGAGGTTGGCGCGCGCCTCCTCGTTCATCTTGTCGCCCTGCGTATTGAGCTGCTTCTTGAGCGACTCGATCTCACCGTTCTGGCCGGCCAATTCGTTCTTCTTGGGCTCGAACTTCTTCTGCAGGGCCTCGAGATCGCGTGCCCCTTCATTGGTGGCGACGACCGCCTGTTGCATGTCGATGATGCCGACCTTGACGCCGCCGGCGGGAGCGGCGGTGGTGGTAGTGGCGGCGGCCGGAGCGGCGGTGCCGGTAGCTGGGGCCGATTGAGCCAGGGTCGCGGTTGCCAGTATCAGGGCGAGCGCGGCTGTGCCTACGAACGTGCGCTTCATTGCGATGGCGTAACTCCTTGAACTGCTCCGGGAATTCTTCAGGTGTTCCAGCAATGGCGGCGGTGCTGCCTGCCTTTTTCTGGATGCCGGGTATCGCGCGCGGCGCAGACTTCGCCTCCCACGCTACCCGACCGGAAAATTCGGCGGTGCGGATGTATAGATTATAGGGAAAGCAGCTTCTCAGCGTCAAACGGTCCGGGATAGAGCGGGCCTGCTCTATCTAGAACGTCGTCAAACGGTCCGGGATAGAGCGGGCCTGCTCTATCTAGAACGTCGTCGCCACCGTGAACCGGAACGTCTTCAGCGGCTCGGCCAGCTGATACTTCGGCTGATAGATCGAGATCGCCTGGGCGTAGGTGTAGTCCCCGGCTGCCCCCGCCGGGAACATCGAGCGCGTAATCGGGTTGGGCGAGTTCACCGTCTCGTTCAAGCGCAGCGGATTGTAGGCCCAATAGATGCGGAAAGGCGCGTTGACCACGGGCAGGATCACTTGCAGCTCCATTCCCGTCGACATGCGCGGCTGATAGTTGGTCCCGGAGACCGTGCCTAACTCGGGGTTGAAGGTGATGTTGGTGCCGCCCACGCACTGGAAGGCGGAGTTGAGCGCCGGGCAGCCGAATGACGTGGTCTGAAGGGTCGTGAACTGCGTCCCCGCAATGCGCAACTGCGACTCGTTGGAGACGAAATCCATTCCCGTATCCACGAACGGCGCAATCGTCACCGGACCGACGACCGGAATTCGATATTCCAGGTTGGTGACCAGGTTGGTGTCGCCGCCGGGGAAGATGATCTGCTGGACCGGGATGGTGATGTTGTAAGTTCCCTGGCGTGGATTCGCCGGATTCAGCGGCACCGTCGTTCCATCCGGGTTCTGCAACGGAATGACCACCGCGGTGGGGAAGAATGACACCGGCGACACCGCACGAATATCGAAGCCGCGAACGTCGGTGTCGCCGCCCAGATAGAAGCGGTCGAAGGGAGGGGCCACGAGCCCGCCGAAGCCGGTAATCCACGATCCCAGCACGCGGAAACCGACGGTGTTGCGGCCCTTATTAACGGGGATGAACCTCTTGTATTCCGCGACCGGCTTGACGTACTTCACATTGCCGCCCAGGCCGGCGAATTCGGTGGCGAAATAAACGCTCTGTCCGCTATGCGGGCGCTGCGGGTTGTCGATCTTTTGCAACGAGAAGCTAGGGACCACTTTGCTGGTGATGATGCCATTCAGCGAATTCGGCCCTGAAAGTCCGCGGAAGGCCAGCGCCTCGAAGTAGTCGGCCGAGGCCGCGCTGAACGTCTGCACCGACGAATTGTCGAACGAATACGTTAGGCCCACGCGCTTGAAACTGCGCTTGATGGGATAGCTGAGCGAGGTGGTGAACCCCGTGCTCGTCTGGGTGAAGTTCTGAAGCAGGGCCTGGTAGCTCTGCGGCAGATTGACGGTCTGGTTCAACTGGATCTGCGTGAGTGCCGCCTGGTTGTAGTTGTAGCTGCGGTGATACACCGACCAGCCGAACTGCAACGGCCGGTCGAACAAGTACGGCTGGGTGAACGCGAGCGTCTCGTTGCGCTGGTACTGACCGATCTGGAACTCCAGCGTAAGGCTCTCGCCTCGGCCAAACAGGTTGTTAGTCGTGTAATTGATGCCGATGAATGCGCCCGCCAGTCCGCTGACGCCGCCGGTCAGGCCGATGCTGTTCTTGCCCTTTTCCTTCACCTTAAGCGTGATGTCGACGGTGCCGTCCTGCACGTTCTGCTTGATCTCGGAATCCTGCTCCGGCTTGAGCTGGTCGAAGTATTGCAATTGGTTCAGCCGCAGCAGGCTCAGCTCCCAAAGGTTGCCGTTGTAGATCTGGCCTTCTTCCAGGGCGAGTTCGCGGCGAATGACCTTGTCGCGCGTCGTCGTGTTGCCCTGGAACTCGATGCGGCGGACGTAGAACTGCTTGCCCTCGTCAAGGTCGATACGCAGGCTGATCGTGCGCTTCTCGTCATCGGCATCAGTGTTCGGTACCGGGGTAAAGTTGATGTAGCCCAGCGCGGCGTAAGCCTTGCGCAATTGCTCCAGGCCTTTGCGAATCGCTTCCGTGTCGAAGATGTCGCCGTCCTTGATCTTGAACAATGCGCGCAGCGGCTTGGTGTCCTTAACCGCCTTATTGCCGGTGAAGGTGATTTCTTTCAGCCGGTAGCGCTGACCTTCTTCCACCGGAATGGTGATGTCAACGGCCTTGCCGGGCGACGACTTGAATGGGAAGTACCATTTGACGCCGCTGGTGTCGTGGATCTGCGTCTTGGGATCGCCCACCAGCGCCTTGAAGTAGCCTTTCGTCTGGTAGAAGTAGCGCACGCGCTCGGCGTCTTCCTGGAGCTTGGTGGAATCGTAGGTGCGGGGGAACAGGTTCTCCAGGAAGATGGAGTGCGGGATGCCGATGGGCTTCAGGTTCTTCATCGCGCTCTGAAGATCGCGGCTCTTGAGCGCGTGATTGCCCTCAAACTTGATCTTGCCAACTTTGACGTGCGGGCCTTCTTTGACGACGAAGGTGAGCGACACGGCGGCGGGAGGGATGGGCCGCACCTCCGAACGTACGGTGGCGAACTGGCGTCCGTGCGCCGCCAGCAGCTGTTTGATCACGACCTCGGCGCGCTTCACCTTGGTGGGATCGTATTGGCTCTCCTGCGTAAGGCCGACCTTCAGCTCCTTGAACTTGTCCAGCACATCGCTCTGCGAAACCGAACTCAAGCCGATGTATTTTATTTCCCGGATGGTCGGCTTCTCCTTCACATAGACGTGGATGATCCAGCCCTTGGGCGATTGCTCGCGCTCAATGCGCAAGTCGTCGAAATAGCCGGTGTTCCAGAGGGAGTTGAAGTCGCGTTCCAGTGCGGCCTGATCGTAGACGTCGCCTGCCTTGGAGAACATGCGCGCGCGAATGGTGTCGGCAGGAATGCGGCGGTTGCCGTGGATGACGATCTCGGAGATGACCTCCTGCTGCGCCAGACAAGAAACCGCAAGAACTATAAGTGCGAGCAGAACACCGACCGCCGTGGTGCAACCACGTGACCCGCGAACCCAAAACCTCGCGGGCCTTACCTGAAGAGGGCAAGAAATGACGCAAACCTCGAATGCGAGTGTTAATGAAAGCGCAATTATACGGTACAGCTGCTCGGGTCCGGAACCGAAGGAGCGTTGCTGCCTAGGCTAAACCCTTGCTCTCGATGGAAGTTGCGAAGCGGATCGTGTCGCGGCGCGCTCCACCTCGACCAGCGTCGAGTAAAAGGTTGCGCCGCCCGCCAGGTCCGTCAGCCGCGCCGGCGTCAGCACATTGATGTTGCTTCCGTTCTCGGCGAGCTTCGCCCAGCCCAGGCGCGCACCCACTACGCCGGCCCGCACCGCTCCGTCAACCCGTGCGCGCAGAAAGACCTCGCCGCGATCGTTGTAAACCCTCACGCGATCGCCATTCCTGATGCCGCGAGGATTCGCATCCTCCACTGAGATTTCCAGCTCATCCCGCTGCGGTTCCATTTTCTGGTGGGTGGGCAGATTGACGAAGGTGGAGTTGAGGAAATTGTCCGCCTTGCGCGCCAGTAGCTCCAGCGGATAGCGCTGCGCCGCCGCCGTGTGCCGCGACTCTTCCGGCGGAACGAACGACGCCACTGGATCCATGCCGTGCGCGATCAGGCTTTCATCATAGAGTCGCGCTTTGCCGTCCGGCGTGGCGAAGCCGTTGGCAAACGGCAGCCAGGGCTCGTCGCTAGCAGCGCCGTTAAGATTGAGCCGAACGTACGGATTCGCTTCCAGCCGCCCGCGCGTGATGTCGTCAAGCTGCGGCGCACCTGAGGCTAGTGCGGCGTCGATCATGGCGTCTTCACTCTCGCGGAAGCAGGCGTCTTCGAACCCCATGCGGAGCGCCAGCTCGCGGAAGAATTCGACGTTTGATTTGCACTCGCCCAGCGGCGCAATCGCCTGATGCGACACCTGCAAGTAGTAATGGCCGTAAGCAGCGAGCAGGTCTTTCTGCTCGAAGAAGGTCGTCGCCGGCAGCACAATGTCGGCGTAGTCGGTAGTATCGGTGAAGAACTGCTCATGCACGACGGTGAAAAGATCATCGCGCAGCAGCCCGCGCTTAACCAGGTTCTGCTCAGGACACACCGCCGCCGGATTCGAGTTGTAGACCACCAGCGCTTTGATTGGGGGATTGTCGAGCTCCGTCAGCGCTTTCCCCAGCTCCACCATGTTTACGGTGCGCGCCACGCGCTTCAGGGGACTGTTCAGCATGAGCTCGGGCATTTCCATGGCTTCGCGATTCAATCCAAAGCCGCCGCTGGTCGAGAGCTGGAGTCCGCCGCCGACTTCCTTCCACGATCCCGTTATGACCGGCAGCATGCAGACCGCGCGCACCGCGGCGCCGCCGTTCTGCACGCGCTGGATGCCGTAGTTCAGGCGAATGACCGCCGGCCGCGTCAGCGAGTACTCGCGCGCCAGCCGCTCGATATCTTCTGCCGGAACGCCGGTCCACTGCGCGACGCGCTCCGGCGTGTATTCCGGCAGCCGCTTCTGCAACTCGTCAAACCCCGCGGCATATTGTGCAATGTAATCGATGTCGTGCCAGCCTTCGCGCACGATGACGTGCATCAGGCCCAGCGCCAGCGCAACGTCGGTTCCCGGATTGATCGCGATGTGCCAGTCAGCAACGCGCGCCGTGCGCGTGCGATACGGATCGATCACGACAAGCTTTGCACCATGGCGCCGGGCCTCTTCGATGAACGGCCACAGATGGATATTGTTGCCGTGAATGTTGGCGCCCCAGGCGATGATGTACTTCGAATGCCGGAACTGCTCGGGCTCGGTGCCCATCTTGCGGCCGTAAATCGAGATCATGGCCTGGCCGCCGGTCTCCGAGCAGATGCTGCGATGCAGTTGTGACGCGCCCAGCCGATGGAAGAAGCGCCGGTCCATGGAGCCGCCGTTGAGCACGCCGAGATTGCCGCCATAGGAGTACGGCAACACCACCTCGGGTCCGAACTCCGCGCTGATCGATTTCAGCCGCGCGGCAATCTCACCGAGCGCTTCCTCCCACGTGATGCGCCGGAACGCTGCATCGCCGTACGTTCCCTTTGGCGCAACCCGGCGCATGGGATAGAGCACGCGATCGGGCGCATAGACGCGATCCAGATACTTCGCAACTTTCCCGCAAAGAAAGCCGCGCGTGATGGGATGCTCGGGATCGCCTTGGATGCGCGTGGCGCGCCCATCTTCGACGGTAATGAGCACCGCACAGGCGTCGGGACAATCGTGCGGGCAGGCGGAATGGATGGTTCGTTTCATCGCTAACGTCGATTATCCCACGGAACATTTTCACCGCAGAATGGCGACCCAAACGTCAATGTCACCAGTTTGTCAGCACCGCTGTGACCAACCGCTCGGAGCGCGTGGCGAACTGCACTTTTGCGCGTTGACCTAATGCAATTCCCGCTTGCCATCGCTGCCGGGAATAGGAGTATCATCATGCAACCTGCTTGGGCCGCCTCGCATTAGGTTGAGGAGAAGGCTTTATGGCTCGCAAAACGCTCGCCGCTCTCTTCGCGCTTGTGCTCGCGCTGTGCGTGCCGGGCGCCGCCAAGGTGCACTACACCGCGCCCGATGAGTTCGGACGCGTGGTTGACTACGCGCACAGCCTGGAAGAACACCCGCTGGCCAAGGACAACCTGCAAAAGCGCATGTGGCTGACGGAGTGGATTGTCAACACACCGGCGCTGACGATTGCGCCCTGCTGCAAGGAACTGGACTCGCTCGACGAGGTCAACAATACCTACTCGCAGCAGCTTCGCATGCAGGCCATGTACTCGCAGGCCGCGTTTCAACTGGAGCACCCGAACGTGAAAGACCCGGCGGCCATTCAAGCCGCAGGACTGGCGGGAACGCTGCGCGCCTATCGCGCCATCCAGCGCTTCGATCCTTCCGCGAAATATCCGGTGCTCGATGACCTGATGTCGCTGGAGCGCAAGGGCAAGCTACAGAAGTATCTGGAGCGCCGCTCCAAGTGCTTCGAAGATTAAAGCCGGCTACGCCCGCGCCGCCTGTTCATCCGATCCCAAGGGCAGGAAGTATTGCGTGCCGCGAATCGGCTCGCTCACGCGCCGCAGCAGCGCCTGCAAGTCCTCGCTGCGCTCCACGAAATCGATTTCGGAAGTATTCACGATCAGCAGGTCCGACGACGTGTAGTGAAAGAAGAAGTGCTCGTAGGCCTTGATGACCTCTTCCAGATAATCGTCGCTAATGGCCTTCTCGCCGGGCGCGTTCTTCTTCTTCAGCCGCTTCTTCAGCACCTCGGGCGTGGCCTGCAAATAAATGACGAGGTCGGGCGTCGGCACGTTCTGCCGGAAGAGTTCGTAGTAGCGGTTGTAGACGTCGAGCTCGGCATCACCCAGGTTCAGGCAGGCGAAGAGCTTGTCCTTCTCGAAGATGTAGTCGGCTACGTAGGTCCGGTTGGGGTTGCGCTTCAAGTCGAGCCCGCCGAGCTGTTCGTACCGCGCCATGAGGAATGCGAACTGCGCCTGGAAGGCCGCCCCCGGCTCGCCCTGATAGAACGGCTTGAGGAACGGGTTGTTGTCGGGCTCGCTGATGCGCTGCGCGTGCAGCGTCTCCGCGATAACGCGTGCCAGCGTGGTCTTGCCGACTCGGATGGGGCCTTCGACTGCAATGTAACGCGGTGGTTCGAAGAGGTTAGCCATGGCCGGAGAGGAGCTTCGCTTCGCAGAATAAATTGCCCCGCCCTCCGTGGCAATTAGCGAATTGAGCAACTTGTGGAAATGCCGCCCCCGCTACAATCGTCCTCATGAAATCAGCGCTGATCGGCGCCAGCAGCGTCGCCGCCCTTGCCACCTGGGCGGGCTTTCACACCATGTGGCCCACGTCGCAGGTGTACGGCCGCACGTTCATCGGCCTGCCGCGCGGCTCCCGCCTGCTCGCGCTCACTTATGACGACGGCCCCAACGATCCCGATACCTGGCGGTTGCTGGAGGTTCTCGAGCGGCACGGGACGAAGGCGACGTTCTTCCTCATCGGGCGATTCGTCGAGCAGAAGCCGGAGATCGCGCGCGCCGTCGTCTCCGCGGGCCACGCCATAGGCAATCACACCTGGGACCACCCCAACCTCATCTTTGCCTCCGCGGCCGAAGTGCGCCGGCAGCTCCAGCGGACGCAGCAGGCAATCTTCGATGCGACGGGGGTCGCGGCGAAGCTCTTCCGTCCGCCGTTCGGGGGACGTCGTCCGGTGACGCTGCGCATCGCGCGCGCGCTGGGTCTTGAGCCAGTGATGTGGAACGTGTCGTGTTACGACTGGAAGCCGATTTCAGCCGACGAGATCGTGCACCGCGTCGCGCGCCGGATTCGCGGCGGGAACGTTATCCTGATGCACGACGGCGGACACCGCCGCATGGGCGTCGATCGCAGCCGCAGCATTGCGGCCAGCGACCTTATCGTCGCGCGCTTCAGAGGCGCGGGATACCAGTTTGTGAGCGTGCCCGAGATGATGTCGCCACCTGGAGATCGTGGGCTGGGCGGGCGGTAGCGGCCTACTCCAAGCTGTGCCCGCTACCGCACACTCTGCAAACCGCTAACTCACGGTCGCTGCCGCGTCTACCAGAATTTCGCCACGTGTCCCCCCACTAGCACGATGATGATGATCAGGTGCCACAGCCCTCCACCCTTGGACTGAAACGCCTCCTCGCTGAACCCGAGTTTTTCGGCAATTTTTCTGGCTTCGTCCAGATTGTTTTTTCGAACCGCCTCCAGCATGGCCGTCATCTCCTTCGGGTTGTTACGCAAGAAGCTGGCCAGCAGATCGCAATCGACGGCCGCACGCCGCAAAGCCTCCTCCGTCGTCTCCGTCGGAAGTTGGAATCGCGCAACATAGTCTTTGGCAATCTCCACCCCAGCTACTTGCCTCGGAACCCCCTCTATTCCGATCACTCCATTGGACATGGTGGTCTCCTTATTGTGGCGACGAGTGGCAGCGAAGAGCAGGTGCAAAGCGGCCGGCAAACACAGCGGCGAGCGGGATGTCGCAATCGTGTTGACCGAAAGACGTGCAGGATTACTACGACGGAGGGCGTGACTCGTAATTTCTCATAAATCCAGCAGGCCGGGCAAGAATTTTGTCCACTTCGTGCGGTCGATACGAAGGAATCATCGGGTTGGCGGGCGCGGTCTCGATTTCTGGAAACAGTCCGGACTTCAATACGAAACTGCGAGGTGCTCGCAGGAGATCACGCTGGTGCGATCCGCATGCTCAAGTCCACCGCCTGGACCGAATGAGTGAGCGCACCGACGGAGATGAAGTTGACACCGCTTTCAGCGTAAGCACGAATATTCTCCAGGGTGATGCCGCCGGAGGCCTCCAGCGGCACGGTGCGGCCTGATTGCTGCACGCGCTCGACTGCCTGGCGAATCTGCTCGGGCGTCATGTTGTCGAGCAGCACGGCCTCGGCGCCGTGTTCGAGCACCAGGTCGAGTTCCTCCAGCGAACGCACTTCGATCTCCACCGTCTCCGACCCGCGGCGATTGCGCAGCGCGCGCTCCAACGCCGGTACCACACCTCCAGCCAAAGCGATGTGATTGTTCTTGATGAGCACGCCGTCGCTGAGGTCGAGGCGATGATTGTGCCCGCCGCCGCAGGTCACCGCGTACTTGTCCAACATGCGCAGGCCGGGCGCGGTCTTGCGCGTGTCGAGGATGACGGACTTCGTGCCCTCGACCGCGTCCACGTACTTGCGCGTGAGCGTCGCGATGCCACTCATGCGCTGCATGATGTTGAGGATGACGCGCTCGCAGGAGAGTACTACGCGCGCGTTGTGCACGATCACCGCGATGGGCTGCCCTTTGCGCAGGCGCACGCCGTCGAAAATTTCCGTATGGCTGATGACCTCGGGATGTGAAGTGACCGTGCCATCGAGTGCGGCGAACACTTCGAGGATGCGCCGGATGCAGCCCAGGCCGGAGAGCACGCACTCCTGCTTGGCAATGATGGTGGCCGCGGCGCGCTGGTTGACGTCGATGCAGGCGTAGGTGGTGGCGTCGCGCGTGGCCCGGTCCTCCAGCAGCGCGTTCTCCAGGATTGTCGTGATGCGGCGGGTTGTCCAGTCCACAGTGTCCTCGCGGGCCGCGTCGTGCTGGCGCCCGGGTAGAACGGGCCTTCAGGCCCGCCTCTCAGTCGGAAAATGTTTGGGGTTGAGGTGCTGAGGTCGTGACCTCAGCGCCTCAACCGGTATTTATTGTGCCCGCGGAACGCAGGCCTAAAGGCCTGCTCTATCATCCGGCATTACCACTTCACGGTTTCAGTTCGTCCAGCGCAGACTTGATCTTCTCAATCAACAACTCCAGCTCGCCCTTGCGCTTCCTGAGCCCCTCGACAACATTTGCGGGCGCCTTGGCCAGGAACGCCTCGTTGCCGAGTTGTGCTGTCGCGCGCGCCAGCTCCTGCGTGAGCTTCGTCAGTTCCTTGTTCAGACGCTCACGTTCGGCGGCGACGTCGACCTTGCGCTCGTAGAGCACGCGCACATCGAAGCGCGCGGTGGTGCGCGCGCCCGCGGCCTTGGCCAGCGATTGCTCGACAAAGCTTATGGCTTCGACATTGGCGAGCCGTTCCAGCGCGCTGCGATTGCCGTCGAGCAATGCGCGCACACCGTCCTGGGCGTAGATCTCGATGGCCAGCCGCTGCTTCGGCTCTACCTTCAGCTCGGCACGGATGTTGCGCACGCTGACGATCAGGTCCTGAAGGATGGCCATCTCGGTTTCGGCGCCTGCGTCGACCTGCGCGAGGTCCGCCCGCGGGTACGCTACCAGCGCGATTGACTTCGCCGGTGGCTGGCCGTCATACACCGCGTGCCAGAGCTCTTCCGTGAGGAACGGCATAAACGGCGAGAGCAGTCGCAGCGCGCCTTCGAAGATGCTGATCAAGTTTGTGAATGCCGTCCGCGCGGCTTCACGATTGTCGGCGTTCAACCGCGGCTTGATCAGCTCTAGATACCAGTCGCAGAACTCTCCCCAAAAGAAGTGATAGACCACGTGCGCGGCTTCGTGGAAGCGATAGGTTGCGAGCGCGTCGTCAATCTCCTGCGCGATACGGTTGAAGCGAGAGAGGATCCAGCGATCCTCCAGCGTCTCAGCTCTGAACCGCGCGAGCGTCGGCTCACGGCTGGGTGCCCCATCCTTTCCGGCTTCGGTTGGCGGAAAGGGTGGGACTGACGGCATCCTCGGCCCACCCTCTCCTTCGGAGAAGGGTGGGGCACCCATTTTCTGATCCTGCGACCACGCGAATTCGGACAGTGACCACACGCACGCCTGCTGCGCCCTGTCCACGTTCATGAACAGGAAGCGCGCGGCGTTCCAGATTTTATTGGCGAAGGCGCGATAGCTCTCGGTGCGGCTCTCGGAGAACGCGATGTCGGTCCCCGGCGCAGCCATCGCCGCCAGCGTGAAGCGCACTGCATCCGTTCCATAGCGCTCGATGATCTCGATCGGGTCGACCACGTTGCCCTTGGTCTTCGACATCTTCTGGCCTTCGGCGTCGCGCACCAGCGCGTGGATGTACACCGTGCTAAAGGGAATATCTCCCTTTGCATTTCCGCGCATGAAGTGGCAGTTCATCATGATCATGCGCGCCACCCAGAAGAAGAGGATGTCGAAGCTGGTAATGAGCAGCGTCGTCGGGTAGAACGCGTCGAGGTCGGGCGTGCGCCCGGGCCAGCCCAACGCCGACGACGGCAGCAGTCCCGACGAGAACCAGGTGTCGAGCACATCGCTGTCCTGCTCGACCGCCCCGCCGCACTTCGGGCATAGCGACGGCGCTTCACGCGCCACGATGATTTCCGCACACGCTTTGCAGTGCCACGCCGGAATCCGATGCCCCCACCACAACTGCCGCGAGATGCACCAGTCGTGAATGTTGCGCATCCACTCGAAATAGGTGCGCGCGTAGTTTTCTGGAACGAACTTGATATCACCGCGCTCGACCACTTCAATGGCGCGGTCAGCCAGCGGCTGGATCTTCACGAACCACTGCGTCGACAGGCGTGGCTCGATGATGCTGCTGCACCGGCTGCATTTGCCCAGGGGCACGACGTAGTCCTTAGTGCCCACAAGGAATCCGCCGCTTTCCAGGTCTTCCAGCACGCGCTTGCGCGCCTCGAAGCGG
Source organism: uncultured Acidobacteriaceae bacterium (assembly GCA_963735915.1). Taxonomy (GTDB): domain Bacteria; phylum Acidobacteriota; class Terriglobia; order Terriglobales; family Acidobacteriaceae; genus Bog-257. The sequence goes on along the minus strand of CAVTMX010000015.1, from coordinate 202,985 downwards.
TCCAGCCCCTGGTACGGGCCGGCGTTCTCGTTCATTTGCGCGACTTCGTTCATCACCTCGATCTGCGGCAGGCTGTTGCGCAGCCCGGCCTCGAAGTCGTTGGGGTCGTGCGAGGGCGTGACCTTCACCGCGCCCGTGCCGAACTCGGGATTGGCGAGGATGTCGTCGGTGATGATCGGAATCTCGCGATTCATCAGCGGCAGCAGGACTTTCTTGTCGTGCAGGTGCCGATAGCGCTCGTCGCCGGAGTTCACGGCCACGGCCGTGTCGCCCAGCATCGTCTCGGGGCGAGTGGTCGCGACCACGATGTATTCGTCCTTCGCGCCGATCACCTGATAACGAATCTGATACAGCTTCCCAGGCGTCTCTTCGTGCACTACTTCCAGGTCGGACACAGCCGTCACGCACCGCGGGCACCAGTTGACAATGTACTTGCCGCGATAGATCAGCCCCTCGTCATACAGGCGGACGAAGGCCTCGCGCACCGCGCGCGACATGCGCTCGTCCATGGTGAAGTACTCGCGCGACCAGTCCACCGAGGCGCCCAGGCGCTTCATCTGCTCCTGGATGGCGCCGCCGAAATGCTGCTTCCAGTCCCACACGCGCGCGATGAACGCCTCGCGGCTGATCTCGCGGCGCGACTTGCCCTCCGTGGCGAGCTGGCGTTCCACCATCATCTGCGTGGCGATGCCGGCGTGGTCGGTGCCCGGCAGCCACAGCGCGAGGAAGCCGCGCATGCGACGCCAGCGGACGATGATGTCCATCTCCGTCTGGTTGAGCATGTGGCCCATGTGCAGGCGGCCGGTGACGTTGGGCGGCGGCAGGATCAGCGTAAAGATCGGACGGGTGCCCCACTCATCCGTTCCTTTCGGATGAGTAGGTGTCTCGACGTGGAACAGCTTTTCGCGGACCCAGTACTCGGCCCAGCGCGTTTCGATGGCGCTCGGATCGTAGGCCTTGGGAAGCTCGTGCGACATGCAGTTCGGTTCAAGAAAGCGACGAACTTCGAGTGTACAGGCGGGGAAAAAACGCGGTCAAACGCGTCGCAAGAGTGCAGGGGGCAGCCGGAGGCCTGCTAGTATGCCCGTAAGCCGACTGATGTACTGTCTTGATCTGTCGCGCGACAGGAGCGCGGTCGAATGGTGCGGAGGCTGTGAAACCGGAGCGGATACCGAACCTCATTCTGGGCACAGGGACTACAGCGATTGCCGCGGCTTATGCGCTTCGACGTCTTGGCGTGCCCTTTGAGGTCCTGGACGTTGCCTACGACCTGGAGCCCGAAAGGGAGGCCATGGTGCAGACCCTCTCGGCTACTGGGCCGGAGGATTGGCCAAGCGAGTATGTCGAGAGTTTATTTCCAGCGCCAGTAACGTCCGCGCGAGGCGTTGAGAAGAGGCTTAACTTTGGCTCGACATTTCCCTACGAGCGGCCCCAATGTATCTCCTGCGCTACTACGGACTGTACGATCGATATGTCCCATGGTCTTGGTGGCTTCGGGAATGTTTGGGGCGCCGCCATGCTTCCGTATACGGACCAGGATTTGTGCTGATTGGCCCATCTCTACGATCGATTTGGCCGACTCCTACAGGAATATATCGACATTTTTGCCTATAAGCGGCGAGCCAGACCAACTGGAAGCGTCTTTTCCCATCTATCATGACAAGGTAACGTCACTCAGAAAGTCAGAACAAACCGCGGCCCTGCTTAAGTTTCTCGCAGCTGCATGCAGCGGAATTGGAAAGCAAAGGTATTATCTTTGGCCGTGCGCGTGTTGCGGTGGATTCCAGTGGAGGACCTTCCGGTTGCCGCTACTGCGGCTACTGCCTTGACGGCTGTCCGTATGGCTCAATATTCAATCCGCGTCTGCTTTGGAGGAACTTCGAGCGCGAAGGAACGAAAATCCACAAAGGTTTTTATGCTATCGAGTTCGAAGAAAACGCCGACGGAGTAGCCCTGTCAACGGTGAACGTAAAAGACGGCTCAGCTCAGACAATTGCAAGCAGGAAGACTCTTTGTAGGCATCGGCGTCATTCCTACAACGCAGGCTGGTTGCACGATCTATAAAGTGGTTGAACAAGCCGATTCATATTCAGGACAGCCAGTACTTCTTCTTCCCTTTGCTGTCCTATCGCAAGGCCAAAGATCTGGCCGTGCGTTTTACGTTGGCCGAAATATTCCTTGAGATTAACAGTCCGCGAACCAGCGATAACCATGTCCACTTTCAAGTGTATGGGTTGAGCGACATGTTCCGGCAAACCATACGCTCCATAGTACCTTCGCTATTTCGCAGGAGCTTTGTTCTCGATGCTATCGAGAGCCGCTTCTATCTGGTTCAGGGCTTTCTTCATTCGTCGTGAATCCGCCCATTTGGAGCTGACCATCACTTCGTCCGACCCGACTAAGGACGAGATACATGTCCGAGGAGTTGCGAATCCCATCGCCAGTCAGGTGGCCAAACGAGCCCAGGGGGATTTGCGCCGCAGCCTGGCTGGCTTCGGCCTTATTCCACCGCTGAACCTTACGATGGTGGCTCCGGGGAGAAGCTTCCATGCCGGAGGCAGTTTTCCGATGGGAAGTGAGAACACGCCTTACTGCTCTGACCTGCTCGGCCGGCCGGCCGGCCTGAGCCGCGTCCACCTTCTGGATGCAAGCACCTTCCCAAGCATTCCCGCTACAACGATCGCCTACACCGCGATGGCTAATTCGGACAGGGTAATTAATGAGACATTCAGGAATGGCTATCTTCTGTCGAATCTCACGGTCGTGATGGCAGGAGCGTAACGCCTATCCGCGGAATCAGGGGAATAACCCGCGCGGCCCCAGGCGAATGATCTGCGTGCACGCCATCCGGGATCAAGGCGAAAGCTCACCGTTGAGCGCCAGGGCAACCGAGCGCACTTAAAAGTGTTGCGAACGACGCGACGCGTGTAGTATGTTTTCATCTCCAGCCTACAAAGAAAGTCTGAATTGTATGCCGCCGGTGAGTGGCTTTGAGGCCGAAATCCGTTCTGCTTCTGTTTGGATGGTTTTCATCGGCGGAGTTGTGGCGCACCGGCTCCCAGCAGTCGCGAGCGCGCCCCACCTCTGGCGCGCGCAATGGTGCAACTGCTTCGGCCACATCACTGGGTCAAGAACATCCTGGTGCTGGTGCCAGTGCTGCTCGCGCATCTTTGGGGCGATCTCGGCGTTACCAAGAAGGCTCTGCTGGCTGTCGTGTGCTTCTGCCTGACGGCATCCGCGGGCTACATCATCAACGATCTGCTCGACGTCGAAGCCGACAGGAAGCACGCGACGAAAAAGGCCGCGTCCCTTAGTAGCGGGTGAAGTCAGCACCCGGGCTGCGATTGCGCTGGTGTGCGTTTTGCTCATCCTTGTTTTTGCGCTGCTGCCGCGGCTGTCCTTTGCTCTTCAGAATCTGCTTATTGGTTTATTTTTGCGTGACCCTGGTCTATTCTCTTCTATCTCAAGAAGAAGGTATTGCTCGACATTTGCACGCTTGCAGGTCTCTACACGATTCGTGTTCTCGCTGGCGGAGCGGCAACCGGCATACCTATCTCGGAATGGACCCTGGCTTTCGCCATGTTCTGCTTTCTGGGACTGGCGGCCGTCAAACGATATGCGGAATTACAAGCGCTTTCACCGGAGGGGGAGCTCCTGGGACGCGGATATGAACCAAGCGACCAGAGCACCGTGCACATTCTCGGACTGAGTTCGATGATGATTTCGGTGCTCGTCCTGGCGCTCTATCTCCACACTCCGGAGGTCACCGCGCTCTACCGGCATTCTGACTGCGTTGTGGTTGATGTGCCCGGTGATGCTCTATTGGTTCGGAAGAATCTGGATCGTCGCAGGCCGCGGCGAGATGCATTCCGATCCCATCCTGTTCGCGCTGCGCGATCGGGTCAGCCTGCTGGTTGCCGCGATCATCGTTGCCATCGGGTTGATGTGTAAATGAGCCTCGCGACCGAAGTCCCGGCCAGGGTCTTGCCTGTAAAGCGCAGTGGTTCCCTTTCTTCGGGTGCTTGCTATTGCTCTGCTCGTCGCGGCGTTCGTCTATGCCGCGCTCTTCGCCTTTGAAGCCATCCTTTCGCCACCCGACTCCTTCGACGAGAGCATGAACATTCTTGCGCGCCAGAGCCGTGGGCGAATGGTATGACCCCTCATGGAGATTTCTGGACCGCCTATCCCGCCCTTGATTATTGGATCATTGCGGCTGCATTCAAGATCTTCGGAAACTCCTATTTTGTTGCCCGATTCGTGTCTCTGGCTTTCTACCTGGCGGTGATTGCGGTGGGATGGATGGTCACTCCCAACTGGAGTCCCGAACCATCGTGACTTCGGGATTGATTCTCTCCATTGGCTGTTTCTACTTGTATGCGCCGTGGAATGCTTTCGCGCTGGTGGTGATCACTCTTCTACTGTTCTGTTGGAAGCGAACGGATGCATCATCCAGATTTCTGGCTGCTCATCGGTTCATCTGCTGGCAGCTACTCTGCTGATGCGCCTTAACTTCGCGGGCTATGGATTGATTGCGCATCGGCGCCTTCCTGCTACTGGTACATACTGAACTTAATCAACGTGAGCAAGCTGACAAGTCTTGTTCTGGCTTTGCACGCCGATGGGGCTGGCCGTACTGGCCTACTGCATTATCTGCAGAAACTGCTTGCCTGCTGTGTATGCGCAAGTAATTTATTTTCCCACCCACGCCATGATGCGCGAGCGCATCCTCTTGATTAGGCCGCTTGCTATCGGACTGCTTGCTCTTCCGTTCTTGCTGCCCAGCCGCACGGATGTGGAGAGATCGCGGACGAATGTTAGGCCGTGTTGGCGGTTCTGGCTGGGTCTTGTATCTTTGGTGTTCGTTCGACCTTCGCAGCCGCGACTATAGTTCCCAGACCAGCCTATGCGCTTGTCTTCGCGGCATTATGGATTGTTGTGCAGATGCTATCTTCCGAAAGCTTGATGCCGAAGAATTCACTGTTGTGCTCTGCTACTTATTGTTCCTGCATTACTATCTGGCTCGTGCGGACTTGTTTCACGTCTGGCCGGCCTTGATTGTCCTTTGTCTCTTGTTTGCAGAAGGTGAGCCAGTGGCCTATTCCGTGCCGCCGCTCGGGTTGACTTAGTCTTACTGGTGCTGACGGGAGTTCTGGGATTTATCTTTGTCCCGGCAACTCGAATGCTGGTCCCGGATTTCCAGTTCTATCGCTATGCGGCGCGCGATTGTCGCCACAAGTTGCAAAATAACTTGGAAGATCGAGTTGAGATTTTCCCGGCGATGGGGAAGCAGAGGCGCTGGCGTACTTGCTGGCACATACCGCCCCTGACGAGTATGTGTACTCAGGGTTGCTGGATCACGCACGCGGCTACACCAATAATTTGCGAGCTTATGTAATCCTGCAACGGCCAATTCCTGTCAGCGACTGGCAGTATGAACCGGGATACAGTAGCGAAGCGCAATAACCAGGAGCTGGCGATCGAGGAACTCGAACGCACGCACACGAACTGGCTGCTTCTCTGGCAGGGGGAACGCGATGCGAACGACATCTCCCGCAGCAGGCATGGCTCGTCACTGCTGGACACTTATATCCGCTCAACTTTTTGTGTAGAGAAAGAGTTTGGTGACTACCAGGTGTGGCGCCGCTGTAACTCTAGCTCCCTGTTCTCACCAGACTAAGGCGCTGTCTCTGCCGCACTGTTGCGTGCGCGATGGACGCGGGCGAATAACGGGTCAAGCTTAGGCATCGCTCACCGGACTGCTGACCTGCCACGAACGCACGGGCGGAAGCGGCAACAGCGTTTCGGCTCGGGCCTTGCCGTCGACCTGGGGGCGCTGGGTCAGGGCGGTGAGGGTGCGCTCTTCGAACAGCAGCCGCCGCAGAGTGCGAAGGTCATTCAGAAGTCGGCGGCTTCGGCCCATGTGGAATTCAAGCCGGGTCAGCGTGTACACCGCCAGCTTCATTGCGTCGGTGCGGCGGGAAGAATGCCCGTTGGATTCCCGCTGGACATCCTCTTCGATTTCCACCCTGGTCTCGAAAATCGTCTGGACCAATAGGGTGAGGTACTCGTGCGCGTCTTCGACGCTGGCAAATGGACTTTCGAATGTTTGATTCATGGCGGGCTTCCTTTTGTCGTTCCTGGGAAGTCGGAATACCGAGGGCCCTCCATTGTGGCAACTACAGGCGCGCAGGGGGGACCGGGGAATCCTGGGAAATCCAGCTTCCGACATTGCTGAACAGGAAAGCGGTGATGCCAGACACGGCTCCGCGTGATAAATCCGACCCCGACGCAATTTGGCGCGTCATTTTGCCCCTCGTTTGAAGGCCGCTCAGTACCGCAGCAATTCCAGCCAGAGCAACCCTGCCCCCAGCGTCAGCACGGTCACCGGCACACCGATCTTCATGTACTCGAGAAAGCCGATGTGCGCCTCGGCTGCGCGCCTTCTCCACCACGATGATGTTCGCCACTGAGCCGGTGATGGTGAGATTGCCCGCCAGCGTGCTGCTCATGGCCAGCATCAGCCAGGCAGTATGCGGATCGTGGAATTGCGGCATCAGTCCCTTCAGCAGCATCACCGCTGGAACATTGCTGACGATATTTGACAGCAGAGTGACCACCGCGGTGAAGATCACGGGATTGTGCAGATTCAGCTGCTCGGCCGCGCCGCAGCAGTTCCTGGTGATGCCCGCCTGCTCCGCGCCGCCGATAATCAGAAACAGTCCCAGGAACAGGATCAGAAGCGACCAATCGACGTCGCCGTAGATTGCTTTCGGCGAGCGATGACGCTGCACCAGCAGCAGCGCGCCTCCCATAGCGGCGACTAGCGCGCGGTGGATAACCCAGGAGAAATCCGACCAGCACGCCCAGGCTAACCGCGACCGGCCACGCCGGATGAATCTCCGGCTCTGGCGCGCTGGATCCTCGTCAGTCGCGGGCTCAGCCACAGCCTCGCGCGCCGTTGCGCAGATGAATCCAGTGCAGCAGCGCCCAATCGATGAACAGGCCGATCAAGTGCCACCGGGCCCAGGTGCGCCAGAAAATCGCGATATGCGATGCCGGAGACCGACCCGATGAGAATGTTCTGCGGATTGCCGGTGATGGTTGCCGTGCTGCCGATGTTCGAGGCCGTCGCCAGCGCGAGCAGATACGGCACTGGCTTCAGGCGCATGCGCTTGCAGAGGCCGAGAATCAGCGGCGCCATCACCAGGCAGACAATGTCGTTCACCAGGAACGCCGACAGAATTCCGCTGATGAAGATCACGCCGGGAAGACAGCTGCCCGGTCCGAGGTGTTCGATGGCCAGGCGGGTGATCCATTCGAAGAAGCCGGAGAGGTGCAGGCTGGCGACGATCAGCATCATCGAGAACAGCAGGACCAGCGTTGCGAAATCGATGCTGGCGATGGCTTCTTTGGCCCCGAGCACGCCGAAGGCGAACATCGCGACCGCACCGATGACGGCCATCGCAGGACGGTCGATCTTCGTGCCCGGCAGCCGGCCGATGGCGAAAACCAGATAGCTCGCCAGGAAAATCAGCCAGGCAATCAGGATGTGCGCGTGTGCCAACGTGTGGCCGACGGCCGATGCGATCAAGTTGGAGGTCCTCAGCTAGGGAACAGCCGTGTGCTTGTGCGATCCTGGTGTAGGCCCGCGCCTGGTCTGGGTCCTGTTTCGGTAGCAGCGCCACCCAGGTATGACAGCGCGTTGTGGCGAATCGCGAAAAGCGAAGGGCCATCGGCGGCTTCACCCAGATGCGCCTAATTCGATTCTGCTTTAGCATTACAGGTTACTTCTTGCGAGGTCCTTTGATGCGACGTTTCTCCCTTCTGATTTGCACGCTGGCGCTGGCCGCGATTTCGGCGCCTGCCCAACAACCACCGCAACCGCCGAGCAGTGCTCCCGCGCCCGGGCAGCCGAAGGCCCCGGTGAGCTTCGACGTCAATGCCATGGACAAGTCGGTCGATCCCTGCAACGACTTCTTCCAATACTCCTGCGGTAACTGGCTCAAGAACAATCCCATCCCCGCCGATCAGCCGGCGTGGGGCCGCTTCAACGAGCTGCAAGAGCACAATCAGTATGTGCTGCGCAGCATCCTGGAGAAGTACTCCCCCGACGATCCCAAGCGCAGCCCGAACGAGCAGAAGATCGGCGACTACTACTCCTCGTGCATGGACGAGGCCGGCATAAACGCCAAGGGCCTGACCACTTTGAGGCCCGTGCTGGATCGCATCGACGCGCTGCAGAACAAGCCGCAACTGCCAGCGCTGATGGGATACCTGCACAGCAATGGCGTTCGTGCGCTGTTCGATTTCAGCTCCGAACCGGACGCCAAAGATTCGCGCATGGAGATCGCCGGCACCGACCAGGGCGGCCTGGGCTTGCCCGATCGCGACTACTACCTGAAGACCGACGCGAAGTCGGTTGAGCTGCGCGATGCTTATGTCGGCGCACATGACCAAGATGTTCGCGCTGCTGGGCGAGTCGCCCGACAAGGCTGCGGCGGATGCGAAGACGGTGATGAACCTGGAGACCGAGCTGGCGAAGGCATCGATGGACCGCGTCGAGCGCCGCGATCCCAACAAGGTCTATCACAAGATGACGACGGCGCAGCTCCAGGAGTTGAGCCCGGCGTTCACCTGGAGACAATACTTCGCGAATATCGACACGCCCGCTTTCGCCAGTCTCGACGTCTCCGTGCCCGACTTCGTAAAGGGCATGAATCAGGTCGTGCAGACCGCGAGTGTCGACGACCTCAAGACGTACCTCCGCTGGCACGCCGTGCACAGCGGCGCGCAACTGCTGCCGACGCCGTTCGTAGAAGAGAACTTCGCATTCTTCGGCAAGACGCTGACCGGGGCCAAGGAGCTGCAGCCGCGCTGGAAGCGCTGCGTGCAGTTCACCGACGGCGATCTGGGCGAGGCGCTGGGCACAGGCCTATGTGGCCGAGGCGTTTCCGCCGGAGAGCAAGGCCGCGCGCGCTGAAGATGGTGCATGAAACTGGAAGCCGCGCTCAAGAGCGATATCACCGAGCTCTCGTGGATGACGCCCGAAACCAAGAAGCAGGCGCTGGAGAAGCTGGCGCAAGGTCGACGAACAAGATCGGCTATCCCGACAAGTGGCGCGACTACGGCAAGCTGACCATCATGCGCGGCGACGCCCTGGGCAATTCGCTGCGCGCCAACGAATTCGAGTTCAATCGCGAGCTGCAGAAGATCGGCAAGCCGGTCGACCGCACCGAATGGGGCATGACGCCGCCCACGGTCAACGCTTACTACGACCCGCAGGAGAACAACATCAACTTCCCGGCGGGAATTCTGCAGCCGCCGTTCTACGATCCCAAGATCGATGACGCGGTGAACTATGGCGCGCATCGGCGCCGTCATCGGGCACGAGCTGACGCACGGCTTCGACGATGCAGGGCAGCCAGTTCGATGCCGACGGCAATCTGCACGACTGGTGGACGCCAGAAGGATCGCGAGCAGTTCGACTAGCTCGAAGGCTGCTTCGTCAACGAGTACGACAGTTTCGTCGCGGTCGATGACGTGCACGCGCGCGGCAAGCTCGACACTGGGCGAGAACACCGCCGACAACGGCGGCTTGCGCCTCGCCCATATGGCGCTGCTCGACGTGCTGGCGACCAATCCGGAGAAGCCGCTCGACGGCTTCACGCCGGAACAGCAGTTCTTCGTCGGCTGGGGACAGATCTGGTGCGAGAACTATCGTCCCGATTCGCGCGTTTGCTTGCCCAGACCAACGAGCACGCGCTGAGCAAGTTCCGCGTGAACGGCGTCGTCGGCAACATGCCGGAATTCCAGAAGGCGTTCGGCTGCAAAGCCGACGCGCCCATGGTGCGCAAGCTGGCGTGCAGATCGTGGTGAACGGCAGTGCATAGTGGGTAGTGGATAGAAGCGCTCGTTAGGGGTGAGGCTGTGTCGCTCGAGACAGGCCCACCCGTGGCGGGCCTTAGTCCCTGACCTCTAGCCCCGAATCCCTGTTTTTCCCGCATCCTTCTCGGCACTATCCACACCCACTATCCACCATCCACTGGTTTATAGTGTCTTCGTGCTTCCGTGAATTCCCTCGGCTCCTATTCCAAACGATTTTTGCCGGCACTTCTGCTGCTTTTGCTCGCGCTGCTTGCAGGATGCAAGCGCCAGGCCCTCGCCCATCACGAATACATGTACGTTTCGACGGTCGAAACCAGCCTGCGCGACCGCGTCGCCATGCTCTATAACAAGGTTGGGACGGTCCACAACGGCGACCGGGTCGAGGTGCTGGAGAAGCAGCGGCGCTTCCTCAGGGTCCGCACCGATAGCGGCCAGGAAGGCTGGATCGAGGAGCGCAGCCTCGTTCCGCAGGACATCTACGAGCAGTTCCAAAAGCTGGCTGCCGACGACGCCGGTACTCCGGTGCAGGCCCGCGGCACCACGCGCGCGGAGCTCAACATGCACGTGACGCCCTCGCGCGAGGCCGAGCACCTGTATCAGCTTAAGGACGGCGAAAAGGTCGACGTACTGCGGCGGGCGACCGCGCCGAAGAACGCGCCCAAGGCTACGAAGCCCGTGGCCGTGGCGGAAACCAAGAACAAGAGCAACCAGAAAAAACCCGGGAAGGGCACTGTGACCTCGGCCTCGGATCGTGCGCCCAAGCCTGCCGCGCCGCCGCTTCCGTCGGTCACGCCGGTCGACGCCGGCACCCACCCCGCAGAACAACCGACCGCCCCGCCGCCGATCATGGAGGACTGGTACCTGGTGCGCGACGCCTCGGGACACGTCGGCTGGGTGCTGCTGCGCATGATCGACCTCGACATCCCACTCGACATCGCGCAATATGCCGAGGGCCAGCGCATCATCGGCTACTTCGTGCTGAACACGGTGGAAGAAGAGGGCAAGCAGCAGCCGCAATATCTGGTAATGCTCAACGAGCCCAAGGACGGCGTGCCGTGGGACTACAACCAGATTCGCATCTTCACCCGCAATCGTGCGCGGCACCGTTATGAGACGGCCTACCGCGAGCGCAATCTGGAATGCTATCTGCCGGTGAAGGTCGGGCATCAGAACTTCGGCAAAGAGGGCGACCTGCCCACGTTTACTATCAACAAGAAGGAATTCGACGGGAAGATGGTAGAAGCCACCTACAAGCTGAACGGCCCCATCGTGCGCCGCGTACTCACGCCTGAAGAAGAGGCGGAGGAGAAGGCGAGGCACCAAGCCGCGCTCGAGGCCCGCTGGAAAGAGCGCGCCGCCCACCATGCGCAGCACCCGCAATCAACTTCAGCGCACAAGCACCATACACATCAGTAGCTGGGACCGCAGTAAAACAACGGGATTGCGGCTCCGTCAATTCAGCCGCGAAGCGGCGGCATGACGTTAGCCCGGGGCGAAAGCCCCGGGTCAGACGGTAGAAATTTTCAAGCGGCGGCAGCGGCGACATCGAGCCGCGACTCAGTTTCGTCAGCCTAACAACCTAGCCGCTTCTTTCGCGAAATACGTCAGCGTGATTGACGCTCCGGCGCGCTGGATGCACAGCAGCGATTCCATCATCACGCGCTCGTAATCGATCCAGTTATTCAGCGCGGCCGCCTTGATCATGGCGTATTCGCCGCTCACCTGATAGGCAGCCATGGGCACATCGAAGCGCTGGCGCGCCTCGTGCAGCACGTCGAGGTAGGGCATGGCCGGCTTCACCATGATCATGTCCGCGCCCTCCTGCAAATCCAGTTCAATCTCGCGCATTGCCTCGCGCAGGTTCGCCGGATCCATCTGATACGAGCGGCGGTCGCCGAAGTGCGGCGCTGAATCGGCGGCCTCGCGGAAGGGGCCGTAGAAGCCACTGGCAAACTTCGCCGCATAGGAAAGCACAGGCGTGTTCTGGAAGCCGTTCTCGTCCAGAGCCGTGCGGATGGCTTTCACGCGGCCGTCCATCATGTCCGATGGCGCGATGATGTCCATGCCCGCTTTGGCCTGAGAAACCGCGGTGCGCGCCAGCAGTTCCAGCGTGGGGTCGTTCAGGATCTCATACTCTTCCGCCGAGGCGGTCATCATTCCTGCCGCGGCAACCGCGGTCGCCGTTCCCCGGGATGGGTGGTGATTACCAACTTGCCCTTCGACTTCAGCTCGTCCACAAATTCCAGCGCCTCGCGCCGCGCCTTCGCGCTCGGGTCGGAGGTATCGACCAGCCCGCAATGGCCGTGCGACATGTACTCGCACAGGCAGACGTCGCCCATCAGCAGCAGGCCGGGAACTTCGCGCTTGATGGCACGCGACGCTCTTTGCACGATGCCGTCATCGGCCCACGCGCCGGTTGCTACCTCATCTTTGGTTTCCGGCAGTCCGAACAGAATCACGCAGGGAATGCCCAGGGCCTTCACCTCGGCACATTCCTTCACCGCCTCATCGATCGACAGGTTGTACACTCCGGGCATGGAGCGGATTTCCTTGCGAACGCCTTCCCCGGGACAGACGAACAGCGGGTAGACAAATCCTTCCGGCGTAAGGCGGGTTTCGCGCACGAACGAGCGCATGGCTTCGCTGCGGCGCAGGCGGCGGGGACGATCGGTTGGGAACGGCATAGCAAAATTCTAGCACCGCGAGAGTAGCGCAAGCCCGCGAAAATGGCGGCGAATGCTACCAAAGCAGTAGGAAAGCCCGTGCTTAGAACTTTAGGCGCATGCCTACGCCGGGCCCGTGCGGTCCATGCCAGGATTGCTAATCTGCTGCACGTCACCGCCTTCGTAACTATAGTTTCCTACGCAAAACTAACCCACAGCATCGTCCCGATTTCTACAGGAGCGAAAGCTGCGTCGCGGTTAGGCCGCGGTTTGACAGCCCGAAGAGGCAACTCTAGAATCGAAGCAAGGCCGGGACATTGCACCCGGCCCTTTTGATCGGCGCCTCCGGCACTTGCTGGGGAGCCAACAGCAGCGGTTACCGCGTTCCTATTGCGTGGCCCTGATCGTCTGCTAGCGCCGACGGTAGGCGGTGTAGCTCAGGTGGTTAGAGCGACGGTCTCATAATCCGTAGGTCGTAGGTTCGAGTCCTACCGCCGCCACCAGATTCAAATGGCAGGATCAAAGCAGTTAGTGAATCACGACAGCTTGGGTTTCTGCCGCATCTGTTGTCACTTACGGAGTTTTCGGCCGCCGATTCCTTCCCGATCACGAGGGGTTTCTAGTTTCGCCATCGCGGCGCGAGTGTCATCGGCAGCGCTTTTGATGTAGTACGTGTTGGTCGTGGAGACATTCGCATGGCGGAGAATTGCCTGGATCGTTTTCTCGGGCACGCCAAGACGATCCAGGTTAGTTCCCAAGCCCCTGCGCGCTGCGTGCCATCCGTGCCACTCGGGGCGGTTCCTATCCCTCTCAAACGTATGAGGGGGCGCAGCCGGCCGTCCCTGGCCCTTCCTCGGCTTCCCACAATTGTCCTTCGGCCTGCCGCAGATGGCACAACGGTTGAGCGTTGGCAGAATGGCACGGTTGAGCACATTCCCCCGGAATCGATCGCCAAACCGAGCAAGCTCCTAGCCGAACTGCACTGGGCGCAAGAACAACCTTTGGGGACTCGATGGAGGCAAGTCAAGATTTCCGCATGTGATGAGCGTCACGGCATCGCGTGCAGAGGAATCAATCAGCCGCTGCACGGCATCCTGAGAAGCCTGTGTCCCCTTCAGGCGCAAATGCAGCAACTCTGGCAGTGCTCTACACCACAATCATCTGTTGGCGCAGCTCGGGTGCGAACAGGCCCTTGGGAATCATGGCGTGCACACCGCGTGTGATGTCCACGACCTGCGTCACCCGGAAGCTGACGCCGATGCTGCACAGTGCATAGGCGTCCAGCTTCGTCAGCCCGGCGCGTGCCGCCAGAAAGTCGATCGCGTTACGCGCCGCCTGGGTTATGGCCACATTCAGGTCTTTGTCCATGGCCATCGGAATCCAGTGCGTAGGTGTCTCGGCAATGGGCCAGGCACAGTTCTTCTGCTTGTGAAGAATAACCTGGATGCGCAGTTCCTTCATGCCCGTTTCCAGCGCGGTAAGACAGATTTCTCCGTCGCCCTGCACCGCATGCGAATCGCCGGTGAAGATCAGCGCCCCCGGCTTCCACACGGGAATGAACATGGTCGAGCCTTCAGCCATCTCGCTTAAGTCAACGTTGCCAGCATGCGGCCCGGGTGGAACCGAGCTGGTCACGCCGGGGCTCAACGGAGGATAAAAGCCGTCCGGCGGAGCCAGACCGAGGGTGCCTTGAAAAGGCTTGAGCGGCACATGAATCCTGGGATTGAATTCCGCCGTCATCTTCGTCAGGTCAAGCTTCATATACTTCACCTGGCCCTCGGGATAGTCCTTCGCCAGGAGACCGGTTCCCAGCGATCCCGGGTTGTTGAACGTGCCTCCCCAATCCAACGGCAGGATGCGCTTGTACCGCACCTCAAGTACATCTCCGGGTTCGGCGTCGTTGACGTAGATGGGGCCGATGATCGAGTGCGGTCCCTTGCCGGGGTTGTCGCGACGCATCTGTGCCAGCACCTCAATGGGAACATCCGGCTGCATCTTGTTCAGGAAGTGCGTCCAGGTGTTGCGGAAGCTGATGGTGTCACCGGAGTCAACCTTCAGGATCGGTACAATCGTGGTATCAAAGACGCCGAGGCGAACTGTCTTGTCGTTGCTCTCGATCACATGCACGCGGCCCTCGTCGCTGTTCTTCGGGGGAGCCGCCAATGCGCCTGCACTCTTAGCATTGAGCTCGTCGGCCGCAAAAGCCAACTTGCCGAACCAGGGGCCGACCGCTGCCAGAGCTCCCATGAAGCTGCTGGCACGCAGCATGGAGCGCCGCGATTGGCAGCGAGCCGTGAGGTATCCATCCAGCCCCTCTTGATCCAGTTCGTCCATGTGCAGGAGCCGGTCGGTCACCCGCTTGTTAGCCGCCGCGTCCTTGATCTCCTCACGTATAACGCCGGTGCCTTTCTCTTCACCGCATCCGAAGAGATCGCCACAGTAATGATGTTGATTGTTGAGCTGGCCTTCTGGATTGCCGCGGTCCGAATCTTCTGCCATGCCACTACCTCCTTCGTACACGCCAGTATCGGTACACGGAGCGGTGCGCGCAACAAATTTTGTCGCGCTGCGCCAATCATCGTTCCGATTCCGGAGGTCGGCGCAGTCCCAGTATGGAGGACACACGAGCCGTTCCTCGCCGCGATCGAGCGGTGCGGAGTTCACATATTCGTGTCCGCTCAAGTCCATCTGAATCTTGCGCGTGTGCACGATAACGACCGGTACGCTGATGAAGGCGCGGTCCGTGATTCTGTCATTGGAGAACGCGGAGCCCACCGGCGATGCTCGGTGGATTACCATCAGGCAGCCTTCGAGGGCAAGAATATATCCCCATGACAAGTGAGCGACCATCTGTCCCCGATTTTCTCTACGGCACCGCCTGGAAGGAAGACCGCACTCCGGGTGTCACCGAACTAGCTCTCCGAGTGGGCTTTCGGGGAATCGATACAGCGAACCAACGGCGGCATTACTTCGAAGCTGGAGTGGGCCAGGGGCTGGCCGCGTCTTATCGCGCCGGAGTGGTTGCGCGCAGCGATGTTTTTCTCCAAACGAAATTCACTTATCAAAGTGGCCAGGATCACCGGCTGCCCTACGATCCTGCGGCTAGCCTTTCTGCTCAGGTGACCCAGTCGTTGACCAGTTCGCTCGAGCATCTTGGGACCGACTATGTCGATAGCTATGTACTGCATGGCCCCTCGTCGGCCTACGGTTGGAGCGATGCTGACGCCGAGGTCTGGGAGGCGATGTGCAAAGAGCGTCAGGCTGGACGGACCCGTTTTCTCGGGGTGAGCAATGTTTCTGTAAGGCATCTCGAGCAGATGACGGCCGCTCACGGCGACGTTCCTGCTTTTGTGCAAAACCGCTGCTTCGCGCAGCTCGGATGGGACCGCGATATTCGCTCGTTCTGTCGCCAGCGGAAGATCCTCTACCAGGGATTTTCTCTTCTTACCGCGAATG
Organism: uncultured Acidobacteriaceae bacterium; assembly: GCA_963735915.1. Lineage (GTDB taxonomy): Bacteria > Acidobacteriota > Terriglobia > Terriglobales > Acidobacteriaceae > Bog-257. The sequence continues at coordinate 186,981 of CAVTMX010000015.1, read as the reverse complement.
TAGAAGTGCTGCACCATCCTCTGGTACTCGCTCTCGCCGCGAGTCAGAATGCGACTCCCGCTCAGGTTGTGTTCAGCTTCGCACGCACGGTCGGGATGCTGCCTCTGACTGGTACTTCGAACGCGGAGCACATGAAACAGGACTTGTGCAGTCGCGACACAATGCTTTCTCCGGAGGCAGTGCAGGCGATCGAGTCTCTGGCAGGCTGACGGAAGCCAAGCCCGGACGGCTGTTTCGACAGTTCGTTAGTACCTGGCATACGGCCGATTTCGGAGGGTTACACAGACTACAAGATTACACATGACTACATTTCGGGGCCTTTTGCAAAAATTGCACTTTCGTGATTGACAACACTTTTACTGGGGCGACAATTGGGTAAGACCCTCTTGGCGTCGGCTGCCGTCACTTTCCAGACCGCAAGCTGATGCTGTGGAAATCAAACTGCACCATTACCCACACGTGATGACGGAACAGCAACGCGGCGAAGTTCTGGTCAACGGCAAGCGGCTGGAGTTTGTCTGGAGCGGACAGCAAGAGACTGGCCGTCCCGTGATCGTTATGCTCCACGAGGGCCTCGGCTCGGTGGCCCTCTGGAAGGAATTTCCCCAGCAGCTGGCGGCACGCACTGGCTGCCGCGTGCTTGTCTATTCACGCTACGGAAATGGCAACTCTGACAAGCTGATGGAGAAGCGCGCCGTCACCTTCATGCACCATGAAGGTGAGGTGGTCGTGCCGGAGTTGCTGGCCAAACTTGACATCACACGCCCCATCCTGCTGGGCCACAGCGACGGCGGCTCGATCGCGCTCATCTTCGCCGGTAAATATTCGGCCCAGCCGCGCGCGCTCGTTCTGGAAGCGCCGCACGTCTTCGTCGAGGACCTGAGTGTGGCCAGTATCACCCAAGCCAAAGTGAATTACCAGACGACGAATCTGCGTCAGAAGCTGGCCCGCTACCACGCACACGTGGACGCGACCTTCTGGGGCTGGAACGATATCTGGCTCGACCCCAAGTTTCTCTCGTGGAACATTGAAAAATATCTCCCCGCGATCCGATGCCCGATTCTATGCATTCAAGGCGAGCAAGACGAGTACGGCACCAGCGCACAGGTGAAGGCAATTGAAGCGCGAGTACCCGGGACTGAGAGCGTGCTGCTGCCCGACTGCAAACACTCACCGCATCGCGATCAGTCGCGGATCACGTTGGAGCACATAGCATCATTTGTGAAAAGAGTGGTCGACCGATCCTAATTCCGGGAGCCTTAGGCGCTGCTAATCTGCTTCCGCGGCACGCGACTTCGCCCGCAAGACGTTCTTGCGGATTTTCCCCGTGGACGTCTTGGGCAACGGACCAAAATGTACGGCCTTCGGACACTTGAAGTGCGCCAGCCGCGCGCGGCAGAATTCGATCAACTCCTCCGCCGTCGCATTGAATCCTCTTTCAGCAACACATAGGCGTGCGGCACTTCGCCCCATTTGTCGTCGTGACGCGCGACCACCGCAGCCTCCAGCACCGCCGGATGTTCGTATAACACGCGCTCCACTTCGACCGAGGAAATGTTTTCTCCTCCAGAGATGATGATGTCCTTGGCGCGGTCGCGAATTTCGATGTAGCCATCGGGATGCATGACGGCGAGATCGCCCGAATGAAACCAGCCGCCGCGAAACGCGGTCTCGGTAGCCTCCGGCTCGCGATAATAGCCGAGCATGACGTTGTTGCCGCGCATCACCACTTCGCCCATGGTGGCGGCATCGGCAGGAACATCGCGCATCTCTTCGTCCACCACGCGCATGTCGGTCCCGGCGACGACGTAAGGTACGCCTTGTCGCGACTTGAGCTGCGCGCGCTTCTCCAGCGGCTCGCAGTCCCATTCCGTGTGCCACGCGCAGACCGAGTGCGGCCCATAGGTTTCCGTCAGGCCATAAACATGCGTCGATCTGATGCCGATGTCCTCGGCAGCGCGAATCACGGCTGGCGGCGGAGGCGCGGCCGCAGTCACCATCCTCAGCCCGGATTGGAAGCGAATGCCACGCCGCATACAGTGCTCGGTCAACGTGCGAACCACAACCGGCGCGCCGCAAAGATGAGTGACCCCTTCCTTCTCGATCAGGTCGACCGCGCGCTCGGCATTGACCTCAGGCAGGCAAATATGCCGCGCGCCCACCGCCGTTACCGCCCACGGGAAAGCACCAGCCGTTGCAGTGAAACATGGGCAACGTCCAGAGATAGACGGAGCGGCTAGTAAGCCCGTGCTCGATGACCTCGCCGATGGCGTTGATGTATCCGCCGCGATGCGTGTACATCACGCCCTTGGGCGCGCCGGTCGTTCCGCTGGTGTAATTGATAGAGATGACGTCGTCTTCCGCGAGCGTCGTGAGGCGCACCGCCGAGTTGCCTTTGCGCAGGAACTCCTCATAGTTGGTGACGATGCGCTCGACCTGCGGGATCTCGCCGGAATCGCGAGCAGCGGCAGGCACAAGATCGTCGCCGATGAGCAGCTTCGCGCCGCTGTGTTTGAGGATCGTCGCGAGCTCCGCGCATTGCAGGCGAATGTTGAGCATGACCAGCACGGCGCCGATCAGCGGCGCGGCGAAATGCGCTTCCAGCGCCAGCAGACTGTTGCGCGCCAGTACCGCGACGCGGTCGCCCGGGGCGACGCCGGCATGCTGAAGCGCCGAAGCGAACGCGTGCACACGCTGGTCAAACTCGGAGTAGGTCAGCCGGCGAGTCGCCGTCCACCGCTGCCGTGCAGGAACGGTAAACCGCGGCGCTGCGCGCCAGGAACTCGAGCGGCGTCAGAACGGATTTCATCGAGCCCCCTTGGGAAGGATAGGCGCGGATTATATATCGGTCGTACACCTGCGGAGACTGGTAAATCTTGGGCGTTTCCCGAATTCGGAAGCCTCGAAAGTAGTTCAGTCGATGGGCAGCACTTTTCACGAGTAGAGCGGCGCTTCAGCGCCGCGTTATACCGAGCATATAAGAAAGAGAGCCCTGCTTCAGCGGCGGACTCTGGCGCCGGCTAAGGTTTTACTTGGATCGCTGAAGAGCAGCCTGCAGGCCCGCTCTACCCGGTCACAGCAAAACCTGAACGCCTCCAGGCGCGTTAGTATGAAATCTTGGTCTCCCGAAGATCGCCCGAAAGGAGTGCGCCATGTCCACGCAAACGCCAGCCATCGTTTCCAGGTACCGAACCATCCTTTTTGAAACCGATGGGCCGATTGCCATCGTGACCCTGGACCGGCCACAGCGGCGTAACGCTCTGTCGCTGGAGCTGATGACGGAGTTGATCGCCTGCTTAGATGAAATCGCTGGCAACCGCCAACTGCGCGTGGTGCTGTTGCGCGCTGCGGGCAAGGCCTTCTGCTCGGGTCACGACCTCGGGGAGATGGTGGGCCGAGACATGAACGAGTACCGAAAGGTGTTCGACGCCTGCACCGAGTTGATGACTCGCTTGCAATCGATTCCGCAGCCGGTTATTGCCGAGGTGCAAGGCATCGCCACTGCCGCCGGATGCCAGTTGGTCGCGACCTGCGATTTGGCGCTGGCCTCCGACCAGGCAGGATTCGCCACCCCGGGAGTGAAGATTGGGCTTTTCTGCACGACTCCGATGGTGGCGCTCAGTCGCGCGGTCGGGCGCAAACGCGCGATGCAGATGCTGCTCACGGGAGAGATGATCGATGCCGCAACCGCTTCAGGTTGGGGACTCATCAACGACGTCGTGTCTGCGGACGAATTGTCGCAACAGGGCCGCAAGCTCGCCGCGCGCATTGCCGAAGCCAGTTCGCTGACGGTCGCGCTGGGCAAGCAGGCGTTCTACACGCAAATCGACCTCGATCAGCCGAAGGCGTACGCCTACGCCAAAGAAGTGATGAGCATGAATTCGCTGGCCGCCGATGCGCAGGAGGGGATCTTGGCATTCTTGGAGAAACGGCGGGCGTGCTGGACCGGAAAATAAGAGGCGATTTCAGGCGCCTGGCCAAAATTGCTGGAACTCGGTGTCTTATCGGCCACGCCGCTCCAGCTGGCAAGTTCTTCAGCAGTCCTGTTCAGTCGTCGCCGATTATTATTTTTAAGAAGTGGGTTTCGGCCCTTTTCAAGGCTGAAACCGCCCTGCGGAGGCGTGCCCTTTTCGCGAGGCTAAAGCGGGGCGCCTCCACCTTGCCCGCAAATGGCCGAGATCAGAAAACCGATTCGCCGCCTCATTAGTACGGCGCCAATGCGCATATGCGACATCGGCGGCTGGACGGATACCTGGTTCGCCCGGCATGGCAGGGTCCTCAACCTCGCCGTCTCGCCGAGGGTTGAGGTGCAGCTCGACATCTTTCACGACGACGGCAACGGTGAGCCCTTCACCATTCACGCTCGCAACTTCGATGAGCGATACGCTATTGCGCAGCCGAACGGCAGCTACGAGCGACATCCGCTGATCGAGGCCGCTCTCGACTGTATGCAACCGCCGGAACGACTCGGGTTGGAGCTATCGATCTGGAGCGATGCGCCAGCCGGCTGCTCGACCGGTACCTCGGCTTCCGTTACGGTGGCCGTCATCGGTGCCCTGGACGCTTTGACTCCGGGCAAGCTCGACGCTTACCAAGTGGCCGCGACCGCGCACCGAATTGAGACCGAGTTTTTGCACCGGCAATGCGGGATCCAGGACCAGATTGCTGCGGCCTTCGGGGGAATCAATCTCATTGAGATGGACTCCTACCCGCACGCTGCGGTCGAGCGGATCGAACTGCCTCAGGCCACCGAACAGGAGCTCGAGGCCCGGCTGGCACTGATTTACGTGGGACAGAGCCACAGTTCTTCCGATGTGCATGAGGTGGTGATTCGCGAACTCGAAAACGCCGGCGCGGATGCCCCGCAACTGGAGCACCTGCGAGCTATCGCTGCGCGATCGCGGGATGCGCTGCTCGTCGGCGACTTCGCGGGCTTCGGCAGGAGCATGATCGAGAACACCGACGCGCAGGCCAGTCTGCATTCGCAATTGGTAGGGGAGGCCCACCGGCAGATCATTGCTATCGCTCGCGACAGCGGCGCCATGGGATGGAAGGTGAACGGCGCCGGCGGCGCTGGCGGTTCCGTCACGCTGCTCTGCGGACCCGATCGCGAGGCGCGCGAATCGATGCTGCGAGCCATTGCGCAATCCAATCAACAATTCCGCAATATCCCGCTGCGCCTGAGCCCTTCGGGCCTCCAGGTCTGGGATGTACCGATGAACGCAGCTCGATAATTCCACTGCCGCGCACGCCCGTTGAGCATCAACAGCAAGGTACGCTTTCTGCTGGGGTCAGGCCGCGTGGGAACGGCATTGGGTGGAATTCGGCAGGCACGCAAGACTTCAGCAAGTGGTGATTTGCTGGAGCCAGCGAACTTGGGTCATGTACCGACAGCGCCGCTCAGTTGCCACTTACGGCACAATAGGTAGAACCAGTGCCGAAGGTCGAGACTTGTCGTGGAAGACGACGTTTGTGGCTTTAACCATACGCGCTCCACGCGCCTGATCCTCCCCCGTATTCAGGTTGCGATCGAATCGCGGGAAGTTACTGCTGGAAACCTCGAGCCGAGTTTGTGCCCTGCAAGGAAAACATTGCTGGTGGCCCAAAGATCAACGGTGATGTGGTAGACGCCCCCGGGATTTCCAAGTTCCGATTTCTCCTGCGAATTGCGATAGCGCAAGCGCAGAATACCTTCTGTCAAATTCTGAACAAATCCCTTCGGCCAAACGTCAACCAGTTTCCCGGTAAAGTCTGTGTCGACGGCAGAACTGCTGACATAGAGGTCGAGCGAAATCGGCCCCGTAACTTCAGTGTCCCGCACGAATGCCGGCGAAGAGAATACGAGCACATCGTCTCGCGCTTCTACAGGCCGCTGGTCCTGCGGGCCAATTCCCGTCGGCAAGGGTTCGCAACAAAGGGGCCCTCCAATTGTAGGCACTGCATCGTTCGGATCATAGACATACTGGTCTGGCTTCTCATCGGCAGGCGCAGTTGTGCTCAGTGTGCCGCCGCCCTCAAGGCCGTTCGCCGGCTTGGTCGAGTGCAGGTAATATCGCGTCGCCTTTGCGCGCTCCAGCGGCCAGTCATCTTCTTCGCGCCAATCATTCTTCCCCATAACAAAAATTCTTACGGGCTTCTCATGGTCCAACCCATTCGCTATACCCTTCAAGAGACTGTCGTACCAGCGCAATATTTCTTCACCTAAGTCGAACGGCAACTTGCTTCCGAAGTCGACAGCTCCTACTTTCTGGTTGCTCCATCCACCGGCATGGCCGCCAACATAGATCATCAGCCGCTGGCCGCGCCGCGCAGTCTCCGTGCCTGCTTCCTTCTTAAGGCTCACATAATTTCTTAGTGTCCCGCCCAGGAAAATGTCGTACCACGCGCCCAGGCTGAATACTGGAACTTGAATCTGAGCGTAGTGATCTTCGATCGACCACTGCCTCCAATACTGGTCATAGTTGGGGTGCGCAAGCCAGTCACTGAAATACGGCGCCAGTCCATCAGCCGACGGGGCTTGGAGCACGGGATACGACGATAGCGGCAGGGCGTGTATCCAATCGACCGCGTCGTTCTCTGACTCGACGCGTCGGCTCATGGTGTTCCTGGCCAGGGCCGTCGTCCACGACTCGTTGAACCATTGCTCGAACGCACCTCCTTGATAGGTCCAGCCGTCGTGGTAGTTGGACGCGGTATAGTTGGGGCAAATTCCCGCCAGATGGGGCGGCCTGGCAATCGCAGCCAAATACTGCGTTGCCCCGACATAGGAGCCACCGAACATCCCGACCTTCCCATTCGAATAGGGAAGTGCAGCCGCCCACTCAACCGTGTCATAGCCGTCCTGAGATTCGTACTTGAACGGATACCAATCGCCCTCCGATGCAAATCTGCCGCGAACATCCTGTGCGACGACCACGTATCCGCGTGCCGCTCCCTTCAGACAAAAATCGGCGACTCCGTCCTTGTCATAGGGCGTGCGTGTCAACAACACTGGAAACTTACCGTCAGCCTTTGGACGGCAAATATCTGCGCGTAGCGTAATGCCGTCACGCATCTTTAGCGGCACGTCGCGCTCGACAGTCACCGGGTTACTGTCTGCAGCGCTGATTACAGTCGGCGCTAAGAACGTCAGCGCGACGAAGCAGCAGTTTAGCAACGTCCTGGAACGCACACTGGTCGATTGCTTGACAGGCATCATCAGCATCGTTTCCTTCCGCTCATCGTGGGTCGTTGTGGCCATTTGTAGACTGGCAGCGTAGGCCACCCGAAACTTCAGTGTCAAGGGAGCTTCCGAAAGTCCTCTTTGTCTGACGACAAACGGCCAATTCATGCGAAGCCCTGATTTCGTCAACTGAGCTAACTTCTGCATTTCCGGTATCCGGGCCAGGTCATCTATGGAGGGAAAGACGCTCTTCATGGCCGAATCAACCAAATATGAGGCGGTACGGTGTGTCACTGTGACTAAAGTCATCTACTTGCCCAATTCGTCTACCTTATCCTTGAACCTTCAAGGAGTGTGTCATGAGCGAACTGATCGACAACAAAGCCAACCGCATTCGAGTGTTGAAAGACATCATCAAGCACCTGCATGAGGGCAATCCGCCCGAACAAGTGCAGCAGCAAATGCGCGAATTCGTAAAGCAGACCGACGCTTCGGAAATCATGGCCATGGAACAGGAATTGATGGCCGAAGGAATGCCGGTGGAGGAAGTCCGGTCGATGTGTGACCTTCACGCGCAGGTGACACGTGATGTGCTGGTCCAGATTCCCACCCGCAAAGAAATTGCCCCGGGACATCCCGTCGATACCTTCCGCCGCGAAAACGAAGCTCTACGCGGCGTGATCGCTCTGATGAAGACGGGACTGACCGAATTGCAGAACCTGCCGGAAACGAACGATCCCGCTCCGATTGTTCTCCGCCTTCGCCAGGGGTTCAATGACCTCATGGACGTTGACAAGCATTACCAGCGGAAAGAACACGCCCTGTTTTCTTGTCTGGAGCGGCATGGGATTGCCGGGCCCTCCAAGGTAATGTGGGCCAAGGACGACGATGTCCGCAGCTTACTTAAGCAGTTGGGACAAGCCTCCATCCTGGCCCAGCGACGACGGAAGAGTGGCAGGCCGCATTACTGAAGGCAGCCAACGCCGCCCTCAACGCCGTGGAGGAGATGATCTACAAGGAAGAGAACATTCTGCTTCCCATGTCGCTGGAGACGCTGTCCGAAGATGAGTGGGCCGAGATATGGTCAGCCTCTCCCAAGTATGGCTGGTGCATTGTTGAACCGCGGCAGGGCTATGTGCCTGCCATCTCAGTAGCGGCTGACTCGATGAATGTGCCGCATACCGGCGCTCTCATGTTGCCCACTGGAAACGTAAGTTTGGAGCAACTGACTGGAATCTTCGGCACGCTGCCGCTCGATCTCACCTTCGTCGATGCCGATGATCGCGTGGCCTTTTTCACGCGAAGGACCGGACCGTGTCTTCGCACGCAGCAAAGCCATCATCGGACGCAAAGTGCATAACTGCCATCCGCCCAAGAGCGTGGAAACGGTTGACCAGATCCTCAGTGACTTTAAAGCTGGACGGCAGAGCGTGGCAGAGTTCTGGATCAACTTCCAGGAGAAATTTGTTCATGTGCGCTACTTCGCGGTTCGCGCGGAGGACGGAAGTATCTGGGAACGGTGGAGTTGACGCAGGACCTGACTCCGCTCCGAGCTCTGCAAGGCGAAAGGCGCTTGCTTGAATACGAAAGCTCTGCCATCACCAACTAGAAGATCCCGACAGACCGTGGAGAATGTGTGCCGAGCGCTCCGTTCGTAAACCAGCGGTCGAAAAAGTGTTCACTGACTGCACGGACATCGAGAGATGGTCCCGGAGTAAGATGACCAGAACGAATTCTATGTCAGAGCCGTCTTCCGCCAAACTTCAACTCGCGCTGGGCACCGGCGCGTTTGCCTTCTGCTTTGCTGTCTTCGGTTCTATGTCGGCGATGATGCCGATCATCAGCCAGCACATGGCGCTAACCCCCGTGCAGAAGAGCATTGCCATCGCCATCCCCGTGCTGCTGGGTTCACTGGGCCGCATTCCGCTGGGCATTCTCACCGACCGCTTTGGTGGCCGCATCGTTTTCAGCGTGGTGATGGTGCTCTCCATCATTCCAGCATTTCTGATGGGCGGCGTCAGCAGCTACGGCCAGCTGCTCACCTATGGATTCTTGATCGGCATCGCGCTGGCCAGCTTCTCGGTGGGCGTGGCCTTTGTCAATGGATGGTATCCGCCGGAACGGCAGGGCTTCGCGCTGGGCGTTTACGGGGCCGGAAATATCGGCCAATCGCTGGCTGCCTATGGTTCGCCGGTGCTCGCCGCAGCGGCTGGGATTCAAGTGGGGCTTCTGGACCTTCGGCGTTCTGCTCTCGATCTGGCTGGTGATCTTTGCCAGCATGGCGCGCAACGCTCCCAATCGCGGCCCGGCAAATCGTTTGCCGAGATCGTGCGGCCGCTGAACGACAAGCGCAGCTGGGTGCTGAGCCTCTACTACTTCCTTACCTTTGGCGGCTTTGTGGCCATGGCGGTTTACCTGCCAACACTTCTGACCGAAGTGTTCAAGCTGACGCCGCAAGATGCCGGCTTCCGCACGGCCGGATTCGTGGTGCTGGCCACGCGTCATGCGTCCGGTGGGCGGAGTGCTGGCCGACAAGGTTGGCGGCCGCACGATTCTCAAGTGGGTCTTCCCGGCGACGGCGGTGTTCGCCATCTTCCTGGCTTGTCCGCTGATGTCCACTTTCACCATCGGGGCGCTGGGCATGGCCGCATCCATCGGTCTCGGCAACGGAGCGGTTTTCAAACTTGTGCCTGAATACTTTCCCAATTCCGTGGGCGGCGTGACCGGACTGGTTGGCGCGGCGGGCGGACTCGGCGGCTTCTTTCCGCCGCTGCTGCTCGGCGTGATCAAACAGCAAACCGGATCGTTCACCCTTGGCTTTGTGCTGCTGAGCGTTTTTGCGCTCGCCTGCCTGATGGTTCTGCTGCTCAGCATGCGGTCGCCGAGAATTGCGTTGGCCACGAGTTGAGCAATGAAGAGTCTCAAGCCAATTGATCTTTCGCCGCGCGGTTCGGACACCGCGCATGCTTTTGCCTGGGGCCTGATCGCCGCTGCTGCGCTGATCGTCGGCATCGTGGTCGGCAGCCGCGGCTTTAAGGACTTCGATCCCGCGCTGGTTTCCTATGCGGGAGCAACCGTGTTCTCAGCCTTCGGGCTGGGCTATCGCTACTCGATGTGGCTGCGCCGTCCTCCGACCCGTCTGTACTGGTTTCGCGGATGGCAGATTTTCCTGCAACCCAGACAGACTGCCGGGAAACCTCGCTCGCCTCGCAGGCATCTTCTGGAACAACATCGTGCTGCAGCGCTTCATCGAGCGCCGCTCCAAGACGCGCTGGACCGCGCACTGGTTTCTTGCCTGGGGATGCCTGATCGCCGCGGCGGTCACCTTTCCCTTGTCGTTCGGCTGGATGCGCTTCGAGACCGCGCCGCGACAATCAGGCAGATCTACCGCGCGTTCGTGTTCGGCATCCACGTCGGCAGCTTCCCGCTGGACAGCCTGATTGCTCCGCTGGCCTTCAACATTCTCGACATCTGCGCGGTGATGGTTCTGATCGGGGTCTTCTTCGGCGATGTGGCGGCGCGGCCGTGACCGCGGCGCGATGAGCGTGCAACAGTTCTCCAACGATCTGCTGCCGCTGATCCTGCTGTTTGCGATTTCCGTTACCGGCCTGTTCCTTACCGCGTCCACGCACCTGATGCGGGGACTGCACTATGTCTTTCTCTCGCAACTGCATGCCGTGACCGTTATCTTCACGCTGCTCTATCTGCCATTTGGCAAGTTCTTCCACATCTTTCAGCGCCCGGCGCAGATGGGCATCGATTTCTACAAGCGCGCCGGAGAAGAAGGCGGACAGGCGCTGTGCGTCCGCTGTGGACAAGCCTTTGCGATCGCAGCCTGCAGATTGGCGACTTGAAAGCGGTGCAGAGCGCGCTCGGCATTCAGTATCGAATGGACGACGGCACGCACTATCAGGATGTCTGTCCGCAATGCCGGCGCAAGAATCTTGCGCTCACGCAAGATGCGATGTGGCGGACTCCCGGTGCGGAGCTGCGAGCGGCTTGGAAAGGCTTTTGACCTATGGCAAAACTTCCCGTTGACATTCCGGAACTGGTGAAGCAGTTCGGCCCCACGCTCAACCGCGTTCCCGCCGGCGGCTGGGTGGCACTCGGAAGAAGAAGACAAGATGGTGAAGACGCATTGCTGCTTCTGCGGGCAGCAATGCGGAATTCAGTTGCGCGTGCGCGACAACAAGGTCGTCGGCTGGGAGCCGTGGGAAGATTTTCCCTTCAACCAGGGCAAGCTCTGCCCCAAGGGCGTAAAGCGCTACATGCAGGACGAGCATCCCGGACCGGCTCAAGCATCCGCTGCAGCGCGTCGCCGGGAAAGGGCTTCGAGCCCATCGGCTGGGATGCGGCGCTGCAGCCGCGTCGTCAGCGAGATTCAGCGCATTCAGCAGACGTATGGCAACGACTGCCTTCGCCATGCTGACCGGGCGCTTCGCTCACCAACGAAAAAGCCTACCTGATGGGCAAGTTCGCGCGCGTGGCGCTGCGCACCGCCAACATCGATTACAACGGCCGGCTGTGCATGGTTTCGGCGGGCGCGGCCTCGAAGAAAGTTTTCGGCATCGATCGCAGCGCCAATCCCTGGTCCGACATTCCCAAAGCCAAGGTCATTCTGGTCGCGGGCGCAAACATCGCCGAGTGCGCGCCCATTACCACCGACTACCTGTGGCAGGCGCGCGAGAACGGCGGCAAGCTGATCATTCTCGATCCGCGCATGACGCCGATCGCACGCAACGCCGACCTCTTCATCCCGGTGCGCTCCGGCGGCGACATCGGCGTCTTCAACGGAATGCTGCACATCATGATCGAGCGCGGCTGGATCGACCGCGACTTCATTGCGCAGCACACCACGGGCTTCGAGCAGGTGGTCGAAACGGTGAAGAAGTACACGCCGGAGTACTCGGCGAAGATCGCCGGCGTGCCGCCGGAGATGATCGTCAAGGCCGCCGAGATGTGGGGACCCGCGCCCACCAGCTTCCTGCTGCATGCGCGCGGCATCGAGCACCACTCCAAGGGCGTGGACAACTGCATTGCCGCCATCAACCTGGTGGTCGCCAGCGGACGCATTGGCCGTGAAGGCTGCGGCTACGCCATGATCACCGGCCAGGGCAACGGGCAGGGCGCGCGCGAGCAGGGTCAGAAGTGCGACCAACTGCCCGGTAGCCGCGACATCGCGAATCCCGAGCATCGCAAGTACATCGCCGGCGTGTGGGGCGTTCCGGAAGAATCGATTCCCGGCAAGGGCCTTTCTGCCGTGCCGCTGGTCGAAGCGATTCACGAAGGCAAGATCAAGGGCCTGATCTCCATCTGCTTCAATCCCACGGTCTCGCTTCCGGACGCCAATTACGTACGCGCCGCGCTGGAGAAGCTGGAGTTCTACGTCAACATCGACTTCTTCCTCTCCGAGACCGCCCGCTACGCCGACATCGTGCTCGCCGGTTCGCTGATGGAAGAAGACGAAGGCACGACGACCAACGTCGAAGGCCGCGTCATCCGTCACCGCAAGGTCGTGAGCCCTCCCGGAGAGGCGCGCGAGGACTGGAAGATCATCTGCGAGATTGCCAAGCGGCTCGGCCATGGCGACAAGTTCAACTACTCGTCGCCGCGCGACATTTTCGAGGAATTGCGCGTCGCCTCCAAAGGCGGCGTCTCCGACTACTACGGGATCACGTGGGATCGCATTGACGAGAGCAATGGAATCTTCTGGCCCTGTCCTGAGATCGGGCATCCGGGAACGCCGCGCCTGTACGAAGGCGGCAAGTTCGGCCATCCCGACGGCAAAGCGCACTTCATTCCCATCGAGTGGCGGCCATCGGCCGAGATGCCGGACGACGAGTATCCCATCATTCTCACCACCGGGCGTGTTGTGTCGCACTTCCTCTCCGGCACGCAGACCCGCCGCATCGGCGGCATTGCTGGACCAGTATCCCCAGCCGTTTTGCGAGATGCATCCCCGGCTCGCCGAAAAGCTGGGCGTGCAGTGACGGCGACTTCGTCAAAGTGGAGAGCCGCCGCGGAAGCGTCGTGGTGCGCGCGCAGGTGGTGAAGACGATCCGGCCTGACACGGTATTCATTCCCTATCACTGGCCGCTTGACCGCTCGGCCAACAACCTGACGATTCGCGCCATCGATCCGGTGTCGAACATTCCCGAGTTCAAGATCTGCGCGGTTCGCGTCAGCAAGACGGAAGCAGCCGACGGATGCGATCGCGCAACTTGAGATGCGAGGCCGGAGGCATTCGTTGAGCGAGCGCGCCTTCTACATCGACTACTCGCGCTGCATCGGATGCCAGTCCTGCGTGCAGGCCTGCGCCGAGTGCGACACGCATCGCGGCGTCTCGCATGATTCACCTGGAGACCATCCAGCGCCGCGAGAGCGTGCAGACCGCGCCGCAAGTCTGCATGCATTGCGAAGACCCGATCTGCGCGCGGGTTTGCCCGGCCGACGCCATCAAGAAAACGCCCGATGGCGTGGTGCAGAGCTCGCTGAAGCCGCGCTGCATTGGCTGCTCCAACTGTGTGCTGTCGTGCCCGTTCGGCGTGCCCAAGTACCAGGTCGAGATCGACCAGATGATGAAGTGCGACATGTGCTACGACCGCACCAGCGTTGACAAAAAGCCGATGTGCGCCACGGTCTGTCCCTCCAGGCGCTTGACCTTCGCTACGGCGGAAGAGATTCAGCGCACGCGGCGCGGCATCGCCATCAACCGTTGGAAGTTCGGCAAGGAAGAAGTGAAGACCAAAGTATTCGTGATCGTGCCGCGCGAAGTCGAACGGGTGAATGTCGAGTTAGTGCAGATTTCGCCCACGCCATCCGCCTTGCCGGACGATCCCTATGATGTTGCGCTGATGCTGGAGAATGTGGGATGAATGACGCGACGACGAAGAACAAGGCTGTGCAGGATGCAAAGCGACGTCCACGCCCAAGTGGCGGCAGGACTTTCCCATCGAGTGGGAAGGCGACCATTACGTAACCCGGCGCGAGATGGTGAAATTTCTCACCCTGGGCTCGCTGCTGCTGGCGTCGGCAAACTGGGCCACGGTCGTGGCCAGCAGGTTGCTGCACCGCGGATCGCACGTGGAGCGCTACATCGGCTCAGTCTCTGCGCTGGAGCAGACGGGTTCCATGTTGTTTCGCTATCCCACGGATGAGGACCCGTGCATCGCCGTCCGCACGCCGGAGGGAAAGCTGGTCGCGTATTCGCAGGTCTGCACGCATCTGTCGTGCGCCGTGGTGTATGACAAGGCGGAGAACGGTCTTGTTCTGCCCGTGCCACCATGGCCTGTTCAATCTCGCCGGCCAGCCGGTCGCCGGTCCGCCTACGCGGCCTTTGCCGCGGGTGCAACTGGAACAGCGAGGCGACCAACTATTTGCCATCGGTATGGAGGTCGTATGAGTCTGCGACGGCAAGGCACGACTCTATTCTCCGCCATGCTCGCATTTGTGGGCGCTGCGGTTGTGCTGCAACTCTGGCTGCTGACGGTGTCCATGGAAGCGTTGCTCAGCGGAGCTTACAAAACGCTGATTCCCGCAGCTGCGGTTCCAGTGTGTTGCTGCTGATCAATGCCGGACTGCTGCGTTATGTGTTTCGCTTCGACCGCGATGCCCACGGAGAGTAGACGACCCTTCTCCGCCCTAAAGCAGTCCCATCAACTCAGAGCGGTAGATCCAAATGTGCTCGACGAGTAAGCTGCTGCGGGAGATTGCTCTTCACGCGTGGTGAAGGGTAGAACCTCGTCCTAACGATTTCCCGGCTGGCAAGCCAGGAGCAAATCAGTTATCGGCGATCAAACAGCGGCTCGCACCGGAAAGCAACCCACATTGGAAGCTGACCTCGAAAGTTCCCCCGAAGCCCTCTTCTAGTCCATCACAGTACTCGCAAGATTCTGCTGTGGCACATGTCCTCAAAGCCGGTTTCTCGCCAACTTACTGTTCGCCGACCACTCGTGAATTTGAGTAAAGCGAGAGAGGCGCACTGGTTAAGTTGCGCCTTCACATTGCCGTAGTCGATGACCTTGCCCGCCTCCGCATTTCATTGTCAACGCAGCGCCTTCACAAGGATTGAGCTATTCGGGGTGTAAAATCGCCTCGTTCTCTATAGCATCCTCGACACCTGTAGGAGAATTTCATGAAACGATTCCGTCTCCTGCTCCCGGCTATCGTGCTTTGCGCCTGCTGTTTTGCTCAAGAAGCGGTTGTCACGCCGAACCAGAATCTGATTCTCGAAAACATACCGCCAATTCCTGCTTCGATTGCGGAGCGCGCCGACCGCTACACCGAATACCGAATCGCAGAGATGTTCGGCTGGCAACCGCAGCGGCGCGAGATTCTTATCGGCACGCGCTTTCGGAGATACCCAACAAGTGCACAGCCTCGCCATGCCGATGGGGGCCCGCACCCAGACTAACGTTCTTCGCCGACCGCGTGGAAGACGCCAGCTATCCTCGCCACAATGGCGACTATTTTCTGTTTCGCAAAGGACGTCGGCGGCGGCGAGTGGTACCAGATCTACCGCTTCGATGTTGCCAGCGGCGACGACCACCATGCTCACCGACGGCAAGTCGCGGAACACGGAGTTCGTCTGGTCAAATCGTGGTGACCGTATCGCTTATGCCAGCACGCGGCGCAACGGCGCCGACCTCGATTTCTATGTGATGGATCCCGTCCGACAAAAGCAGCTGACAAGCTGCTCACGCAAAATCAAGGTGGAGGCTGGCAGGTGATTCGACTGGTCTCCCGATGACCGGACGCTGCTGGCAGTAGACTTCGTGTCGATCAATGACAGTCATTTGTGGCTGGTGGATGTTGCCACCGGCGCGAAGAGTGTGCTAACACCGTCGCACCGGCGAGAAGGTTTTCTACGCGCCAGTCGGTTTCAGCCGCGACGGCAAGGGCATCTATGTCGTTACCGACAAGGACAGCGAGTTCCAGCGGCTGGCCTACATGGACCTGGCCAGCAAGCAGCTGAAATTCCTGACCGAACTATTCATGGGATATCGAGGATGGCGCGCGCATTGTCGCCGAACCGGCAAATGATCGCATTCGCGTCTAACGAAAACGGCCTCAGCAGCCTGCACGTGCTCGACGCTGAACACCGGCAAGGAACTGTGCCCATACCCAAGCTGCCAGCGGGAGTCATCGATCATCTGACGCTGGCACGAGAACAATCAGGACCTGGCTTTCAACCTGAATTCGGCACAGTCGCCGGTCGACGTGTATTCGGTTGATGTGCAGACGGCGAAACTGGAGCGCTGGACGGCGAACGAGACCGGTGGCCTGAACCCAAAGAACTTTGTCGATCCCAGGCTGGTGAAGTGGAAGAGCTTCGACGGACACGAGATTTCCGGCTGGCTGTACTTGCCGAAGACAAAGCCGGCCTCGGGCAAGTATCCGGTGGCCATCGTGATTCACGGCGGACCGGAGGGCCAGTCGCGTCCGGTCTTCCTTGGCCGCATCAACTACTATCTCAACGAAATGGGCGTGGCGCTGATTTTTCCTAACGTCCGCGGCTCGACCGGCTACGGCAAGACCTTTACCGCAACTCGACAATGGCTTCCTGCGCGAGGGCACGTACAAAGATATCGGCGCGCTCTTCGACTGGATTGCCACGCAGCCCGAACTTGACGCCCAGCGCGTGATGGTGACGGGCGGCAGCTACGGCGGGCACATGACCCTGGCCGTAGCCACGCGCTACAACGACAAGCTGGCTTGCTCGGTGGACGTAGTCGGCATGTCGAACCTGGTGACGTTCCTGGAACACACTGAGGCCTACCGGCGAGATCTGCGGCGGGTGGAGTACGGCGACGAGCGCGATCCGAAAATGCGCGCGTTTCTGGAGAGCATCGCACCTATGAACCATGTGAACGCGATCACCAAGCCGATGATGGTGGTGGCCGGCGCCAACGATCCGCGCGTACCGAAGAGCGAGGCTGACCAGATGGTCGCCGCGCTGGAGAAGCAAGGAACGACGGTGTGGTACCTCGCAGCCAAGGATGAAGGTCACGGCTTCGCTAAGAAGAAGAATGCCGACTTCCAGTTCTATACGACCGTGCTGTTCATGCAGAAGTATCTGCTGGGCCAGTGAAGCTGATCAACTCCGGCGTACAAGTCAGGGCTTCACTGCCGGATGGAGAAGCACAACGATGCTCGCCGACGAAACCGATCCGAACAAGTTACGGCCGGAAGCTACTGGCATAAAGCAACCCAGTGTGGCGGAGATGGTGCTGAGTAATGAGTTGCGGACCGCGACGAGGGAATGGTTTCTGCGTTATGTTCCCTTGTTGTTCCCTCGCGTGCTCTGAAAGTGTTGAACAGACACAAATGAAATGGTGGGCGCTACAGGATTCGAACCTGTGACTTCCACCGTGTGAAGATGGCACTCTACCGCTGAGTTAAGCGCCCAGTCCACGGGAGACGACTGCTTTGCGGACCATGTAGAAGACCCAGCGCTTTCAGCCTACCAAATTTTTGTATTCGACGAAACAGCGCCCGCTGTGGCGCGCACTCACATCCGTACCCGCCGGTAGCCTCACGCCAGATTGCGCCGCCAGCCGCTGATCGTCCAATTTGGAGATATCATCTAACGATTCATAGGTGGGATGCGGCGCCCAATGCAAATGCGGTTCGGCCATCTGCGCCGGCGGTTTGACGCCAGCGGCATCGCTCGTGCGCATGTTGTCGATCTGGTGATCGCAGTCCTGTCCCGCCGCTCCAAAATGTTCACCCTGGGATGGGGAGATCAGGCCTTCCTCTCCGGACTTCGGGGACGGGTATCGCAGGCCGACCCGCCCGCAACCGTTTCCATTATCTGGCGCAGCAGAGAGCAGCGCGGCCGAATCGAGCGCCGCGACGGAGACTTTCCTTCTCCGCTGAACACGCTTCCGGCAGAGGCTGGAACAGCGCACTTGCGAGCGTTGCTGCGCGAAGGCAACCGGCACGCGTGCGTTATTCTCGCGGGCTCGCATGATGAGGGCTACCGCATACGCGAGCGGGTGTTTGGCTCGCTGGTGGCGCGCGGCGTGGATCTGTATCTGCTCGAGAACCCTTACTACGGCGTCCGGCGCGTCCCCGGAGGGCTCTCTGCGATGAAGGTGAGCGACCACGCAATGATGGCGCTGGGCATGGTCCTGGAGGCACGCGGACTGCTGTGCTCGCTGCATCCGCAATACGAAAAGCTCGCGGTGGCCGGCTACAGCATGGGCGGACATATGGCCGCCATCGCCGCCGCAGTGACGCCCCGTCCCGTAGCCTGTGCCGCGCTCGCCACCGGCGCCTCGGCCGGCAGCATTTACACGCGAGGCCTCATGTCCTGGTCCGTGGATTACGATCGCCTGGCGGGCGAGCCGGGGCGGCGCGCGCTTGCACAGCAGCAACTTCAGGGCTTTTTCGATGCCGCCGATATCACGGGATTCGCCCCTCCCCTTCGGCCCGACGCCAGCATCATCCTGGGCTGTGCGCGCGATGGCTATATCCTGCGCAGCGAGACCGAACGCCTGCATCAACATTGGCCGGGCAGCACGCTGCGCTGGCTCAATGCCGGCCACTTCTCTGCATTGCTGACCAGCCGAATTCCGCTTTGCCAGTGCGTCACCGATGCGATCGCGAGACTGTGAGGCTGAGGCTGCGACGTACGTGCTGAATGAGCTTAGGCCTGCCGTGCTCAGTCGTGGCAGAGAACGCGACGGCCGGCTGCGCCGGTGAAAAAAATCTTCAGGCCAACCAGCAGTTCTGCTGTCGCATCAAACTTGCGCATTTGCACGTGTACTCCGTTTTCAAAAATCTGTTTTTGAAACCGGCAGCACGTTTTTGGCAGGGTCGATTTAATTCATTAGTACTACGAAGAAAACGCTCCCCTACGCGGCGGGTGGGTGCGATATATTTCTTTGGCGGTCACCTGCAATTTAAGCGGATTTCTGATATTTAGGGGCCCCCACAGCAAGGTCTGGAGATACTTCTGGCCGAACGAGACCGCACATCCGCCCGCGCTGTAATTACCTGCCCCGTCTCATGGCAGTCGCTTGTCCCCGGCTTTCTCTTCCAGTGCAATGGAGACATTGAATCATGAAACGCAATAGCGCGAATTCGGCCGCTGCGTCTGCCGCCAGCCCTGCGATGACAGCTCCGGCCCCCGGCAACGGCCACGGCACCGCGGTGGCAGAGCCCTCTTCCGCCGACCTGAGCGCCATTCTGGCCAGCCTGCAACGCATGCAGCAGGGCGACTTCTCGGTCCGGCTGCCGGGATCGTGGACGGGCCTGCCGGGCAAGATCGCCGACACCTTCAACGACATCATCGCCGCCAATGAACAGATGGCGCGCGAGTTGAAGCGCGTTGGCCAGGCGGTCGGCAAAGAAGGCCGCACCCGCGAGCGTACGCGTTTCCGTACGCGCAATGGCGCCTGGGGCGAGATGGAGGTTTCCGTCAACACTCTGGTTGATGATCTGCTTGCGTCCGACGACCGAGGTCACGGGCGCGATCGCCGCCGTCGCGCAGGGCAATCTGAACCAGACCGTGCGACTCGACGTGGACGGACGTCCGCTGGAAGGCGAATTCCTCCGCTCGGCCAACATCGTCAACACGATGATTCAGCAGTTGAGCGTGTTCACCTCGGAGGTGACGCGCGTGGCCCGCGAGGTCGGCACCGACGGCAAGCTTGGCGGCCAGGCTGTGGTGCCCGGCGTGGCCGGCACGTGGAAGGACCTGACCGACTCGGTCAACTCCATGGCCAGCAACCTGACCAGCCAGGTGCGCAACATCGCGGAAGTCGCGACCGCGGTGGCCAGCGGCGACCTGTCGCGCAAGATCACGGTGGACGTGCGCGGCGAAATTCTTCAGCTCAAAGAAGCCATCAACACCATGGTCGACCAGCTTCGCTCGTTCGCGTCGGAAGTTACGCGCGTGGCCCGCGAGGTCGGCACCGACGGCAAGCTCGGCGGTCAGGCCGTGGTGCCCGGCGTGGCCGGCACGTGGAAGGATCTTACCGACTCCGTCAACGCCATGGCCGGAAACCTTACGGCGCAGGTCCGCAACATCGCCGAAGTAACCACCGCCGTGGCCCGCGGCGATTTGTCCCGCAAGATCACCGTCGACGTGAAAGGCGAAATTCTCGAACTCAAAGAAACCATCAACACCATGGTCGACCAGCTCAACGCCTTCGCGGGCGAAGTCACGCGCGTGGCCCGCGAAGTCGGAACCGAAGGCAAGCTCGGCGGCCAGGCCAACGTGCCCGGCGTCGCCGGAACCTGGAAGGACCTTACCGACAACGTCAACTTCATGGCCTCGAACCTGACTGGCCAGGTGCGCAACATCGCCGAGGTGGCAACGGCCATCGCCAACGGCGATCTCTCCCGCAAGATCACGGTGGATGTGCGCGGCGAAATCCTGCAGCTCAAAGAAACGCTGAACACGATGGTGGACCAGCTCAACCGCTTCGCCGGCGAAGTGACGCGCGTGGCCCGCGAGGTGGGAACCGAAGGACGTCTGGGCGGCCAGGCGAACGTCCCCGGCGTGGCTGGTACCTGGAAAGATTTGACTGACTCCGTCAACTCCATGGCCGGAAACCTGACGGCACAGGTGCGCAACATCGCCGAGGTGACCACGGCTGTGGCCCGCGGCGACTTGTCGCGCAAGATCACGGTGGACGTGAAGGGCGAAATTCTGGAGCTGAAGAACACCATCAACACCATGGTCGATCAGCTCAACGCCTTCGCCAGCGAAGTGACGCGCGTGGCCCGCGAGGTCGGCACCGAAGGCAAGCTAGCCGGACAGGCGCAGGTGCCCGGCGTGGCCGGAACCTGGAAAGATCTCACCGACAACGTGAACTTCATGGCCGGCAACCTGACGGCCCAGGTGCGCAACATCGCCGAGGTGGCGACGGCTGTGGCTCGCGGCGATCTTGTCGCGCAAGATCACGGTGGACGTGAAGGGCGAAATTCTCGAGCTGAAAGACACCCTGAACACGATGGTGGACCAGTTGCGCTCGTTTGCGTCGGAGGTGACCCGCGTGGCTCGCGAGGTCGGAACCGATGGCAAGCTGGGTGGTCAGGCGCAAGTGCCGGGTGTCGGCGGCACCTGGAAGGACCTTACAGACTCCGTGAACTCCATGGCCAGTAACTTGACGGGGCAGGTCCGCAACATCGCAGAAGTATCAACGGCCATCGCCAGCGGCGACTTGTCGAAGAAGATCACGGTGAACGTCAGCGGCGAAATTCTGCTGCTGAAGGAAACCATCAACACCATGGTCGACCAGCTCAACGCGTTCGCCGGCGAAGTGACGCGCGTGGCCCGCGAGGTGGGCTCCGAAGGCCGCCTGGGGGGTCAGGCGAACGTGCCCGGCGTCGCCGGCACCTGGAAGGACTTGACCGACTCGGTGAACTCGATGGCCGGCAACCTCACCGGCCAGGTGCGCAACATCGCCGAGGTGACCACCGCTGTCGCTCGCGGCGATTTGTCGCGCAAGATCACCGTGGACGTGAAGGGCGAAATTCTGGAGCTGAAGAACACCATCAACACCATGGTGGACCAGCTCAACGCGTTCGCCGGCGAAGTCACGCGCGTGGCCCGCGAGGTCGGCACCGACGGCAAGCTCGGCGGCCAGGCTGAAGTGCCCGGCGTGGCCGGCACGTGGAAGGACCTTACCGACAACGTGAACTTCATGGCCTCGAACCTCACCGGCCAGGTGCGCAACATCGCCGAGGTCGCGACGGCCATCGCCAACGGCGACCTGTCCAAGAAGATCACCGTGGACGTGCGCGGCGAAATCCTGCAGCTCAAAGAAACGCTCAACACCATGGTCGAGCAGTTGCGCTCGTTCGCCGCCGAAGTGACGCGCGTGGCCCGCGAGGTCGGAACCGACGGCCGTCTCGGCGGTCAGGCCAACGTGCCCGGCGTCGCGGGAACGTGGAAGGATCTCACCGACTCGGTCAACGCCATGGCCGGCAACCTCACCGCGCAGGTGCGCAACATCGCCGAGGTGACGACGGCCGTCGCCCGCGGCGACTTGTCGCGCAAGATCACCGTGGACGTGAAGGGCGAAATTCTCGAGCTGAAGAACACCATCAACACCATGGTCGACCAGCTCAACGCCTTCGCCGCTGAGGTGACGCGCGTGGCCCGCGAGGTGGGCACCGACGGCAAGCTCGGCGGCCAGGCGCAGGTGCCCGGCGTCGCCGGAACGTGGAAGGACCTTACCGACAACGTCAACGTGATGGCCGCGAACCTCACCGAGCAGGTGCGCGGCATCGTGAAGGTGGTGACCGCCGTCGCCAACGGCGTGCTGACGCAGAAGCTGACGGTGAACGCGAAGGGCGAAGTCGCCGCTCTCGCCGACACCATCAACAACATGACCGACACGCTGGCGACGTTTCGCCGACCAGGTGACGACCGTGGCTCGCGAAGTCGGCGTCGAAGGCCGTCTCGGCGGACAGGCCAACGTGCCCGGCGCTGCCGGCACCTGGAAGGACCTGGTCGACAACGTCAACCTGCTGGCCGACAACCTGACCAACCAGGTGCGCGCCATTGCAGAAGTCGCAACCGCCGTGACCAAGGGCGACCTGACGCGCTCGATTCAGGTGGAAGCCCGCGGCGAGGTCGCCGAGCTCAAAGACAACATCAACACGATGATCAACAACCTGCGCCTCACGACCGAGCGCAACACCGAGCAGGATTGGCTCAAGACCAACCTGGCCCGCTTCACCGGCATGTTGCAAGGTCAGCGCGATCTGACCACGGTAGGACGCATGCTGCTGTCGGAGCTGGCGCCGCTGGTCAACGCGCAGCAGGGATTGATCTATCAGACGGACGCAGAAGAGTCGGAGACCATGGTCCTGCTGTCCGCATTCGCCAACGCTCCCGATGGCCATCTGGAGCGCGTGAAGATCGGCGAAGGATTGGTCGGACAGTGCGCCGCCGAAAAGCGCCGCATGCTCATCACCGATCTGCCGCCCGACCGCACCGTGCCCATCCGCTCCGGCCTGTTCGAAGCGGTTCCGCGCAACGTGATCGTCTTGCCGGTGCTGTTCGAAGATCAGGTGAAAGCGGTGATCGAGCTGGCGACACTGAGCGCGTTCACGGCCTCACACCTGGCGTTCCTTGAGCAGCTGACCGCCAGCATCGGCATCGTGCTGAACAGTATCGAAGCCACGATGCAGACGGAAGCGCTGCTGAAGCAGTCGCAGCAGTTGGCGACCGAGCTTCAGTCGCAGCAGAAAGAGTTGCAGCAGACCAACGAGCAGCTGGCGCAAAAGGCGCAGCAGCTCGCCGAGCAGAACGTCGAAGTCGAGCGCAAGAACCAGGAAATCGAGCAGGCCCGCCGCGCCCTGGAAGAGAAAGCCAAGGAGCTGGCGCTCACCTCGAAGTACAAATCGGAGTTCCTGGCGAACATGTCGCACGAGCTGCGTACGCCGCTCAACAGCATTCTGGTGCTGGGCCAGCAGCTCGGCGACAACCCGGAAGGCAATCTCAGCGGCAAGCAGGTTGAGTTCGCGCGCACCATCCACGGCGCTGGAACCGATCTGCTCAACCTCATCACCGACATTCTCGACCTGTCGAAGATCGAATCCGGCACGGTGTCGGTCGAAGCCGAAGAGGTCTTCTTCGCCGGCCTGCTGGAGATGGTCGGCGCGGCCGTTCCGCCACGAGGCGGAGAACAAGAAGCTGTCGTTCGAAGTGCACACCGACCCGCATCTTGGCCGCAGCCTGGTCACCGACTCGAAGCGCTTGCAGCAGGTGCTGAAGAACCTGCTGTCGAACGCATTCAAGTTCACCGACCAGGGCGGCGTGCGGCTGTCGGTGTTCACGGCGGAGAGCGGCTGGAGCGAGAACCATCCCGTGCTCAGCAACGCCGGTCAGGTGGTCGCCTTCGAAGTCGCGGACACCGGCATCGGAATCCCGCAGGAGAAACAGAAGATCATCTTCGAGGCCTTCCAGCAGGCGGATGCGGGCACCAGCCGCAAGTACGGAGGCACGGGCCTGGGGCTCGCTATCAGCCGAGAACTCTCGACGCTACTGGGCGGCGAAATTCAATTGCGCAGCACGCCCGGCAAGGGCAGCACCTTCACGCTGTATCTGCCGCAGACCTATGTCGGTCCAGCCGGCTCGGCGCTTGCCGAGAAGGCCATCGCTGCCGCCTCGGCATCCGCGAGTCTGAAACTGGCGGCCGCGGTCGTGGTCGAGCGTCCCGCAGAACAGGTCGAGGACGATCGCGACGATCTGCAAGCCGGCGACACCGTTCTTCTCATTGTCGAAGACGATCCGCACTACGCGCGGGTGCTTTGCGACCTGGCGCGCGACAAGGGCTTCAAGGTCGTCGTCGCGATGCGCGGCGCGGAGGCGCTGGCGCTGGCGCGCGAATATCATCCAACGGCCGTGTCGCTCGATGTCTTCCTGCCCGACATGCTGGGCTGGACCGTGCTCAACCACCTGAAGCAGGACCCGGGCACGCGCCACATCCCTGTGCAGATGCTGACGATGGATGAAGATCGCCATCACGGCCTCTCGCGCGGCGCATTCTCGTTCGTCACCAAGCCGACCACCACCGAAGGCCTGGACGCGGCCCTAATGAAGATCAAGGAGTACTCCGCGCCGCGGCGCAAGCGGCTGCTGATCGTGGAGGACAACCCGGCCGAGCAGCTCAGCGTGAGGGAGTTGCTGGGTTACGATGACATCGACGTCACGGTCGTCGCCACGGGTACGGAGGCGCTGGAAGCCATGCAGCACGACAACTTCGATTGCGCGGTGCTCGATCTGCGGCTGCCCGACATGAGCGGCTTCGAGGTTCTCGAGCAGCTGCGCGACGACGAGTCGTTGGCCGACGTGCCCGTCGTGGTCTTCACCGGCAAGGAGCTCTCGCCGGAGGAAGACGCCCGCCTGCACACGCTGGCCCGCAGCGTGGTGGTGAAGGACGTCGAGTCTCCCGAGCGGTTG
Organism: uncultured Acidobacteriaceae bacterium; assembly: GCA_963735915.1. Classification (GTDB taxonomy): domain Bacteria; phylum Acidobacteriota; class Terriglobia; order Terriglobales; family Acidobacteriaceae; genus Bog-257. The sequence continues at coordinate 161,893 of CAVTMX010000015.1, read as the reverse complement.
CTCGACGAGACGGCGCTATTCCTGCATCGTGTGGTGGGGGACCTGCCGGCGGAGAAGCAGAACATGCTCGACCGTCTGCATCGCTCCGACGAGGCGCTGGTTGGCAAACGCGTTCTGGTCGTCGACGACGATGTGCGCAACATCTTCGCCCTAAGCAGTGTTCTAGAGCGGCGTGGGATGAACGTGCTCACCGCCAGCACCGGCCGCGAAGCCATTGCCACGTTGGAGTCGACTCCGGACGTGGCCATCGTGCTGATGGACATCATGATGCCCGAGATGGACGGCTATGAGACGATGCAGGTCATCCGGCAGAATTCTGCATTCCGCCGGCTGCCCATCATCGCGCTCACGGCCAAGGCCATGAAGGGCGATCGCGAGAAGTGCCTGGAGGCCGGCGCCTCAGAGTATCTGGCCAAGCCGGTGAATACCGACCAATTGCTCTCGGCATTGCGTATGTGGCTACATAGGTAAGAAATTTATGGCAACGGTTGCTGCCTTGGAAAAGTCACCGGTGCAAAACGACGGCTACGCTAACCTGACCGACGCCAGTGAGAAGGTCAACATTCTCATGGTCGACGATCAGCCTGCGAAGCTCCTCAGCTACGAAGTAATTCTGGCGGAGCTGGGCGAAAACCTCATCAAGGCGGCGTCCGCCACTGAGGCACTCGAGCACCTGCTGAAGAAGGACATCGCCATCGTCCTGACCGACGTCAGCATGCCCGACATCGACGGCTTCGACCTGGCCGAGATGATTCGCCAACATCCGCGCTTCCAGAAGACGGCGATCATCTTCATCTCCGGCGTCCACCTCACCGATGTGGATCGCGTGAAGGGCTATCGCCAGGGCGCGGTCGATTACATCACCGTTCCCGTCGTCCCCGAGCTGCTGCGCGCCAAGGTCAGCGTCTTTGCCGAGCTGCATCGCAAGCGGCGGCAATTGGAGACGCTGAACCAGCACCTGGAGCAGCGCGTCGCTGAACGCACCGAGGCGCTGCGCGAGCGCGCCGACCTGCTGGAACTGGCCAGCGAGGCCATCATCGTCACTGACTTGCAGGGCGTCATCCAGTTCTGGAATTCCGGCGCGGAGGAGTTATATGGCTGGCGCCGCGAAGAGGTGCGGGGCAGCAACCTCCACGAACTCTTGCGCACCCAGGCCGTGCACCAGACCAACGAAAGCTGGCAAAACGAGCTGCTGATGCACGGCAAGTGGGAAGGGGACCTGATTCACTACGCGCGCGATGGGCACGAGGTCGTCGTTTCCAGCCGGCAGGCGGTGAAGACCGAGACCAATGGAACAGCGAGCACCATCCTGGAGATCAACCGCGACATCACCTCCAAACTGCTGACCGAGGAAGCTCTGCGCAAAGCGGAACGGCTCGCGGCCATGGGCCGGGTCGCGGGCATCATCGCGCACGAAATCAACAACCCGCTGGAAGCCATCATCAACGCGTTCTATCTGCTGCGTGACCATCCCTCGCTCGACCAGGAGGCGCGCAACTACGCCAACCTGGGCGAGCAGGAACTGCTGCGGGTCGCACACATCGTTCGCCAGACGCTCGGCTTCTATCGCGAATCACAGCACCCAACTTCGGTTTCCGTTACGGAAGTCCTGGACAGCGTGCTGGAGCTACAGTCGCGATATCTTCAGCTTAATCGCATCCAGGTTGAGAAGCTCTATGGCACCGACCCGAGCGTCTTCGGATTTCCTGTCGAGCTGAAGCAAGTCTTCCTCAACCTTATCGGCAACGCCGTGCAGGCGATGCCGGAGGGCGGCCGGCTTCGCATTCGCATCCACGAGCACACCGATCCCAGGACGCGTGTCCGCGGTATCGCAGTCTCCCTCTGCGACACCGGATCGGGGATTTCGCGCGATGTCGCGAAGCGACTGTTTGAGCCATTCTTCAGCACCAAGGCCGCCAAGGGCACCGGGCTGGGCTTGTGGATCAGCAAAGGCATCGTGCAAAAGCACGAGGGCGCCATCCACTTCCGCAGCTTCCGGACCCCCTCCGGTTGCGCCACCTGCTTCCGCGTCTTTCTGCCTGAGCATGTCTCGACCACCATCTTGAAAGCCACCGCGGTCGCCGGTGATGCCGGGAGCCGCAGCAACGGAGGCGCACATGCCTGAAGCGAAATCCATCATCCTTTGTGTCGACGATGAACCCATTCCGCTTTCGCTGCGCAAGTCAGTCCTGGAGAAGTTCGGATTTGAGGTGATCGCTGCGACCTCCGGGGCAGAAGCTCTCCAGGTCCTCTCAGCGCGGCCGGTCGACTTGCTGCTGACCGACCTGCTGATGCCGCGCATGAGCGGTACCGAGCTGGCCCGCACCATAAAGCAACATAAGCCGGAGCTTCCCGTAGTCCTCTACTCGGGAGTGAATGAAATACCCGACGACGCTACCTGCGCTGACTTGTTCCTGAGCAAGGTCGAGGGGCCGACCGCGATGTGCCAGAAGATTGCGGAGATGTTGAAGAAATCGCGTGCCGCCGGCGCGCCCGCTTCCGCTGAGTCCGTCTCCTGACTTGCGCACGCGGGCGCCTAGTCCACCCAATCCGCGACAAAGATGTTCGTCTCATGCGGCTCCTTGCCGTTGCGGTTCGACGCCCACACCAGCCGCTTGCCATCCGAGGTGAACATCGGGAACGCGTCGAAATCCGGGAAGTAGGTGATGCGCTCCTGCCCCGTGCCGTCCTCGTTGATGATGTAGAGGTCGAAGCCGCGCCCGCTCTTCGGGTCGGCCAGGTTCGAGGCGAAGATGATGCGCTTGCCGTCGGGCAAGAAAAACGGCGCGAAGTTGGCCGCCCCGTTGTGCGTCACCTGGTGCTTGTTGCTGCCGTCGGCGTTCATCACCCAAATCTCCAGGTTGCCGGGACGAATCAGCCCCTGCGCGTATAGCGCCTTGTAGTCGGCGATCTGCTCCGGCGTCTGCGGATGCTCGGCGCGATAGACGATCTTCTTGCTGTCGGCCGACCAGAACGGCCCGCCGTCGTAACCCAGTTCGTGCGTTAGCTGCTTTACGTGCGAGCCGTCGGCGTCCATGGTGTAGATGTCGAGGTCGCCGTTGCGCGTGGAAGTGAAGACGATGTGCTTGCCGTCGCGCGTGATGGTGGATTCGGCGTTGTAGCCGGGAGCGTCGGTCAGCAGCTTCTTCTCGCTGCCGTCGAGCTTCGCGGTATAGATTTTGTAGCTCGAATAAATCGGCCAGACGTAGCCGTGCGAGTAGTCGGGCTTGGGTGGGCACTCGGGGCTGGTTGCGTCGGTTGAGGAGTAGAGAATGCGATCGCCGCTCGGGAAGATGTAGCTGCACGTCGTGCGGCCCTTACCCGAGCTGACAAGCTTGGGCGTCGGCGGCTTGCCGTCGGGCGTGTCCACCGCCATGGTGTAAATCTGGTCGCATGGCACACCCTGCCCCTGATGCTGGAAGCTCAGCATCTTGTTGTCGGCGGAGAAGTAGGCCTCGGCATTCTGTCCGCCGAAGGTAAGCTGGCGGATATTGCGCAGGTGCTTCTCCTCGCCGGGATAGAGCAGGGAGGACGGAGAATTCGCCGGGGGCGCCTGGGCGAGCAGCGGAAGCGAAGCCGCGATCACGAGCAGGTTCAGGACTAGCGATTTGCCGGTGATGTTTCGGGGCATTCCAAGAATGTACATCAACCAATTACTCGCGGGATGGCTACGATTGCAAAGCTTTTCACCACGGAAGCACGGAAGACACGGAATAGAATTTCGCCAAGTGCCAGAACAGACGATGATGCCTGATGACTCAGAGTCCAGAAGCGTTTAATAAATTTCGTGTCTTCCGTGCTTCCGTGGTGAATATGCCTTCCGCCTGCGCATCCGTCCCGCGCCTCCGCAGGCACTCCCCACCACTCTTCATTCGCGCTACAACTTCATTGTGGCGAAGGCATCTCTGACGATGAAGCATGTGCATCTAGTCGCCCGCGCGGCGGAGTGGCTGCGTTCGCGCTTCGGCTGCGGCATCGTGCTCACCGAACAGTACTGCGCGACGGGCGAGGTGCCCGACGTCATCGGCTGGAAGGCTTCGTGCCAATCGGTGCTGGTGGAGTGCAAAGTGTCGCGCAGCGACTTTCTGGCCGATGCGCACAAGCCGTTTCGCCTCGCGCCCGAAGACGGCGTGGGCAGCAAGCGCTTGTACTTGGCGCCGGCAGGGATGATCGCGCGCGAAGAACTGCCGCACCACTGGGGTTTGCTGGAATGCAAAGGCCGCGAGGTGCGGCTGGCCGTCAAGCCGGGACGCGCCGATCTGCGCAGCCCTGTCGGACTGATGAAAGAGATGGGCCTGCTGCTCGCCAGCTTGCGCCGCGTCGAAGTGCGCATTGAGCCGCAGACCATCGGCGACTTCCTGAAGTGGAAGAACCGCATGGCCGAGTACAACGGCGCCCGTCTGCCAGAAGGGATCGCCGAGCGCGAAGACGAGCCGAATGTGTATCTAGCGTGAACAACTCCAAATCTCAATGCAGGAGTTAACGGCATGACAACAGATGGCGAGGGATGTTGTCATTTGCGCTGTTCCAGCTTCACGCTCGCGTTCACCGGCTGCCCGTCGCGCAGGACCTTGACCTCGACCACCTGGCCGACCTTGCTGCGCCGCAACGCGTCGGTGAAGTCGTAGAGGTTGTGGATCGGCTTGCCGTCGTACTCGACCAGGATGTCGCCGCCCTTCAGTCCCGCTTTGGCCGCCGGCGAGCCGGGCCGCACGTCGGAGAAGCGCACGCCGTCCTTCACCTCACCGAAGTCGGGGATGGAGCCGAAGTAAGGGCCGTATCCTCCACCACCGCCGATGCCGCCCATCGGCCTGTCTTCGGCGACGGTCACGAACGCCGGCCGCTGCGGCGCGTTTGCCAGTTGCAGCACAACATCGGCAACCATGTTGAGCAACTGCGCCGCCGAGGGCGCGTTGATCTTGTCGGCGGTATCGGACGGCTTGTGATAGTCGGCGTGCAATCCCGAGAAGAAGAACAGCACGGGAACCTTCGCGGCGACGAACGACGTGTGATCGCTGGCGGAGTATCCGCCCGGCGACAGCTCGAACTTGAAGCCGGTCTGCTTTCCCGCCGTTTCCAGAATTGGCTTGAACGTCGAGCCCGTGCCCACGCCGCCGATGAAGACCTTGTTGTCGCGAATGCGTCCGATCATATCCATATTGATCATCGCGACGCATTTCTCCAGCGGCATGGTCGGGTACTTCACCCAATACGCCGAGCCGAGCAGTCCCAACTCTTCGCCGGAGAAGTTCATAAACAGGATGCCGCGATCGAGTTGTCCTTTCAGCGGGGCGAAGAGGCGCGCCAGCTCCAGCACGCCCGCGGTGCCGGAGGCGTTATCGTCGGCGCCGGGATGGAGCTGGCCGATCTGCGAAGGCGCCAGCGAATTGGAGTCGCCGCGTCCCAGGTGATCGTAATGCGCGCCGATGATGATGTACTCATCGCTCTTGCCCGGCAGATACGCGAGCACGTTGTCCACGCGCGCGTGGGTCTGCTCGATGTCGACCTTGGCGGAGACTTGCAGTGACTCCGGGAAAGCGAACGACGCGGGCTTGCCGGTGTGATCGATCTGCTGTTGCACATCAGCGAGCGACTTGTCTGCCGATCGGAACCAGGTGTTGGCAATGGGGTTCTTCACCTGCAACAAAATGACGCCAACGTCCTCCGGCCCGCTGACGCCGCCGAAGCGCAACAGTGTGTCCTCTTCGCCTTCGGGCAGCTTGCCGCTCACCAGGATGACGGCCTTTGCTCCGTGATTGCGCGCGTTGATGGCCTTGGTGACGAGCTGCGAATGCTGCGTCAAGCCCTGATTGCCGGCCTTCGCCGCGAAGCTCTCCGGCTCATAGCGCAGCACGACGACGATCTTGTCCTTGACGTCGATGCCGGCGTAGTCGTCGTACTGGAACTCAGGAGCGGAGATGCCGTAGCCGACGAACACTATCGGGCCGGTGAAGGAGCCCGATGACGAGAAGCTGATGGGCTCGAAGTCCTGATTGATGCTCAGCGGCTGCTTGTTGCCATTGTCGGTGACGGCCAGCGAGTTGTCGGCCTTCAGCGTCGCGCCGGTGGTGACGGTGAAGGGCTGTTGATAACCGTCGCTCCCGGCGGGCTGAATGCCAAGCAGCTTGTAGCGGTGCTCGAATGTACTGCGAAGCCCGCAGGAGGCCGGGCGTGCCGGGCCCGCGGCCTTCCATGTTCGGAGCGGCGAGAGTCTTAATGTCGGTGAGATAGCGGGTGGGATCGGCAGTGCCGACAGATGCCGGCGTGCTCGCGGCGAGAAGAGTGAACGCGAGCAGCAGGTAAAGCACGATTTGGCGAAATTTCGCCATAACGATCTTTGAGGTGTCATCCTGAGCGCGGCGACCGCGCCGACTCGCAAACCGCGCGAGTCGGAAAGACCGCGGCGGGCGCTCCCCTCAGGATGACACCTTATTAAGAGATTCGTGACCGCCTTCACGAATTCCCGATGAGTATACCCGTGGCGAACACCAGCGCCCCGCCGAAGGCCACCTGCATCGCGGCCGAGAGCGGCGGCGTGTCCATGAAATGCTGGCGCACCCAAGTGATGGTCCCCAGCTCCACCAGAACCACGGCGATGGCGACCCCAAGTGCGAGATTGAAATTGTGAATCAGGAACGGCAGGGTGTGCCCGATGCCGCCGAGCGCGGTCATTGCACCGCAAACCAGGCCGCGCAGCCAGGGCGTGCCACGGCCGGTGAGGCTGCCGTCATCGGAGAGCGCCTCGGCAAAGCCCATGCTGATGCCCGCGCCCAGCGACGCCGCCAGTCCGACGGCGAAGGCGTCCCAGGTATTGCGGGTGGCGAAGGCCGCGGCGAACACCGGCGCCAGGGTCGACACCGAGCCGTCCATCAATCCCGCCAAGCCGGGCTGCACGATCTGCAAGACGAACAGCCGGCGCTTGGCCTTGTCCTCTTCCTCGCGCACCTCAGGCTTGAGCTCGGTCTTCTCCAGTTCGGCCGCGCGCTCGACGTGGCGGTTTCCGCCACCGCAAGGTCGTCGAGCAACTGGCGGATGCTGGCGTCCTGCGCGCGCGCCGCAGCGTGCTGATAGAAGCGGCGGGTCTCGGCCTCCATCGCGCTGACCTGGCCGCGAATCTGCTCCAGGCGCAGTGGCGTGTTCAGCCAGATGGGCTTGCGCTGTACGAAGCCGCGCACGTCGTGACGGCGCACCAGCGGAATGTGCTCGCCGAACTTCTGCTTGTAGATGTCGATAAGCTCGCGGCGATGGCCGATCTCCTCCTGCCGCATCTCGTCGAACACCTTCGCCGTGCCGGGAAAGTTCTCGCGCATGCTCTCGGCGAAGTCGGCATAGATGCGCTCGTCCTCTTCCTCCAGCGAAATCGCCAGGGCGAGAATCTCTTTCTGCGACAAGCTATCGAAGTCTCGCAAAGGAACCTCCGCAAATGTGCACTTGGCATTTGGCACTTGGCCAATCCAACCCGGAGCTTGCGCCTTTGCCAAATGCTAAGTGCCAAGTGCCAATTGTCGCTCTACCATGGCCCGATAATCCCGCCCATGTTGCGTCCCGCCGGGAGCTTGCGATCGTCTGCCCCGCCCGCGCCGCGCCAGTACTTCGCCATCACGTCTGGGTACTTGTAGCCTGAGCCGGTATTGAAGAGCACGACCTTGTCGCTCGCATTCAGGAGTCCCGCCGCAAGCAACTGCTTGTAGGCCGCCAGCGCGGCTGCGCCTTCCGGCGCGGGGAAAATGCCTTCGACAGATGCCATCTCCTTCACGCTATCCATGATCGCGTCGTCGCTCACAGCGACTGCCGTCCCATTGCTCTTACGGATGATGTCGAGGATGAGGAAGTCGCCATACGCCTTGGGTACGAGCAGCCCGGCTGCGAGCGTGTGCGCTTCGGGCCACATCTGCGAAGAGGCCGCGCCCTCTTGTAATGCCTTCGGGATTGGCGCGCAGCCCTCGGCCTGAACGCAGATCATCTTCGGCCGCTTGCCGCCTGCGATCCAGCCGAGCTCCTCCATCTCGGCGAAAGCCTTCCACATGCCGATGAGCCCCACGCCGTCGCCTGTGGGACAGAGAATCGCATCGGGGAGGGTCCATCCCATCTGCTCGGCGACCTCGTAGCCCATGGTCTTGTGTCCTTCGACGCGGAACGGCTCTTTCAGCGCCGACACGTCGAACCAGCCTTCTTGCGCTTTGCGCTCAGCGACCATGCGCCCGCAGTCGCTGATCGCGCCGTCGACCAGCTTCAAGTGCGCGCCGGCGGCCTCGACCTCAAGACGATTGGCCAGGGCCACGTCCTTCGGCATGAAGACGTACGCCTCGAGCCCGGCGGCGGCCGCGTAGGCCGCCATCGCGCCTCCCGCATTGCCCGCCAACGGCGCCGCGAGCTTCTTCACGCAGTAGTGCCGCAGCATGGTAATGGCCACGCTCATCCCACGCGCCTTGAACGAGCCTGTGGGGTTCAGGCCTTCATCCTTGATGAGCAGGTTAGGGTAATGCCGCTGGCGGCTGGGCAGCAGCGGCGTGAAGCCTTCGCCGAGCGTGACTGGTTCCGCATCAGGCAGCACCGCGGCATAACGCCACATGTTCTTCGGGCCGCCGATCAGCGAGTCGCGCGATGCGTGCCAGCGGATTGCGCCCAGATCGTAGCGGACGTACAGCGGCCCACCGTCTTTGGGGCAGATGGTCGGCGCAGGCTCGGGCGGAAAATGTTCGCCGCAGCGGCTGCATTCAAAGTGCGCGATATTTGCCATAGAGCAATGCCTGCGAAACCTCGCAGTGTAGCACCGCAAATCACAATGTTGTCATTACGAACGCGGCGAGGAATCTGATTTTCGTGACTCGGAAGGACAGCAGATCCCTCGCTCCCCTCGTGATGACAATCTTGTGGGTAAACATCCCTGGTGCAAGCCTTCAGGCATCCTACAAAGCTCCTGCGGCTTCCAACGAACAGCTTCAACTCGCGAAGTGGGAGCTAATCACGCTCAAGGAGCCGAACTCAACATGCTGGTTATTCTGCTGGTCATTCTCTTAGTGCTATCCATTGGCAGCTATCCCCGCTGGCCTTACAGCCGCGGCTGGGGCTATTACCCCTCCGGCGGACTCGGACTGGTTGTGCTCATCCTGGTGGTGCTATTGTTGCTGGGACGCATTTAGCGTGCGTCCCACAGCTCAATGTTGAATGCACTCTCGCGCCCTCTTCCCGCCACGTCCTGTGCTCTCCTATTGATTGCGTTGCTGGCATTAGCGCCGGTGTGCTCGGCGTACTCGGTGCTGACGCACGAGGAAATTGTTGACCTGCTGTGGCAGCAGCAAATCGTTCCCCTGCTGAAGGCGCGCTACCCGCAAGCCACCGACGAAGACCTGCGCAAGGCGCACGCCTACGCTTACGGCGGCAGCGTCATTCAGGACATCGGCTATTACCCGTTCGGCGACCAGTTCTTCAGCGACCTGACGCACTACGTGCGCAGCGGCGATTTCGTCGAGAACCTGATTCGCGATGCCCAGGACGTGGATGAATTGGCCTTCGCGCTGGGCGCGCTGGCCCATTACGTTTCCGACGTTCATGGTCATCCGTACGTCAATTTGTCAGTCGGCATTCTGTATCCGGAACTGGCGCGCAAGTATGGGCCGTCGGTGCCCTACGATGTCGATCACAATGCGCACCTCCAGACGGAGTTCGGCTTCGACGTGCTCCAGGTGGCGAAGGCTCGCTACGCCCCGGAGGATTACCACAACTTCATCGGCTTTGAAGTGTCGGCCCCGCTGCTGGAGCGCGCCTTCGATGATACCTATGGGCTGAAGCTGAAGACCGTGATGCCCAACGAGCAGCTCGCCATCAACACCTATCGGCGCAGCGTCAGCCAAATCATTCCCGAGACCACGAAGGTCGCGCTACTGGTGAAGGGCGATCAGTTGCAGAAGGAAATCCCCGACTTCCACCGGCAGCGCTTCCTCTATCACCTATCCAAGGCCGACTACCAGAAGTCCTGGGGCTCGGGCTACAAGCAGCCAGGGCCGGGCGCGCATTTCCTGGCCGCGGTGTTCAAAGTCGTGCCCAAGGTCGGCCCCTTTCGCGCGATCGACTTCAAAGAGCCCTCCGCGAAGACGGAAGACCTGTACTTGAAGAGCGTCGACCAGACCACCAGTGCGTTCGCTCGGGCGTTGCATCAGGTGAAAGAGGGCACGCTGGAGACGCCCGAGATCGACCTCGACACCGGCAAGCCGACGAAGCTGGGCGAATACCCGCTCGCCGACTTCACCTACCGCGACTTGCTGGACGACCTGGCGGCGAACAATTTTGCGAACATCTCGCCGGAGCTGCGCGACAGTATCCTGAATTTCTATAGCGGCTTCGAAGACCAGGCGATTCCGGCCGGGATACAGAAGTGCGTCCTCAAGCGCCGCGAGCAGACGTACAAGGAACTGACGCAATTGCGCGCGTTGCAGCCGCCGAATGCCTCCGGACAGCAAACGCCTCCAGTTTCTTCCACACCTTTGGTTGGGCCGGCGAGCGACTGAGACCTCTTCCGCGCTTTGCCGAACAACAATTCTCCGCTAATCAGACTCCAAACTACATGCTGCAATTTGCTTGCGACTACTGCGGAAGAGTCAAGGAAGCGGGCGAGACCTGGATTAACGGGGTAGCGGCCGAGAACGTCGGCGCGCGGGCCGCACGGCGTGAGGTGGTCATCGATGCGGCGTGGCGGCGCGAGCGCACGGTATTGCCGTTCGCGGTCCACTTCTGCTCGGTAGAGTGCAAGGACAACTACCTGGCCGAGTTGTTCGACAAGCCCGCATCTCTACTGGAAGTGGAAGGCGCCCAGATTGAGCCGGCCACCGGCCGCCGTGTGGTTCGCGCCCGAAAGAAGCCGGTGACCAATGGTGTCCAGACCCGGACGACACGCACCCGGTCTCTGGGATAGCGCGGGCCTTTAGGCTCGCGTCCCGGCCGCATCCCTCTTGATGCAGTCGGCTTTAAGCCGATGGCAGAGGTGCGCCGCCGGGCTGAAGCCCGGCTCTACTTCGATTTGCCATCCGTGACGCGGCGCTAAAGCGCCGCTCTACCCGCGTTCCTCGCGCGTAGTTTGACCGCGTCGCAACGCTCTCTTACACTTGAACATTGGCCGCCGCGAAATGCCTGCCTTCGGCGTTACCTCTTGCGCAGGTTCGCGCTATCTGAAGTTATAAGGGCAAATTCTTGACCACTGAGACAACGACTCCCGACATCATTTCCGCAGACGAATCGAATCCGTGCCAGCGCGAGCTGAACATTGAAGTTCCCGCCGACATCGTGCAGAAGGAAACCGACGACCTCGTGTCAGCCGCTATCAGAAGCTGGCGCGCGTTCCCGGCTTTCGCAAGGGCAAAGTACCGGCCTCGATCGTTCGCCAGCGCTTCGCCGAAGAACATCAAGACGACGTGGTTGAGGCTCTGGTGCCGCGCTATTTCCGCGAGGAGGCCGCAGAAGCAGAACCTGGCGCCGGTGTCGCAGCCGCGGGTCACCGATCTGCACCTGGAGGAAGGCGAACCGCTGCGATTCAAGGCCTCATTTGAGGTCCTGCCGGAGTTCAAGCTCGCTCCGCTACGACGACATCAGTGTCAGCACCATGGACACGAACGTCACCGATGAAGAGGTCGAGACCGCGCTGAAAAACCTGCGCCAGCAGCATGCCACCTATCAGCGCCGTGGAAGAAGATCGGCCTCTGCCGACGGCGACTTTGCCGTGGTCAGCTTCAAAGGCACGCCCGAAGGAAGGCGAAGCCGATGCCAAGCCGGTCGAAGTCGACGAGATCATGGTCGAGATCGGCGGCGAGAACACGATTCCCGAGTTCACCGAGAACCTGCGCGGCGCGAAGGCCGGCGAGCAACGCACCTTCGACGTGAAGTATGCCGACGACTTCACCGACAAGCGGCTGGCGGGCAAGTCCATGACCTACGAAGTCAACGTGAAGGGCATTAAGACGCGCAGCGTCCCCGAGCTGAACGACGACTTTGCCAAGGAGTTGAGCGCCGACCTCAACACGGTCGACGATCTGCGCAATCGGCTGCGCGAAAACATGAAGGCCGAGAAGGAGCACGAGGCCCAGCATCAGGGCAAGGACAAGCTGGTCGAGGAACTGGTTAAGCGCAACGACTTCCCGGTTCCCGAAGCGATGTTGAACGAGCAGATCGACATTCGGCTGGAGCGCGGGCTGCGGGCCCTGGCGGCGCAGGGCATGCGGACCGAAGACATGAAGCGCATGGATTTCGCCCGTCTGCGCGCCGGCCAGCGGGAAGCCGCGCTGCGCGAGGTGAAGGCTTCGCTAATCCTGGAACAGATCGCTGACGAAGAGAAGATCGAGGTCAGCGACGAGGAATTCGAGCGCGAGATCGAGGCGCTGGCCAAGCAGTCGAAGCAGACGGTCGAGCAGGTGCGCGCGCGTTTGACGAGGATGGCGGGCTGGATCGAATTCGGCATCGCCTCCGCAACGAAAAGACGCTTGATTCTCTTTACCGGAGGTCCGCATAGGCGGGATTGCTTTCAGCACGTCCCTTCGACAATGCGCGCCTTTCAGGGATTTCATCCTCGAGCGGAGCCGAGGATCTGCGGTTTGCCGCGTAGTGATAGCTTCTTGGGCGAACGGCAGGTCCTTCGACTCCGGCGCGCAAAACGTGAGCGTCCGCTCAGCGAAGGCACCGTAAGAAAAAGAACATGTGTTCGGCACGGCTGAAGCCGTGCCCTGTTACAAACCACGATCTACACTACGAAACACGGACTCATAACGATCTACTGCAAGGAGCTCATACACAATGCTTGTGCCCATGGTGATCGAGCAAACCAGCAGGGGCGAGCGGGCCTACGATATTTATTCCCGGCTGTTACGGGACAATATTATTTTTCTCGGCACTCCTATCGACGACAATGTCGCCAACCTGATCATCGCGCAGATGCTGTTTCTGGAAGCCGAAGACCCGGAGAAGGACATCTCGCTGTACATCAACTCGCCGGGCGGCTCGATCACGGCGGGCATGGCGATTTATGACACCATGCAGTTCATCCGGCCGGATGTGACGACCATCTGCATCGGGCAGGCGGCCTGGATGGCGGCCACGCTGCTCGCCGGCGGAGCGCCCAAGAAGCGTTTTGCGCTGCCCACCTCGCGCATTCTGATTCACCAGCCGCTGATGTCCGGACTTTCCGGTCAGGCGACGGATATCGACATTCATGCGCGCGAAATCCTGCGCATGCGGGAGATCACCAATCAGTTGCTCTCCAAGCACAGCGGCCAGCCGCTGGAAAAGGTGGAGCGCGACGTGGAACGCGACTTCATCATGAACGCCTATCAGGCGAAGGAATACGGGATCGTGGACGATATTATCTTTAAGCACAAGTATCACCGAGAGACTTAGTTCGCGAGGGTAATTACTGTGCAAGGTTTTCACGAGAAAAATTTCCGCAACTGCTTCCAAAGTGGTACTCGATCATTGCACTAACGGTGCGTTGCAAAACGCGGAATTTGTGGTTCAATAGTTCTCGCAACGGCGCACCAGGGCCAAGGGCTTTGGCGACAGGTTGCTGGTGGCCGAAGCAGCAGCTTTCGCGATGGGGCAGCACGGCCCCTCCCGGACATGAGCGGCCGGGAAAAGCAGTTCGGTAATTGCAATTTGCTGGCGCGCGCTGTGAAGGAGTTTTCTGTGAGGACCAGGACCGGTTCCGAAGAAGTACTGCGCTGCTCGTTCTGCCACAAGTCACAAGACGCCGTCGCGAAATTGATTTCCTCGCCCACCGATTATCCACGCGCTTACATCTGCGATGAGTGCGTGGCCGTCTGCAATTCCATTCTGGAAGACGACCGTTCCGAGGCGCAACCCAACTACGCTCCCAACCAGCTTCCGAAGCCGGCCGAGGTGAAGGCATTCCTTGACGAGTACGTCATCGGCCAGCAGACAGACCAAGAAGAAGCTGGCGGTCGCGGTCTACAACCACTACAAGCGCGTCTACATGAACCGGCAGCGCGGGACGGAAGTTGAGCTGGCCAAGTCGAACATCATGCTGATCGGCCCTACCGGCACCGGCAAAACTCTGCTGGCGCAAACGCTGGCCAAGATGCTCGATGTGCCGTTCGCGATTGTCGACGCCACTACGCTGACCGAAGCCGGCTATGTCGGCGAGGACGTCGAGAACATCATCCTGAAGCTGCTGCAGGCCGCCGACGGCGATGTCGCGCGCGCGCAGACCGGCATCATCTACATCGACGAAGTCGACAAGATCGGCCGCAAAGACGAGAACCCGTCCATCACTCGCGACGTCTCGCGGCGAGGGCGTGCAGCAGGCGCTGCTGAAGATCCTCGAAGGCACGGTGGCCAACGTTCCGCCGCAGGGCGGACGCAAGCATCCGCACCAGGAATTCACCCCGGTCGACACCACCAATATCCTCTTCATCTGCGGCGGCGCGTTTGTCGGGCTGGAGCGCACCATCGGCCGGCGCCTGGGCAAGCGCTCCATGGGCTTCCGCACCGACGCCAAAGAAGCCGCGTTCACCGAGAGCAACAAGCGCGACACCGAATTGCTGGCGCAGGTCGAACCGCAGGACCTGATCAAGTTCGGACTCATCCCTGAATTTGTCGGGCGTCTGCCGGTGGTCGGCGTGCTCGACGATCTGGACGAAGACGCGCTGGTCGAAATTCTCACCAAGCCGAAGAACGCCATCGTCAAGCAGTATCAGCGGCTGTTCGAGTTCGAGAACGTCAAGCTGCGCTTCTCGGATGACGCGCTGCGCGCGATCTCGCGCGAGGCAATGTCCCGCAAGGTCGGCGCTCGCGGACTGCGCATGATCCTGGAAGAGCTGATGCTTGACCTGATGTACACCCTGCCCGGCCAGAAGCGTGTGAAGGACTTCGAGGTCACGCGCGACATGGTGGAGAAGCGAAACGTCAACCTGCCGCTGATGGAGAAGGCGGGATAAACAGGTAGAGCGGGCCCCTTCGACTGCGCTCAGGGCAGGCTTTCAGGCCCGCGTCTCGAGTTCCCCTTTGGAGATTGCGGCGCTGAGGTCAAAAGACCTCAGCGCCGCAACTGTTTTACTACGCCGCTGACGCGAGCCTGAAGGCCCGTTCTACCCGTGGATTGCATTGTGCCCCAGGGACGCGAAGCTGGGGCATGGATTCCATGCACCCCTGGTTCGTGTCGTCTTAGCGACAATCAGCCGCTAAGTTGTTGCACTGCATCACGGCCGCATTGCTTCAGCCGCTACGTAAGTTTCACACTCCAGCGACAGCCCCTGAACAACTCCGATCCTACAGGCGCTTACCTTACAGAAAGCTTATGCAGTGGCCCACGCGAGAGAGGAGCCATGATGCGAAGCAATTCAAATCGAAGGATGAAAGACCATGAAGAACCTAATGACCCTTGCAACCCTGTTGGCCCTTGCCGTCGGCGCCAGCGCCCAGTCAGCCATTCACATCGGCCCCACCGCGCATGTTGGCCCCACGGCCATCAGCAGCAGGGCCGCGAACTCGACCATCAATGTTCCGCCGGTCGCCAAGCCGGGTCCGGTGGCGGTTCCGGGCAAGACCAAGAAGAAGTAACGACACCAATTGGAAGGGCGGACACCAGCCTGACTCCGCCCTTCCTTCCCTAACCAGCCAAGTTCGAACCGCTATATTCCACCAGCCGCTCACGTCTCTAGTGTGTACCGCGTTGCTGCCAGCCGGTACATTCTCCGCCATACCAGCCGGTTCACCGTGACGACCACCGTCGCCATCACGATCGTCGAACCCAGGAGCAGCGCGAAATTCCCCGAGTCGGTCGCGCGCGAGATGGTCGCGCCCAAACCCACAGTCGTGTAAGTGTGATCCTTCAGCCGAAAGTATTCGGCGACGATGCTGGCGTTCCACGCGCCCCCGGACGCGGTTACCAGTCCGGTAATGAGGTAGGGAAAAATGCCCGGCAGGATCAACGTGCGCCACTTCAGGCCGCTGCTGAACTTGAACAGCGACGACGCTTCCTTCAGGTCGGTTGGGATCGCCATCGCGCCCGCAATCACGTTGAACAGGATGTACCACTGCGTTCCCAGCAGCAGAAGAAGAATCGATCCCACGCCCAACCCGCCCCCAATCTGAATCAGCATCAAGAGCACGATGGGAAACAACGCCGTCGCCGGGACTGACGCGGCAATCTGCGCCAGCGGCTGCGCGATGCGCGACAGCTTGGGATTGAAACCGATGGCCACGCCGACCGGCACCGTCCACAGCGTGCCAATGAGCAGCGCAGCCACCACGCGGCCGAAGGTCGCCGCCGCCCCTTCCATGATCTGCCGGTATTCGCCGGCGTTGATCTGCATCATCATGCCGACGGCGCGCACCACGGCATAGCACACCGCCAGCACCGCAATCGACGCGATCAGCCGCCCCGCCCACACCTTCCACGCCGCGGGTGCGGTCTCCTCCGTGGGCGCATGATATTTCTGCGCGAAGTACATCCCGACGCGCTCGCGCACCGGACGCAGCACCTGCTTGCGCAGCCGCCTGAGCAGCCGCGAGTGCTCGATCAGCTCAAGAAACCACGACTGCGGCACATCCGTGCTTTCGATTTGTTCAATCTTGAATTTCTCCGCCCAGGCGATCACCGGCCGCCACACAATCTGGTCGAGCAGCACGATCACGGCGATCATCGTCGCGATGCCCCACACAATCGACCGCGTGTCGCCCGCGCTGGCGGCGGTTTGCAGGTACGAGCCTAGCCCCGGCAGGCGGAAGTCGTTCGAGCCCAGCACGAACATCTCGCACGCCATCAGGAAGAACCAGCCGCCCGCGACCGACATCATCGAGTTCCACACCAGCCCGATGGCCGCATACGGCAGCTCGAATTGGGTGAAGCGCTGGTATGCGTTGAAGTGGTAAATTTTCGCCGCCTCGCGCATATCGCGCGGGATGCTCTTCAGCGACGAATAGAAGCTGAACGCCATGTTCCAGACTTGCCCGGTGAAGATGAGCAGGATGGCGCCCAGCTCCACGCCGATCTGGTGATGCGGGAACAGCGCCACCATCGCCAGCATCACGCCGGGCAGGAAGCTGAGCACGGGGATCGATTGCAGAATATCGAGTAGCGGAATCATGATGCGCTCGGCGCGCGGGTTATAGGCGGCAACGTAGCCGTACACCAGCGTGAACCCGAGCGAAAGAATGTACGCGATGGTGATACGCAGCAGCGAATACGCAGCGTAGATCGGCAGGTGCCAAGGCGAGGGCGAAATCTCGACGTGCGGATTGAACGGCCCGAACCATTGCCGCGCCAGAACAATGAGCGCGTAAAACAGCGACAGCCCGGCGGCGAAGAGGAAGAAGTCAGTCAGCGCCGACCAGGTTTGTGCCGGGAGCAGCGACCACGGTCCTTTGCCCAGGATGCGGACCGGCTGCCCGAACGAAGACGACTCCGAGCGCGCCATCAGGCGCCTTCCGCCGCCGGCACCACGTCAGCGTCTTCGCGATGGAAGAGCCGCCCGCTCTCGGAGTCGTAGTCGAAAATTTCGGCGTAGCGTCCCCAGTTGAGCGCGGTGCCGAACTGGCGCTCGACCTCATCGGCGCTGAAGTGCTCGTCGAGAATGTCGCGGAAGAATTCCTCGCCGATGGCGTGGTCGCGCTTGGCGTGCAGCGTGTTCTCGATCAGCCGCAGAATAGCGACGTTCTTCAGGGCCGCCTCGCGGAAGAGAGCCTTCTGGGTCTGGATGTCGGCCTCGCCGAAGGTGCGGCCCTCGGGTGTGATCTCCACGTCGCCCTCGCGCACATGGACAAAGCCCAGCATGGCTGACGCGTCCACGATAGGCAGCAGGTCGTCGACATCCATCGACAACTCATCCGCCAGCTTGTACAGGTCGTCGCGGCCGCCGCGGTCGGACAGCAACTCCAGGAATCCCGCAATGCCGCCGGGCCGCGCGTGCGGCAGCATCTGGAACTTGGTGCGCTCGCGTTGCTGCCCGTTGCCTGAAACCTGCGCCGTTTTGCCTGGAGCGGCAGCCTGCTCGTCGGGCTTGGTCAGCGTCTTGTAGATGTAGTCGACGTATGCCAGGAATCGCGGCGACTTGCGGTCGCGGTATTGCGGGAGGTCGATCTCGAAATCGGAGCGGATGCGCGCCGGATTGCGTCCCAGCACGATCACGCGGTCGGCCAGCAGCACGGCTTCCTCGATATTGTGGGTGACGATGAAGATGCAGGTCGTCGGCATCTTCTTGCTGAGCCACAACTCCAGCAGCTCCGAGCGCAGATTCTCGGCGGTGAGGACGTCGAGCGCGGAGAAAGGCTCGTCCATGAAGAGCACCTCGGGCTCGACCACCAGCGCGCGCGCGAAGCCCACGCGCTGCTTCATGCCGCCGGAGAGTTCCTTGGGGTACGCGGTCTCGAAACCGTCGAGGCCGACGGTGTCGATCATCTTCAACGCGCGCTTGTGCCGCTCGATGGCGTGGATGCCGCGCGCCACCAGCGGCGCCTCGACGTTCTCCAGCACCGTGAGCCAGGGAAACAGTGCGAAGCTCTGGAAGACGATGGCGACGTTGGGGATTTGTCCGTCCATCTGCTTGCCGTGCCACAGCACGTGCCCGGACGACGGTTTCGACAGCCCGGTGAGCATGCGTAGCAGCGTAGACTTGCCCGAACCTGACGGGCCGAGCAGGCCGATGATCTTGCCCGGGCAGACGTCGAGGTCGGTCGGCGCAATTACCTCGATGCGATTGCCGTCGGGTTGCGAGTAGTACTTCTCGACCGCGCGGGCCTGAATGATCGCCTCAGCCAATGAGTTCCTCGGTTCCGAATACCCAGTCTAGGGGCAGATGCCGCCCGCGACAACGGCAGAGCGCGCGACGATTGTGAAAGTACCATGAACCTGGCGGCCGCTGGTCGCGGCGCCCCGCTTTGTGGGTTGTACCTTATGGGTGCAACTTGTGCCCCAGGTTCGGCCAGCCTAACCTGGGGCACCACGAATCTGTTGCTGAACAGACCGCATCCAGACGTTATAGCCAGTCTGCCAATACTGCCGCTCGCGTGCGATGAGCCGAAGTCATTCAGCACGTGGTACTTTCGTACCTTCTGCCCTCTTCCCGAGCGTGATATTCTTGCTTCAGTTGCCGCATTGGTGCGGCGGGCGCGGGGTACTCAGCGCAATTATTCTTTTTTTACCCAGAGCGGCCATTCCGCTCTGAAACGACAAGGCGGTTATTAGTGACGCAGCGCGAGAAATTCGAAACCAAGAAACTCCCCATGATGCCCATCCGCGACGTCGTCATCTTTCCGTACATGATGACGCCCTTCGTGGTGGGCCGGGAGTCCAGCGTGCGCGCGCTGGAAGAGGCCCTGGCCGGCGACAAGAAGATCTTCCTCGCCACCCAGCACGACGCCAGCATCGACGAGCCCAAGCCCAACGAGATCTACCAGGTCGGCACCATCGTCAACATCGTGCAGAGCCTGAAGCTGCCCGACGGCAACATCAAGGTGCTGGTCGAGGGCCTGGAGCGCGGCAAGATCCTGCAGGTCGTCGACACTGACGGCTACTTCGAGGCCACCATCCGCACCGCCAAGTACCTCGCCGAGCCGACGCCCGCAGGTCGAAGCCGCCATGCAGCGCGTCACCGGGCTGTTCGAGCAGTACGTCAAGCTCTGCCAGTCGCTGAACTACGAGACCATGATCGCCGCCGTCCGCAACGACGATCCGGCGAAGCTCACCGACACCATCGCCGCCAACCTGCAGCTCTCGATCGAAGAGAAGCAGGAGCTGCTGGAAATCTTCGATCCCGCCGAGCGGCTGAACCGCATCGCCGACGTGCTCGACGTCGAGATCGAAAAGCTGAACATGGATCGCACCATCCAGTCGCGCGTGAAGCGGCAGATGGAGCGGGCGCAGAAAGAGTACTACCTCAACGAGAAGATCAAGGCCATCCAGAAGGAGCTGGGCCGCGGCGAGAAGAGCGAGTTCGACGAGCTGAAGAAGAAGGTCGACGCCGCCGGCATGCCGCACGAGGTGCACGAGAAGGCGCTGCAGGAGCTGAAGAAGCTGGAAGCCATGCCGCCCATGTCGGCCGAGTCGACGGTCTCGCGCAACTATCTCGACTGGCTGCTGGCGGTGCCGTGGAAGAAGCGCTCGAAGGAAATCCGCAATATCGATGTCGCCGAGAAGACGCTGAACGAAGATCACTATGGGCTGGAGAAGATCAAGGAGCGCATCCTGGAATTCCTCGCCGTGCGCCAGTTGGTGAAGAACCCCAAGGGATCGATCCTGTGCTTCGTCGGGCCTCCGGGCGTCGGCAAGACCTCGCTGGGCATGAGCATCGCCAAGGCCACGGGCCGCAAGTTCGTGCGCATGTCGCTGGGCGGAGTGCGCGACGAGGCCGAAATTCGCGGCCATCGCCGCACCTACATCGGCGCGCTGCCCGGCCAGATCATCCAGATGATGAAGAAGGCCGGCACCAAGAACCCGGTCTTCATGCTCGACGAAGTGGACAAGATGTCGATGGACTTCCGCGGCGACCCCTCGGCGGCGCTGCTGGAAGTGCTCGATCCCGAACAGAACTTCATGTTCGTCGACCACTACCTCGACGTGGAATACGACCTGTCGCAGGTGTTCTTCATCGCCACCGCCAACGTGCTGCACACCATCCCCGCGGCGCTTCAGGACCGCATGGAAGTGCTCCGGCTGCACGGCTACACCGAGCCGGAGAAGATGGAGATCGCCAAGCAATACCTGGTCCGCAAGCAGCGCCAGCAGACCGGCCTGACGGAAGAGAACATCGCCTTCACCGACGATGCCCTGACAGCCGATCATCCGCAACTACACGCGCGAAGCCGGCGTGCGCAACCTGGAGCGCGAGATCGGCAACATCTGCCGCAAGGTGGCGCGCAAGGTGGTGAAGGAAGGCGACAAGTTCGCGCTAACGCTCACGGCGGAGAACGTCGGCGAGTACCTCGGCGTAATGAAGTTCCGCGATAGTGAAGTTCACGAGCACAGCGAGGTCGGCATTGGTCACCGGCCTGGCGTGGACCGAAGTCGGCGGCTCGATCCTCACCACCGAAGTTTCGATCGTCGACGGCAAGGGCAAGCTGATCCTCACCGGCAAGCTGGGCGACGTGATGCAGGAGTCGGCGCAGGCTGCCATGACCTACGTGCGCTCGCGCTGGAAGCGCTTGGCCTGCCGCGCGACTTCTATCGCAACGTCGACATTCACGTGCACGTGCCCGAGGGCGCGATCCCCAAGGACGGGCCTTCGGCCGGCATCACCATCGCTACTGCCATTGCCAGCGCGCTGAGCCAGATTCCCGTGCGCCGCGACATCGCCATGACCGGCGAGATCACGCTGCGCGGCAAGGTGCTGCCCATCGGCGGACTGAAGGAGAAGCTGCTGGCCGCACATCGCGCCGGCATCTTCGAGGTCATCCTGCCCGCCGACAACGAGAAGGACCTGGCCGATGTTCCGGAGAACCTGCGCAACCAGATGAAGCTGCATTTCGTGAACACGATGGACGAAGTGCTGGCGTACGCGCTGGAGCGTCCGCTGCCCGAGGTGATCGAGGAGGAGACGCACGCGATCTCGGTGGTGCCTCCGGCGCAGCCGGAGAACGTGCCCGCCGCGCACCAGTAATCCGGTTCTTAAGCCCTACGAAAAAAGCCCGCTCACGCGGGCTTTTTTCAAATCTGTTTACTAAGAGTGGGTAGGGGCGGCGGCATCTCTTCCAGTGAAGCCGCTACGACTGCGGTGCAGCTCGAAGCCGAGGCCGTAGGAACCGAGGTAAAGCTGCTCGAAAGTACTCATCACCAACTTCCATCTCATTCAGACCTGACCTGTCCCTGAGAAGCGGACAGGGATGGTGTTTGGCATCGAGCAGCCGACAACTACACGCCCCTGCTGTAAACTTCCCCTGACTCTCGCATGAACCGGTTTTTCCAACACTTCAGGATGGCGCTGTGGCGCGCGTTTCAGCACGACGCGTTCGCCGTGGCCAAGGCGGCGGCCTTCTCGGCCATTCTCACGCTCTTTCCTGCCATTCTGGTTGTGGCCTCCGTGCTCTCGATATCGCATACCACCGAGGCGCTGTTGCGCGAAGTTGGCCACGCGCTCGGGCGCATCCTCCCCGAAGGCACCAGCCAGGCCGTCCTGCAATATTTCACCGGCAACAAACCGGTGAACGTCAAGCTCATCGTCACCATCAGCGGCCTCACCTTGTGGACCGGCTCCGGCGTGATGATCTCCTGGATGGAGGGCTTCCGCAACGCCTACCAGATGCCGAAGACCTGGGGGCTGGTGAAGGAACGGCTGATCGCCTTCCTGCTGGTGGTCCTCGCCGGCATCCCGATGGTGTTCGCGTCGTTCATTCTGGTGTTCGGCAACCAGATCGAGGCGTGGATTGTGTATCGCGTAGGCCACGAGCTTGGGCCGTACATTCTCGGCCTGTGGACGGCGCTGCGCTGGATCATCGCGACCCTCACCAGCATCGCGGTCATCGGGCTGATCTACCATCACGGTGTGCCGCGCACGCAGCCCTGGCACCGCGTGCTGCCGGGCTCAGTGCTGGCCACGGTGCTGTGGTTCGTGTCGACCATCGTGTTTGGTGTTTACCTGCGGCGCTTCGCCAATTACAGTGCGATTTACGGTTCGGTGGCTACGGCGATTGCAATCCTGATCTGGCTGTATCTGGTATCGATGGTCATCCTGATCGGCGCCGAGTTCAATGCCGTGCGCTATCCGCGGTTCCTCTTCGGCGCGCACTCCGATATCGCGCCGGCACGCAGGTCTCGCGAGGAGCGCGTGAACTCGCGCTAAGGTGAAAGATTATGGCTGACGGGATCTTCTCCGTCGCGGTGCTCGAAGCGCTCCCCCGCAAAGAAGACGAGCTGCTGAACACCCTGCGCGAGCTCTACACGCTGATGCACGCGAAGGGCTACTGCCGCGACACGCTGTATCGCGACGCGGCGCGGCCTGACCGCTTCCTCCACGTGCGCTGCTGGGCCTCCGCCGAGATGCGCGCCGAGGCGCAAGGCGATCCCGAGGTCCATCGCTACTGGCTGATGCTGCCCGAGCTCTGCACCGTCACGGTCACGCACGAGAGCATGGAGAAGGTGTTCGAGACGAGGTAGAGCGGGCCTTCAGGCCCGCGTCTCGGCACTTCTGAGATTAGGGAGCGGGCTGAGGTCTTGGACCTCAGCCCGCCCGATCTTTTGTCCCGACCCGAACGCGAGCCTGAAGGCCCCCTCTACCTTGATCTGTTATCCTGTCGCGTTTGCCTCTGAGCTCCAAATCCACTCTGAAGAAGGTCGCGATTGGCTGATCCAGTTATTCTGGTCCACGGCGGCGCGTGGGCCATCCCTGAAGACGACGTTGACGCGCATCTGTGCGGCGTGCAAGCTGCGGCCGCCCAGGGCTGGCAGGTGCTGGAGCGCGGCGGTAACTCGCTCGACGCGGTCGAGGCCGCAGTCGTCGCCATGGAAGAC
The DNA here is from genome assembly GCA_963735915.1 of uncultured Acidobacteriaceae bacterium. Taxonomy (GTDB): domain Bacteria; phylum Acidobacteriota; class Terriglobia; order Terriglobales; family Acidobacteriaceae; genus Bog-257. The sequence goes on along the minus strand of CAVTMX010000015.1, from coordinate 138,453 downwards.
GACGAGGCCTTCGATGCCGGCCGCGGCTCGTTCCTCAACATGGACGGCCGCGTCCAACTCGACGCGCTCATTATGGACGGTGCCACCCTGCGCGCGGGCGGCGTGGGCTGCGTGGAGCACATCCGCAATCCCATCCGCGCGGCCAAGAAGATCCTGACCGAGAGTCCGCACGTGTACTTTGTGGCGACCGGCGCCGAGCGCTTCGCGCAGGAGCACGGGATCGAGTTGTGCTCGAACGACGAGCTGGTGGTCGAGCGCGAGCGGGAGCGGCTGCGCGAGGCCAAGAAGCAGGCGTACTTGCAGATGCCGGATGAGTTCGGGCCGACGCGCTCGCACGATACCGTGGGCGCGGTTGCGGTCGATGCGCATGGCGATATCGCCGCCGCCACTTCCACCGGCGGCACGCTGAACAAGGCGCCCGGGCGCGTAGGCGATTCGTCACTCATCGGCTGCGGCTGCTATGCGGACAACCGCAGCGCCGCGGTGTCAACCACCGGATGGGGCGAGCCCATGATGAAACTTGTGCTGGCCAAGTGGACGGCCGATCGCATCGAGAACGGCATGGCGCCGCAAGAGGCCGCGCAGCAGGCGCTGTACTACGTGAAGACCCGGCTCAAGGGGCACGGCGGGATCATTGTGGTGGATGCACGCGGAAGGATTGGCCTGGCGCACAACACGCCAAGGATGGCGTGGGCGCTGTGTGCCAAACAAGCGACGAAGACCGGCATCCTAGTTGAGCGTTGATGATCTAAACCGAGGAAGCTCGACACGCGTCGAATGATTCACCCTCGTAACCGCGGCACGATCGCTCCCGTACTGTTCATGTACTCCGCGTACTGAGGGCCGAAGGTCGCAGCCATTGCCTGCTCCTCAATCCGGCTCTTGATCTTGAATCCTGCGTACAAAAGCGCAACCGCGATCAGCCCTCGCACTTGGCGATGCTCAATCGCCGTCCCGAACATCGCAAGTATTATGCCGGAGTAAATAGGATGGCGTACCCAGCGATAGGGGCCGCTGCGCACCAGCTCGTGCCCCACTTTCACTGTGACCGAGCTGCTCCAGTTACCGCCCAGATATGCGCGCGCCCACACTGCGAAGCCCAGCCCGGCGGCGGTGATGGCCACGCCGAGCGCCTCCGTCCATAGGCTAGCGGGCAAAAACCGAAGGCGCAGCCCGTCGCGCGGGATGTCGCCGGCAAACATCAGATAAAACGCGGCGATGGTCAGCACCATATACGACAGCCGCGACGATACGCCCTCGCGCATCCGCACCGGCTTGCCCCGGATCCCCCAGATCAGCCAGATCACTCCAAACCCGATCCATAGCCAGCCGCAAAGGGACCCGCCGTTGATGGTCATCATGGAGAGTTTACGTCAGGAGTGGCGGAAGGGTTCCCGTGCCGCGAACGCTGGACGTGCGTCGGACGGGAGTGTATCTTGACCGAGGCATTGGTTGTTCAGTGGTGATATCGGCCAGACGGAGCCATCAGCAATGACGAAACGGATTCTCGCCGCAGTAATGTTTAGTCTCTTGCTTTCCAGCGCAGCCTTCGCCCAGAAGATCAATACCGACTGGGACCGCCAGGCCAACTTCTCCAGCTTCCATACCTACATGTGGGAGCCGAGCCCGCACCCCGCGAAGGGCTTCTGGAACGACCGCATCGTGAGCGGCATCGACCAGCAGCTTCAGGCCAAAGGCCTGACCAAGGTCGACTCCAATCCCGACCTGTGGGTGGTCTACAGCAACAGCATTCACGATCAGAAGGAGACCGTCGGTACGAACTACGGCTTCGGGCCGTACTGGGGCTGGGGCTATTGGGGACCGCCGACCCAGACCGTCTACAACACCTACGTCACCAAACAGGGCACGCTGGTGGTCGATATCGCTGATGCCAAGAACAAGCAGTTGCTGTGGCGCGGCGACGCGACCGATACCATCAGCGACAACAGTAATAAGAACATCAAGAACCTGGACAAGGCCATTGACAAGCTGTTCAAGAACTTCCCGCCGCAGGAGAAGAAGTAGGTACTGTAGGGCGCCTGATCAACTCGCTTTGTATCGGGGCACCCTTCGGCAAGCTCAGGGCAGGCTTTCAGTCGTGCCTGGCGAGCATTCGATTATTTTGTCATCCCGAGCGGAGCCCGCTTCAGCGAGCGTAGCCGAGGGATCTGCGGTTCGCTCGCAGTGTTATGAATGCTCGGGCGAACCGCAGATTCTTCGTCGGCCTGAAGGCCCCCTCGGAATGACAAATCAAAAAGGCACCATTCGGCACGACTGAAAGCCTGTCCTGAGCTTGCCGAAGGGTCGTGCCCTGATACAAACCCGACCGATTCATGAGATGAGCTATAGCGGTTCCTTCTCTGTGCCTCTGTGTCTCGGTGCTTACCCGAATCGCAGCGGCGAGAACGGCCCTAAATCAAACTCCGACTGCTTGTCCGTGAGCACCTGGGTCATTACCTGCGCCGTGATTGGCGCCAGCATAATGCCGTCGCGGTAGTGTCCCGTAGCAGCGTAATAGCCCTTCAGCGAAGTTGCGCCGAGGATCGGCAGGCCGTCGGGCGAGCCGGGACGCAGTCCCGCCCAGGCATCGTGAATGCGCATTTGCGCGATTTCGGGCACGGCTACCGTTGCGGCGCGCTGGAAGCGCCGCACCACATCCGGATCGACGCGCTTGTCGTAGCCGACATCTTCCACCGTCGCGCCCAGCAACATGCGGCCATCGCTGCGCGGGATGATGTACACCTCGGGGGTGCGCACCACGTGGCGAAGGAGCGGCCCGCGCGATATGGCAGATGCGCCTGGGGCCCCGTAGTTGTTGGGGACGACGCACAACATCTGCCCCTTCGCCGGACGGGTCGGCACGCCGAAGGGCTTCATCAGCGAGGCCCAGGCGCCGGCGCAATTCACCACCGCGGCTGCCGGATAGAATGTTTTCGCGGTGCGAACTCCGATTGCGCGGCCAGCCAAAGCCGCGACCTCCTTCACCCCCGCGCCGGTCACGACATCAGCGCCAAGGGTGCGCGCGGCTTTCTCCAGCGCGCTGCCCAGTTTGCGCGGATCGACACTGCATTCAGGCAGGAAGTACGCCAGGCCCGGCGGCGCAATCAGCGGCTCCATCTCGGCAAGTTCGGCATCGGAGAGCGGCCGCGCGCCTTCGCATCGCGGCTCCTCGCCATCGGAAAAAAATGCGATGGTGCCGTCGCAGCGCAGGTCGGGCGACTCGAAGGCCTCGGCCCTCAATTCATCAACGAAGGCGGGATACAGGCGCGCGCTGGCAGCAATCAACTCGCGAAGCTCCGGCGGATTGCCAGGATCGCAGTGCGCGATCATGCCTCCGGCGGCGTGCGTGGCCTCGCGCGCGGGCTCGCCCTTTTCGACGATGAGCACCGTGACGCCACTGTGCCGCAAGCGCCACGCCAGCGACAGCCCGATCACCCCTCCGCCGATAATGACTACGTCCCAGGTCTTCACTGTTCGATTGTATTCAAAGGCAATCAACGACAGAGACAGAGAGACACAGAGGCTTTGAGACCAAAGATTCCTCTGTGTCTCTGTGGTTATTCAGGGTTTCACAGGTTCTCGAGCACGGCCTTCAGATACTTCCAGAAGCCTGCGACCGAAGGAATCTCGACGCGCTCGTTGGGACTGTGCGGGTCGACGATGGTAGGGCCGAACGACACCATCTGCATGCCGGGATACTTCTCGCCGATGACGCCGCACTCCAGCCCGGCATGCATGGCGATCAGCTTGGCGGGGTGGTCGAAGACTTTCTCGTGCACCCGTTGCAGCGTCTGCACGATGTCGCTGTGCGGCTCGGGCTTCCAGCCGGGATAACTGCCGGAGTTCTGCACGTCGAATCCGGCGAGGCGGAATACGGTTGCCACCATCTGTGCCGCCCCGAGCTTGCTGCTCTCGATAGCGCTGCGCTGGCTGGTGACGATTTCGACGACATCGCCCTTCGTCGCGATGGTCGCCAGGTTCGTGGAGTTCTGCACCAGGCCGGGAACGTCCGGGCTCATCGCGAGCACGCCGTGCGGCACACTGACCAGCAGCGCGGCCACGCGGTTCGCATCATCGGCATCGAATACTTTCGCAGGACGCTCCGCCTTCTCCACGCTGATCTGAAGGTCTGGGTCGAAGCTGCCGAGGTCGGCCTTGTACTCGTCCTCCAGCTTTTTGACCATTGCGCGCAAATCCTGCTCGTGACTCGAATCGACCGCGATCACGACAGACGCCTCGCGCGGGATCGCATTCTGCGCACTGCCGCCGGTCACGCTCGCGAGTTCAGCGTGCCCGGATGCCAGCACTCGGTCGAGAACGCCGCCAAGAATCCGCAGCGCATTGCCGCGTCCCTGATGAATGTCGACGCCCGAGTGACCGCCTTTGAGGCCGAAAACTTTGATGCGCCAGCCGCTGTCGCCGCGCGCGGGCTGAAGCTTGATCTTGCGGCGCGCGGTCGTCTTGATGCCGCCCGCACAGCCGATGCAGATGGTGTCCTTCTCTTCGTTGTCGAGGTTGAGGAAGTATTTCGAGCTGCAGCATTCCCGGCGGAAACTCTGCCGCGCCGGTCAGGCCGGTCTCTTCGTCGATGGTGAAGACGAACTCCAGCGGACCGTGCGCGATGTCGGTGCTCTCCATGACCGCCAGCGCGGCCGCGACGCCCACGCCGTTGTCCGCGCCGAGCGTTGTGCCTTCGGCCTTCAGCCAGTCGCCGTCGCGACACACCTTGATGGGATCGGTGTCGAAGTTGTGCGGCGTGCCCTCGTTCTTCTCGCAGACCATGTCGAGATGGCCCTGCAGCAGCGCCATGGGAGCGCCTTCGCGTCCCGGCCGCGCGGGCTTGCGCACGACGGTGTTGCCGGCGTCGTCGTGCACGGCTTCCAGGCCGCGCTTCTCGGCGATCGAGAGGACGTAATCGCGGGCCGCGGCTTCCTTGGTCGAGGCGCGCGGGATCGCCGCCAAGGCGGCAAAATGCTTCCAGACTTCTTGCGGTTCGAGCTCAGCTAGTGCAGATGTCATCGGGGCTCCAGGAGTGCACATCAATCCTACCGCTTTTCTGGAGAATCATTCATTAGCGAGACCGCCGATTGGACGCACCCACAATTAAGAGATGGGCTGCGGCGCAGACTCGGGCATAGCCGATTCCCATTCTTGCACTCGCGGCAAGAAACTTTCCTGAGATCACTGCTGACAAGCAGATTCCACATTTAAGGTCACTGTGAATCACCCTTCATCCGTGGTAGCGACGGCGCGATGGTGCAGGCAATCACCTCGGCGCGATCATGCCGTTGTACCCATGCGCTCACGGAGCCGGCAAGCTTTGTCCGGCGTAACAGAAGACCCTCATAGTGTCGCCCGCTGAAGCGGGCTGTCGTGGAATGGCACGGCGTGACGCGGCGCTGAAAGCCTGCCCTGAGCGCAGTCGAAGGGCGCCGCTCTACCGGGCCTTGCGTCGACCAGGAGAATGCAGACCCCCATGAAATCAGGCGCGTTCGCGGTTGCAGCTTTGCTGCTAGCGGTTGCTATCTCCAGTTCGGCCCAGACGCTCACCCAAGTCCCCACCGGCAGCTATCCCATCGCCGCCGCGGTGAATGCTGCCACCAACAAAGTTTATGTCGTCAACCAGAACAGCAACAACGTGACCGTCGTCGACGGTGCGACCAACCACACTGCGACCGTCGCCGTCGGCGCCAGCCCCAATGCGATTGCCGTTAACGCGGCCACCAACAAGATCTACGTCGCTAATACCAACGCATCGACGGTCACGGTCATTGACGGCGCGACCAACCACACCTCGACAATCAGCACCGGTACGGGCCCATTCGCGGTGGCGGTGAATGCGGTCACCAACAAGATTTATGTTGCCAACTACAACGCGAATTCGATTACGGCGATTGACGGCGCAAGCAACAACACCAGCACCATCAGTGTCGGCACGCGGCCTTATGCCGTCGCCGTGAACAGCGCCACGAACCAGATTTTCGTCGCCGATTCAGGCAGCGCAGATGTGGCCGTCATTGACGGCGCAAGCAACAGTCGATCACGAGGATTGCGGTCGGAGTGAATCCGACGCGCATCGCCGTCGAACTCAGTTCACCAACCAGATCTATGTCGCCAACTACCATTCCGGCACGTTTCGGTGATCGACGGGAGCACCTATGCAGTCACCAACGTCTGCGGTGGGAGCTTATCCCGCGGCCCTGGCCGTCGATCCCGTTCGTGACCAGGTGCTGGTGGCAAACAGCGGCAGATGGTTCGCCACCATTATCGACGGCGCGACGCTCTCCACCACGCACGATTGCGACCGGCTCTCGCCGGTCAGCCGTCGACGTCGACACTTGACCGCAAGGCCTACTTCGCCGATAACGATTACCACGGGCACGCTCACGATGCTTCGACGAGAGCAGCGGTGCGACGAGTGTCGTTCTGTTGGCAGAGCTGCCGCGGCCGTCGCCGGTCAATCGCAGATCACAACAGGGTTTATGCAGCCGTACCGTCCGGCAACTCGTTGCCGTGCTCGCCTCGGGCAGCACGTCGCGATCCGCTCCAGTTTGTGCCCGTCACGCCATGCCGCATCGCGGACACGCGTCAACAGCCCGGGCCTTTCGGCGGACCGTACCTGTCGGGCGGAACTTCGCGCAGCTTCGCGGTTCCGCAGAGCGCTTGCGGAATTCCGAACCTGGCGGCGGCTTACTCGCTGAACGTCACGGTGGTACCGCGCACGGGAGCGTGGGCTACCTGACCATCTGGCCGACGGGCGAGCCGCAGCCGTGGTCTCCACGCTGAACTCGCCCGACGGCCGGGTAAAGGCCAATGCAGCCATCGTCCCCGCGGGCGCCGAGCGGCGCAGTCAGCGTCTATGTGAGCGATTCGACGGACGTCATTCTGGACATCAACGGCTACTTCCAGCCGGCCGCGGCGCAGACGTTGCAGTTCTACCCTTTGCCTTTGTGCCGCGCCTTCGACATGCGCGGCACAGAACGGACCCCTGGGCGGCCCATACCTGCACGGCGGGCACGAGCGCGACCTTCCAATCCAGGCCAGCAACTGCCAGCTACCCTCCAGTGCGCTGGCTTATTCCATGAACTTCACGGTGGTGCCGGTCGCGGGCAGGCCGCTGGGATACCTGACGGTATGGCCGGCAGGCAGCCCCCAGCCTCTCGTCTCCACGCTGAACAATCCCACGGCCACAACCCTGGCCAATGCCGCCATCGTGCCTGCCGGCACAGGCGGCGCAATCGCCGTCTTCGCCGACCAGGACACGCAACTCATCGGCGACATCAATGGTTACTTCGCAGCGCCCGGCGCGGGCGGGCTCTCGCTGTATCCCCTGGCGCCGTGCCGTGTCATCGACACCCGTTCCAGCGGCGGCGCATTCACTGGCCAGCACAATCCGCCCATCTACGTCGCATCCAGTTCCTGCGGCATTCCGGCCGCCGCGCAGGAGTATGTGTTCAACGCCACGGTGGTTCCGGTCGGCCCGCTGGGCTATCTGACGTTGTGGGCCGACGGTGATCCGATGCCAGGCGTCTCTAACTTGAACGCCACCGATGGCGTGACCTCGTCAAACATGGCGATCATCGCCAATCACAACGGCGAAAGCGACGCCTACGCTTACGGCACGACGCAACTGATCCTGGACATCGCCAGCTATTTTGCACCGTAAACAGGGCGTGCACCCGCAGGAATTCGCCGGCACAAAGGCACGTGGTGCAGGGCCGCGTTAGAACCGTCCCCAAAAAGTGCTCGGGTGCCTTTCTAGGAACCTAATCGATTACTACGTGCCTTTACCTATGGCCGAATTCAGCTACAAAGGTGTATGTTTCCGATACCACCTTAGCAGCCATATGGGTCGCCAGGGCCTGATCTCGCCTGCGCGATAGTGTGCCGCGGTGTATCGAAGGGATTCCGGTTTGTAGGCCAAGCCGGCTTCCGCAGGAGAACGACATGCGAACCACCTGTTTTATGCTGTCCACCTTGGCTTTATTCTTGGGATTCCTAAGCACCGCCCAGGGCCAGACCGCGCTGCAATTCGAGCCCGTAACCCCGTGCCGCCTGGTCGACACCCGCCAGCAGACTGGCGGCCATGGTTTTCAGGGGGCGATGACCTTTAACCTGCCGCAACTAGCGCAATCCGGCAGCTGTGACCTTCCTAGCCTGCTGCCGGCAAAGGCCTATTCGCTGAACGTAACGCTTGTCACCGTGAATCACATGCATGTTGGCTACCTGACGATTTGGCCGACGGGTCAGCCGCAACCGGTGGTTTCGCTGATGAACTCCGATGGCCGGACAAAAGCAAACGCCGCCATCACTGTTGCGGGCACGGGCGGCGCCGTAAACGTGTACCTTTCTGACGTCGCTGACGTCCTCATTGACATCAATGGCTACTTCGATTCTCCAGTGACGGACCCGTCGGCGCTGGCATTCTATCCCGTAACGCCTTGCCGCATCGTCGATACGCGCAGCGGGCTTGGGGGCAACTATCTGCATGCCCAACAACCGATGAACTTCACGATCGGGGGAAGATGCAGCCTGCCAAGCAATGCAGCGGCGTTCTCCCTGAACTTCACAGCCCTTCCGCGTACGGGTACGTTGAACTACCTGACGGCATGGCCGACGGGCCAAACGATGCCCGGTACCTCGACGTTGAACGCGTCCACGGGAGCGACGACCGCCAACGCCGCCCTGGTGCAGGATGGCACCCAAGGCCAGATCTCAGTCTTTGCTTATAACGACACCGACCTGCTCATCGACACCGACGGCTACTTCGCGCCCGCGGGAGGAGCGGGCCAATTGTCGTTCTATCCGCTGACGCCTTGCCGGGTGTTGGATACGCGCTCCAGCGGCGGCCCTTTCAGCGGCCAGCGCTCTGTGCAGGTGGTGAGCAGCGGCTGCAACGTTCCCGCCGCGGGAGTAGGCTACGCGGTGAACGCCACGGTGCTTCCACAAAGCCATCTTGGATATCTGACATTGTGGGGCCAAGGAGCGCAGCCGGTGGTGTCGACGCTGAACGCGTCCGATGGCGCGACAACTTCAAACCTGGCCATCGTACCCGCGAACACGCAGAGCGGGTCCTTCCTGGCGTATGCCTCCAGCAGCACGCAATTGCTGATCGACATCTCTACCTTCCTGGCGCCCCCGGTAACGGTCACGAATTCGTCGCTGCCGGCGGGCATCATCAACCAGCAGTATCAGGCGCAGTTAACGGCCAGCGGCGGACTGCCGCCGTACACCTGGAACATCACCAGCGGCAGCTTGCCTCCCGGAGTGTCGTTGAACCAGAACACCGGCGCGATAGCGGGAACGCCCTCAACGACCGGCACATTTCAGTTTACGGCTCAGGCTACCGACAGCCAGAACAACCCTGGGTCGGCGCAACTTAGTATCACGATCAACACCGGAACATTGACGGTCACTACGATGCAACTGCCCGCGGGTACCCAAACCGTGCCCTACCAGGCGACGCTGGGCGCCGCCGGCGGCATGCCGCCGTATACCTGGAGCATCATTTCCGGCATGCTGCCATCGGGCCTGAGTCTGGATAGCAACACAGGCGTCATCTTCGGCACCCCGACGGTGGGTGGCCCCTCCAACTTCATGGTGCAGGTGACCGACTCGGCAGAGCAAACGGCCACCGCGCCGCTGCAACTCGTCATCGACGCGCAACTGACCAACAGCGCCTTCAGCGGCTACTACGCCTTCTCGCTCAGCGGCTTCCAGAACGGCAATGCGCTTGTGCTTGCCGGTTCGCTATCTGCTGACGGGCTGGGCAACATAACCACGGGAGTGATCGACCTAAATACCGGCGCGGGTTCGCCGACGTTCGGCACTTCGATAACCGGCACCTACAGTATCGGCGGCAACGGCGCGGGAACGATGTCGATCAATGCCGGGTCGCTGGGCACGTTGAACTTCCACCTGACGCTCTCCGCGCAAGGGCTGGGGCAATTGATTCTGGACAATGCCGACCCCAACCCGCGCGGCTCGGGCCTGCTGTACCAGGCAAATCCCCTGAACTTCCATTTGCCGCCACCGGGCAACTACGCTTTCGGAACTGTGGGAGCGGATTATGCCCAGCAGCGCTATGCCAGCGCCGGCGTGATGCAGTTCACCAACGAAGGCAGCGTCAACGGCATGCAAGACTTCAACAACAACGGCACCACCGTGAGCCGGACGTTCACCGGGCAGTTCCTGACGGTGAACTCTCTGACCGGTCGCGGCCAGGCAACGCTGAACTTCTCTGACGGCAACACCAATCACTATGCCTACTACGTTGTAAACAATGGCCAGCTGCTGTTAATTGCTACGGACCCGATAAGCGGACTCGACCCACTGGTCGTAGGCAGCATCCTGGTACAGCAGACCAGCGTGTTCAACAACTCGTTCCTGCAAGGGACAACGGTGATTGAGACCACGGCTGTCGCGCCGAACGGCGGCAGCCCCGTGGCCGACGTGGTGCTCGGCTTTGGCACCTGGGACGGCAATGGCAACGGCAGCGTCCGCCTCGACGAGAACCGTGGAGGCACGATGATGCAGCAGACCAGTCAAGGGTCGTACACCGTCTCGCCGGGTGGACGCGTAGTGCTGACGGGCTTCGGCAACGGTGCGCCTCTCCTGTATCTGGTCGGCCAAGACAAAGCCTTTATCCTGGGGCAGGACAACTCGGTCGCCTTCGGCATGCTGGAGCCGCAGAGCGCCCCGCCATATACCAATGCTTCGCTCTTCGGGACCTACTTGGGCGGGACTATCAATCCGGCACTGTCGCCGCTGGTGGACTATACCGGCTACTTGCTGGCGGATGGCAACGGTGGCCTGGCCGGCTTCGCCAACACCAGCGGGCCATCGGGGACGGGAACTCAGAGCTATGCCGCGACCTATCAGGTTGATGCAACGGGCCGCGCGGTTGTAACCGGCCCTCCGGCGGGAATCATGTACATCGTTTCGCCCACTAAGGCCGTGCTGCTGCCGAGTGGAAACAATCCTGTGCTGGAGATCTTTCAGTCGGGGTTGACGCAGTAACACCGCTTTTCACAATTCGCAGTTCGCTCTTTGCCAGGGTATGCTAACGCTTTGGCGAAGAGCGGAGGGTGACTCCTTCGCACTCGCAAGTTGCTTTCCGCAAAAAACAAAAGGCGCGGCCGCAGCCGCGCCTCTCATCAATTGTTGACGCTTACAGGTTCTTTTCCAAGGCCTTCTCGATGACGTCGCGTGAGACGTAACCCACGATCTGTTCTTTCACCTGTCCGCCCTTAAAGACCAGCAGCGTGGGGATACCGCGAACGCCGTAGCGCTGTGGTGTGGCCGCATTCTTGTCCACGTCCATCTTGCCGACCTTGACGCGTCCGTTATAGCTTTGCGCCAACTCATCCACGATGGGCGCCAGCGCGCGGCAGGGGCCGCACCAGGTCGCCCAGAAATCCACTATGACGGGCTGCTCCGACTGCAACACCAGTTGGTCAAAATTCGCGTCCGTCACTTCCACAATTGCGTTGCTTGCCATTCATCCTCCTGCGGGACTCGAACGCCCCGTCAGGCTATCGGGGCCTTGGGTTTCATCCTAACATCCCAGCTACCAATATAGATGCTGAACGCCCAGTAAAGACGCAGTGCAGCGGCGCCGCGTCGGTCCCGATACGATGTTGCGGGCACCGCCGTGCGGGCGCATACTTCGAGCCGGGGAAGACTGATGACGACGGAAAAGTCAGTCGACACGGGACATTCCACCTCCGGCAGCGCCTGGCTGACCACCATCGCATCGCTTATGGTCGGAGCTGCGTTTCTCGGCCTCTGGTTCTGGTTGCTGCCGTCGTGGCTGGGCTTTCGCGTGGAGCTGTCGGGTGCGGCGCGATGGCGATGGCGCTGGCTCGCGGCCATTCCCTCCGCACTGGGTTTCGCCGTGGCGCTGCGCTGCATGTGGGACTTCGGGCGCTCCGGGCGCGGAACTCCCGCGCCGATGGCTCCGCCGCAGCGCCTGGTGGTCGTGGGCTTTTACCGCTACGTGCGCAACCCGATGTACTCGGGCTTCTTTGTAGGATGGTTGGGGTTGTGGATCATCTACGGACGCGCGAACCGAACCGCACTTATCGTGGCTGGGGCCATGGTGCTGACAGTCGTGGTCTTCGTTATGGCGTACGAAGAACCCACGCTGCGCGGCAAGTTCGGCTCCGATTACGACGAGTATTGCCGCCACGTTCCGCGCTGGCTCCCGCGTCTGCGGCCGTGGCACAAATCCTGACAATCATGGCGTCAACTGCCAGGCCGTACCGTGCCCTCCACTCCCGCCGTAGTTGGTAGTCCCGTACATGTTGCCGCTGGAATCGAAGGCCACACTGCTCAGCGGCAGCACCCCATCATCTTCTCCGCCGAAGCTGTGGATGATGTTGTGCGTCCAGACGCCGTTGGAGTAGGTCAGCTTGAACACCGAGCCCAGGCCATGCGAGCCATCAGCGTTACCGGTGCCGTAAATGTTGCCGGCTGAATCCAGGCTGATCGGCGGCTCGAGCCCTCCCACAAACGGCACGATGACGGAGTAGTTCCACTCGCTGCCGGAACGTGTCAGCTCAAAGACGCCGCCGCCAAATGCGGTATCGCCGAAGACGTTGCCCGCGCCGTCTAGCGCCACGCCGGCTTCGGGGTCGCCGCCATCATTGCCGCCGGTGAATGTGTACAGCAGGTTGAACGTATATCCGGCGCCCGAATGCACCAGCTCGAACACGGTCCCATCGCCGTTGGCGCCGCCGAAGGTCGTGGTCCCGTACAGATCGCCCGCCGCATCCATCGCCAGCGTGCCCATCGAAAGTGCACCGTCGGTAGCGGATTGCAGGTTGTAAAGCAGGCTCAGCGTCCACGAACCGCCCGCAGGCGAAAGTTTGTAAACGGCGCCGCCGCCATTGGCGCTGCCGCCAGTGATGCCGTAGAGATTGCCTGCCGCATCGAAGATCACGCCGCCGAACGGCAGGCCTAGCCCATTAGGATCGTTGGCGAAGCGGTAGATGATCGTCTCGGTCCAGGGGCACAGCGCCATGTGGCAGAACGAGGCCGAGGGCGCGAGCCTGAAGACGGTACCGCAACTGTTGCTGCATCCCGCTCCGCCGCCGATCAATGTGGTGCCGTAAAGCGCGCCGTCCGGGCCGACGGTCACGGTCGACCACGGTTCAGCGCCATCGTCGCCGCCCTGGAAGATGTGCAGCGGCGTGAAGGTCCACCCGCCGTTTCTGGGCGCAGCACGGTAGACCACGCCGCATCCCCCCAGCGCGACGCAATTCCCCATGCGCGAGCCGCCGTAGGGCGTGACTCCGTACACGTTGCCCGCGCGGTCGAGCGCCACCCCGGCCTGTGGACCGCTGCCATCCGGGCCGCCGCTGAAGTAGTGCAGCACCGTGATCGTCTGCGCCTGCGCCGCTGCGGCCGCCAGCAAGCTGACCAGCAGCATCGAGCCTGCAATCATTCCGATGCCCAGATGTCGGATACGCCCCGGACTTTTCTGCGCGCGATTCATTGGATGCCTCCGCTGTCCCGTTGTTACGGTGTAAGCTGCCACAGCGTGCCGTCGTTCGCAGGTCCCCCGGCAGAAGTGCTCGTCCCATAGAGGTTGCCGCTGGCATCAAAGCCCACGCCGCTCAAGGGCAGAGCGCCATCGTTGCCGTCGAAGCTGTGAAGGATGGTGTGTGTCCAGACGCCGTTGGAGTACGCCAGCTTGAAGATGCTGCCAGCATCGTGCGTACCCCCGGTGTAGGTTGTGCCGTAGATATTGCCCGCTGAATCGATACTGATGGGAGCTTGCATGAAAGACGCCTGTGTGTCGATCAAGGTGAATGTGCCCGATGGCGTGATCTGGAAGATTCCGCCGCCCTCGCCGCTGGCGCCATACACGTTCCCGGCGCTGTCGAGCACCACGTTGCTCACCGGCATCGCCCCATCCGCACCGCCGGTGAAGCTGTACAGGAGCTGGAAGGTGTATCCGCCGGCCGAGTGCACCAGTTTGAAAACCGTACCGTAGCCGAACTGGCCGCCGTAAGTCGCCATGCCGTAGAGATTACCCGCGGCATCCATGCCCAGGGTGCCCTCGGAATCAGCGCCGTCGTCGCCGCATTGAAAGCTGTAAGGCTCGCTTAGCGTGTAGCTGCCGCCGGAAGGCGAGAGCTTATACACCGCGCCGCAGTTGTTAGTGCCGCCCGCCAGGCTCATGCCGTACAAGTTGCCTGCGTTGTCAACGATCACGCCACCGAACAAGACGGATGGATCGCTGGGATTGACGGCGCGGTAGATGACGGTCTCGGCCCACGGGCACAGCACCATGCGGCAGAACGACGCCTGCGGCGTCAGCCGGAAGACCGTGCCGCAGCCCATGTTGTCGGTGCACCCGGTTCCGCCGCCATACAGAGTTGTGCCATATATCGCGCCATCGGGGCCCAGGGTCACGCCTGCCAGCGGAGTCGAGCCGTCCTGGCCGCGTTGAAAATCGTATATCGGTGTGAGGGTCCACGCGCCATTCCTAGAGCTGGCGCGGAAGACGGCGCCGCCGCGGTGGCTTCCGCCGTCCGGAGACGAGCCATACACGTTCCCCGCACGATCAACCGCGACCAGCCCTTCCGGGGCGCCGCCGTCCATTTGGCCAGTAAACGTGTGTAGCGTCGTCAGCGTTTGTGCCTGGGCCGGCAGTGTTGTGAAGACCGCGATGACTAAAAGGCAGGAAAGCACCAGGCCCAAACGCAGCGTGACCCGGCAGGTGGAATTTGTCATGCGAATCATCGCGAAGCTCCTTGGTAGGGCATGATTCTACGACTCGCAGAGGCGGCAAAATTATCGCGCACTGGCGGCGGTTTTTTTGTCCAATTCCTCCAGCAAATCGTCGATACGCGCCTGGAGAATGTTACGAATCGAGCAAATACCCAGCACCTTGCCGCGCTCGTCGACGATGGGCATGTGGCGATAGTGCCGCTCCACCATCGTTTGCAACGCCTCGCTCGGCGTGGTGGCCTCGGTGGCCATCTCGACGATGGGGCTCATCATCTCGCGCACCGGGGTGGATTTCGGATCGCGCCCGCTGAGCGCGAATTTGGCCAGCACGTCGCGCTCGGTGAACATGCCGGCGACGATGCCGTGGTCGTCGATGACCGCAACCGCGCCGACGGACCTGCCAATCATGGTGCGTATCGCGTCCTCCACAGTGGCTTCGACCGAGACGGTCGCGGGGCCCTCGTCGCAGCATTGCAAAAGCGTCATCGGGTTCCTTTCGCGGACAGACTGCGAGCGTATGTCAGCGCAGAGTGCGAGTCAAGCGCGGCGATGCCGTATTGAGTCGCGCGCGAGGAGAGCGGATAATCGCTTCATGCTCTCTCGCCGTGTTCTTTGCATGGCCGCCGCCGTCGCTGCGGTTGCGTCCTTGCCCGTCGCCCTCTGGGCCTACAAGGATTTCGTTCCGCCGCATCCGGAAAACGCCAACACGTACGCCTCGAAGGACGCCCATCCGAACGACAAGGTGACGGCGGCGCTCGACCTGTACAATACCTCGCCGAAGGACCAGATCTTCATCACGCCGTATGCTCAGGACGAAATCCTGCCGGTGCTGCTCGTCATTACCAACGACGGCGACCAGCCGATCGCGGTAAACAACATGCACGCCGAGTTGGTGACCGCCGGCCGCGCCAAGCTGGAGTCGCTGGATACCGACGACGTCTTCCGCCGCGTGGCGCATATCCAGGGCGACGGCACCGTGCCCGCGCGTGTCGGTCCCATTCCGCTCTCCGGCAACAAGAACAAGAAGGCGCAGAAGCAGTATGAGGAGATCATGGCGGCGCACTTCGCCGCCGAGGCGGTCGAGCCGCACACCACGCGATCGGGATTCCTGTTCTTCGACATCGCGGGAGTGAAGCAGCCCGTCGCCGGCGCTCACCTTTATCTGACAGGCGTGCGCGATGCCGGCGGCAACGAACTTCTCTATTTCGACATCCCGGTCATCCCCTCCAACGCTGCGGGTCAAAATTCGCAGTGAGCCGGGCGCTCTGGTTTCGCCTGCTGCAACTGCTTACGCTCACGGCTTTGCTCGCCGGCGCCGGCTTCGTCAGCATGCAGCGCAAGTTCTCAGTGCTGGGGTCCGACATCGGCTGGCACCTCAAGACAGGCGACTGGATCGTTGAACATCGCGCGTTTCCGCACACCGGCATTCTTTCGCGGACCGCAGCCACTCGTCCCTGGGCAGCGTATAGCTGGGGATACGAGGTCCTGCTCTCGCGGAGTTACGCGTGGTTCGGACTGGTCGGCGTGGCCCTCTACGGCACGGCGCTCACGCTGCTCGTGGTATTCAGCATCTTCTGGATGGCGCGCCGCCTTTCGGGTAAGTTTTGGCTCGCTTCTGTGCTGACAGTGCTCTGCTGCTATTCGTTTCTGCTGTTGCGGATTGTGCCCCGGCCGGTGTTCTTCTCCATTGCGCTGTTCTGCGCGGTGCTGACTCTGCTGTTCGACGCGCAGCGCAGCGCCCGGGTGCAGCCCCTGTACTGGCTGCCCGCAGTGTTTCTCGTGTGGGCCAATCTGCATATTCAGTTCATCTATGGATTGGCGGTAGTGGGAGTGTTGCTCGCAATCAATGTTGTACAAGAGCTTGCCGAACGCGCTCATCTCTTGCCCGACTACATCGCGCCCCGGCGTCTTCCCAGCACAGCTCTGGCGACCGTGTTTGTCCTCTGCGTGCTGGCCACGATGCTCACCCCGTACTCGTATCACCTGTACGCCGTAGTCTTTCACTACTCGCAGGCCAAGGTCCCGTACCGGATGGTGCAGGAGCTCCAGCCGTTCCGTTTGCGCTTCTACGGAAGCTACGTGCAGCTTCTGCTGGCCGCCGCCGCCTTTGCGGTGGTCGGATTCCAGAAGAAATTCGATCTATTCAAGCTGTTCTTGCTGCTGATAGCCACAGCTCTTGCCTTCCGTACCATGCGCGACGCCTGGTTCCAGTGCACGATCGCGGCGGCATGCCTGGCGGAGGTGGCGCGCGCGCATGGCGAACCCGAGGCGCGAGAAACACCACTGCAACTCGCGGGTGTGTTTTCCGCAGTTGGGCTGCTGCTACTGTTGCTCGCGCGTCCTGCCGGATGCAACGAAGAAGGATTGCAGCGCACGATTGCCGCTATGTACCCGGTCGATGCCGTGCACTACTTGCAACAGCATCCCGCGCCGGGTCCGCTGTGGAACATCTTTGACTGGGGCGGGTTCCTGGCGTGGTATCTGCCGCAGTACCCGGTCGGGGTTGATCCGCGCACCGATCTCTACGGCGACGAGCTGCTGAATCGTTTTAATCAGACCGAGAACGGTGACCCAGGCTATCGCAGTGATCCCTACTTGAACGAAGCGGGCGTGGTGATGTTGCGCCCGCGCGATCCCCTGGCTGCCTTGTTGGAGCGTGATCCACGGTTTCGGGGGGTATACGAGGACAAGGTCGCGGCGCTGTATGTACGGCGATGAACTCTGCCAAACAAAAAACGCCTCCGCTGCCGAAGGCGTTCCCCCTGAACGATGCTTCCAGCACTACTTCTACTGGCGAGCAGCGTTGTGTTTATCGCGGTAGATTGACCGCGAAGTTCGATTGAGCTGGCGATTGACTTTCGCCCGCTCCCCCGGTGTCAGTTTGCCGCCATTGGCCTGACGATCGGCACGCACTTCATGGTTGATAGCCGATTCCCGGCTTTCCAGGCGGGCGGTCTCACCGGCGGTCAACTGTCCGCTCTTGACGCCTTGCGCAATGCGGTCTTGCTGATTCTCTCTCCGCTGGTTGATGGTTTCCGGCTTTTGAATCGGTGGTGTGGGGCCCGGGACTGCGGCGGGAGCGTTTTGCGCCACGGCGGGCAATATTGGCATCGCCAGGGCCGCAAGTAAACAAGCTATCTGCAGGGTGCCTTTCATTCTCGTGTTCCTCGATCCTTGAATTTTCGGGCTGCGCAGCCCTTCGAGCGCTCGTTGCAAGAAACACGGAATCTGCTGCGCTAGTTTTCGAGAAACAGCGAAATTTATTTGTTTATGATCAGCGAAACCAATTCTAAAAAGCTGGGTTGGCGAGCGGCGCAAGTCCCGGCTCAACTCCACCTGCTTACTTTCACTCCGCCGCGGACTCGGTCTTGCAGCACGTCTTCGAAGAACATGTACGGATGCACCGACTCGATGCTACTGACCTCGTCGAGCTTCTGGCGCAGTTCGGTCGGGATTTCGAACGTGATAGCGGCGAGGTTGCTCTCCAACTGCTTCAGCTTGGTTGTGCCGATGATGGTTGACGTGATGCCGGGCTGGGTCGCAACCCAGTTCAGCGCGACCTCTGCCGGCGAACGTCCCAAGTGATGCGCAGCTTCCTTCTCAGCATCGAGGATGGCCCAATTGCGCTCGGTCAATTTATTGAACACGGGATTGTTGGAGTCCTTTAGCACTTCAAGCCGGCTGCCCTTGGCGCTCGCCGCTCCGCCTGCGCGCGTGTACTTGCCGGCGAGAAAGCCGCTGGCCAACGGACTCCACGGGCACACGGCCATGCCCAGTTCGCGCGACAAGGGAACATGTTCGCGCTCGATATTCCGCTCCACCAGCGAGTACTCCAATTGCAGCGCGATGGGACGCTCCAGGCCGCGATCTTCTGCCAGCGTGTATGCGCGCGAGGCATACCAGGCGGGCACATCTGAGAAACCGTAGTAGCGGATCTTCCCCGCTCGCACCAGGTCGGTGAGCGTGTGTACGACTTCCTCGACCGGCGTGATCGTGTCCCACACATGCATCCAATACATGTCGACGAAGTCCGTCTTCAGGCGACGCAGCGAGCCGTCCAGCGCGCGATAGATGTTCTTGCGCCCGTTGCCGCCGGCATTGGGATTGCCTTCCTGCGCGTTGAAGCTGAACTTGGTCGCGATCACCAGGCGATCGCGCAGTTTTCCCTCGGCGACGAAGCGCCCCAGCACTTCTTCGCTCTTCCCCTCGGCGTAGCCATCGGCGCAGTCGAGAGAATTGCCACCCTGCTCGACATAACGGTCAAAGATGCGCTTCGACTCGGCATCGTCGGAGCCCCAACGATCATTGCCGAAGGTCATGGTGCCCAGCGCCAGCGGGCTGACCCGTAGCCCCGAACGCCCCAGCGTGGTGTATTCGTTCAGTTGCATAGTGACGGTCCTTTCAAGGGTACGGTAGCGGTATGCGACGGACGCCGCCGCCACAACAGGTAGATCAATTTCGATGATTGGGACAGTCGGAAGTTGCGGCGGTCGGCCCGAAGCACGAATGAATTGGTGCCCCAGGTTCCCCTCCGTTTTTGGACGCTTACCTGGGCCTACATCACTCGTACCGCAAGCTCTCGATAGGGTCGAACTTTGCCGCGCGCGCCGCCGGAGCGGTGCCGAAGAGGATGCCGACAAAGCTCGACACCAGCACCGCGATGATCACCGACCAGCCCGAGATGGGCAGCCGGTAGTCAGTGAGAAAACGCACAGAGAACGGAATCGCCAGGCCGATAACGATCCCGACGATGCCGCCCGCTAGCGAGATCAGAACGGCCTCGGTGAGAAACTGCGCGCGGATTTCCGCGTTGGTTGCCCCCACAGCCTTCCGCACCCCGATCTCGCGCGTGCGCGCATTCACCGTGGCCAGCATGATGTTCATAATGCCCACGCCGCTCACGATCAGCGTCAGCACCGAAATCAGCAGCAGCACGCGGGAGAGTGTGTTCGCGGTCTTGGCGGCCACGTCCAGCAGTTGCGTCAGATTGTCCACGCGATACACCGACTCAGGCCGATGCCGCGACCGCAGTACCTGAAGAATCTCACGCGTTGCGCGCGGCACCTCGGCGGAATCGGACACCGAGAAGAACAGCTGCTTCACCTCGTCACTGTTGGTGAAGTAGCGCGCCACCGTGTACGGCACCAGAATCGTGTCT
Organism: uncultured Acidobacteriaceae bacterium; assembly: GCA_963735915.1. GTDB lineage: Bacteria > Acidobacteriota > Terriglobia > Terriglobales > Acidobacteriaceae > Bog-257. The sequence goes on along the minus strand of CAVTMX010000015.1, from coordinate 118,556 downwards.
TCGGATATTTCCGATTGGCCAAGCGTATCCACGCGCTCGCGAAATGTTCCAATGACCGTGAACGGCAGCCCATTCAACTTGATGGGCTTGCCGACTGCCGCGTCTTCCGACCCGAACAGCGTCTGCGCCAGCTTCTGCTCCACCACGGCGACCTTGTTGCGCGCCTGCGTGTCGCGGTCGTCGAAGAAGCGGCCCGACAGGATCACCAGGTTGCGGACATACAGGTACTCCCACGAGACGCCGAGCACCATCACGTCGCGCTCCTTGCCGCCGGGCACGGGCACGCGGTCGTGATACTCGATCATGGGCGAGGCGTTGCTGATGCCCGGCACCTGCTGGCGCACGGCGTTGAGGTCGTCGAGCGTAAGGAAGTCGCTGGAGGCGTCGCGCCCATAAATGCCGCCACCCTGATACTGGGCGATCATCATGTTGGAGCCGATGTTCTGGATTTGCTGGAGCAGATACTGTTTGCCGGTGAGGCCGATGGTCACGACCAGGATGAGCGAGGCGGTACCGATGACCATGCCGATCGACGTCAGGATGAAACGCATTTTGCTGACGCGGAAGGTCTCGATGGCGACGGCCAGCATCTCGCCGAAAACCAGTTTGCGATTACGGCGACGCGGCTTCGGGCGTCCCACAGGCGCAGGTTGCGGGCTTGCCGGCGGAGCGGGTCTGGTATGGACAGCCATCGTTACTGCTTAGACTACTGCGTCGCGACGGCGGGTTCAATTGAGGAGGGCGAGCCGCGCTTCAGGCCGCCGGCATCGTTGCGCACAACATCAGCCGGCCAGTTAAAACGTCGTAAGCGCGGATTGCAGCCCCTACCTCCTTTACTGTTTGCAGCCGCCGGCTTTCACTGCCGCCGTGGGGAGCGCCGCAGCCTTGGTTCCGGCGAGCATCGCGTTGAAGCCGACAACGTCCTGCTGATTGAGTTGCTGCCACTGCGCAACGTCCTTGTCGAGGCTGTCGCAGTTCTGCTGCACGGCAGAGCGGACGGAATCCGTGGGACGAATGTCCGCACTCTCTACGCTGAAGATCAGCCGCGACAGGTCGCGGTTTACCGGGCCGAATCCAGGGGCCGTCCTGTTTCCTTTCTCAACAGCGTCCAGCTTCTTCGTGAGCGCCTCGGCTGCGGGTTTCACTTTCTCGGCATCGGCGCCGGTGAGCGCCTTCTGCGCATCTTCGAGTGCGCGGCGCAGTGCGGCCACCTGATGGTAAGCGTCGAAACTGGCCTTCATCCCGCGAACGATGGACAGTGCGAGATCGCGCTGCTCAATGAGGTCCGCTTGCGAGGCGTGAATGCGAGGGTCGGATTTGATGATGAATGGCTGCGTGATCGTTCGTCCCTCATAGCGCAGTTCCACGGTGTACTGCCCGGGCGCGACCAGCGGGCCTTGCGGCTGAACACGCGGAGTGAGGCCTGGCACAGCATGATCGGCCAGCGTGTACTCGGTGTAATCCAGCAGGTTGCCGTAGTAGCCGTAGGGCAGCGTCGCGGGCGGAGGATAACGCAGATTCCACGCGAAGCGATTCACGCCCGCCGCTGTGGTCAGCGCCGTGGGCGGCTCGAACCAGTACTCGGGAACGTTGGGCGGCGGAAGGTCTACTGGCTTCGGAGTGCTCGAGAACCGTGCGATTTCGTTGCTCTGCTCGTCGTAAATAGTGAGCGTCAACTCGCTTGTTGCCGCGGCATTCAGGTAATAGTAGATGATGGCGCCGTCCGGCGGATTCTGCCCTGCCGGCGTCTCGGGCGGATAAGGCGTGTCCTGATAGTTGTCCCAGCGCACGCGAAGAGCATCGGCAGGAGAAAACAGGTACATAGTCATCGCCGGACTCAACTCGCGTAACGGAGTGACATTGTCGAGAATCCACATGGCGCGGCCGAAGGTCGAAATCACTAGGTCGTCACCGTGCACCGTCAGGTCGGTCACGGGCGTCGGCGGCAGGTTCAGCGACAGCGGCTGCCAATGATCGCCATCGTCCCAGGAGAAGAACACGCCGGTATCCGTCCCCGCGTAAAGCAGCGCTGAACAGGTGCGCGGAGCGATTGTCGATTCGACACAGTGCGGCTTCGGATCTTCGCGCACCACGCGCACCATCTCGTCTGCGGGAAATCCGTTGACGATCTTCTGCCAGGTGCGGCCGTAGTCATGCGTGCGGAGCACGTAGGGCGGCAGTTGATTCGCGCATTGCACCGACGGTGAGGTATGCCGTAGCGGAGTCCTGATGCGAGGCCTCGATGTAGAGAATCCGTTTGGCGCCGCGAGTCCGGGAGGCGTGACTTTTGCCAGTTCGCGCCGCCATCGCGGGAGAGTTGCACGAGGCGATTGCTGGTTCCCGCCCACATCATGCTCGGCATGCAGCGGCGACGGTGAGAACGCAGTCAGGCCGCCGGCGGGTTGTCAGGCTGGGCTCCTCTTCTCTTCGGGCTTCTCGGCACATATTCGGTGAGGTCGGGACTGATTTCCTGCCAACTGCTTGCCGCCATCTGAGGTCTCGCAACACCATCTGCATGCCGAGATACAGCACCGACAGGATCCTGCGGCGAAAACACCAGCGGCGGCATATTGCAGCCGCGATATTTCTGCCCCGTCTCAAACAGCGTAGCGATCTCGCCGTTCGACTTGTCATAACGCACCACCGATTCGTACCAGCCGTTGCTGAAGATGTAATTGGGATTTGCCGGATCGGGGGCGATGAAGCTGTACTCCATGCCGGCAATGGAGTACCAGTCCTGCAGCAGAATCTCGCCGTAGTCGCTGCGGCTCAGCACGCCGGCCGTGCCGCTGTCCTGCTGCGAGCCGTACACGCGATAGGGGAAGAGGTTATCGGTGGAGACGTGATAGAACTGCCCGGTCGGCTGGTTGTACCACGAGCTCCAGGTCTTGCCCGCATCGACGCTGACGATCGCACCCTGGTCCACGCCGAAGATGATGTGCGCCGAATCCTGCGGGTCGATCCACGAGACATGGAAGTCGTCGCCGCTGGGCGCGCCGACGAAGGCTTCGAAGGTCTTGCCGCCGTCGGTCGAGCGGTACATCGAAGTCTGCGCGACGTAGACCACGTCGGGATTCTGCGTATCGGTGAAGATGCGGCTGAAGTAAAGGCTGCCGAGTATGCGCGGATCTTTGTGGATTGATACCAACTCGCGCCCCCATCGTCGGAGCGAAAGAAGCCCTGCTCGAGAATCACGTACAGACGTCGTCCGCCGGTTCCCCCGGCGACCGAGATGCCGAGCCGCCCGCGTGCTTTCTCCGGCAGACCTTTCGATTCCAGGGCAGACCAGGTTGCGCCGCCGTCGGTCGACTTGATGATGTCGGAGGTCGGGCACAGCGCTTTCGCGCTGCCGAATTCAGGCTTGTAAACCGCCGCGTAGATTGTGCCGGGATTGTCCGGGTCGGCGCACATGTCCACCACGCCCAGGTTCGCGTCGTCGCTGTAGACCTTCTTCCAGCTTCTTGCCGCCATCCTCGCTGCGGAAGATGCCGCGGTTGTTCGTGGCCGCGGACTTGGGGAGCGGGTGCCAGAAAATTCCCAATCCCAGCGAGTTTGCGCCGGCCACCACGATGTCGGGGTTACGAGGATCGACGATGACCGCCTGAATGTAGCGCACGTCCTGCAAGCCGGCGCTCTTCCACGTCTTGCCACTGTCGGAGGAGCGATACACTCCCTTGCCGCGCATCTGTTCGCCCGTCCCGGCATAGATCACCTCGGAGTTCGACGGAGCGACAGCCAGCGCGCCAATCGAGGGAACGCGCACGTCATCGGAGATGGGCTGCCACACGCGCCCGCCATCGCTCGTCTTCCAGATGCCGCCGCCCGGCGTGCCGATGTAGTAGGTGCGCGGATCGCCGGGCACGCCCGCAACGGCGGTAACGCGGCCGCCGCGAAACGGGCCGATCAGTCGCCATTTCAGGCCTGGGAACTGGGCTGCGGATGGACCTTGAGCGGCTAATGCGATCGCAAATGAGAGCAGAAGTGCGTTCAGCAAAACAATTCGGAAGGGCCGCAGGCATCGCGGCGAGATCAGACGCATTCGAATCTCCGATTTATAGTGACCGATGAGCCTACACTGCCGCGCGAGCCCCGGGCAACGGTACCCCAGGTTAGCGTCCAAAAGAGGGGACGCGAACCTGGGCAGCGACCCCTGCCGCAAAGGATCGCCTATCATCATAGCCATGCGCTCGGCGCGCTCTATTCGAATTCGCGGTGTCGTGCAAGGCGTCGGCTTCCGGCCGTTTGTCTATCGCCTGGCGCACGAGCACCACATCGCCGGCTGGGTGCTGAACGGCGAGGACGGTGTGGCAATTCATGCTGAGGGCGCCGACGACTGCGCTGCAAAGCTTCGTCGAGCGATTGCGGACCGATGCGCCGGCTGCCGCGGTAATCGCTGAGATTGAAGTTCACGAAGCCGCTCCCGACGGCTTCACCGATTTCACCATCCGCGAGAGCGAGCGCCGCGATCGGCCCACGGTCCGCATCTCTCCCGACCTGCCAGTCTGCGATGCATGCCTGAAAGAGCTGTTCGATCCGGCGGACCGGCGCTTTCACTATCCCTACATCAACTGCACCGACTGCGGGCCGCGCTACACGGTTATCCTCGCGCTTCCGTACGACCGGCCGAACACCACAATGAAGGACTGGCCGCTGGATGAGTATTGCGCGGGGCAGTATCACGATCCGGCGAACCGCCGCTTTCACGCCCAGCCGGTGGCCTGTCCGCAGATGCGGACCGCATTACGTGCTGCATCACGCGAAGCGAATTGTGCGCGGCGATTATGCGGCGGTGGGCGCTGGCGTCAAGCTTCTGCGCGAAGGCAAAATCGTCGCGGTGAAGGGGCTGGGCGGATATCACCTGGCCTGCGACGCGCAAAACGCAGCGGCGGTGAATGCGCTTGCGCGAGCGCAAATATCGCAAGGAAAAGCCGTTCGCCGTGATGGTCAAGGACGTGGAGACGGCGCGAGCGATAATCGAGCATCACGCCGGATGCGGAAGCGCTGCTCACCTCTGTCGCGCGCCCGATCGTGCTTGCGCCGGCGAAGCTGGCGCTGCCCGGCGTCGCTCCCGACAATGACGATCTCGGCGTGATGCTGCCCTACACGCCGCTGCATCATCTGCTGTTCGCCGCCGGCGCGCCGCACGATTCTGGTTATGACCAGCGCCAACCGCTCCAGCGAGCCCATCGCCTACACCGAGCAGGATGCCTTCGAGCGCCTGGCCGGCGTGGCCGATGCATTTCTCGCGGGCGAGCGTCCCATCGCGCGGCGCGTCGACGATTCCGTCGCTCGCGTAGGCGCCTTCGGTCCGGCTATTCTGCGGCGCGCGCGCGGCTATGCTCCGGGAGCTGTCGCTGAGCTTGCCGACGCAGACGGCCCATTCTCGCGGTCGGGCGCCGATCTCAAGAACACCGTCACGCTGGTCGTCGACGGGCAGGCGTTCGTCAGCCAGCACATCGGCGACCTCGATCATTACCAGGCATTCCAGGCGTTTCAGGAGACGATTCGCGACCTGGTTTCGATGTACGACGTGCGCTGGGAGCGATTTGCTGGTGGCGCACGACGCCCATCCGCAATACCTGCTCGACGTCCTACGCTGTGGGACTCAATGCCGGGGAGAAGATTGGCGTGCAGCACCATCGCGCCCACGTCGCTTCCGTGCTTGCCGAGCGCGGCGAATGGGAGCGGCGCGTTCTCGGCGTGAGCTTCGACGGCACCGGGTACGGCGACGACGGGAGCATCTGGGGCGGGGAATTCTTTGCCGGCAGCGTGCGCGAAGGTTTGCAGCGCGTCGCACATCTCGCGGCGCGCGACGCTGGCCGGCGGGGATGGCGCCGCGCAACATCCGGTGCAAGCCGCCGCGGGATTTCTGGCACAGATCGACGGCTTGTCCGATCTTGAGCGCGCCGCCGTTTCACTTCCCGGCGCGCTATCAGCGCGCGTTGCAGCTGGTGAGAAAAGATGTCCGCAGCTTCGCCACCACTTCGATCGGGCGCCTCTTCGACACTGCCGCGGCCTTGCTCGGCTTCACGCGCGCCATCACGTTCGAAGGCCAAGCGGCGATGTGGCTGGAATCTCTGGCGCGCAAGAGCTCCAGCGCGCAGGCATACCGTCTTCCCTTCGCCAATGGAGAGCTCGACTTCCGGCCGCTGCTGTTGGCAGTGGCTGAGGCGCGCGCTCACGGCGGCGACGAACGCGACATTGCACGCGCCTTCCAGCGTGGTGTAGCGGAAGGCTTGCGCGACGCCATCGTCGCGCTCTGCCGCGATCACAACCTGGATACGGTGGTCCTCTCCGGAGGCGTCTTCCAGAATGAGCTTCTGCTCTCCGACCTGCGGTACATGCTGGCCGCCCATCCGCTGCAAGTTTGGACGAACCGCGCGATTCCGCCCAACGACGGGGGCATTAGCCTGGGACAAGCGGCATTGGCCGCGTTCGCAGGTTAGCGGGCAAGACTTCATAGGACTGGTACCTCGCGAGCTAAAGCTCGCTCGCAATGCGGCGAACGCTTCCGAATTGAACCGCCATTGGGAAAATTGAGATCGATATTCGCGAAAGTCATTGCCTTAGCCGCGTCCGGCAGTGCACAATCGGCCTCACGCAGACCGCGGCGCCAGTCTTCGGCCGCGCAGCTCAAACCAGCATCGTCAACAACACACGTAAAGGTGAAAACATGGGAGCTTGCTGTAAACGCAGTCGTAGCGCGCCGGGTGTCGTCCAATGCGCAAAGGCCAACCTGGAACCCGGATCCGCAATCATTTCGCCGGTCCTATCAGCGGCGTTGGCGCTAGTCTTCTTCGTGGGTCTGGCAGCCAGCCACGCCGCACACGCCCAGACGTTCTCGGTCATCCATAATTTCGCCGGCGGGCTCGACGGCTCCGAGCCGTCCTCGGGGCTAACCATCGACCGCGGGGGCAATCTGTACGGCTCGACCTTTGAGGGCGACGCCGGCACGGGCACCACGTACAAGCTGTCGAACCGTGGCGGCGGCTGGGTCCTCCAGCCCCTGTTGTATTTCAACAACCCGAGCAAGGGAGATATTCCCTACGACCGCCCCGTCTTCGGGCCCAACGGCAGTCTGTACCTCTCGGTCGGCTACGGCGGAATCGGGCCGTGCGTCACTTATAACGGAGGCGGTTGCGGTGCCGTGGTCAACTTGCAGCCGCCAATCACGCCGCCGGTCTCGCCGATTGTGATGTGGCTGGACACGCCGCTATACAAGTTCAGCGGCGGCAGCGACGGCGCCAATCCCTATAGCGGCGACATCATCTTCGACCAAGCCGGCAACATCTATGGGACGGCGTTCAATGGCGGTTCGACTAGCTGCGGCGGCGGCTGCGGCGTGGTGTACGAGCTGGTGCATTCCGGCAGCAACTGGACGGAAAACGTGATCTACAGCTTCAGTGGCCCGGACGGTTCGCATCCCTGGGCAGGATTGACCTTCGACCAGGCGGGCAATCTCTATGGCACGACATCCACTGGCGGGGCCAACAATCTCGGCACCGTCTTCGAGTTGAGCCCGTCGAACGGCTCATGGACCCTCCAGACGCTGCACACTTTCCAGGGAAGCGACGGGTCCAATCCCTACGCGGGCCTGATCTTCGACTCCGCGGGGAACATGTACGGCGCAGCGTCGAGCATGGGGTCGAACAGCGGCGGTACCGTCTTTGAGCTGTCGCCCAACGGCAACGGCTGGAGCTTCAACACGCTCTTCAACTTCACCGGCCCCAACGGCGGCCTCTATCCTGGACCGGTAGCCAACCTTGCGTTCGACCAGCAGGGAAACCTCTACGGCACGACGCACCTCGATGGCGCATTCAACTTCGGAGCGGTCTTTAAGCTGACGAACACAGGCGGCAGTTGGACGTACACCTCGCTGCACGATTTCACCGCCGGCCTGGATGGCGGCGATCCGCGCAGCAACATCACATTCGACTCCCACGGCAACATGTTCGGGACGGCGTCGGAGGGCGGCAGCGGCAACCCGCAGAACTGCGTCGGCGCCTGTGGCGTGATTTTCGAGATCACTCCACAGTGATGGACTAGCTGACAGCTTTCAGAGCGGGCGATCGACGAGCAGGTGCCGCAATAAACCTGGGTGCCCCATTCTGGCAGTCTCTTGGCCAGGGTGGGGCAAGTTCGCTGGCGCATCAGCAGCCCAGGTGATTGAACAGCGAAGCCCACAAACCTACCGCCCTAGGATTTTGTCCGCCGTCTGCTGCGCAGCGGCGAGATCGGGAGTCACCATCCGAGCCTGCTCCCTTGCCGCTGCCGCTTCCTTCGCGCGTCCGGCTTTGTCCAGTGCCTGCGCCAGCAGCAGAAAGCCCACATCCGAAACCTGGAGCCGCGTCGCGCGCGAGTACGCTTCAATCGCTCCCGCCAAGTCCCCTGACCTTTGATTGGCGATCCCCAACCCCAGCCATTGGTGCGAGGTCAGCGGCCCTAAACGCAGTGCCTCTTCGTAGGCCGCTTTCGCCTGGGCGAAATCGCCGAGTACGTAGTAGGCATCGCCCATATTGGCTGAAGCCACGGCCTCCATCCTGATGAGCACGGGCGGAACATTGCCGTACCTGTTCTGCGCAGCAAAGTTGCGCGCCAACGCAAGCACCTGCTGAAAATGCTCGATGGCTTCGGCCGGGCGCTGCTGTCGCTGATCATTGGCGCCGAGATAAAGGTGCGCAACCGCGGCATAGCCTGCCAGTTCGCGTCCGATGGGCGCGGGCGGAGGCGGAACGAGCGCCGTGACACGCTCGAAATGCTCCATTGCCGGCGCGGTCTCGCCGTTCTCCAACAGAGCGACCCCGAGGTTTTCTTCCACCTCATACGTGCCGCCGGAGACCGTCATCATGCGCGTCCACAGCTTAACGTTGTCGCTCCAGTAGCCGAGCTGGCGATGCGTGAGCAGGGCCAGCAGAACCAGCGAGGCAATACCGGGCGCGGCAACCCACGCGGAGTGGAGTCGCCGACGCGCCGCAAACTCCGCGCCACCCCAGCAGATCATGAGGAACAAGCCGATGAAGCTGAGGTAGGCGTAGCGGTCGGCCATGGCCTGCTCGCCCACCTGTACGAGGCCGATCATGGGTACGAGCGTGCCCAGAAACCAGAACCAGCCGACGGCCAGATACCGCTCACGGCGCAGGTAGAGGACCAACGCGGTAATCGCCAGCAGAAGCAGCGCCGAGCCCGTCACATTCCAAGCGCTCAGCACCGGATGGGAATAGAAGACCGACAGGCGTGATGGCCAGAAGGCGTTAGCGATATACCGGACGTAGCACACCACCGCGTTGCCGAGCCGTGACCCGAGCGGGTAGTAGCGCATGGCGCCGGCCGCGGCCTGCGCGCGCATCGTCAGTACGGCGCTGCCCAGCGACAGCAAAAGCAGCGGCAATTTTTCCAGCACCAGCCAGCCCAAGCGGCGCGCAGGCATCGCCGGCGTAGTGGTCGCCTCAGAGAACATGCGCCGCAGCGGCCAGTAATCCCACAGCAGCAGTACAAAGGGGAAGGTGATCACCTGTGGCTTGGCCATGAGGCCCAGCGCGAACAGCGCCGCAACGGCGAAGTATCGGCCAGTCGCCGGACGCGCGGCGTACCAGCCATACGCGGCCAGCGCCAGCAGAAAGAACGCCATGCTGAGCACGGTCTTGCGCTCGGCAATCCACGCAACGGTTTCTACATTTACGGGATGCAGCGCGAACAGCGCCGCGACCATGAAGCTGCGGCCGTCGTATTCCGTTGCCCGTCGCAGAACCCAGAACAGCAGCAGCGCATTCATCAAGTGCAGCAGCAAATTGACGTCGTGATGCCCGGCAGGATCGAGTTGAAAGAGATGCACGTCGGCAGCATGGGAGAGCCACGTAACGGGATGCCAGTTGGCCAAGTCGAAGCTGGTAAATGCCCACCCGATGGTCTCGGTGAGGCCACCGCGCAAATGCCCGTTCTCAACGACGTACTGGCGATCATCCAGGGTGAAAAATGGATGACCGTGGACGGGAAAGTAGATGGTAACGGTCAGCAGCGCGAGCACGGCGGCCAGAATCCAAGGCTGCCAAACGCCAGGCTGAGTTGCCCTAGACTGGGCGGTTGCGGCGCCGGGCTGGGCCTTAGCGCGATTGGCAAGGTGTGTCGACACTCCGCGCATCCGTTCTCCGCTCTCGTTCTTTTATCACAGGGAAGCCCGATGGGGTGGAATTCGGGGCTGTCTTCATCGTGGCCCAAGTTGTTGAATCCAGGTGGATATAGCAGCCTCTGAGGGCCCACAAAACGTAGCCTCTTCCCGACGTGAAATCGAAGGCGACCCGGGCTAAGCGTAGGTCCAGCTCTGGGAAAGGGAAATCGCGTAGAACAATGTCGCAAAGCCCTGCACAGGTCATAGCGAAAAACCGCTGTGATTATTGGACTTAACGTGGCAGCACGATTGCAAATTCCTATTGAGCCTCTCTCGCTATGGGGCTGATCCGGATCTGTACATGAACTGAACCTAAAGGAGGGTTCGATCCTTGAAACTGCGTATCGTTTCGCTGTCACTGCTCGCGCTGTGCCTGGCTGCTGTTCCGGCCATGGCGCAGACAGTCTATAGCAACGGCGCCATCAACGGCACAACCGACGCTTGGACCATCAACTTCGGTTTCGTCGTTAGCGACACCTTTACCACTCCGGGCGGCCCCGTGAGCGGCTCTGGCGTTCGGCGCCTGGACGTTCCCGGGCGACGTTCTCCAGTCGGCTGAAGTGCAGATCACCTCGGCTGAGTTCGGCGGCACCACGTTCTTCGACGGCGTCGTAAACTTCACCCAGAGCGGCTGCTCGGGCAACCAGTACGGCTTCAACGTCTGCACCGAGACGGGCAGCTTCGGCCCCGTCAACCTGGCAGGTGGCACCTACTGGCTGAACTTGGACAACGCTGTTGTGAACAGCGGCGACCCGGTTTACTGGGACGAGAACTCCGGCCCGTCTTCGGCTTCGGAGAACTCGGTGGGAACGATTCCTTCGGAAGCGTTCACCGTCCTGGGCGGCACCTCGACAACCTCCGGCGAGTACCTCGGTACCTGAGCCCAGCAGCATCATGCTGTTCGGTTCTGGCATCCTTGGTCTGGCCGGCGTTCTGCGCCGCAAGCTGTTCTAAGTTCAACCGACCCTTCCCCCAAGGTCAATTCAGGAAGCCGGAGGCTCGCAGCTCCGGCTTTTTACTTTTCCCCGGCCTCCGGCACGGAGCCCCTGCGGCCAAGCCCCGAACAAGTTCGGCTTTCCGGGAACCCGGACATATCGTAATCATGCTTTACAATCATCACAGATCAAACAAAATAAGGAAGATTTTGCTATCCAGCAAGGAATTGTCTGCAAGGGAAACGGCGTGGAACAACGTCGCAATTGCCTGCATATCAAAATCCGAATCTCTGCACAAAATAAAGAACTTACCTTGGCACCGGGATTGCTCTGTTCAGGGTAGCCTCTCTCGCTATGGGGCAACTGTAGGTCTGTACCTGTACCTGAATTGAACCTAAAGGAGGGTTCGATCTTTGAAACTGCGAATCGTTTCGCTGTCACTGCTCGCGCTGTGCCTGGCTGCTGTTCCGGCCATGGCGCAGACAGTCTATAGCAACGGCGCTATCAACGGCACAACCGACGCTTGGACCATCAACTTCGGTTTCGTCGTTAGCGACACCTTTACCACTCCGGGCGGCCCCGTGAGCGGCTTGGCGTTCGGCGCCTGGACGTTCCCGGGCGACGTTCTCCAGTCGGCTGAAGTGCAGATCACCTCGGCTGAGTTCGGCGGCACCACGTTCTTCGACGGCGTCGTAAACTTCTCCCAGAGCGGCTGCTCGGGCAACCAGTACGGCTTCAACGTCTGCACCGAGACGGGCAGCTTCGGCCCCGTCAACCTGGCAGGTGGCACCTACTGGCTGAACCTGGACAACGCTGTTGTGAACAGCGGCGACCCGGTTTACTGGGACGAGAACTCCGGCCCGTCTTCGGCTTCGGAGAACTCGGTGGGAACGATTCCTTCGGAAGCGTTCACCGTCCTGGGCGGCACCTCGACGACCTCCGGCGGCACCTCGGTACCTGAGCCCAGCAGCATCATGCTGTTCGGTTCTGGCATCCTTGGCCTGGCCGGCGTTCTGCGCCGCAAGCTGTTCTAAGTTCAACCGACCCTTCCCCCAGGTCATTTCAAGAAAGCCGGAGCTTCGTGCTCCGGCTTTTTTCGTCATTGTTGACGGAAATGCGGCGTGCTACCGTTATCGGACCAACGGCCACGTTGGTCACCGTGAAGGAAGGGGTGAATCCGTGAAACTACGTACGCTTTCGCTTGTGTCCGGCCTGCTTCTGGTGGTCGTCTCTTTTGCCGCCTGAAGCCGGGATAATTTCCGCCGAGTTTCGGCGGCCGTACCTGCCCAGAGAATGTCGTCGGCCGCACACCAGCCGACTGCTTCCGAATCCAGCACAACTTCAAGCCTGGCTGCGAATACAGCCTCTTGCAGGCCTGTCTAAGTTTGCCCTTGGCGCCCGGCATCGGCTGAGTGCCAAGGGGTATCCTGCCGCTCAGCTACTGCCGCGGGCGCACTGAGGTGACGCGCGTGGGGATTGCTGGACTCCACCTTCCTGCCGAGCTGCACGACCGCTGACGTCCTTGGGAAAAAGAAAAGGCACCGGTCTGGATTGCAGCCCGGTGCCGTGTTTCGGAGGATTCGGTTAGGCGTGCGCCCCGGCGGCGGCGGCGCCGGTCTCAGTAGTGGTCGAGGCCGAGGCGCTCTCTTTGGCCTCGCCATTGGCTTTCTGGCCAGGCTTGCGGATGTCGATCCCGCCCTTGAAGTATGCGCCGTCCTCGATGCTGATGCGCTGCGACACCACATCACCGGTGAGCGAGCCTTCGCCACGGATGTCCACGCGGTCGCTGGCGGTCATGTTGCCGCGCACCTTGCCCAGCACCACGATCTCGCGCGCCGAGATGTTGGCCGAGACGACGCCGTTGCGCCCGACGGTCACGCGATTGCCCGGCAGGTTGATGGAGCCTTCGACGCGGCCGTCGATGTACAGCGACTCCGAGCCCGTGACTTCGCCCTTGATGACCAGCGACTTGCCCAGTGTGGCCTGCTCCTGGGTGTTGATCGCCGGGCTGGCGGCCGGACGCGGCGGGCTAACAGGCTCCGCCGGCGGCGTGAAGCTGCGCTGCGGTTCCGGCGTGGGGCTGGGACTCGGGCTGGAGGAGGGGGCATTGGTAGGTTTCCACATGATAATCGAAGTCCTTTCTAGAGTAAGTGCTGTTGGGCACCGGTTTGCCTGACCGAAACTCCCCAGTCGCATCTCATGGCCTGCGCGCGGGATGCGGCGGCTCTGGGCCCGTCGCTCTAAACGCAGTGCCATGCGCGAACGAAATTGCGGTACAAGTACTGCTACCATACAGCGAGTTGGGCTGCGGTGGAATACCCGTACGGATTTTTTTCTGCGCACCTAATTGACAAATCGTGAACGGATTACGGCGAAAGGACTAGACAGCAGTAGCCGGTCGCCAGTAGCCAGTTGACAGTGCGGCGCCCAAGCAACAATCAACTGTTCACTCGCTGCTGAGGACCGGCGACGGGAATGCTCACCGATCAAACCATTTTGCGCCACATCGAACGCCAGCCGCACCACTCGGCCGGTTACAAGCAGCTCGTGCGCGAGATGGGCCTGCGCGGCGCGGAACGCCAGCAGCTCGCCGAACGCTTGCAGGCGCTGGTGAAGAGCGCGCGCCTCATCGAAACCGGGCGCGACCGCTACACGCTTGCCGACCACGCCGCGGCCAGTCAGAACCTCATCGCGGGCCGCCTCACCATGCATCGCGATGGCTATGGCTTCGTCATCCCGAACCCGGGACAACGCGTGGGTGCCCCGTCCTCTCGCCCTGAGTTGGCGAAAGGGTGGGACGGAAGTGACATCTTCATCCCGCCGCCGGCAATCGGCTCGGCCATGCATGGCGACCAGGTGCTGGTTGAGATCACTCGTAAGCGCGACGACGGCCGTGCCGAAGGCCGCATCCTGCGCGTGCTGACGCGCGGCAACCGCACCGTGGTTGGGACATTCCATCACGGCTGCGGCATAACTACGTCGTCCCCATGGACGAGAAGATCACGCAGGAGATCATCATTCCCAACCCACCCTTTGCGGCAAAAGATGCCGCAAAGGATGGGGCACCCAGATCTTCCACACACGCGCGGAACGCGGGTGCCCCATCCTTTCGTCCTCCTTTGGCGAAATGGTGGGAAGGAAGGGACCGCGTCCTCGGCGACGAAGCCCGTCGCCGCGAATGGACCGATCTGGAGAATGTCGTGGTTGAAGTGGAGATCACCGAGTGGCCCTCGCCAACCGAAAACCCGCGAGGGCGTGTCATCGAAATCCTCGGCTACGAAGACGACTTCGGCGTGGATGTCGAGATCATCATTCGCAAGTTCCATCTGCCGCATCGCTTCCCGGTCGAGGTCCTGCAGGAGGCGCAGCGCTTCGATCCGGTGATCCCGGCCACGGAGCTGCGCCATCGCCGCGACCACCGCGCGCTGCCCATTGTCACCATCGATGGCGAGACCGCGCGCGACTTCGACGACGCGGTCACCGTCCGCCGCACCTCGCACGGCAACTTCGAGCTGCAAGTGCATATCGCCGACGTCGCACATTACGTCCGCGAGGGCTCGCCCATCGACCTCGAAGCGCGCCTGCGCGGCACCTCGGTCTACTTTCCCGATCGGGCTGTGCCCATGCTTCCCATCGAGCTCTCGACTGACCTGTGCAGCCTGCGGCCGCAGGTCGATCGCATGGTGCTGTCATGCGTGATGGAGATCGATCATCAGGGCGAGGTCGCCGGCTACACGCTCAACGAGGGCGTTATCCGCTCCGCCGAGCGCATGACCTACACCAATGTCAACCTGATCCTCGAAGGCGATCGCGGCCTGCGCGAGCGCTATCACGCGCTGGTCGACGTCTTCGAGTTGATGCGCGAGCTGGCGATGGTGCTGAACCGCAAACGCGTGCGCCGCGGTTCCATCGACTTCGACCTGCCCGAGCCGGTGATCGAATTCGACGAGAACGGGCTGGTGCGCAGCATTAGGCGCTCGGAGCGCAATATCGCCAATCGCATCATCGAGGAATTCATGCTGTGCGGCGAACGAATCCGTCGCCAGCTACCTCGAGCACAAGGGCGTGCCGTCGCTGTATCGCATCCACGAGAAGCCCGATCCCAGGCGGGTGATGGAGTTCGAGACCATCGCCGCGAAATTCGGGTATTCGCTCGGGGTCGGCGCCGTGCCGGTGAAGCGCATGCAGTTCAAGGCCGAGCGGCGCGAGCGGTACGGCACCGGACGTGGAGCGAAGACCATCGAGATCCCGGAAGACATCCACATCACGCCGCGGATGTATCAGAAATTGACGGAGAAGATCGCGGGCAAGCCGGAGGAGCGCATCCTGTCGTACCTGATGCTGCGCTCGCTGAAGCAGGCGCGCTACTCGGAGAAGAACGAGGGCCACTTCGCGCTTGCCGCGCCGACGTATACGCATTTCACCTCGCCCATTCGCCGCTATCCCGACCTGATCGTGCACCGCATTCTGAAGGAGGTGCTGCGCGATTCGGCTGAGCGCGAGGAACGAGGAGTGGAGATCGGAGTTGGCGAAGTCGCACGGTTGGGTGAAGTCTCATCGCCATGGTCGAAACGACAGCCCGAAGGGCGGCACAAACGAAGCCCAGGGCCTGAGTCCTGGGCACACGAGGCGAATCAAACCCGAGTCTCTTCAGGGACAGCACAAGGCCCCATCCCCGAAGCCGAGCTTCACGACATCGCGGAAGAGTCCAGCCAGGCCGAGCGCCGCGCCGACGAGGCCGAACGCGAGCTGATGGAATGGAAGAAGATGAAATTCATGGAGCAGCGGCTGGGCGAAGAGTTCGATGGCCTCATCGTGAGCGTGACCAAGTTCGGCATGTTTGTCGAACTGACCGACCTGTTCATCGAGGGCCTGGTTCCGCTCGGCTCCCTCACCGACGACCGCTACGTCTACCATGAGAACACGAAGCAGATCATCGGCCAGCGGAGCCGGAAGACGTACTCGCTGGGCGACCCTATCCGCGTGCTCGTCGACCGCATCGAGCGCTCGCAGCACCGCATAAATTTCGCAGTCGTCGAGGAGCGGCCCGCGCGCGCCAAGGGCCGCAAGAAGCGCTGATCAACCCGCAACCTGTCTGGCTGCCGCCTGCTGCCGCGCCTGAATCTCGATGTAGACGTTGATGAGCGAGACCGCGGCAGGCGTGACTCCAGGAATGCGGCTGGCCTGTCCCAGAGTTTGCGGCCGCACGCGCGTCAGCTTCTCGTTCATCTCGCGCGACAGCCCCGAGACCTTGCCGTAGTCGAACCACTCGGGGATGAGGCGCTGCTCGGATTTCTTCAGCCGCTCGATGGCTTTGGTCTGCTGATCGAGATAGCCGGAGTACTTGATCTCCGTTTCGACCGATTTCAGTTCGTTGCGGACGGCAGCGCTAAGGCACGGCCTCGTCAGTTGCCGGTTGTCAGTTGCCGGTTGCCCGTTCTCGGCTGAATCAGCGGCCGTCAGCTGTCGGCTTTCAGCTTTCAGTTGCGACGCCGGGATGCTCTGGCTGATGGCCGACGGCCGAGAACTGACTTCCGCCTCTCTTTCAAAAAACCCGGGCATCAAGGTCGCGAGCACAGGAACCAGCTGCTCAATCTGCACCTCGGGACGCTTGAGAAGCTGCGCCAGCGTCAGCCCTGCGGCTCTCGCCTGTTTGAGCATTTGGGCGGTCGCCTCGGAGCTCTCACTGGCCACTGGCCACTGGCCACTGGCCACTGTCTTTTCCAGCAGCTCGCGCATGGCATTCATACGCTCCTGCTTGGCCAGATACTCGGCCCAGGCCTCATCGTGAATCAGCCCCACGCGCCGCCCATAGGATGTGAGCCGGCGATCGGCGTTGTCGATGCGCAAGTGCAGGCGAAACTCTGCACGCGAGGTGAACATCCGGTACGGCTCGTTGGTCCCTTTGCTGATGAGGTCGTCGATCAGGATGGCCGTGTATGCCTCCGTGCGATCGAGGATAAGCGGCGGCTCGCCCTTTACCTTCAGCGCGGCGTTGATGCCCGCCATCAGCCCCTGGCACGCAGCTTCCTCGTAGCCGCTGGTCCCGTTGATCTGGCCCGCGAGGTACAACCGCTCGATCTTCTTCGTCTCCAGCGTGCGTTGCAGCTCCGTTGGGTCGATGGAGTCGTACTCGATGGCGTAGCCCGGGCGCAGCATCTCCGCGTTCTCCAGGCCGGGAATCGACTTGATGATCGCCAACTGCACCTCGATGGGCAGCGAGGTGCTCATGCCGTTGACGTAAATCTCGTGCGTCTTCAGCCCCTCGGGCTCGAGGAAAAGCTGATGCACCCCCTTGTCGGGGAACTTGACGATCTTGTCTTCAATCGACGGACAGTAGCGCGGCCCGATCGACTGGATCTGCCCGCTGTACATCGGCGACCGGTGCACGTTCTCGCGGATGATGCGGTGCGTCTCCGGCGTGGTGAATGCGATGTAGCACGGCACCTGCCCGTCGTGGTGCGCCACCCGCTTGGTGCGGAAGCTGAACGGCGTGGGATCTTCGTCGCCCGGCTGCACCGTGAACTTCGACCAATCGATGCTGCGCCCGTCAAGCCGCGGCGGTGTGCCCGTCTTGAGGCGGCAGCCGCGCAGGCCCAGCTTCTTCAGCGCTTCGCCCAGCAACACGGCCGCAGGCTCGCCGCTGCGCCCGGCGGGATACTTCTGCTCGCCGCAATGGATAAGCCCGTTCAGGAACGTGCCCGTCGTGATGATGACGGCTTGCGCGCCAACGGCGCGGCCGTCGCGGAGCGTAACACCGGTCGTCAGTTGCCGGTTGTCGGTTGTCGGTTCGGGCTGCTCTTTTTCACTGACAACTGACAACTGACAACCGGCAACTATGTCGGCCACCTCCGCCTGCTTGATGTGCAGGTTGGGCTCGGACTCCAACACCTCGCGCATCTTCAGCCGGTATTGCTGCTTGTCGCACTGGGCGCGCGGCGACCACACGGCCGGCCCACGTGACGTGTTCAGCAGGCGAAACTGGATGCCGACCGCGTCCGTCACCTCGCCCATGATGCCGCCCAGCGCATCAACTTCGCGCACCAGATGCCCTTTGGCGATGCCGCCCACCGCGGGATTGCACGACATCTGCGCGATGAGATCGACGTTCAGCGTGAACAGCGCGGTCCGCAGCCCCATGCGCGCAGCGGCCATCGCGGCCTCGCACCCGGCATGGCCCGCGCCGACCACGACCACGTCGTAGATCTCCGTGAATTGAACCAAGAGCCCCCAACTCGCCGCATACGCGGTGGAATCTTTCTATTCTAGCGAAGGAAACGCCTCGTCCGCTGACGGACAAACCAGACCATCTCTGGACACTGTTCAGGCTTCACCCTCGCGGCCGGGCCTGTTCCTTCAAGAAGTTGCCCTTTCCTGGTCCGGTATGGCGGGTGCTGTTCTACTGAGATTACGCGTGTCCAGGCTGGGGGAGTTTATGATGGAAGGACTGCGGCAAGACATTGGTTACAGCTTCCGCTTGCTTTGCAAGAGTCCGGTCTTCACGCTCGTAGCGGTGCTAACGCTGGCTTTGGGAATCGGCGCCAACACCGCCATCTTCTCCGTCTTCAATGCGGTTCTGCTCAACCCGCTGCCGTATCCCCAGGCCGACCGGCTCGTCACACTAGGCGCCAGCAAACCGAATTTCGACAACGGATCCATCTCCTATCCCAATTTTCGCGACTGGCAACGAGACAATGGAACGTTTGAAGCAATGGCCATATTTCGCAACAACTCCTACAGTTTGACGGGAGCAGGCGAAGCCGAGGAGATTCCTGCTGAGCTGGTTTCTACTGAACTCTTTCCCATGCTGGACCTTAAACCGGTGCTAGGCCGCGCATTCGTCACTGGTGAGGATGAAGTAGGTGCGGCGCCGACCGCGATCATCACGACCGGGCTGTGGCAGCGGAAATTCGGCTCGTCGCCGGAAGTGCTTGGCAAAGGTATTACGCTCGACGGCCGCAGTTACACCATCGTCGGTGTCGTCCCGACCATCTCTGACCTGAATGTCCCCAGCTGGGCGAAGGCGGACATTTATCTGCCCATCGGATCATGGGCGAACAACCTGCTTACCCAACGCGGCGCCGGGCTGGGTATTCACGGCCTGGGCCGGCTCAAGCCAGGTGTGACGCTGGAGCAGGCGCGAGCCGATATGGCACGCGTGACCCGGAACCTGGCGGCGGCCTATCCGGACGCAGACCGTGAACTGGGCGCCCACCTTGTTCCCCTCAAGCAGGCGATGGTTCGGGGGGTGAAACCGGCATTGCTGGTGTTGATGGGCGCCGTAGTTGTGGTGCTGCTGATTGCCTGCGGCAATGTCGCCAATCTCCTGCTGGCCCGCACCACAACCCGCAATCATGAGTTCGCCATTCGCGCTGCACTCGGCGCAGGCCGCGGACGATTGCTGCGCCAACTCCTGACCGAAAGTCTGGCGCTCGCGGTTGTGGGAGGAGGCATGGGCATAGCGTTGGCGCATTGGGGAACACAGGTGAGCTTGAATGTGCTGCCTGCGACGCTGCCTCGCACCGAAAACGTCGGGCTCGACATGCGCGTTCTGCTGTTCACCGCAGGCGTGGCGCTGCTGGCAGGAATCCTGTTTGGATTGCTGCCGGCCCTGAAGGCTTCGCGCCCCGACTTGAACGCGGTCCTTGCCGACCGGAGTCGCGGAAGCAGCGCCGCCAGGTCCCATGCGCAACGCGCATTCGTAGTGCTGGAAATGGCAATGGCGCTGGTGCTGATGATCAGCGCCGGGTTGATGGTCCGCAGCCTGGCCGCCTTGTGGAGCGTCGATCCGGGATTTCGCTCTGACCACCTTCTCACCTTCGGACTTACGCTGCCGCCATCGATGATGAAAGCCACGCCGGAATCCATCCGGGCGAACTTCAGCAACATCGATCGCGAATTGAGTGCGATTCCCGGTGTCACAGCGGCATCGATATCCTGGGGAGCATTTCCCATGAACGGCGACGATGAAATAGTGTTCTGGCGCGAGGGCCAGCCCAGGCCCGCCAGCCAGAACCAAATGAATTGGGCGCTCCACTATGTTGTTGGGCCGAATTATCTTCAGGTGATGGGGACCGAACTGCTACGCGGCCGCTTTCTGGCCGAGCAGGATGACGAACACGCGCCGGCCGTAGTTGTGGTAGATGAGGAGTTCGCCCGCAAGTTCTTTTCGCATGAGGACCCGATCGGTAAGCGGCTGAACCTGGTCTACCAACAGGAATCGACGGCGGAGATTGTGGGCGTCGTGCGCCATGTATCGCAGTGGGGACTCGATGGCAGCACCGACTTGCCGCTGCAGACGCAGCTCTATCGGCCCTTCATGCAACTACCGGACGCTGCCATGCCACAGGCTGCCAGCGGGGTGAACTACGCCGTGCGTATCAGCCCTGCCGCACATACCAGCTTCGAAGCGATTCGCCGGCGGCTGCAATCCGGCCACGCGGAGCAGGCGGTGTACGCTCCGCAAACTATGAACGAGATCATTGCCGCAACCCTGGCGACGCGCCGCTTGTCGGCGATTTTGCTGAGCGCGTTTGCGGTCCTGGCGCTGTCGCTGGCCAGCATCGGCATCTATGGCGTCATTTCCTACGTGGTGGCGCAGCGCACGCAAGAGATCGGCATCCGCATGGCCATGGGCGCGCGCCGTGCCGATGTAGTGCGAATGGTTGCGCGTCAGGGATTCCAGCTCATCGGCGTTGGCTTGCTATGCGGAGCCGTGGGGGCCCTGCTTGCCACCAGAGCCTTGAGCGCACTGCTATTCGGAGTCAAGCCCTTCGATCTGCTCACGTTTGCGGCGACAGCGTTGTTGCTGCTGTCGATTGGTATGCTGGCAATCTATGTGCCGGCATCCCGCGCCGCGAAGGTCGATCCCATGGTCGCGTTGCGGGATTCGTAACCGTCTCTTGTGGGGTCCCGCTCTCCTCCCGTATCGTGTTCTCATTTCTCGGGCATGCATTCTGGAGTGGCGATTTGGTATCCTCTTCGTCGCTTGAATCCAGGCGTAACTATGCGCAATCGTTGTTTTGTAATCATCCTGCTCGCCTCGATCGTTGTATTGGCCGGGTCGCTATGCGCTCAGCAGATGACCTCGGTGGGAAATTTGCCGATAGCTGAGTTGCAGAAGCTGGCCGACGACGGCGATCCAGCCGCCCAGAACGAGTTGGGTGTGCGATATAGGCTCGGCGCGGACGTTGACAGGAATGACGAACTGGCAATGGATTGGTTTCGTAAGGCCGCATTTCAGCACTACGGTAAAGCACTGTTCAACATTGGCGCAGCCTACTACAACGGCAATGATCCGGGGACTCGTGGTACTGCACTTTATTGGTTCCTTCTTGCAGACGAAGCAGGCGACTGGAGCGGAAAGCAGGCTCTTGCGGAGATGAAATCTGAAGGATATACAAAAGACTTATACGCGGCTTATGTCGCGGTCGGGGATGGCTACGTGAAGGGCACTGACATTAAGCAGGATTATGCCAGGGGATTGCAGTGGTACCAAAGAGGTGCTGACAGGGAAAACGGAGCAGCGTGCCATCGAATCGCCTTGCTGTATGCGAATGGATGGGGTGTGCCAAAGGACAATACGCAGATCATTCATTGGCTGCAGCGTGGTGCGGATCTCGGAGATCCGCTTGCCTCTTACGATCTGGGAAAGGCCTTCGAGCGAGGCCAAGCGGTGGCCAAAGATCCGCAGAGAGCAGAGAAGCTTTACGAAAACGCTGCCCTTTATAACAATTCAAATGCAATGCTAGCGATGGGAAATCTCTATGAGAACGGCGAACTGGGCAATTCGAATCCGCAAAAGGCCTTGATGTGGTTCCTTCTCGCCGCAAAGTACGGTAATGCTGAGGCGAGGGAAAAGCTAACTGCACTGTCAGCGAAACTCAAGCCAACCCAAGTACAACATGCGAAAGAAGACGCGGCTCGGTATGTCACACTTCGCAAGCAGCCGCTGTCTCTGATTGCCAGGTAATCGGCGGGCGTTTTAGGACGAGTCTTCAAGAGTCCTGCTTACGCACTTGGATTACAACGGAGGTACGGGGTAGCCATGGACATGACGGCTGCCAATTATGCTGCGCTGCTATCCGAGGCGCGACCGGAAGTTATCCGTGACGAAAAGCAGAACCAGGCATACATCCGCCGTCTGGAAGTGCTCACCGGTAGGAAGACGGTGGTCCGTGCTGAACGGAAGCTCATTGAGCTTCTGATCGTGTTGATCGAAGATTTCGAATCCAGGGAGTACTCCGTTCCGGATGCGCCCCCTGCGGATATCATCCGCCACCTGATGCACGCGCACCCGCTACGCCAGAAAGACCTGGCCGACGTCTTTGGGACCGAGAGCATCGTCTCCGACGTGCTTCACGGACGACGTAACCTTACCACCGAGCACATCAAGCGGCTGAGCGCCCGCTTTCATGTCTCGCCCGCAGTTTTCTTCAGCTTGTGAGCTTCGCCCCTATCCCGTATAGTGATTGTCACTTCATGGGGCAATTTTTATGTGGGGTGAACGATGGAATTGCACGCTTTCTTGAGCGCGCTCGAGGAGCGCATCGCACGTTACGATCTTCTCTGCCATCCGTATTACAAGGCGTGGACTGCCGGCGAGCTTACGCGCGAGGACCTGCGCGAATATTCCGCCGACTACTATCATCACGTCGCCGCATTTCCGGCGTACCTGAGTGCGTTGCATTCGCGGCTGGAGGACGGCGAGGTGCGCCGTGCCGTGCTGCACAATTTATGTGAGGAGGAGATCGACGGTCGTCCCCACAGCGAGCTGTGGCTGGACTTTGCCGAGGGCATGGGAGCCGATCGCGACGAGGTCCGCTGCCGCGAGCCGCTAGCTGAAGTGCGCGAGCTGATTGCCGAGTTTCGCCGCATTGCGCGCGAGGGCTCGACTGCCGAGGCGCTGGCCGCCTTCTACGCGTACGAATCGCAAGTGCCGCGCGTAGCCAAGAGCAAGGCCGACGGCCTCGCCCAGCGCTATGGCGCAGATGCGAAGACCTGCGGCTACTTCACCCTCCATCAGTTCGCCGATGTCGAGCACTCGCACGTGTGGCGCGAGCTGTTGAGCGCCGAAGTGAAAGCGCATCCCGAACAGGCCGAGGCCGCATTGAACGCGGCGGAAGACGCGGCGAAAGCGTTGTGGCGGGCGCTGGACGGGATGGAAATGCGGCGGATGGCGGTAGCGGCCTAGACCGTGATTACTGCCATCGGCCGAAGGACGCCGTGACAAACCCGTGTCGCCGCTCACGCGGCTCGGTCTTGTTTACCCCTGATCCCCGGGGCTTGCGCCCCGGGCTCACTTCATCCCGCCGCTCCGCGGCTGGTTCGAGCCCAATCCGGCAGTTCTGCCGCAGGGAACGGGGCTTGGCCGTGTTTCGTTACGGCAGCGCTCCCAGCCGTAAGGTCCAAGGCATAATCCGCGAAATCTCCAGCAGGCCCATGCGGTGCCACGGATCAGGCGCGAGCCGCTGCTGAATCTCCTCCGGCGACTGCGCGCGAAAGATCAGCAGGACCTCGGAGGTGCCCTCCAGCGGCCCGCCGAGCACGACCAGCCCGTCGTCCACCAGCGCGTCCATGAATTTCGCGTGCGCGTCCCACTCTACCTGGTCTTCCAGCCGGTGCCCGTGCTGGTAGGCCGGCCCATGATTCAGCATCACGGCGAACAGTTGTTGCATGGGACTATTTTCGACCCGGAAACTTATTCCCGGTAGTGCGCTCCGCCGTGCCGCACGTCGGCGCCGCGCACCCAGAAGATGACGTCTTCGGCGATGTTTGTCGCATGGTCGGCAATGCGCTCCAGGTTGCGCGCGATGAGAAGAACATCCAGCGCCTGACGGACGGACGCGGGATCGTCGTGCATCTTCTGCACCAGTACAACGAATGCCTCGTCCTTCATGCGGTCGACGATGTTGTCCATCTGGAGGACAGCTTCGGCCACCTCAGCTTTGCCGTCGAGGAACGCCTCCAGCGCGCGTTGCACCATGGTGCTGACGGCGTCGGCCATGCGGGGGATGTCCACCGGCAGTTCAACTTCTTCCTCGCTGATGAGGTCGCAGCACGCGCTGCGCGATGTTGACCGCCTGGTCGCCCACGCGCTCCAGGTCGGCGTTGATCTTGAGCACCGCGAGGATGAAGCGCAGGTCGATTGC
Organism: uncultured Acidobacteriaceae bacterium; assembly: GCA_963735915.1. GTDB lineage: Bacteria > Acidobacteriota > Terriglobia > Terriglobales > Acidobacteriaceae > Bog-257. The sequence continues at coordinate 94,305 of CAVTMX010000015.1, read as the reverse complement.
CATGGGCTGCTGCATGGCCAACAGGTCGAGCGCCAGCTCGTCGATCTCGCGCTCGGCCTCGTTGATGGCGATTCTCGCCCGTCAGCACCATCTGGCAAAACTTGCTGTCGCGGGTGCGGTAGGCCTCGGTGGCGCGGTCGATGGCCTGCTCGGCCAAGCCACCCATGCGGAGGAGCTTTTCTTTCAGTTCGTCCAGTCCTTGCTGGAAGCGGCTGCGCATTATCCGAACCTGCCTGTCACGTAGTCTTCCGTCCGCTTGTCGGACGGGTTAGTGAAAATCTTCTCGGTCTTATCGAACTCGATGAGGCTGCCCATGAGGAAAAAGCCGGTCAGCTCGGCCACGCGCGCCGCCTGCTGCATGTTATGAGTCACGATAACGACTGTGTAGTGCTGCTTCAACTGGAAGATGAGCTCTTCGATTTTGCTGGTGGAGATAGGGTCGAGCGCCGAGGCCGGCTCATCCATCAGCAGCACTTCCGGCTCGACCGCCAGCGCGCGCGCGATGCACAGCCGCTGCTGCTGACCGCCGGACAGGCTCGCTCCCGATTTCTTATGCAGGTTGTCCTTCACCTCGTCCCACAGCGCGGCCAAGCTTCAGCGAGCGCTCGACCAGTTCATCCATCTGCTTGCGATTGCGGAAGCCGTTCAGCTTCAGGCCCGGCGGCCACGTTGCCGTAGATGGACATGGTGGGGAAGGGATTCGGCTTCTGGAAGACCATGCCGATGCGGCGCCGCACCTCGACCGGGTCCGATCCGCTGCCATACACCTCCATGTCGCCAACTTTGACAGTGCCCTCAGCGCGCGCGTCCGGGATGGTCTCGTGCATGCGGTTGATGCAGCGCACGAAGGTACTCTTGCCGCAGCCGGACGGGCCGATCACCGCGGTGACATGATTGGCGGGCACTGCCATGTCGATGTCGCGCAGCGACTGGTTCTTGCCGTACCAGGCGTTCAGCCCCTTCACTTCGATTCCCACGCCCATGCGGCTCTTACGCTCCCTTCATCATTCCGCGAGCGGTCACAATGCGGACCGCCGCAACCGCGCCCACGATCAGCGACGATCAGGATCAACGCTCCCGCCCACGCCTGTCTGTGCCAATCGTCATAGGGCGAGATGGCATAGGTGAAGACCTGCAACGACAGCGCCGCGGTGGGCTGATTCAATTTCAGGTTCCAAAACTGATTACCGAAGGCGGTGAACAGCAGCGGAGCGGTCTCGCCCGCAACGCGAGCAAAGGCCAGCATGCATGCCGGTGATCACGCCGGCGCGAGGCGGTGCGCAGGGTGATGGAGAGCGTGACCCGCCATCTGGGAACGCCCAGTCCGTAGCCCGCTTCGCGTATCACGTTCGGCACCATCAACAGCATTTCTTCGGTAGCACGCGCCACGGTGGGAATCATCATGATGCCCAGCGCGACCCCGCCGGACCAGGCCGAGAAATGCTTTTGCCGCAGCACGATCAGCGAGTAGACGGTGATGCCAATCACGATCGAGGGCACGCCATTCAGCACGTCGGCGGTAAAACGAATCATGTCGCCAAAGCGATTGCTGTCCATACTCGGCGAGATAAATGCCCGAGCCGATGCCCAGCGGGACGCCGAACAAGCTGGCGACGGCGAGAATCAACCCCGTACCCACGATGGCATTGGCCATGCCGCCGCCGATCTCCCCCGGAGGCTTCGGGGTTTGCGTGAGGAATGCACAGATTAACGAGCCGACGCCCTTGATCAGCAAGTAAAGAAAGATGGCAACCAGCGGAACGATTACCAGAATGGCTGCCACGATGGCGAAGCCCGTCGCGCCCCAATCGGTGAGCCTGCGCCAAAGGCTGACTTCCTGCGAGGTGGAGGCTGGGCATGGAATTAGGCACGCACCCTCGCAGTTCCGCCGGTGATGCTCCACACCAGCAACCGGCCAGCGCATTCACCACGAGAGTCACCAGGAACAATGCCAGACCGATTTCAACCAGGGCGCTTAGATACAGGTCGCCCGTGGCCTCGGTGAACTCGTTGGCGATCACACTGGCCATGGTGTAACCCGGCGCAAACAGCGACTTGGCAATCTGCGGCGTATTGCCAATCACCATGGTCACCGCCATCGTTTCGCCCAGCGCCCGGCCCAGTCCGAGGATGATGCCGCCGACGATGCCGATACGCGCATTGCGCAGGACGCCGATGCGAATCATCTCCCAGCGCGTTGCGCCCAGCGCCAGCACCGCCTCGCGCTGGTTCTGCGGCACCGCCGAGAGCACCTCGCGGGTGATCGAGGCGATGATCGGGACCACCATGATGGCCATGATGATGGCCGCGGCGAGCATACCGATACCGTACGCCGGCCCGGTGAACAGGCCCGTCCAGCCCAGCGTCTTGCCCAAGAAGGGCTCGACGTAGTCGCGCAGGATTGGCGCCAGCACGAAGATTCCCCAAAGTCCGTAAATCACGCTAGGGATTGCGGCCAGCAACTCGACCAGGAAAGAAATAATTGCGCGCAGCCCCTGCGGACACATTTCGGTGATGTACACCGCCACGCCGACGGAGAGCGGCACCGCCAATAGCAACGCGAGAAACGAAGAAACCAGAGTGCCGTAAATGAACGTCAGCGCTCCGAACTCGCCGTTCACCGGGTCCCAATTGCTGCCGTAGAAGAACTTGATCCCGAACTGGTGCAGCGACAGCCTGGACTTATCGACCAGCTCCCAAACCACCAAGAGCACGATGGCGAAAACCGAGACCGCCGTCAGGAGGATAATCCAACTGAATATCTGGTCAGGGATCCGGCTGCTGCCCGGACGGGCGCCACGGATCTTGTTCAGGACGCCACTGGGTCCGGCCTGCCTACGCTCTACTTTGATCTTGGCGAGTGAGGGAATGGTGGGGGCAGACTTGGGTTGTTCTCCTCCAGTCGGTTCGGGCGAGTTCATCGGCTCAACGTTAGCAGGCATGGATTACAGGAATGTTACACAACCCGGGGGAGGGCGCCACCGCGGGCAGGCGACGGCGCAGACGCTCCCTTATCCCGGGCTTACGGTTTAATTTGCTTGGTAATAGCGGTCTTTTCCAAATCGACTACCTGCTTGGGCAGCGGCGCATACGAAAGCGCCTCGGTCATGGTTTGGCCCTGATCAAGCATCCAGAACAGAAAGTCCTTCAGGATTTTGCCCTTGTTGGCATCGGATGGATTAACGGGAATCAACAGCCAGGTGAAGCTGGCAATCGGGTACGCATCCTTGCCCGGAGGGTTGGTAATCGAGACGCGGAAATCTGCGGGCATCTTGACTCCCACAGCCGCGGCCGTGGTGCTCGCCAGACTGGCTTTGACGAAGTTGTGGGAAGAGTTCTCCACGACCCCAAACGGGATTTTGTTCTGCAAAGCATAGATGAGCTCGATATAACCGATGGAGCCGGGCAATTGACGGATCGTGCCGGCGACGCCTTCATTGCCTTTCCCGCCGATGCCGACCGGCCACTTGACGGACGTGCTCTTGCCGACGGTGTTCTTCCAGTCCGGGCTCACTTTCGAGAGGTAATCGGTAAAGATATAAGTTGTGCCGCTACCGTCGGAGCGGTGTGCTACGGTGATGTTCTGGTCGGGAAACTTCATTCCCGGGTTGGCCTTGGTGATTCTCGCGTCGTTCCACTTCGAGATCTTGCCCAGGTAAATGTCGGCCAGAACGTCAGGCGTGAACTTAACGTCACCCGATACGCCGGGAATGTTATACGCGGGAACCACCGCGCCCAGCACCGTGGGAACGTGCAGAACCTTTACCTTAGATTCCGCAATCTGCTCATCGGTCATGGGCCCGTCGCTGGCTCCAAAATCGACGGTGCCGGCCTGCACCTGACGAATGCCGCCGCCGCTGCCGATCGATTGATAGTTGATCTCAATGTTCGAATGTTCTTTGTGGTACTCGTTGAACCACTTGGAGTAGATGGGGTACGGAAAGGTCGCGCCCGCCCCATTTAGCGTGGTTGTCTGGGCCAGCGCGCAGCTCGCCAGCACAGCAATGCACAGAAGTACCCTGAGCGTACGAATCACGTAGCATCCTCCTGATTTACGACGAATTAAGCCGCCCCATTGTCACGCCGGGTTATTACAGAATGGTTACAACGGCATGAAATTCGGGTGAAGAGGCCGCGGCTGAATCTCGGGAACCCGAAGCAGGAGAGGAGGATACTAATCTCGGTAGCGCGCGTGGGAGGAACTGCGGTGATCCAGAACGTGCAGCAGCTCGGCGATGAAGACCTGGATCCAAACCCGCAGCCACAGCCGGAAATTGCGACCGGCGCCGCTCTCCGACGGAGGGTTGATGATGCCTTTCTCGATTGCAGTGGCGGGACTGCTGACGCTCATTGGCCCTACCTCCACAACTTAGTTGGATTCGCAGGGCCGCCGGCGGGGGATGAATTGTGGGTTAATTTTGGGCGACCGCCTGGTGCCCCAGGTTCGCGCCCATCGGTTGGACGCTAACCTGGGTTCATGACTCGCGACACCGAGGGCACGCTTGCCCGGAAGGGCAGTGATTGACCGCGCAGAACAGTTGCAGCGCTATGCGCCCGTTGGTTCGCCGATGGTCGCGCGTTTGGTGTGCGGCTTGCCCGCCACGATGTCGACGCACTCCTCGAGCACATCCATCGCGATATTGGCCTGCTCTTTGCTAACCACCAGCGGCGGGCAGACGCGAATGCTGTTGGGGCCGCAGCCCAGGAATAGCACGCCGCGCTCGAAGGCCATCTCGACAATGCGGTCGCGCTCCGCGCCTCCGGGAGTCTTCGACTTCTTGTCGGTGACGATCTCCACCCCTATCATCAGCCCGCGCCCGCGCACGTCGCCCACCAGGTCGAGCCGGCTCGGCCACTCGGCCATGCGCTCCATCATGTGACGGCCCACGACTTCGGCGTTGTGGATGCCCTCGCGCTCGAGCACGTCCATGGTGGCCAGCGCGGCCGCGATGCATACGGGATTGCCGCCGAAGGTCGACGCGTGCGAACCCGGCACCCAGTCCATGATCTCGGCCTTCGACATCATGATGCCAAGCGGCATGCCGCTGGCGATGCCTTTGGCGATGGTGACGATATCGGGCTCGACGCCGGTGTGCTCGATGGCCCACCACTTGCCGGTGCGGCCCGCGCCCGACTGTACTTCGTCGGCGACCAGCAGAATGCCATGCCGGTCGCAGATGCGCCGCAGCTCCTGCATGAACACCGTCGGCGCGACCACGTAGCCGCCTTCGCCCTGAATCGGCTCGACGAAGATGGCCGCCACTTCCTCCGGCGGCAGCGTCGTCTTGAACAGCTTGTCTTCGATGAAGCGCGCGCATCCCAGCGCGAACGCCTCAGCTTCCTGCGGGCTGCCGCCGACGCATCCGCGATAGACATCGGGATAGCGCACGTGCGTCACGCCCGGAACCAGCGGCGCGAAACGCCGGCGCTGCTGCGGCTTCGAAGCTGTCAATGACAGCGCACCCATCGTCCGCCCATGAAACGCGCCGTAAAACGCGATGACGTTCTGCCGCTTAGTATGGTAGCGCGCCAGTTTCAGCGCCGCCTCAATGGCCTCGGCGCCCGAGTTGCCGTAATAGACCTTGTGCGGTCCCTTCATGGGCGCGACCTGCGAGAGCCGCTCGCCCAGCGTGACCATGTGCTCGTAGTAGAAATCGGTGCCGGACATGTGGATCAGTTCGGCGGCCTGCTTCTGGATGGCGGCGACCACCTCGGGATGGCAGTGCCCGGTTGAGGTAACCGCGATCCCGGCGGAGAAGTCGAGGAATTCGTTGCCGTCGACGTCTTCAACGACAAGGCCGCGGCCGCGCTTGGCGACCAGCGGATACGACCGGGTGTACGAAGGCGAAACATAGCGTTTGTCGCCCTCAAGAATGCGGAGAGCGTTGGGGCCGGGAAGGGCCGTCCTGATGTTGGGACCGGCGACAGAAAGAACATTGGCGGACATGATAGTTTCCTCCGGAAAGGCTGGCGGCCCTGGTTGTGGGCTGGAGCTGTGGTCACCCCGCGTGGTCAGCTTGTTTGAGCCGGAAACGCGGGAGGCGGAGTGAAGAAACGAACAGTTAGTCGCCGGAGAAGAGATTGGGACGGGCCATGCAGGGCGCCAGCTTCACGTCTGCGCGCATCGAGGTCACGCGCGACCAGATTGCGCGCACACCCACCCGCCGCATTGCCGTAAATGCGGTCGGGGCCGGCGCTTAGTCATCGTGCGGGTCAAAAGGACGCTCCTGCTGCTAGTTACATTATATGCAGCCGCGGTCGGGGACGTAACCCCCCAAGTGCCGCTTTCTGGGGTTTAGTCACGTCCGCCCTGATGACAATCTTCTGGCGCGGAGTTTTCGGCGGCGGGTAAAGATAGAACTATCTACGCCGCCAGTTCGCCCGGATAGATCTTGTCGACGTAACACCACATCCAGGTTTCGCCCGGCTCGATGGAGCGAATCAGAGGGTGTTCGCTGCGATGGAAGTGTTTCGTCGCATGCTTGTTCTTCGATGAATCGCAACAGCCCACGTGCCCGCACTCCAGGCACAGGCGCAGGTGGACCCAGTTGTCGCCCAACTTCACGCATTCCGGGCAAACGTGCGTCTTGGTTTCCGTGATCTTGATGGAATCGAGATGAGTACAATTTGCTGGCATCTGCTACCTCCCTGCCCGGCGCTCCAGGGCTTTGCGGTCCCACTTAGCAAGATCTGCGGCCGCGTCATACGTGCTTCGCAGGAATTCGAGGAGAGTTGCCTTCGGCGAGTCCGCGCGGCGCACGTCGTCGTACGGCAACAGAAACTCCCTCATGACAGGATGATAGAAGGCCGCCGCAGGACGCACAGATTGCTCCGCAAATCCCACTGGTTCCGGCGCCGCATAGGAATAGAAGGATGGCCCTTTGAGGTCTCCGCCGCCGGGCCAGAATCCCGCGCTGCTGACTTCGTGCGAGTAGGCTTCGCGGGTGATGGAGTCGGCATCGGGACGTGGCGGAGCGCGCCGTCCCGAAAAGCGGGTCACGGCCAGGTCGAAGCTCCCCCAGAAGAAGTGCACCGGGCTGACTTTGCCCAGGAAGTCCGCGCGGAACTCCTTGAAGACCGCATCGACCCAAACCAGAATGTGCCAGAAGTTGTGCGCGGCCTCGGGATCGTAGGACGCGTGCTGCGTGTCCTCTTCGAAGGGAATTGTCTGTTCGGGCGGCAACTCGCAGGGCTTGGTCCAGATTTTCACCGGAACCTGAAGCTCGGCGAGCCCCGCCATAAGCTGCTGGTAAAACTGCGCGACGCTCTGCGGCCTGAGGACGGATTCGCGGATTTCGCCGTCGGAGGTTTCGACCAGCAACTTGTGATCGACGAAGTCAAAGTAGATCTCGACCGAGCCGCCGTCGTAGGGCATGGGCGAGGTGGTCAGCCCGCGCGCGGTGACGTAGAGCGGCACATTCCACCAGTGGTTCACCAGCGGAGTCAGCTCCAGTCGCACCTTGCCGACGATCTGCGTCCACATGTGCAGAGTGGCCAGCGTGTCTTTCCAGGAGTCGAAGGGCAGCTCGGGAAGATGGTGCTCGGCGTCGGGTGGTTTGGGCGCAGCGTTCATGCATGCTCCTCCGCCAACCAGTTTAGTTCAGAGAATGTGCGGGGCACGGGGGATGATTAAAACGGGGTAGAGCCGGCCTGCTGACGCTGCCCTGAGGGCCGCTCTACCATTCACCGCAACAGCGCCGCCATGCCCTGCGAGCCCTGCGTCAGCCCCAGCGACCAGTTCACTGCGCTGATGAAGAAGTTCGGGAACAGGCCGATGCCGACGGTCGCGGCGGCGGTAATGGCCAGCGCCAGCCGCATCGCCGGACTGAGGCGCACCGGCTCGGCTTCCACCGGCTGCCGCATCAGCATGGCGTTGGCAATGCGCATGTAGTAGTAGAGGCCGACCACCGCGTAGAGCACGGCGATTGACGCCAGCGCGTAATGGCCGGTCTGGATCAGGCTCAGGAAGATGAAGTACTTGCCCCAGAAGCCCGCCAGCGGCGGAATGCCCGCCAGCGACAGCAGGAACACCAGCATCAGGATGGCTTCGGTCGGAGCTTTGAAGTAGAGCCCGGCGATGTCGTCGATCTCGTCGCCGATGATGTTGCGCCGGCGCAGCGAAGTGATGACCGCGAACGCGCCCAGATTCATGAAGGTGTAGACCAGCAGGTAAATCAGGATGGCCACGATGCCGGTGGAGTTGGTCTGGCCGTCGCTGGCGATCAGGCCCAGCAGCATGTAGCCGACGTGCGCGATGGACGAGTACGCCAGCAGCCGCTTCAGGTTGGTCTGCGTGATGGCGGCGAGGTTGCCGCCCGGTCATGGTGGCGATGGAGACGAAGATCAGCAGCGGCACGTACATCGAGCGCAGCGGATACAGGCCGAAGAGGAAGACGCGCAGCAGCATCGCCCATCCCGCGGCTTTGACGGCGACCGACATGAACCCGGTGATGCTGGTGGGCGCGCCTTCGTAGGCGTCGGGCGCCCACTGATGGAACGGCACGGCGGCGATCTTGAACAGCAGGCCGGTGGCGGTCGCCAGCAGCGCGAAGATCACGATGGGATCGTTCGGGCGCGTGGCGACAATCTGCTGCAGCTTCGGCGGCGATCTGCCCAGATTGGTGCTGCCGGTCAGGCCATAGAACAGCGACAGGCCGTAGGCGAAGATGCCGGACGAAAACGCGCCCAGCAGCAGATACTTCAGCGCGGCTTCGTTGGAGCGCTTGTCGCGGCGCAGGAAGCCGACCAGCACGTAGGTCGAGATGGCCATCAGCTCCAGGCCGATGAACAGCAGCACGATGTCGATAGCCGGCGGCCATGCACATCATGCCGACGACGGACAACAGCATCAGGGCGTAGAACTCGCCGTGGTTCTCGTGCTCGACTTCCAGATAGTGCATCGACATCAGCACGGCGATCGCGCGCCCCCGCCAGGAACAGATAGAAGAAATAGAGAGCGAAGGGATCGACCAGCAGCGATCCCATGAAACCGGTGTCGATGAATGCGAGCCCCCGTTGCTGCGCGAGGTGATAGGCCTAATGCAGCTTGCCGACGGCGGCAGCCGAGAACGCAAGCCCAATGAGCGCGAGTATGGCGTTCACGCTGCTTCCACTGCTTTCGGCAGCAGCAGGTCGATCATCAGGATGCCGAGCGCAAACAGCGTCAGCAGCAGCATCGGCAGCGCACAGCAGGTAATCGGTGCTCTGAAATAGACAAAGTATTGTGTGAGCGAGGTGGTCACAAGGTCCTCACTTGTAATGGCTGCTGTTGCAGCAATAGTCTTTGCAGCCACGTTTTTGCATTCACCGCCGCGACGCTTTTTGAATCTGTCATCCCGAGCGGAAGCCGGCTTCTGCCGTGCGGAGCCGATGGCTCTGCTGTCCCCGCGCGCACCGGTGAAATCTCCGGCACGCTTCCGCCGGGCTGAAAGCCCGGCTCGTAACTGTGGGTGCGCCAGACGCCGCCCTGAACAGCGGGCTCTCCTGGTCCTGCGTCACCGAAACAGGCTTCACCGGCGCAGCAGTCTTGGTGGGCTCGGGCTGTACCGCAGCCGGGGACTCTGACGGAGCAGGACTCGCGGCTGCGTCGCCACCACCGGCTTGTTGGCATTCAGTCCCGGATAATCCGGCCGCACCGTCGCCACCAGGTTGTTCACCGGCGTCGACAGAATCTGGAAGAACGGCTTGGGATACAGGCCGATCCAGAACGCGATCGCAACCAGCGGGAATGAACGTCGCCAGTTCGCGTGCCGACAGATCCAGCAGCTTCTCGTTCTTGGGATTGTTGACCTTGCCCGAAGAACACGCGCTGATAGAGCCACAGCAGGTAGGCCGCCGCGAGAATCACGCCCGGCACCGCCCATGCCGCCCAGACCTTGTTCTCCATGAACGTGCCTTGCAGGATGGTGAACTCGCCGACGAAGCCGTTCAGCAGCGGCAAGCCCATCGACGACATGAACATGATCAGCGTGATGGTCGCGTAGACCGGCATGATGTTGGAGATGCCGCCGTATTCGGCGATCTCGCGCGTGTGCCGCCGCTCATAAAGAATGCCGACGATCAAGAACAGCGCGCCGGTGGAGATGCCGTGGTTGATCTGCTGCAGCACCGAGCCGCTCAGTCCCAGCGGGCTCAGCGCGAAAATGCCCAGCGTGCAGAAGCCCAGGTGGCTGACCGACGAATACGCCACCAGCTTCTTCATGTCCTTCTGCATCAGCGAGACCAGCGCGCCGTAGATGATGCCGATGAGCGACAGCGTGATCATGCAACTGGCGCACCCAAGGCGTCATCGCCACTGCCGGGGAAGAACGGCAGCGAGAAGCGGATCAAGCCGTACGTTCCCATCTTCAGCAGAACGCCGGCCAGGATGACCGAGCCTGCCGTTGGCGCTTCAACGTGCGCGTCGGGCAGCCAGGTGTGGAACGGGAACATCGGCACCTTGATGGCGAAGCCGAGGAAGAAGGCGAAGAACAGCCAGATGGCCGCGTGCCCGCCGATCTTCGGCGCCGTCGCGTAGAGATCGGGCATGTAGAAGGTGTACACGCCGGTCAGGGTGTGGTGATGGAAGTAGAGGAACAGGATGCCCAGCAGCATCAGCACCGAGCCGAACAGGGTGTACAGGAAGAACTTGATCGCGGCGTAGAGCTTGCGCGGGCCGCCCCAGATGCCGATCAGCAGGTACATCGGCACCAGCATGGCCTCCCAGAAGACGAAGAACAGGAAGAAGTCGTTGGCCATGAAGACGCCGAGCATGCCCGTCTGCAGCACCAGGAACCAGATGTAGTATTCCTTCACGCGGTCCTGGATGGCGTTCCACGACGACAGGATCGAGATGGCGCCCAGCAGCGTGGTCAGCATGATCAGCAGGAACGAAATGCCGTCGATGCCGAGGACGTAGCCGGCGCCGATGGTGGGGATCCAGTTGTTGGGCGCGCCTTCGACGAACTGGAAGCCGGCGCGCTCCTTCAGCGCCCAGAACCACGGAATCAGCGGCAGCGAGACCGCGAAGCCGAGGAACGCGAAGATGTTGGCGATCCAGCGGATCGCGTCCTTGTTCTCCTTGGGCACCAGCAGCAGGAGGATGGCGCCCACCAGCGGCGTGAATAAGACGATCTAAGAATGTGGTTGTACATTTTTGAAAATCCAGCAATTAGCAACTAGCGTTAGCAATTAGCCAAACCAATCGTTGGCCAGTATCGAATGCAATCTCAAAGAACTCTTCGGTCACATCGGACCGAACTGACCACTGACCACTGACAACTGCTTTCTCACCACTTCACCACGTAATACAAAACAAACCCCACCAGCCCGCCGACCATGACCAGCGCGTACCACTGCACCAGTCCCCACTGCACCAGGCGCACGGGATACGACGCCAGCCGCGTCACGATGGCCACGCCGTTCACGAACAGGCCGTCGATGATCCACTTGTCCCACCAGATCGACAGCGTGCCGCTCATGCGCGTGGTCCAGCCGGCGCCGTTCACGGTGCCGTCGATCACGTCGGCGTCAAACTTCCACAGCGCTTCGCCCAGGCCCATCGCGCCCAGCCGCACGCCGCCAATCTTGGCGCGGCCGGTGATGAACCAGTCGTAGATCTCGTCCACGTACCACTTGCGGAAGAGCGTCTTGTAGAAGCGCGGCGCGATCTCGTGGATCGGCTCCTTGTAGCCTTTGTCGGCGTTCTTGTAGGCGCGCTGCGCCAGCCACCAGCCCAGGATCGCCGCGCCCACCGAGGCGAACATCAGCATGTATTCCATCGGATCGGTGTGCTCGACCTGCTTCTCGCCGGCGGCAACCTGCGCAGCCTTTCCGCCTTGCCTTCCAGCACCACGGCTTCCTTGGCGAACACCGGCTCCAGAAACTTCTCGAAGCGATTCGATCCGCCGAGGCTGTGCGGCAATCCCAGGAATCCCGCGCCCACCGAGCAAATCGCCAGGATGACCAGCGGCACGGTCATCGACTTGGGCGACTCGTGAATGTGGTGCTCGACTTCGTGCCTCATGCGCGGCTTGCCGAAGAACGTCAGGTAGATCAGCCGGAACATGTAGAACGAGGTCATCAGCGCGGTGAGGAACGCGATGTACCACAGATAGCGATACGCGCCGCCCTCGCGCGACCACGTCTCCCACAGGATCGCGTCCTTCGAGAAGAAGCCGGCGAAGCCGGGAATGCCGGAGATGGCCAGCGTCGCGATCAGCATGGTGCCGAAAGTGGTCTTGATCTTGCTTGTGCAGCGCGCCCATGTGCTGCATTTCCTGCTCGCCGCTCATGGCGTGAATCACCGAGCCGGCGCCGAGGAACAGCAGCGCCTTGAAGAACGCGTGGGTGAAGACGTGGAAGACGCCGGCGGCGAATGCTCCCACGCCGAGCGCCAGGAACATGTAGCCGAGCTGCGAGACGGTGGAGTACGCCAGCACGCGCTTGATGTCGTTCTGCACCAGGCCGATGGTGGCGGCGAAGATCGCGGTCAGCGCGCCGATGATGGCGACCGTCTTCATCGCATTCGGCGCCAGCACGAACAGCGCGTTGGAGCGCGCCACCATGTACACGCCGGCGGTGACCATGGTCGCCGCGTGGATCAGCGCGGAGACCGGCGTCGGACCTTCCATCGCGTCCGGCAGCCAGACATACAGCGGGAATTGCGCCGACTTGCCGCAGGCGCCGACGAACAGCAGCAGGCAGGCGGCGGTGATCACGGGATCGCCGATCTGGAACTGTCCGCTGCGCGCCAGGTGATTGATCGTGCGTGTACTGCACCGAGCCGAAGTACCAGGCGATGGTGAACATGCCCAGCAGGAATCCGGCGTCACCGATGCGGTTGACGATGAATGCCTTGTTCGCGGCGGTCGAGGCCGAGTGGCGCTGGAAGTAGAAGCCGATCAGCAGGTACGAGCACAGGCCCACGCCCTCCCAGCCGACGAACATCAGCGCGTAGTTGTTGGCCAGGATGAGCGTCAGCATGGAGAACATGAACAGGTTCAGGTAGCCGAAGAAGCGGTAGTAGCCGCCTTCGTGCGCCATGTAGCCGATCGAGTAGATGTGGATGAGCATGCCCACGCCGGTCACGAACAGCAGCCAGATCGACGAAAGCGGATCGAGCAGGAAGCCGGCATCGGCGTGGAACGGGGCGGTGCCGCCGTGCGTCGGATAGCTCAGTGACTCGGTTGCCGCGTGCCCAGCCAGGTGAACAGATCTTCTCGAAGGGCTTGCCGGGATTGGCGGCGGAGTATCCGGTGTATTGCCAGACCGCGAGGCAGGCCCACGCGAACGCCAGCACCACCACGCCGACGCAGATGCCGTTCACCGCCGACTTCGACAGCTTGCGTCCGAAGAAGAACATGCAAGCCGCGCCGAAGGCGGGGAACAGCGGAATCAACCAGATGTGGTCAAGAAAGAACATAGCAATTAGCTCGTATAGCAGACTTCAGCCACTTAGCCAAACCTCGGTCAGAGCCGGCATTGAAGCTGAGCAACCGAGCAGAGCACGGCAACGTGGCACAAGCTGCTGCTCTCACCATTTCAACAAATCCATTTCGTCCACGTTCACCGTCTCCTTGTTGCGGAAGAAGGCGATGATGATGCCCAGCCCGACCGCTGCTTCGGCGGCGGCGTCGGTGATGACGAAGATGGCGAACACCTGCCCGTGCAGCCCGTACAGCCGCGAGAACGCCACCAGGTTCAGGTTCACGGCGTTCAGGATCAGCTCAATCGACATCAGGATGATGATCACGTTGCGGCGCGTCAGCACGCCGATGGTGCCGATGATGAACAGCGCCGCCGCAACAACCAGGTAATGCAGTGTCGTGATCTCAGCCCATGTCAAATCCTCTTCTTCGCCATGACCACCGCGCCCACGATGGCCACCAGCAGCAGCAGCGACGCAATCTCGAACGGCAGCATGTACTGGCCGTACAAAGCAGATGCCGATCTGCTGCGTGTTGTCCGCTTCAAGCCCGCGATAGCCCTGATAGAACACCGATGGGAACGTGCCTCGGCCGCTGCGAAACACGAACAGCAGCAGCGCGCCGAGCGCGAGCGCGGCAATCAGTCCGACCATCCACTGCTTGTTGAACTGATACTCGCGGATGTTCTGCTCCAGGTTCACCAGCATGATGACGAACAGGAACAGCACCATGATGCCGCCGGCGTAGAGCACGATCTGCACGGCGGCGACGAACGGCGCGTAGAGCATCAGGTAGAACCCGGCCAGCGACAGCAGCGTCACGATCAGCGACAGCGCCGCGTGCACCGGATTGCGCCGGGTGATCACCGCGATCGCCGAGACGATCGCCATGATCGCCAGAAAGTAGAAGAAGAATGTTGTGGCAACAGGAGTCATAAAAGCACTAGCTACTAGCAGCCAGCAATTAGCCAAACCAAAACCCGTGTCATCCTGAGCGGTGGCGCACGTCTTTTGCGCGCCGGAGTCGAAGGATCCCTATAGTTCCGCGACCCTAGTTTCGCCGGCGAAGCCGGCTCTCTTCAACTTGGCCGGCATAACGCGAACCTAAAGGTTCGCTCTACCGATCTATCCACTAGCTACTTACTTCACGTACCTCACCGGCTCCTGCCCGCGCTCCAGCGCGGCCTGGTCCAGCACCATGCCTTCGCGGCTGTAGAGCGCCATCTCGTAGTCCTGGGTCAGCTCCAGCGCATCGGTCGAGCAGGCCTCGGCGCACAGGCCGCAGAACATGCAGCGGCTCAGGTCGTAGGTCCACGATACCGGCTCCTTGCGCTTGGTCACCGGGTTGCGCTCGCCCTTCACCACGATCAACTGCTCGGGGCAGGCCAGCGCGCACAGGTTGCACACGATGCACATCGACGTCGCCGTTCTCCGGATTCGACCTTCAGCCGCGGCTGCCCGCGATAGCGCTCGAAGATCACCGGGCGCTCCAGCGGATACTGCTCGGTGATGGCCTCGCTCGGCTTCTGATAGTGGAACGTGACCTTCAGGCCCTTGATCAGGTCAACCAGAAAAACTTTGCGCAGCAGCGGCGACAGACTCATCGGCAGCACCCCCACAATGGCCGTCGCCGATTTGCGGCAGCAGTCCTGCAGATCGCAGTCGCGATCAGGACGCCCAGGCCGGCCGGCAGCAGTACCTTCCAGCCCACTTTCATGAGCTGGTCAAAGCGGTAGCGCGGAAACGTTCCGCGATACCAGATGTACAGGTACATGAAGAACGCCACTTTGGCGACGAACCAGAAGATGTCCTGCACGCGCTCGCGCACGCCGGGAACGAGCAGCACCAGCCCGATGAAGCCCAGCAGCGCGCCGAAGATGCCGAGGCCGACCGTCTGGATCTTCATCTGCGGAATCTTCGGCATGCGCACCGTGCCGAGCAGGCACAGGCCCGCGAGCACGAAGAAGCGTCAGCGCCGGGAACAAACGAGAACGCCAGGTCCCAGGTCGAGCCGCTCAGCCAGTTCGGAAACGGCCGCATCCATCCGCCGAGCCATAGCGTGACGGCGATCGACGAAACCGCCAGCATCGCCGCGTATTCCGCCAGGAAGAACAGCGACCAGCGGAAGCCGCTGTACTCGGTGTGGAAGCCGGCGACCAGCTCCGACTCAGCTTCCGGCAGATCGAACGGCG
Source organism: uncultured Acidobacteriaceae bacterium (assembly GCA_963735915.1). Taxonomy (GTDB): domain Bacteria; phylum Acidobacteriota; class Terriglobia; order Terriglobales; family Acidobacteriaceae; genus Bog-257. The sequence continues at coordinate 78,708 of CAVTMX010000015.1, read as the reverse complement.
CGCGATTGGTTTCGGCGACCATCGCGATGGCGAAGATCGCGAACGCCAGAAATCCCAGCGGGAAGAACTTGAAGATGAACCAGGTGTGCTGCGACGCCTGCGCCTCGACGATGCCGATCATGCTCAGCGTGCCGGTGCCGGTCTGCAGGCTGGTCATCAGCACCGCGCAGACAATCGCCAGGCCCATCGCAATTTCGTACGAGACCATCTGCGCGCCGGAACGCAGCGAGCCCATCAGCGGATAGTGCGAGTTCGACGACCATCCCGCCATGATGATGCCCAGCACGCTCAGCGACGAAACGCCCAGCATGAACAGGATGCCGATGTTCATGTCGGTGACGGCGTGCGTCGGGCCGAAGGGCACGACCAGGAACGTGGTGAACGCGGTCATCGTGACCACGACCGGCGCGCTCCAGAACACCAGCTTGTCGGCGTTCTCGGGGATGATGTCTTCCTTGATGAGCAGCTTCAGCGCGTCGGCGAAGGGCTGCAGCAGGCCGTGCGGGCCCACGCGCATGGGGCCGAGGCGAATCTGCATGTGCGCGAGAATCTTGCGCTCCAGCCAGTTCATGGCGATCACGGCCAGCGAAACCCCGACGGTGATGAGCAGGATGTAGATGGTCGCCCAGAACATGCTGCCGGCCTCGCCGGGGGTGACGTTCGAGCTGAGATATTTTGTGATTGCGTCCAGCATTACCGGTCAACCTCGCCCAGCACGATGTCCAGCGTGCCGATGACCGCGACCACGTCGGCCACCAGCAGGCCGCGCACCATCTTGTCGAGGGCTTGCAGGTTCACGAACGACGGCGGCCGCACGCGCACGCGATACGGCTGCGTCGAGCCGTCGCTCACGATGAAATATCCCAGCTCGCCCTTGGGCGCCTCGATCGAGTGTAAACCTCGCCCACCGGCGGCTTGATCACCTTCGGAACCTTCGCCATGATCGGCCCTTGCGGCAGGCCATCCACCGCCTGGCGGATGATGCGCACCGACTGGCGCATCTCCTCGATGCGCACCAGGTACCGGTCGTAGGTGTCGCCGTTAAGCCCGGTCGGAATCTCGAAGTCGAATTTCGTGTAGCACTCGTACGGCTGCGCCTTGCGCAGGTCCCATTTCACGCCGCTGGCGCGCAGCACCGGGCCGGTCACGCCCAGCGCGATGCAATCTTCCGGGTTCAGAATGCCGACGCCCTTAGTGCGCCGCACCCAGATGCGGTTGGTCGTCAGCAGCTCTTCGTACTCGTCAAGCTTGGGGAGGAAGGCGTCGCAGAACTTCAGGCAGTCCTGCTCGAAGCCGTCATAGGCCTCGTAGATGCAGCCGCCGATGCGGAACGCGTGGGTCGTGAGGCGCGCGCCGCAGTACTTCTCGAAGATCTTCAGGATCTCTTCGCGATCGCGGAAGCAGTAGAACAGCGGCGTCAGTGCGCCGATGTCGAGCGCGTGCGTGCCCAGCCACACCTGATGGCTGGCGATGCGGCACAGCTCGGTGAGGATCACGCGAATGTACTGCGCGCGCGGCGGAGCCTCGGTGTTCAGCAGCTTCTCGACCGCCTCGCAGTAGCCCAGCCCGTTCGAGACCGCGGCGACGTAATCCATGCGATCGACGTACGGGTTGAACATCGCGTAGGTGCGGTTCTCGGCAATCTTCTCCACGCCGCGATGCAGGTAGCCGATGACGCACTCGGTGCCCAGCACTTTCTCGCCGTCGAGCTTCAGAATCACGCGCAGCACGCCGTGCGTCGAGGGATGCTGCGGGCCCATGTTGAGCACGAGCTCGTTGGCGTCGAGGAAGGTTTCGTCCTTGGTATCGAGGTCGAGATAGTCCTTCACGCCGGGGCCGCTCTGGCCGGGCTTCGCGTGGCGATAATCGTTTTCGAAATCGCTCATTGTCCACTCTCGATGCCGAGGTTCTCTTTCACCCACTCCTGGTCCTGGCACAGGATCGGATATTCCTTGCGCAGCGGATGGCCCTTCCAGCCATCAGGCAGCAGGATGCGCTTGAGGTCGGGATGCTGCTCGAAGGTGATGCCGAACATGTCGAAGACTTCGCGCTCCAGCCAGTTGGCGGTCGGCCAGATCGCGACAACTGTGCGCAGTTTCTCGGCGTCCTTGATCTGCGTCTTCACCCGGATGCGCTCGTTGTTTTTGAACGAGTACAGGATGTACACGATGTCGAACTGCGTCTCGCGCTTGGGATAGTGCACTGCGGTGACGTCCACGAGATAGTCGAACAGCTCGTCGTCCCTCATGCGCAGCAGGATTTCGTAGACGATGGAGCTCTCCACCACGAGATACTTCTGGCCGACGTAGGTGCTGGCCTCTTTGATTCCCGAGCCGTATTGCGCTTTCAGCTTGCGGACCAGCTCGGAATCCCATGGCTCCGGCTTGGGACCTTCCGGCTTCGCTGGTGGCTTGGCGGCGGGAGCGGCAGGTTTCGCGGCAGTGGCCGGGGCTGCGGGCTTCGCATCGCCAGCGGGATTCGCCGGAGTCGCCGGCTTTGCGGCAGCAGCATCGGCCTTCGCTTCAGAAGTTTGCGCCGGCGCAGCGGCTTTCTCCGCCGCACTTTGCCGCGGGACTGGCCTCGCTGGCCGGCGTTTTCGGCGCACCCTCGGGTGCCTTCGATTCAGGCAAGACTGGATTCGGGTCTTTGGTTTCGTCGGGCACTGCCATGCCTCTCTTAGTGCCGTCAGCCTTTGGCTTCGACCTTTCAGTTCTAACAGTCGGAGGCGTTTGCTGGCCCGTACGCGAGTCACGAGCCCTTGTGACGGCGGTCACATTATGGCGCACAAGCGCAAGCGGGAGAACGGGAGATTCAGGGTAGATGCCGCCGGCAGACGGGCGTCCGGAACCGCATGAACGTGTGGCAATGAATACGGAATCACCCGGTTTGGAATGGCTGGAGGGCCCCTGTCACGCTACTTCTTTGCCGTTTGCGCCTGGTCCTTACTCTTGATCTGTCGCACGACTTCGCGTTTTTTCTGGCGCGCTTTGCGGATGCGATGCTCGCGCGACTTGTCTCCGTTGCGATAGGACATGATTGCACCTCCGGGTGATAGTACAGCATACGCGGTTGAAAGGTCCTCGCGGCTTGCTGCGGTGTCATCCTCACAATCGTTCCCGAGTAGACGGAGCGGTAATACCGCACACTTGGGTAGCCGGCGACCAAACACGCCGTTTAGACCATACGACAAATCCCGCAACCGGCGTATCATCTCTGCCATGCCCAGCAAGAAATCCGACGTTTCAACGCGCATTGAACGGCGCAGTCTGGGTCGCGCGTGTCGCAATAAGGTCCGTCGCGTCGATCAGGCGAAGTGGAGTCCGCGCGGCCGCAAGTACGATGTCATCGACCTTCTGCTGAAGTCGCAGCGCGGCCGGGTTCCCGAGCTATTGCCCATCAAATGGGAGCACATGAAGGCTTCGCCCTTCGGCTTCTTCCGCGGGGCCGTGCCCGTGATGGCGGCCGACCTGGCGCCGCTGCCGAGCACCGGCCTCATGGCGCAGTTGTGCGGCGACGCGCACGTGCAAAACCTGGGCGCGTTCGAGGCCCCGGATGGCCGCCTCGTCTTCGACATCAACGATTTCGACGAGACGATTGTCGGCCCATGGGAGTGGGACGTGAAGCGCATGTCGGCGAGCCTGGTGCTCGCGGGTCGCGAGTCCGGCAACTCCGAGAAGGACTGCCGCAATGCCGTTCTGGGGTTCGTCCGCAATTACCGGGTCTGGATGGACCGCTTCGCCGGGATGCCGTTCGTGGAGCTGGCGCGATTTCAGATCTTTCGCAACGTGGAGTGTCTGCGGACCGTGCTGGGAAAAGCGCAGCGCGCGACGCCGATGCACAACCTGGCGAAGCTCACCTACAAACGCGGCGAGCACTACTTGTTTCACGAGCAGAAACCGATGCAGTATCACATTCCCCAGAAGGAAGCCGCCGCGGCGGTTGCGTCCCTCCCGGCGTACATCCAGAGCTTGCTGCCCGAACGGGCGCACTTTTTCCGGCAGTATCGGGTGGAGGACGTCGCGTTCCGAGTCGTCGGCACCGGCAGCGTAGGGCTGCGCGACTACGTGCTGCTGATGTTCGGAGGCGCGACCTCTGACCCGCTGTTTTTTCAAATCAAGGAAGAGCCGGGCTCAGCCTATGCGCCGTACCTGCCGCACAGCCCGGTACCCGCGCACCAGGGTCAGCGCACGGCGGAGGGTGGCCGCGCCATGCAGATGCAGTCTGACGTCTTCCTGGGGTGGACATCGATCGCCGGGCGCGACTATGTCGTTCGGCAACTCAAAGACCACAAGGCGGGGATCGAGCAGGGCGACCTCAAAGGACAATCATTGATGGACTACGCCGAGATGTGCGGCGAATTGCTTTCCAAAGGACACGCGCGCTCCGGCGACCCCTGCGCCATCGCGGGATATCTCGGCAATAACGACAAGTTCGATGTTGCCATGGCGACCTTTGCTCACACTTACGCCGACCAGACAGACAAGGACTGGCAAGAGCTAAAGCGCGCGATCAGCAACGGGCAGATGTCCGCAGCCAGCGCATAATCGACGCCGGGGTTCCTACATTTGCTTGTAGCGCGCCGCCAGCAAACCCGTAGCCGTCGCCAGGTCGAGGTCGGCAATTAACAACCCTTCTTTTCCGTAGGGTTGATAGCACAGCAGCGTACCGTCGGGACGCACGACTGCCGAGGTAGTGGGCGATCCGGGGCTTGCGACATTGGCGCTGGCGAAGTAGCAGGTGTTTTCGGCGGCGCGACAGAGCATCGCCTTCTCGTGAAATGTATTGGCGGGATCGGCGAAGTTGAAGGGCGCATAGCCGCCCGGCTCGGCCTCGTGGAAGTGGGGATGAAAGACGACCTGCGCGCCCTGCCGAGCGGCCCAGCGGACCGTCTCCGGATAGCGCCAGGCCTCGTGGCATATTGCGATCCCGAACGTCAGCGGGCCGGTGTGGAAGACGCGCCTGCCCGAGCCGAAGCTATACGTGCCTTCTTCCGATGGATCGAGTTGCACCTTGTCCTGGAAGCCCGCGAATGAGCCATCGCGGTTGATGACGAGCGCGGTTGCGAGCAGGGCGCCGTCGACGACTCGTTCGGTGCCAAGGACCACGGCGACGTTCGCCTTCGCCGCAGCCGCCGCTATGACGGTCCATGCCGATTCCAAAAACGCCGCATCCGGATGCGGTATCGGCTTGTCCGGCGCGCGATATCCCGGGACGAAGCACTCCGGAAAGCAGATGATTTCGGCTTGTTCGCGGCCAGCTTGCGCGACGGCTTGCTTGGCCTGGGTAACGGAATCCTCCGGCGACTCCGGGAACCGCAGGTTGGCCAGTGCTGTGCGGAAGAGACCCACCTGCGCAATGTAACACGCGCTGAAAGCGACGCTGGGGCCGTGAATATCTACGTCTTTGCGCCGGTTTGACAACCTAGAAATGGGACTCTTAGACTAGCGCCGTGGGAACGACCGGCGACAACCAAATGGTCAGCATGCCTTCCGCTCTGGCTGCCGAACTAGATGCGGCCGCCGGAGAAGAGCGACGGAGTCGTGAAGAACTGCTGCGCGAAGCCGTCGAGCGGTATCTTCGTGATCGTCGCTGGGCCAGGTTGCTCGCTTATGGAGAGCAGCAGGCCCGTTCGTTAGGATTGACCGATGCCGATGTTCCCCGACTCGTCGAAGAATACCGCCGGCAGCACCAGAGCAATAGGTGAACCGCGTCACTGCGGACTCGAACCTCTATATCTCAGCCCTGAATTTCGGCGGAACACCTCTGGAATTCCTAAACGTAGCTCGCTCGGGTGCATTCCGGTTGGCAATTTCGGAGGCAATTGTTCTCGAGGTCAACGGAGTTCTAAGCGAGAAGTTCCGTTGGTCAAGTGACCGGATTGAAGAAACCGTCAGAGAATTGCGAGCTTTCGCTGAGTTCGTGGTGCCAAGAGAACGATTGCAGATAGTAACTGAAGATCCCGATGATGATCGGGTACTTGAGTGCGCCGTCGCCTCCGGCTCGCAATTCATCGTGAGCGGCGACAAACATCTCTTGGTTCTTGGGGAGTACCAAGGCATCCGAATCATCAAAGTAGCCGAGTTCCTGACACTCGTACCGAAACCTCCGGCTTCGGCGCTCTAAATCGACGCTGTAACTCTCTCCAGAGGCGCTCGTTCTTGCAGCATGGGCATGTCCTGTGTTCATCTAAATGCGCATGGCGCTCGAGGAATACAAGCGGAAACGCGACTTTAAGCAGACGCCCGAGCCTCCGCCGAAGTTCGAGAAGGGCAAGCAGCGGCGCTTTGTTGTCCAGAAGCATCGGGCGACCCGGCTTCACTATGACTTTCGCCTGGAAATGGAGGGCGTGCTGAAGTCGTGGGCTGTCCCCAAAGGACCGTCGCTCGATCCCGCCGACAAGCGTCTGGCAATGCAGGTGGAAGATCATCCCGTCTCGTATTTCGACTTCGAAGGAATCATCCCGCCCGGCAACTACGGGGCGGGCACCGTGATGGTGTGGGACATGGGGACCTGGGAGCCGCTGGGTGACGCTGCGGCGACGCTCAAGAAGGGCGACTTGAAGTTCCGGCTCGACGGGCAGAAGCTCAAGGGCGAGTTTGCGCTGGTGCACATCAAGTCGCGCCGGCCCGACAGCAAAGGGACGGAATGGCTGCTCATCAAGCATCGCGATGCCTACGTGCAGGAAGGCTATGACATCGATCAGTACGACTACTCAGTGCTGACGCAGCGTTCGCTGAAGCAGATCGCCGGCGATGCGGGCTCGGCAGAGTGGGAGAGCAGTCGCAAGGCGTCGGGCCGTGGTGGCTCCGGCAAGAACGACTGGCTGGCGGATGCGATCGCCAAGGCCGATGCGAAGAAGAGGACGCAGCCAGGCAAAACCAGCTTGGCTGGGGCACCCGCGAAGAAGAAGACCCACTCAAGCCAAAGACGCTTGAGCGGGGCACCCGCGTTGAGTGAGGCGCCCGTACCCGCGTCCGCGAAAGCTTCCGCAGTAAAAAAAAAGTCACCAGTGAAGAAGCGGGCGTAACGCTCGATCCTGCCAGGCTCGGCCGCAAGGCGCCAATGCCCCACAGCATTCGGCCTATGCTGGCGACGCTCATCGACAGGCCTTTCGACAGCGACGAATGGCTCTACGAGGTCAAGTGGGATGGGTATCGCGCCGTGGCGTTTCTCGATGGCAAGTCGATGCGCCTGGTTTCGCGCAATCAGAACGACTTCACCGCCGCCTATCCGGAGCTGCGCGATCTTTCTGGTAGGGTGAAAGCGCGCACCGCCATTCTCGACGGCGAAGTCGTCGCGCTCGATGATGAGGGCCGCTCGTCGTTCAGCCTAATGCAGCAGCGCACCGGCGTGGGCGAGGGCGGCCGCCGCATTCGCAAAACCCGTGCCGACATTCCGATCGCATACTACATCTTCGACCTGCTGTATCTCGACGGCTACGACCTGATGCAGGTCGATCTTGAGCTGCGGAAGGAGTTGCTACAGTCGATCATCTCGGCCAACGAACTGGTCCACTATTCAGACCACTACGTTGGACAAGGAACGGCGCTCTTCAAGGCGGCGGCGCAGCGCGGGCTGGAGGGCATCGTCGCCAAACATCGCACCAGCTGCTACGAGCAGAAGCGCAGCCGCGAGTGGCTGAAGATCAAAATCGTCCGGCGGCAGGAGTGCGTCATCGGCGGATTCACCGACCCGCGCGGCTCGCGCGAGAACTTCGGCTCGCTCGTGCTCGGACTCTATGACGACAAGGGCCGGCTGCTTCCCGTCGGCCAGGCGGGCAGCGGCTTCACCGCGCAGACCCACGCGGACATGTGGAAGCGTCTGCAACCGCTGGAGACGGCGCGCAGCCCGTTCTTGGGAAAAGTCGAGAGCGATCGCCGCGTTCATTACATCAAGCCTGAGCTCGTCGCCGAAATCAAATTCACCGAATGGACCCACGAGGGGCAAAGCGGTGCGGTCAAGATGCGCGCCCCGGTGTTTGAGGGACTGCGTCTGGACAAGAAGCCGAGCGAATGCAAATTCGAACGGGCTGAGCACGCACCGGAATAGAGCGAGAGTTCACCACGGAAGCACGGAATACACGGAATAGACCGCGCGGGGAAACGTGTACCCTCCGAAAATTCCGTGACTTCCGTGTTTCCGTGGTGAATACGACCTTTCGTGTAGTATCAAGGATTTGCATGGCGAGCATGATCGAAGCTGCGGACGTCCGCAAGACCTACCGCATCGGCAAAGTGGACGTGCCCGCGCTGCGCGGCGTTTCGCTGAGCGTCGAAAAGGGAGAGTTCGTCACCATCGTCGGTCCCTCCGGCAGCGGCAAGTCGACCCTGTTCTACATCCTCGGCGGGCTCACGCACGCCGACTCCGGACGCGTATCGATCGATGGCGTGAACTTTACCGAGCTGTCGGATTCCGCACGCACACGCCTGCGCCGCACCAAGATCGGATTCGTCTTCCAGAAATTCAACTTGCTGCCGACGCTCACAGCGGAAGGCAACATTGAGATTGCGCGCGATATCTCGGGGCATCCTGATGGGCCCGCCGAACGCGAACGCATCCAGCGTGTGACCGAGCTGCTGGGCATCAACAAGCGCCTGCAACATCGGCCGTCCGAAATGAGCGGCGGCGAGCAGCAGCGCGTGGCCCTCGCGCGCGCGCTGATCAACCAGCCCGCCATCGTGCTGGCCGACGAACCTACCGGCAACCTCGACACGCAGAATTCGGAGATCGTGCTGAAGATGCTGCGGCGCTCGAATGAGGAGCTGGGCCAGACGGTGCTGATGATCACGCACAACCCCGAAGCCGCCACGTACGGCGACCGCGTAATCCACATGAGAGACGGTTCGATTGTGCCTGCCGAGCTGGATCCGCAGTGGAGCTTCGCGCAGCGCTAGTCCTGTTCAAGGTGTCATCCTGAGCGGAGTCGAAGGACCCCTATATAGTTGGAGCCGTCATAGGGGTCCCTCGACTCCGCTTCGCTCCGCTCGGGATGACACCCTTCAAAATGCGCGGATGCTGGCCTGAAAGCCTGCTGTGAGCGGAGCCGAAGGGGCACCGCTCTACCTACACCTCCCCGAACACCTCGGCGGTGAACGCCTGCAGGTCGGCGCCATGCAGCCAGGCATTGGGTAGGAGCCCGGCCTTCAGGCACGTCTGCGCGAGAAACATTTCGCGGTCCCAGCCCCATTCCAGCGGCACCTGCGGCAGCAGCAATCCGCGGCGGCCGCCCTGCATTACCACCAGGCCGTGCTTGCCCACTACAACGTCGTCCGGTGAAATCGGCCGCAACGGGGAAAGCACACTGATCTCCACCTTCAACTCTTCCGCTTCAGGTAAGGTGACGGGCCCAAAGCGCGGGTCGTCAAAGGCGGCAGCCCGAGCGGTCTCCGCCACGGTGCGAAAGAGCGACTCGGTGGAAAGCACGTACCCGATGCAGCCGCGCAGGCGATCGTTGAGGTGCAGCGTCGTAAATGCGCCGCGAGGTTCAGCCAGATGTTCGCTCGGGGGAGTCAAGTCGAAGGCCAGGTCGCGCAGAGCGGCTGCAATGGATTGATGCGCGAGGCGTAGCAGGATCCGGCGTTCTTCAGGCGAATACTCCGGAGCTGCCTGCGCCGGCCCTGAAAGAGCCTCTTCAGGTGACGGGCACATCGTTGCGCTTCCTGCGCCGGCTGAGCACGAAGGAACGCTTGCGGCGCCGCCGCTCCGATGTTCGGTCAATGCGCTTCCAGAAGGCGACGAAGTAGTCCGCCGCCGACCACAGCGACAGCCCAACCATCACCCAGATCGACACCAGCGCAATGGGGCGGACCGGGATGCCAGGCAAAAACCAGACGTACGCCCAGTGATGGTCCACGATGGCGGCTACGACCGAGAAGATCTGCACGAACATCTTGAGCTTGCCGAGATCGCTGGCTTGTATGGTGAAGCCTTCGGAGGCCGCGATCGAACGCAGTCCGCTGACCAGAAACTCGCGGCCGATGATGATCACCGCCATCCACGCGGGCACGATACTCGGATTGAACTGCACCAGCGTGATGAACGCCGCGGCGATCAGCAGCTTGTCGGCCACAGGGTCGAGCAGCATGCCCATGGTCGTGACCTGCGCCCGCCGGCGGGCAAGATACCCGTCAATGGCATCGGTGATCGAGGCCGCAATGAACACGAACGAGGCCAGCAGTTCGCGCTCGCCGTTCGCCGATGTGAAACGGCTGCTGGTCAAAATCCAGATCAGCACCGGGATGCTGAAAATCCGGGTGAGCGTGATGTAGGTGGGAAGATTCACAAAAGCCGGGCAAAGCCGCTGCGCAAGCCGATTATGCGCTCTTGATTCGATTGAAAGCAATCGCGGCAGGAAGCCCGATCAATCGTCGTGGTGGACTGCGATTTCGTCGAGCATGACGGGCGCTTCATACTGCTCCCAGTAGCTGTAGCCGACGGGAATTCCCCTGGTCCAGTCCATCACGCTGAGCCAGATGCGCAACGGAACCCGCAGGCTACGTGCATGCGGCGCGCGCGCGTTGCGGCCCAGCGGCGCCAGCGCCTCCACCAGCGTGGCTCCGGCGATGTAGAGCGCGATTGCGGGAAAGGCAATCGCTATCGCGAACAAGCGCAGACAAAAACCCAGACGTGACATGCTGACCTTGCGAAAGAGGCGGTCTACGACCTGCACTAACTTGGACGCTATTATGCCCCAAGTGGAGGCGCGGCAAAGTGCCGCGAAGCAAAATTATTTTTGTGTCAAGAACGGGAACAGCTTTGGCGATGCCGGACTGACCCGGCGGCGAAGTTTATCGGAAGCCCACGCAAGCACCAGCCGCGGATTGAGTCTTTGCGCCGACGGAACTCTCCGGGAAACTTCGAACTGCGGGCTATCGCGCACCATCGGCGAGCCAGTGGTGCAAATCTCCCAAAAAAGGAATGGCCGAGTATGGAATTTTGCCTGGCAGCTGTCAACCGGTTCCCGTCATTGCGCAAGAAGTTGCCCCCATTGTCGTGGCGGCTTGTCCCACCTCGGTGCACCAGCAAGCCCCTGTTGAAACCGTTCCGGCAACTATTCCGTATCTAGAGTGTTAGAAAAGGCAACGGAGTGGGGTGATCGGCAGGGTTACGGGAGAGTTTGGCGCTCGGATTGCCTGCAACTAAATGTCTGGTTGCCGAGTCTAAACAATCAATGAACGCCCGAAAGGGTCGGAGGTGAGAATGATGGCAGAAAAATTTTCCGTCCCCGAACTCGCGGCGCTGCGGAGCGAACTGCTCCATGGGTTTGACTCCAAGGACGCGGCTGAGCTTGTCCAGATGTTCCTCGCGGGCCACGGCTACGGCGTCTCGCCGGAAGAGGCGCGGACCGCGGTCAGCAGGGTGGGAATGCTGGGCAGCACTCTCGAGGCATTTCAACGGGAGCTGGAGAGCATCGCGCGCGTGATGTAAATACGGCGCGACGCTGTTCTGGAGTGGTGACGAAACCAGGTGACAGGGATTCGACTCAGGAGTGACAGGCCATAGCGGGAAAGTAAGAAGGTTCGCTTAACCAGAAGTCGGAACGGATAGCGCTAGTCGCCAGAACCTGGACGCGACGCCGTCCGAAGCGAAACGTAAGGAGCCCGGGCAAAACCTCCCGGGCTTTCTTCTTTGTAGAATTCTCTCTGCTCCGACGGTCTTTCGCCGGCGTTCTCTTCACGTCACAGTTCTCTGAGTCAGCCATCACAGAACCCAACTCGCCGCATAATCTTGAATAGAACGATTACTCTGCGCAGGTTCCGGCCCAGCGGACCAGGGAGTTGCTTATGCAAGCCGAAGTGCCGGTCCGCAGCGAAGATTACGCGCTCACTCGAAAACTGCAATGGCTCGCTCTGCTGCTCACGCCCGGCGTTGGCGCCGGTCGGGCGCGCAAGCTGCTCGAGCACTTTGGAGTGATCGACCGGCTGTTTGCCGCTTCTCTTACCGAGCTTGAGGGGTTGGGATTGCCGGCCGCTGCGGCGCAGGGCATCGGCTCGGGGAGGTCGCTGGAAGCGGCCGCTGAGGAATACGACCGCGCCCGCGAACTCGGGGCTGCCATCGTCGTCCCCGGCGAGGCCCAATACCCCAAACGCCTGCTTGAAATCTACGACCCGCCGCTGGCCTTATATTTGAAAGGCGACGCGGAAGTTATTGACAAACCTGGTATCTCGGTTGTTGGAACCAGGCGGCCGACTCCCTACGGCGTCAGCATGGCGGAACGTCTCGCCTGCGACCTGGCAGCCCGCGGGCTCATCATATTTAGTGGGATGGCGCGCGGCGTCGACACCGCCGCGCATCGTGGGGCACTCAGCGCCCATGGCCGCACGGTTGCAGTCTGGGGCACGGGAATCGACGAGGTCTATCCCAAAGAGAACCGCAAAATTGCCGACCAGATTCTTGATTCAGGCGGAGCGATCATCACTGAGTTTCCGCTCGGCACCTTTCCCGCCCCGCAGAATTTTCCCGTGCGCAATCGCATCATCAGCGGCATTTCGCTAGGCGTGCTGGTGATTGAAGCCGCCGAGTACAGCGGAACGCGGGTGACGGCCCGTTGCGCGCTGGAGCAAGGGCGCGAGGTATTCGCGGTTCCCGGCAACGTGACTAACAAGAACTCGTGGGGACCTAACACGCTGATAAAACAGGGTGCTGCGCTGATCGCGACCTGGGAAGACGTGTGGGAGGAACTGCCCGCGGATGTGCGTCTGTCGCTGACTCCGCCAGAGCAGCCTGCATCGACGGAGGCGGCTTCAGCATCGCTGTTCGACGGGGCGCAATTACCGCCGAGCGAAAAACGAGTGCTGGCGCTGATGAAAGTCGACGAGTCGGTCCACATTGATCAGATTGTCGAGCGCCTGTGCGCCCATCTCTCCTCGTCAGAGATTTTTGAAGCGCTGTTCGAGCTGGAGTTGAGTGGGCGCATACGAGCGTTGCCCGGCAAGTATTACGTCAAGACGATGTAGCGGTTCGAATGTTCTCAGGCTTTCAGTTATCAGCCTTCAGCTATCAGTTGAGTGTTGTGGGGAGGGCGGCTGAAATATCGAAAGGAATTAACTATGCAAGACTTCCGCAATCTCGAGGTTTGGGAGAAGGCGCACAGGCTAACCTTGGACACTTACCGGTTGACCGAGGGTTTCCCGCGCACCGAAGTCTTTGGCTTAAGCAATCAGCTAAGGCGTGGGGCCGCATCGATCGCGAGCAATCTGGCCGAGAGGTGCGGGCGTGCGCAAGGTGAATTTGGACGATTCCTTCAGATCGCGTTTGGATCGGCCTGCGAAGTCGAATACCAGCTTCTGCTATCGCGAGATCTCAACCTCATCACCAATGATCAATATGAGGCGTTCGTGGAGAGGCTGCTGGAAGTCAAACGCATGCTGCACGGACTGCTGAAGCGAGTGCAACGCGATGTGCGGCCTGTCGCGGCGGAGCAAGTCGCTGCTCTATAGAGATTTAGCTAATAGCTGACGGGCTGAGGGCTGGCAGCTCCATTTCGCCTTCCAGCGAAACCGTGCTAGCTTCATAAACTGTAATCCGCTATTTTGAGGTTCCATTGGCAAAAGGTTTAGTTATTGTCGAATCGCCGGCGAAGGCGAAGACGATCCAGAAATATCTTGGCTCGGGCTACGACGTCGAAGCTTCGCTCGGGCATATTAAGGACTTGCCGAAGAAGTCGCTAGGCGTCGACCTGGACAACGATTTCGAGACCGAGTACGTCGTCATCCCCGGCAAGGAGAAAGTCGTCGCCAAGCTGAAAAAGCTGGCGAAGCTGGCGGACATCATCTATCTGGCGCCCGATCCGGATCGTGAAGGCGAAGCGATCGCCGCCCATCTGGCCGAAGAGCTTGGCGGCGACGGCATCAACAGCAAGAAAAGGAAGAACCCGATATCGATCCGGCGGGTGACCTTCAACGAGATCACCAAGCGCGCCGTGCAGGAGGCCTTCCAGCATCCGCGCGACATCGACGCCCACCTGGTGGACGCGCAGCAGACGCGCCGCGTGCTCGACCGGCTGGTGGGCTACCAGATCTCGCCACTGCTTTGGGACAAAGTGCGCCGCGGACTCTCCGCCGGGCGCGTGCAGACCGTCGCCTTGCGCCTGATCGTCGAGCGTGAGCGCGAAATCAAGGTCTTCGTCAAGGAAGAGTACTGGACGATCGACGCGCATCTGCAAGGGCAGAAGCCGCCGGCGTTCGACGCGCGCTTCATCGGCATCGGCGAAGAGAAGACTCCGATCCCCAACGGCGAAGAAGCCGAGAAGATCAAAGCCGCGCTGGAAAGGGCCGATTGGAGCGTGCGCTCCGTCGAGAAGCGCGAGCGCCGGCGCAATCCCGCAGCGCCGTTCACCACCAGCAAGTTCCAGCAGGATGCCTCGCGCAAGCTGCGCTTCAGCGTGAAGCGCGCCATGATGATCGCTCAGCGCCTGTATGAAGGCGTCGAGCTGGGCGACGAGGGCACGGTCGGGCTCATCACCTACATGCGCACCGACTCGCCGCAGGTATCCAATGACGCGCTAACGGAAGTCCGCGAGCTGATCGGCAAAGATTTCGGGCCGCAGTTCCTGCCGGAGGCGCCGAACACCTACAAGTCAAAGAAGAGCGCGCAGGAGGCGCACGAAGCGATCCGCCCGACCTCGGTCGCGCGGCATCCCGACGAAATCAAGCAATACCTTCAGGAAGACGAATACAAGGTTTACAAGCTCATCTGGCAGCGCTTCGTCGCCTCGCAGATGAATCCGGCCGTCTTCGACCAGACCACCGTCGACATTGATGCGAAGAGTGGAGACGCGGTTTACCGCTTCCGCGTGACCGGCTCAGTGCTGAAGTTCGAAGGCTTCCTCAAGGTCTACGAAGAGTCGAAGGACACCAAGGACGAAGAGGACGAGGCGCTCAAGCACAAGCTGCCGGAGCTGGTCGAAGGCCAGAAGCTCACGCTCAAGGGTCTGAAGCCGGAGCAGCACTTCACCGAACCGCCTCCGCGCTTCAACGAGGCTTCGCTGGTGAAGGAGCTGGAAGAGCGCGGCATCGGCCGACCTTCGACCTACGCCGCCATCATCAGCACCATCCAGGAACGGCAATACGTGCAGAAGGTGGGCGGCAAGTTCATCCCCACCGAGATCGGCTTCGTCGTTACCGACCTGCTGGTCGCGAACTTCAAGGACATCTTCGACCCGCAGTACACCGCGCGCCTGGAAGAAGAGCTCGACGAAATCGAAGACGGCAAGGAGAGCTGGACCGACGCGCTGAAGGACTTCTACAAGAAGTTCGAGAAGGAACTCCACTACGCCGAAAAGCATATGGAGAACGTCAAGCGCATGGAGAAGCCCACCGACGAGAAGTGCGAGCGCTGCGGCTCGCCGCTGGTCATCAAGTGGGGCAAGCACGGCTCCTTCTACGCGTGCAGCGCATACGACAAGACCGATCCCAACAGTTGCACCTTCACCAAAGAAAACCCGATCGACCTGCCCGACCTGGATTCGGCCGATGTGCAGGAGACCACGCAGGAGGAGTACTGCGAGAACTGCGGCCGTCCCATGGTGCTGAAGCGCGGGCGCTTCGGGCAATTCATGGCGTGCACCGGATATCCCGATTGCAAGACCACGCGCCGGCTCGACCAGGGCAAGAAGATTCCCGATATCCCGCTCGACGAAAAATGCCCGCAGTGCGGACGCAACCTGCTGCTGCGCCACGGCCGCTACGGCGAGTTCATCTCGTGCAGCGGCTATCCCGAATGCAAATGGGTGAAGCAGAACTACATCGGCGTGAAGTGTCCGGAGTGCAAGACCGGCGACCTCGCCGAGAAGAAGGCGCGCCGCGGCAACATCTTCTACGGCTGCTCGAATTATCCCAAGTGCAAGTTCACCTCGGCCTACAAGCCGGTCGCGGAGACTTGTCCCGAGTGCGGCAGCCCGTATCTGCTGGAGAAGAACCTGAAGTCAGGAACTTTCATCGTCTGCCCCAACAGCAAACGCAGCGAGCCTGAGGAACCCAAGCGGCGCGGCAAGAAGAAGGCCGGGGATGAAACTACGGTTAAATGTGACTACTCGCGGGAAGTGAGTCCGCCCGAGGCCGTGGCATAATAGTAGAATTGGTCACGCCCGACGGCCCGGCAACGCTACGCTGGGCCCAAATTCCAAAGACAAGGGGTGAGATTATGGCAGTTGAACCCAAGGGTGGGACCATCATCGCCCACCTGATCGTGGACGATGCGCCGAAGGCGCTGGAGTTCTACAAAAACGCGTTCGGGGCGGAGATCCTGGGCGTGCACAAGACCCCCGACGGCAAGGTGATGCACGCGGAGTTAAACATCGGCGGCGCGCGCCTGATGCTGGCCGACGAGTTCCCCATGGCAGGATGCAGCAAGGCGGCAACGACCCTGGGCGGCAGCCCCGTCGTGCTGAATCTCTACGTTAGCGAGGACGTGGACGGCCTCTTCAAGCAGGCCGAAGCCGCCGGCGCAACCGTAGTGATGCCTTTGCAGAATCAGTTCTGGGGCGATCGCTACGGGCAGATCACGGACCCGTTCGGCCATCGCTGGGCGCTGGGACAGCACGTTGAGGACGTCGCGCCTGAAGAGATGGAGCGCCGCGCCAAAGAGGCGTTCGCTCACATGGCGGAAGCGGCGCATCAATAGAGCTCCACTGCGGCTGGAGTGCAATCGCCCCATTCATTTCGTGGGCGTCATCCTGAGCGGAGCCCGCCGCGGCGGGCGGAGTCGAAGGACCGCTATTGCTGAAAGAAACATTATTTCAGTCATAGGGGTCCCTCGGCTCCGCTCGGGATGACACCTTTTGTAACCCTTCCACTGAACGTTCCAAGAAACAGTTCCCATCCCATTCGGAGGATTTCATGTCACAAGCCACTTACCACGATGCTGAACTTGTTCTGAAGCTGTACGATCTTCGCCGCGAAGCTGTCATGCGCCAAGCGCGCGATTTCTTCGCCCGATTCTCACCGTCTTCTTTTGAGGAACTGCTGGCGGTAATGGGCAATTTCGAGAGCAAGGAGAACGCCTATTTCCGCCAGGTCCTGGGTTACTGGGAAACGGCGGCCTCGCTCATCGTTCACGGAGCACTGAATGCCGAACTGGCGCAAGACACGCTCGGGGAAATGAACTTCGTCTATGCGAAACTACAGCCATTTATTCCGCAGATTCGGCAGATGATGAAGTCGCCGGAGTTCCTCCAGAACATGGAAAAGGTTGTCGAGGGCACGCCGGAGGCCCGCGAGCGGCTGAAGCGCATGCAGGAGCGCATGGCAGAGTTCGCCAAAATGCGCGCCGCGGCAGCGGCGAAGCAGGGCGACTAACCGTCCGATGCAAATTGCGGTCCCTGGCTGGGCTAGCGGTTCGCCTCGGCCAGAGGCCGCGCGGTTTATTTCGTCTTCGCTCTCCAGCCGCTCATTCGCGTTTACTTTTCTGTTCCCTTGCGCGCTCACTCCCGCTATCTTGTAAGCAAGATCGTAAGGCAACCAGCACCGACCCATGAATTCCTTCCGGCTATATTCCCTCGTAGCATTTGGTGTGACGGCCGCCGTGGTTGGCTATGCTTTGTTGTCGCGCAAGAGCAAGAAGATCGACGCGGACGTGGAGCGCAGGCGCCGCGGCGAGCTGACCCGCGTGGGCCGCATCATCGATGGCAACGTCATCGATGTCCTTGAGTTGGAAGATGATGAGACGGGGCGGCAGATGATCCTGCTGGTCTACAGCTACGACGTAGCGGGCGTTACCTACGAGGCGTCACAGGACGTCACCCGGCTGCGGCAGTTCATCGATCTTTATTCCTGCCGCCTGGGCCTGCCGGCGTCGGTGAAGTATGACCCGCACAATCCCGGCGATTCCATCGTCATCTCCGAGTCCTGGTCCGGCCTTCGTAAGCCAACGATTGTTTTTCCTCAAAGGCCGGTGGCAAAATCCGGAACATTGGTGTAACCTTCCCTTCAAGAAGACGTCTGTAACTATTGCAGGTAGTATTCCGCTCGCTCCCAGATGTAGACCGGTGAGAACTTGCCTGTCCGAATATTGCTAGAATAACGCGATGCACAATTTGCCGCTGCCCCTCGCCGCCTTTCTCGCGGGAATTCTGTCGTTCCTCTCGCCATGCGTGCTGCCGCTGGTGCCGGGGTACGTGTCGCTGATTTCGGGAGCCAGCGTTGAGGAACTTCAATCCTCCGAGCGCCGCATGCTGCGCACGGTCATGCTGCACTCGCTGACTTTCGTCCTGGGGTTTACAGTTGTTTTCGTAACCCTGGGTGCTGCGGCAACTGGCCTGGGGCAGTTTGCCAGGGAGTATCACGTTTGGCTGACGCGGATTGGCGGCGTCATCGTAATCGTTTTTGGAATTCATCTGACCGGCATTCTGAAGATCAACGCGCTTTACGCTGATAAGCGCCTGCACAATCTAAAGGGCAGCTCAACTGTTATTGGCTCGTTCCTGGTCGGCTTCGCCTTTGCTTTCGGATGGACTCCGTGCATCGGTCCTATTCTTGCGGCTGTACTGTTGATGGCTGAAACTCAGGACACCGTAATGAAGGGAGTAGTTCTGCTGGCGGTATATTCGTTCGGCTTGGCCGTTCCGTTCCTGCTGACATCGTTAGGCGTCGACCGATTCCTGGCCTTTTATGGGCGCTTTCGCCGGCACCTGCACACGGTAGAGGTATTCAGCGGAATTCTACTGATCGCGATCGGAGGCCTGATTCTGTTTAACAAGCTGACCTGGCTGTCTGGTCATCTGTCGTTCTTGAACCGGTTCGCGCTCTAACGAGGTCTTGTGAAACGAAACGCGCTGGTTTTCATTGCCCTGGTGGCCGCTATCCTGGCCATGCTTGCCAGCGGCAGGTACCTCGATCGCACTCGCAAACACGGCCCGGTCAAGCTTGTAGGGAACGTTCAGGGCGTGCCCGCGCCGGACTTCACGCTGACCTCGCTGGATGGCCGGGAGGTGAAGCTGTCGGATTTTCGCGGTAAGGCCGTGCTGCTGAACTTCTGGGCGACGTGGTGCCCGCCTTGCAAAGTCGAGATGCCCTGGTTCGAAGACCTGCAGAGGCAATACGCCGGCGACGGTCTGGTGGTGATCGGGGTGGCCATGGACGACACGGAGCCGGCTACCATCGCCAAGTTTGCCAGCGACCTGGGGGTGAACTACCCCGTGCTGCTGGGCACCGAAAAGGTTTCCGATGACTACGGCGATGTGCAGTATCTGCCCACAACGTTCTACATCGGCCGGGATGGGACGATCGCCGACAAAATGACGGGCCTGCTCGACCGCAAAGACATAGAAGAGGCCGTAAAGAAGGTGCTGAACTCCAGTGCCCATCCCATTGACGTCCGCCAGAAGCAGGCACGCGCCGAGGTGGGATCGACCGCCAGCAAGCAAGACCACGCCGGCGAGCCGTCCCCTGACGCGGTGTCAACCGTCGTGCTTACCCATCGCTGAACATCCGGTCGCGTGAATGCAGAGTCGCTATGGGTTGCGGCGAGGAGGACCACGTAATGACGAGCGACGCTGTCGCGCAGTGCCGCGCTAGGAAACGCCTGCTGGCGCGCCTGGCGGGCATTCTTTTGCTGGCAGGAGTTGTGTCGGCGCAAAGTACCGGCGACAAGCCATTCGTCATCATGGCGCCGGTCGGCAACGTACAGGTGCGCGCCGGTGCGACCAAAGATGTTCCCATGGACTTTCGTATCGGCTCCGAGTTCCACATCAACTCCCACACTCCGAAGTCCCCGCTGCTGATTCCCACTGCGCTGAAACTGAGTTCTCCGCCGCAGATCACGGTTGCCGACGTGAAGTATCCCGCCGGAGAGGACCAGAGCTTTCCCTTCTCGCCTGACGAGAAGCTGAACGTCTACAGCGGCGACTTCAGCATCGACGCGCTGCTGAAGGTGCCGGCCAACACTCCCCCGGGGAACTATCCGGTCAAAGGTGAGCTGCGCTTCCAGGCGTGCGATCGCAGCGCCTGCTATCCGCCGAAAAGCCTTCCCGTGCAGTTCCAGGTAGTGGTGAAGTAGAGTTTGTGTCCCGCGACACGGGGAAAAGCTTTGCACTGGTGCCCTCGGCATCAGCATCTATAATTGGAGTATTGTTTCCGACCGCTGCGGCCTGAACGGTATACCGATGGTCACGGTGGCGGCGTCCCGTTGAGCGGGACCGAGGGTGTGGAGGGAAACGTCCACGCCTCCCGTGCTTGGAAAGGAAACGACCCGCAGCGCACGTCCGTGCGACTGTGCCCCGTCTTCGTTTCCCTGCACATTCGAAACAGTATCGTTCATGGCTGATTGCTGAATGCTTCTCCACGACAAACACGGCCGCCGCATCAGCGACCTGCGGATTTCCATCACCGACCGCTGCAACTACAAGTGCGTCTACTGCCGGTCGGGCAATGACGGGCCGCAGTTCCCCGAGATGCCCATTGCCGACTACCTGCGTATCGCGCGCGTCTTCGTCAGCCTGGGGATTACGAAGGTTCGCCTCACAGGCGGAGAGCCGCTGCTGCGCAAAGGCCTGGTGGAGATGGTGCGCGAGCTCGCGTCTATGCGGACCATTGACGGCGAGCCGCTGGATATCGCGCTGACTACGAACGGTCATCTGCTGGCCGACATGGCGCAACCGCTCGCCAATGCCGGCCTCTCTCGCGTCACCGTCTCGATGGACGCCGTCGACTCCGAGCGCTTCGCCCGCATCACCCGCGTGCCCAACGGCTACGAGCACGTGTTGGCGGGGTCCGGGCTGCCCAACGCGCCGGTCTCGCACCCGTGAAGATCAACTGCGTCCTGCTGCGCGGCTTCAATGACGACCAAATCACCGCCTTCGGCCGCTTCGCCCGCGAGGAGGGCGTCGCCGTGCGTTTCATCGAGTTCATGCCGCTGGAAGAAGATCGTGTGTGGTCGCCGGAGATTGTGGTCACGCTGGACGAGATACTCCAGCGCATGTCTGAGTTCATGCCGCTGCGCGAGATCGGTCAGCGCGGCAGTGAAACGGCGCGACGCTACATCTTCGAGGACGGCGTCGGCGAGATCGGCATCATCGCACCGGTATCGCATCCGTTCTGCGGGCATTGCAGCCGGGTGCGAGTCACCTCCGACGGCAAGATCCGCACCTGCCTCTTCTCAGTACGCGAGCACGACCTGGCGACGCTGATGCGCGACGGCGCCGACGATGAGGAACTGGCCGACTTCATCCGCGATGTCGTGGACCAGAAGGAAGCGCGGCACCACATCGGGGAGCCGGGGTTTGTGCCGGCGTCGAGGACGATGGTGCATATCGGGGGATAGGACGGCGTCAGCCGTCCAGCAATGGTGTACAACGATCCGACTAAAGGCTGATATCTGACGGCAGATAGGCCCTCCCCTTGCCATTTCGTCACCAACGCGCAACAATGTAGCTGTTCGATGCCGTCAAGCTGGATCGCCATTTTACCGCACCGCGTCGAAGGGCGCGGTTCTCGTTTTTGTAACGAAGCGCGGCGGCACAGTCATCGAATAGACGAGATATAAGAAGCGTCAACTTGCAGCTTCAACATCCCCGTAGGTCGGGCCCGCCGTGGCGAACAGTGGATCTACTGGAGCCGCGAGTCAGCTTTCAACATCCCCGTTCCGGGGCGTGTTCCGATCAACGGAAGCCGCGGCCGGGACTGAAGGCAGAGACAAAAGATGGCTACAGCACCGATTACAGAAGCGGCATCGTGCTCGCTTGAAAACTATCTCGTTCTCCCCGACCGCTCCATGGACGCCCGCATTGCGGCCGCCAGCGCGCGAACTGGGCAGCGAGTGCGTCATCCTCGGACATCACTATCAACGCGACGAAGTCGTCCGCTTCGCCGATTATCGCGGCGATTCCTATCGGCTGTCGCAAATGGCCGCGCAGGCCAAGGGCAGCTACATCGTCTTCTGCGGCGTGCACTTCATGGCGGAAAGCGCCGACATCCTGGCGCGCCCCGGCCAGTCGGTCATTCTTCCCGACCTCAACGCCGGCTGCTCCATGGCCGACATGGCGGAGATCGGCCAGGTGGAAGATGCCTGGGAGCAGTTCGTGAACCTCGGCCTCACCGACGATGAAGGCAACGGCATCACGCCCATCACCTACATGAATTCGACCGCCGCCATCAAAGCGTTTTGCGGCGAGCGCGGCGGGCTGGTCTGCACCTCATCCAACGCCAAGGGCGCTTTCGATTGGGCGTTCGCGCGCAACGAGAAAATCTTCTTCCTGCCCGACCAGCACCTCGGCCGCAACACCGGCTTCGCGCGCGGCATTCCGCTGGACGAGATGGTCGTGTGGGACCCCTATCAGCTGCAGGGCGGCCAGACGCGCCGAGCGCCTGCGCAAGGCGAAGGTCATCCTGTGGAAGGGACACTGCTCGGTGCATCAGCGCTTCCTGCCGGAGCACGTCGACAAAGTTCGCGCCAACGTATCCCGGCATCCAGGTCATCGTTCATCCCGAGTGCCGCTGGGAGGTCTGCCAGAAGGCCGACGGCATCGGCTCGACCGACCACATCATCAAGACGCGTGGAGCAGGCGCCGGCGGGCGCGTCGTTCGCCATCGGCACGGAGATTCACCTGGTGAACCGCCTGGCGAAGGAGAATCCCGACAAGCGCGTCATCACGCTCGACGATTCCGGCTGCCTGTGCACGACCATGTTTCGCATCTCGCCGCAGCACCTGTGCTGGGCGCTGGAGAACCTGGTGGATGGCAATATCGTCAACCAGATCAAAGTAAAAGATAATGTAAAGAGGTGGGCGCGCGTGGCTCTTGATAGGATGTTAGAGATACAGTGATTATCCGCAAACGTCCTCGTGAGAAGTTCCTGCGGCGCGTCCCGCGCTATTGGTCCGACCTGCGGGAGCACCGCCGTCGTGTTGTCGAGCGCCTGACGGCGCAATCTCTGGCCAAGCTGGAAAGCGCTGGATGATCGATATGGCGCGCACGTTTACCCTTGCCGAAGCCGAAACGCTGCTGCCCGTGCTGGAGTCGTTGCTGCGCTCCGCCATGCAGGCCAAGGCGCTGATCGAAGAAGTTGACGGCGAGCAGCAGGCGCTGGCCAACCGCATCTTCATCAACGGCGGCACCCTGGTCGACATCGTCACAGTCGCGCGGCGCAAGGCCGAGCGCGAGAAGGCGCTGCAGCACGCCAAAGACGCAGTCGCCGAAATCGACGCCACCGGCGTGCAGGTGAAGGACCTCGACATCGGCCTGCTCGATTTCCCCTGCGTGGTCGGCGATGAAGTCATCCTGCTCTGCTGGAAGCTGGGCGAGAAGGGCATCACGCACTGGCACGGCACGGAGGAAGGCTTCGCCGGCCGCAAGCCGATCGACGAGCGCATCCTGCGGGGGCAGAAGAAGAGCAACTAGGGAGCGGTTTTGGCAGCACGCGGTAGAGCGGACCTTTAGGTCGTGTCTCCGGAACGAAGAGAATGTGAGGGGCTTTAGCCCGGCGG
Organism: uncultured Acidobacteriaceae bacterium; assembly: GCA_963735915.1. GTDB lineage: Bacteria > Acidobacteriota > Terriglobia > Terriglobales > Acidobacteriaceae > Bog-257. The sequence continues at coordinate 55,289 of CAVTMX010000015.1, read as the reverse complement.
CACTGTCGCCGGCTTAAAGCCGGCTCAATTTTTGAAGGGGCATTGAGAGGGGCCTGAAGGCCCGCTCTCCCCGATCACCAAACCGAACCCAATGTCATGATCCAGCTCTCCTCCGCCGGCAAACGCTTCGGCCCCAAACTCCTCTTCGAAAATCTCGACTGGCTCATCACTCCCACGACCGCGTCGGCCTGGTCGGCGCCAACGGCACCGGCAAATCGACGCTGCTGAAAATCCTCGGCGGCCTCGAGTCGCTCGACTACGGCAGCATCGTCTCCGCCAAGAACACGACCTTCGGCTACCTGCCGCAGGACGGTCTGCGTCTTGAGGGCCGCACCGTCTTCGACGAGTGCATGTCGGTCTTCGCCAATCTGCGCGCGCTCGAGCAGGAGATGGAAGACCTCACCCACAAGATGGGCGAGCTCGATCACACCTCGAGCGAGTACGCGCAGGTGGCCGATCGCTACCAGCGCATCTCGGGCGAGTTTCGCGTGAACGACGGCTACGCGCTCGATTCGCAGGTCGGCACCGTGCTCGACGGCCTCGGCTTTCGCAAGGAAGATTGGACGCGCTACACCGAAGAGTTCTCCGGCGGCTGGCAGATGCGCATCGCGCTGGCCAAGCTGCTGCTGTCGAAGCCGAACCTGCTGCTGCTCGACGAGCCCACGAACCATCTCGATCTCGAAACCCGCAACTGGCTGGAGCAGTATCTGCTGCAATATCCGTACGCCTACGTGCTGATCTCGCACGACCGCTACTTCCTCGACGTCACCGTCGACCGCATCGTCGAGATCTGGAACAAGCGCGTGCACTTCTACAGCGGCAACTACGAAAAATACTTGCAGCAGAAGCAGGAGCGCCGCGACTCGCTGGTCGCCGCCTACAAGAACCAGCGCGAGCGCATCGAGCAGCTCGAGGCCTTCATCAATCGCTTCCGCTACCAGGCGACGAAGGCCAAGCAGGTGCAGAGCCGCATCAAGGAGCTGGAGAAGATCGAGCGCATCGAGGTTCCGCCGGACGAGAAGACCATCCACTTCACCTTCCCGCAGCCGAAGCCCAGCGGGCGCCTGGTGGTCGAGGCCACGGACGTCGCCAAGAGCTACGGCGCGAAAGAAGTTTTTCGCGACGTGAACTTCACCATCCAGCGCGGCGATCGCATCGCGCTGGTCGGCGTGAACGGCGCGGGCAAGTCGACGCTCATCAAGCTGCTGACCGGCATCGAGCCGCTGACCGAGGGCAAGCTGAAGCTCGGCCACAACGTCGAGCCCGATTATTTCGCGCAGGACCAATACAAGGAACTCGATCCCGCGCGGCGCATGCTCGACGATCTTTCCGACGTCGCGCCGCAGAAATCCATTACCGAGCTGCGCGGCGTGCTCGGCTGCTTCCTGTTCTCCGAAGACGATGTGTTCAAGCCCATCGGCGTGCTCTCCGGCGGCGAGCGCAATCGCTACGCGCTGGCGCGCATGCTGCTGCATCCGTCGAATTTCCTGCTGCTCGACGAGCCCACCAACCACCTCGACATGCGCGCCAAGGACGTGCTGCTGGAGTCGCTGGAGAAGTACAACGGCACCGTCGTCTTCGTCTCGCACGACCGCTACTTCATCGACAAGCTGGCCACGCGCGTCTTCGAGATCGGCAGCGGCCGCGTCGAGGTCTTCCCCGGCAACTACGAAGACTACCTGTGGCGCAAGCAGCGGCAGGATTCCGGCGAAGCGGCTCGAATGGCGATGGCGCCGCGAGCTGGGCTCCCACATTGTCGGATGTCCCAGGATATGCCGAGCAGAAGGCGCAGCGAAGAAACGCATCAATCCCATCAAGCTGAAGCAGATGCAGGAACGCCATCGAGCAGGTCGAAGCAGACATAGCGCGGCTGGAAGACGGCATTGCCGAATGCGAGCGCGAGCTGCAGTCGTTCGTCAGCGCGGAAGAAACGGCGGAGTGGACCGAGCTGCTGGCCAAGCGGCGTGGCGAGTTGGAATTGCTGATGAGGGAGTGGGAAAGCCTGTCACAGGAGCTGGAAGAGGCCAAGGCTTAGAGGCAGTCGTCAGTCGCCCTGGCGCTGCGGTAGTAGGCCAGTTTTGGAATTTGCAGCGGTGCAAGCGCCGGGCTTCAGCCCGGCGAAACAACGGGCCATTTACAGCGGCTCTTAGCCGCGGCAAACCGGGGCTCAAGCCCGATTCCATCGTCGCCTTTTTGGCACGGCTGAAGCCGTGCCCTTCCACCGCTACAATTTCCAAACTGACCCACTACCGGCGCGTTGCTACCCGATACCTCATTCCGCCACGATTACCCGGTCACCGCCTAGGCGTTTCGCGCGATAGAGCGCGGCATCAGCCGAGCTCACCAATTGTGCCGCGGAGTCGCCATTTGCCGGGAATGTGGCCACGCCGATGGACACTGTGATGCGTCGCAAGGTCTGCCCACGGTAGCAAATAGGTAGTTCGGCCACGCGCTGCCTCAGCGTTTCCCCGCGCTCGCACGCAGTCTGGGTTTCGGTCTCGCTCATAATCAGCAGGAACTCCTCACCGCCGTAACGGCAGGCCACGTCTCCTCCGCGGACTTGCAAACGGAGCAGCAAGCCGAACTCGCGCAGGACCAAGTCCCCGGCCTCGTGGCCATAGGAGTCGTTGAAGCGCTTGAATTGGTCGATATCTATCATCAGCACGGAAACCGGGGTGGCGTGGCGCGTCGCCCGGCGCAGCTCCCGCTCCAGGATCTCTTCCATGTGCCGGCGATTGAACAAGCCGGTCAGGGGATCGCGGACGGACTGGTACTTCAGTTTCTCGCGCAAGCTGAGGTTGGCAAAAGCCAGCGCAATCTGTTCTGCCAGGGTGTGGGCCAGTTTCAGCTTGCGCTGAAAACGGTGGGAGTTGCGGTTGCCGCCGCAGAAGCTGGAGTCGTCGATGCTGAGGACACCCAGGGCGCCCCCTTGCGCCATCATGGGAACGCAGACATGGCAGCCGCCTTGGGTCGCATCGTAGTGAGTGCAGGCCGGATTTGAGCAGTGCGGTCCCGACGGGTGGGGCTCACCCTTGCGCAGCCCCCAACAGCTTTCCGGCGGAAAGGGACCTTCCCGGACGGAAGTTGCTCCCCAGGCGAGTGCCACCTCGAGCAGGTTCTGCGATGGATTCAGCAACAAAGCAGCGCCCCCGGGGAAGAATTTTGCCAACACGCGCGAAGCTTGCTGCTGCGCTTCTTCCAGATTCAACGACGCCTGTAGCAGCTTCGCCAGTTCGTTCACGTCCTCGATCTCGCGCGCATAACTTTGCGTTTCCGCAAGCGATTCCTGCAACTGCGCGTCCCTGCCGGCCAATTCCTGGGTCCGCTTGGCCACCTTGTGCTCCAGTTCGGCGTTCAACCTGCTGACGCGGGCTTGCATGCGGATCCGTAGCCGCATATCTCTGGCGATGTGTTGGGTGTTGAAGACGGCGATGGCGGCAGCCAGAAAGACCGCCAACCACTGCAGCGCCCACCCGATGCGGCGGGTCGTTGTATCGTGCTGGGTGGTGCGCTGGGCTGCCGCTTCCATCTGCTGCAACTCGAAGCCAGCGAGGTCCTCCCATGCACCGTGGTAGGCGACCAGGGCGGGCGTGGCTTCGCCCAGCATGACCGCCCGGGCACGATCGCTTCTCTGTTCCTCCAGCAGCAACTTGAGCGCCCGTTCGTAATGGCTGACATACCTGTCCCTTTCCAAGTTCACGTCTGCCAGGAGTTGCTGCTCGTCCTGGCTGTCGCATTGCCGCTCGAAGGCGGCGATCAGCTGCACTATCCTCCGGCTGTTAGCTTCTCTGCGGGCAAGCAGGTCCGGCGTAGCGCGACCCGCCAGCAGGACTTGCATCGTGATCCTGCTGTTCTCGCTGGAGTAGCTCAGGGCTTCATAAATGATCTGCAGCTTGGCCCTCCGGCTGCTGAGGCTCGCCTGCAAATGCGCGTCGGCGCCCATGACACGCCAGCTCACCCACCAGCCCAGACCCACCAGGATGAGAATCAGGAGCGTGAAAGAGAGGGCCAGCCGAAGGATCAGGCGGCGTCCACTTTCAACCTTCGTTTCAGGATAGTGACTGATTTTCGGAGTTGTTTCCGGGGCCAACGAGACCAGTCCAACATCGCTGCAGCGTTCTTCTGTGGCCGCTTGACCAACGGCGCCAGGCAGCGCTGGATGCTTTTCCTCGACCTCGACTGCCGAAGGCATAGAAATTCTGTCGGAGGGTCATGAATGCCTACTTCACGTTATCGGCTGCAGATGACCGGCAGGCGAGTGTTTCCTGGCAGGACGCCGAATTGAGGCCACCATCGGAACCGATTCAGGAATTGCGCCGTGGAGGGAAGACCGAGACGGCTGCTTCTACGGCAGGGTGCGGTTGCGGACCGGTCTCCAATGCGGTGTAGACGCGATCGTACCCTTCGGTCACATCTCCGCCAGCGCCCTATGCACGAGATGGATCGCGATTGAGCCCTCGCCAACCGCCGACGCCACTCGCTTCACGTTCCCCGACCGGATGTCTCCCACCGCGAAGACGCCTGGCAAGCTCGTCTCCAGAAGTTGCGGTGCGCGGGATAGCGGCCACGACTTCGCCTCCAGGGTCGGCTGGTCCAGGTCATAGCCGGTCAGGACGAACCCCTTGTTATCCAGTGCCAGGCAGCCTGCCAGCCAGCCTGTGCGCGGGGAGGCGCCCGTCATGACAAACAGGTGCCGAACATTATGCGGCGATGGACGGCCGCCATCGCCATCCCGCCACGTGACGCACTCCAGATGGCCGTTGCCATCGAGCGAGGTGATCTCGCTGCGGTAGTGCAGCTCGATGGCCGGGTTCTCTTCGATGCGGCGGATCAGGTAACGCGACATCGTGTCCGCCAGCTTGCCCGAGCGCACCAGCATGTACACCTTGCCCACCTTCTGCGAGAGAAACACCGCGGCTTGTCCGGCAGAGTTTCCGCCGCCGATGACGATCACGTCCTCGCCTTCGCAGAGGGTGGACTCCATCGAAGTGGCGCCGTAATAAACGCCGTTGCCCTCGAACTGCGGCAGCTTGGGGATGAGCAGTTTGTTGTACTGCACGCCGGCAGCCAGGACGATGGTGCGCGTCAGCAGCGTCGTGCCATCGTCGAGGATTACCTTGTATGGCCGGCTGTCGCAGTCCAGGCGCGCGGCGCTGCGCGCGATCATCATGCGCGCACCGAACTTCTGCGCCTGCGCCAGCGCGCGTCCGGTCAGCTCGCCGCCCGAAATACCCATGGGAAAGCCGAGATAGTTTTCGATGCGCGAGCTCGAGCCCGCCTGCCCGCCGGGTGAACCGGTCTCGACTACCACGACATCAAGCCCTTCCGACGCCGCATAGACCGCGGCCGCCAGACCCGATGGCCCGGCGCCCACCACGATCAGGTCGCGGACCTGCGATTCGTCGATGCTGGCGTTCAGGCCGAGGCAGTCGGCCAGCTCGCGGTTGCTGGGATTGCGGAGAACATTAGGGCCGGCGGCGGAGGACTTGCAGATCACCACCGGGATTTCGTCGACGCTGATTTGAAACTGGTCCAGGATGCCCTGCGAGCGTTCGTCGGTGTCCAGATCGATGTACTTATAGGGATGACCGTTACGGCCGAGAAACTCACGCAGGCGCAGTGTGTCGGGCGAGTGGCGCGAGCCCAGCAGACCTACGTTGCCGATGCCTTCCTGCACCAACGCCATGCGGCGCAGGATGAACGCGCGCATGAAGATGTCGCCCAGTTCGGCGTCTTTCGACGCAAACGCCCGGAAATCGGCACCGGATATCTCAAGAAATTCGCCGTCTTCTTTGACCTGGCCGCGCATCATGCTGCGCTGCCCGGAAATCATCGCGAACTCGCCGGTGAAGCTGCCCGGGACGTGTGTGACCAGCGCTTGCTGCTGTGCCTGCTTCGGACAGGGCGGGATGATGTCCAGCGCGCCCGACAGCACCACGAAGAACGGCATGTTGCTGTCGCCGGGCTCAAACAGGACCTCGCCCGCCTTCACCGACCGTACTTTGCCGTAGGGACGCAGGCGCTCAATTTGCGCCGCCGTGAGGGTAGGAAACGCTTCCGTACCGGCTTCAACAGAGAAGGGGTGATGCGATACAGCGGACATGCGATGTACTCCCGTGGCTAAAATCACAACCGATGGGACTGTAGATGAACCGCCGCAGCCGTAGGGTGCAGGCGAAAAACGCAACCTTAACTGTTGCTCGCCGCCGCCCGTTTCTTGCGCTGCGCCGGATGCACGAACCAGGAAATCCCGATGCTGATGAGATACAGCACGATCATGGGCGCCGCGAAGACGCACATGTTCATGACATCCGGAGTAGGCGTGATGATGGCGGCGATGATGAAGATGGCGAGAATCGCGTACCGGAAGTTGCGCCACATCCAGCCCGCACTAATGATGCCCATCAGCGACAGGAAGAACACCAGGATCGGCATCTCGAAGACCACGCCCAGCCCGGCGATGATGGTGAGGAAAAGATTGGTGTATTCCTGCACCGTGATCATGGGCGTGAACTGCCCGCTGAAGGAGATGAGGAAGTCCAGCGCCGCCGGATAGACCATCTTGTAGCCGAAGTAGCCGCCGGCCAGGAACAGCCCCACCGTGCTGAACATGAACGGCATCACATAACGGCGCTCGTGCCGGTACAAGCCCGGCGCGATAAAAGCCCACACCTGATACAGCACGAACGGCGATGCCACGAAGAGCCCCGCCAGCAAAGAGATCTTCAGATACATGTTGAAGGGATCGGTGGGATTCAGGTAGACCAGCTTCTGGTCGAGATGATGGCTGGCCAGTGCCGAGGTGATGGGCTTCTGCATGATGCCGAAGATCTGCTCGTGAAACCACCAGCAGATGCAGAAGCCCCCGGCCACGTAGAGCGCGCTCAGGATAATGCGGCGGCGCAGCTCCTCGAGGTGCTCGAGGAAGCTCATGCCGGTCATCTCCTCGGAGGCGCGCTGCTGGGCGGATTCGAGGACGGGGCTGGACATCGGGGCTGTGGCCATCATAATGCATTGGGAATTGAGCAATCAGGAGTCAGAGGTCAGCTTTCAGCCGTCAACCGGAGCACGAGCTGACAGCTGATATCTGACCGCTAGTTTCCGCCATCCGCTTACCATCGACTAGGCCCGCCGTCTGTCACTCAGCACAATTTCGCAGCCTGGACTTTCCGTTTGGCATCTAAGACAAAGAGCTCGGATTCCCGGTTGAACGGGAGATAGTGTAGGCCGGGGCACGTGGTATACTGCGGCCAAGCCTCAGGCTGCTGACGCCAGCCCTCATCAAGCTTTTCCGCTCACATTGAGGTCCAGGCGAGCATCAGGATGTGCCCGCTCCGCACGTAGTCGAAGGAATATACATGGCACGTAGTTCGCGTCGGTCCGTTCTTCTAGTTTTCTCCATCGTCCTCACCTGCGGATGTCTAGGCCTGTTGTTCGGCCAGAAGCTACCCTTCAGTACGTCTTCTTCCGGCGGCGACGGCGACGTTCGCGACAGCCTGCGCAGCTTCAGCGACGTCTATCGCGTGGTCCAGGACAACTACGCCGAGCCGGTGAACCCCGACAAGGCCATCTACAACGGCGCCATCCCCGGCATGCTGCGGGTGCTCGATCCGCACTCCAACTTCTTCGACCCTAAGTCCTACGCGGCGCTGCGTGAAGAGCAGCGCGGAAAGTATTACGGCGTCGGCATGCAGGTGGGCCCGCGCAACAACAAAGTCATCGTGATCGCGCCCTTTGCAGGCGCGCCGGCTTATCGCGCGGGCATTCGTCCGGGTGACGTCATCATCGCGGTCGATGGCAAGCAGACCGATAACATGAGCACCAGCGATGTTGCCGAGTTGCTGAAAGGCCCCAAGGGCACCAGCGTGAAGATCACCGTGCTGCGCGAAGGCTCCGAGAAGCCGCTGGACTTTACCGTCATTCGCGACGAGATTCCCCGCTACAGCGTCGATGTGCACTTCCTGATTCGTCCCGGCGTCGGCTACATCCACATCTCCGGCTTCCAGGAGACGACCGAGAAGGAAGTCCGCGAGGCGCTTGACGAGTTCGGCGACATTCACGGGCTCGATCCTCGACCTGCGCCAGAACCCCGGTGGACTGCTGAGCGAAGGCGTTGGCGTGGCCGACCAGTTCCTGAAGAAGGGACAGGTCATCGTTTCGCATCACGGTCGCGCTTCGGCGGAGAAGGTCTACAAGGCGGCGCACGGCAACGGCGGCAAGGACTATCCGCATTGTTGTGCTGGTGAATCGCGGGACCGCATCGGCGGCTGAGATCGTTGCCGGCGCCATCCAGGATCACGATCGCGGCCTGATCGTCGGGGAGACCACCTTCGGCAAAGGCCTGGTGCAGACGGTCTATCCGCTGTCCGAGAACACCGGCCTGGCGCTGACCACCGCGAAGTACTACACGCCCAGCGGACGGCTGATCCAGCGCGATTACAACGGCGTCTCGCTCTACGACTACTACTACAATGACCGCGAAAACGCCGAAGCCCCGGTGGCGAATCACGAAGTCAAGATGACCGACAGTGGCCGCACGGTTTACGGCGGCGGCGGCATCACGCCCGACGTGAAGCTCCCCAACGACAAGACCAACAAGTTTGAGGACACGCTGCTGGAGAAGTACGCCTTCTTCAACTTCGCCAAGCACTACGTCATCAATCACCAGGTGAACAAGCAGTTCGAAGTGGATGAGCAGGTGATGCAGGAGTTCCGCAAGTTCCTCGACGAGCAGAAGATTCAGTTCACCGAAGCCGATCTGGCGGAGAACAGCGACTGGATCAAGTCCAACATCAAGGCCGAGCTGTTCATCAACGAATTCGGCCAGCAGGAAGGTATGAGGGTCCATGCCGAGAGCGATCCCGAGGTGCAGAAGGCGTTGGACTTGCTGCCGCAGGCCAAGGCCCTGGCCGAAAACGCGAAGAAGGTGATCGCACAACGCAACAATGCGCGATTGACGGCGCAGCAGAGCGAGACCACGACCAGCAGCCGGTAGAACTCACAAGCAAGTTGAATGGAAAAAGCCCGCGCGAGCGGGCTTTTGGTTGCAACGGCGCAACGGTAGCGAGCATGTGTCACGACCCACGTCCCCGGTGATATTGTCGCTCTAAGAGTGCCAGATATTGCGGTTCGAAATGGAATTCCGCCAAAGCTGCGGCCAATCTCCAGAAGCACCGAGTTTCGTTTGCGGAGGCGGTAACCGTCTTCTACGATCCGTTGGCCGTCACGGGTGCCGACCCGGACCACTCGGAAGATGAGAAGCGATTCGTAACCTTTGGCATGTCCTCGGCTGGCCGGCTGCTCGTTGTCTCATACACCGAGCGTGGCGAAATTATCCGCCTTATCAGTGCCCGTGCGGCAACGTGATCGGAGAGGGAGATTTATGAAAGGCTAAAGCAGCGTCCGACGAGCTTCGCGCAGAGTACAAATCCTCGGACTTCAAGAAGCTGGAGCGCGGCAAGTACTACGAGCGCGTCAAGGCCAGCTCCAATGTCGTCGTGCTGGACCCTGACATTGCCGCAGTGTTTCCAAATTCAGCGGCGGTTAACAAAGCTCTACACTCTTTGATTGAAGTGGGTGCGAGGGTAGCACGCTTGACGTCTGCCGCGAACCGCTCCGCTCGCGTTCGGCGCCCGAACGGATAGTTCACTTGGCGTTGGCATCAGACGCAATCCAGGGCGAATGAGTCACCAACGGAAATAGATACCTTCTGCTCTCACGGTTTTGGCGCGTCCGTCTTCGCCGTGCTCGGCTGAGGCGCCGCTGGCGTTACGGCCGGAGCCTGGAGTGTCGCCGGCGTTTGCACCGCGGCCTTCTCTCCTGCCTTGGCGGCCTTCTGCGCTTCTTTCTCCTTCTTCAGCTTGTCCGCTTCGGCGTCCGTGATGTAACGGAACATCTGCACTCGACCGGGATACTGCTCCGAGGTGAAGATGCGATTGTTCTTGTCGATATAAACGCCGTCCAGTGAGGAGAACTGTCCCAGCAGATTGCCGTGTCCGCCGACGATCCCCAGCAACTGCCCTTCGCTTGTTGAATGCCTGCAGCAGATCGAGCATGGGATCGGCGACCCAGATGTTTCCGTCGCTATCGACGGCGATGCCTTTGGGATGCGCGAAGCAGCCCGGCCCATCGCAGTGCTTACCGATCTGGCTGATGAACTTTCCGTCGGCGTCGAAGATCTCGACGCGATAGTTCATGGTGTCGGTCACATAGACGTTGTTGTCTTTGTCGAGCGCAACAAAGCTCGGCAGGGAGAAGTCGCCCGGCGTGGTCAGCTCATGTTTCTTGCCGCCGGTACCGATGCGGCGCTTCTCTTTCAAGGTGTCGGCGTCGTAGACCACCACCTGGTCGGCCTGCGTGTCCACAACATAGAGCTGGCGATTTTCCGTGTCGATAGCGATTCCGACCGGATCGATCAGGCCATCCTTGATCTGTCGACGACTTTGTTGTTCTTGTCGAAGATCGAGCACGCGGTTCAGTTTGCCGTCGGTCACGAACAGCCGATCGTCATCATCGAAGGCGACGCCGTTGATCAGTCGAAGGTGGCTTCGTGGCCGTTGCCGATCAGCGTGGTCTCCTTGGTTTCCGTATTGAAGACGAAGATCGCGCCGACCTTCTGATCGGCGACGTACAGGTCGCCCTTGGAATTCACCGCCATGCCGTACGGCGCCAGCAACTGGAACGGCATGGGCTTGAAATGGCCCTTGTTGTTCGGATCCTGCACGCCGGCCAGACGGTCCATCCACGTCGACTTCTTCTTCGGCCTGCTGCGACTCCGGCGTGTAGTCCAGCGGCATGCCGGCAAAGTAATTGGTGTAGCGCACGCGCGGGATATTGGGCGGCGTCGGCCACACCAGCTTGCTGGTGTCCTGCTTTGGCTGTTGGCCGCTGCGGCCGACTTCGCAGCGTCGGACGTGCGCTTCTTCTTCTTGTCGCCGGCAGATGCCGATGGCGCCAACACCAGCGTCATCATCAGCAGCAGCGCGGCAATCAGCACCTCTACGCTGCGATTCAGGTTTGGGCGATACCGGAACATGATGTCTTTCTCCCTTCGCTCTACTTCAGCGTCAGCCGATTCTTATGGCACGTGTCGCAGAACGCCATGTTGTTGGCTTGATCCTTCACCAGCAGGTCCGGCTGCGCCGAAGCGTGCGGCTGGTGGCACGTCATGCAATCGATGTGCGTCTTCACCTTGGTAATGTCGGCCGGATCCATCACATCCTGCACCGGATGGCCCAGCATCGGATGTCCCAGGCCATACTTGATCGGCAGAATGACGACTTTGTTCTTTACGTAATAATCCTCAGGCAGCTTCACTTTGCCGTTGAAGATGGTGATCACGTGCTCGGCTTCCAGCTTCTGCGGCTTCGAATCCGGGCCGTGGCACTCCAGGCAAAGCGCGTTGCCGTTAGCGCGCAGCAGATGCGCATTGTCGCTGCCGTGTGGCTCGTGGCAGGTCGCACAACCCAACCCGAACGCCGGCTGATGCAGATGCGCCTTCTTGAATTGCTCAGCCTGATCGCTGTGGCACGCCAGGCAGGCGTTGACCGGATCGGGCTGAATGAAGCCCGGCGTCTTGCCGGCATGCGGATTATGGCAGACGAGTGCAATCGCCTTGCGCGCCCGGATGCGGCACTTTCGCTTTCTCGATCTGTGTCGGCCTGCTCGCTATGGCAGGTCACGCACAGCGCCTTCACATCCGTCTGCGTCAGGACCACCTTGCCGTCTTTCGCCGGCTGATGGCAGGTCTCGCACGATCCCATCGCGAATGGCGGATGCGTGAACGCCTGCATCAGCTTGGGTGAGGCTGACTGGTGCGGATCATGGCACTGCACGCAGTTGGCAGCTGCCGAACGGCTGGCCCTGGTGCGCCTTGATCAGCGCGGCATCTTTGGGGTCGTGGCAATCGAGACAGAGCGCCGGACTCGCCTTGGTGAGATGGAAGTCGAATTCTTCTTTGCCGCGCTCGCCTACCTTGTGCGTCACGTGGCAGGTATCGCAGCCCATGTCGAGCGCTGCGTGACGGCTGCCGCTCGCAGGAACGTTGACGCCCTGCGTGTGGCACTCGAGGCAGAGATTCGTGCTCTTGTCGCCGGAGGTCGGCTTCAGCAACTGATACTTGTTGTCGGATTGGTGCGGGTCGTGGCACTTGACGCAATCGCGAACCGCCGGCGGATGGACCGTGCCCTTCAGGTCGGCGGCATTGTGGTCGGCGTGGCAGGTGAGGCACAGCGCCTGAGGAGTAGCGGTAATGAGCATGACTGCGGGTGACATCTTCGATTCACGCGAATCTCATGGCAACTGGTACAGCCCATCGCAATCGCCGAATGAGTGAACTTGCCTTTGGCTTTATCTGCGTGACACTCGGCGCACTTGGCCGGGGCGGTATTTTTATCCAGCGGCACGGGATGGACGCCGGCAAAGAGCAAACTCGCGCCGGCAAGAAAGGCCCACCCCACAAGAACCCGCACTACTCTGGTCACAACCTCCTCCAACGCTTACGTTGGTGAGTGCACGACGAGTGCCGAAATGGAAGGACTGCGACGCGTGCCGTCCGCTGCGCCTAAGCCGTTGAATCGCTTGTGTTTATTGATAGTTGGGTCGCTATACGCGGGCAGCGTGGAACATCAATGTTCTGTCGGAGAACTGGGTTTTCCCCCACCAATCGCCGTGAAATCGCGCAACGCCAATTAGCGCAAAGCGTCACCACTCATTCCGCACGGAATCCCACGCTTCCTTCCAGCTCTTCTGATGCGCGAAGAGGACCATTTCGCCGACTTCCGTGGTGTCGGTGCTGGCCTTCCCGCAGGTGTTCTCCATCACAGCTCCCTTATCCATCGCGTCGGCCAGGACCACGGTGTGCGGCGAAAAGCACGGTTGGAGGCCGTCGGTCGCGAAGAACACTTCGACTTTCTGCGGCTCGGGATCGGGCAGCTTGAACGTGGCGGTGCCGCCGAAGTCGGTGCGCTGGCAGTCGCGTGGATGCTCCACGATGGCGTCGGAAGGGTTGGCTGCGGGGAACTTGAGGCACACCAGCTTGCCGTGCAGCGGATGGGCCGTGTTGCTGTCGAGGACTACGATCTTCAGTTCGTCGCCCGCATGGCCCAGGCAGCTCAGCGCCAGCAGCAGCGATAATGCACGGAAAATGGATCGCAGGGGATTCACGGCCTTCCTGCCCCATTATGCGCGCTTTCATCACCGCAATGGGTGATAAAGCTCAGCAGCGCATGGTACTAAAGTAACTCGGCCTGCGCAATCTCCGCCCTGGCAATGACTTACAACGCCGCGGATTCTGGCTGGTGGCTTGCACGTATCACTCTGCTCACGGGAAGGAGCGAGTATGGCCTTCAGCGTTCTATCCATTCCAAAACAGATTCATAAGACTCTTTCCAGTCTGCGCACTGGCGTCGTTCTGCTGATCTTGACCGGCATCGCAGCCGCGCTCGGAACCTTTATTCTCCAGCGGCCCAGCCACCGATCCTGACAAGCTGGCGCGCGCTTATTCGCCGGCGACGCTGCTCTGGCTCGACCGCCTTGGCCTCACCGACATCTTCCATACCTGGTGGTTCCTTACGCTGCTTGGCGCTGGTGAGCCTCAGCATCATTCTGGTTTCTGTCGATCGCTTCCCCAACGCATGGCGCTTTTACGCGCGCCCTTATCGCAAGACGGATTCGCACTTCCGCTCCGCGCTGCCCAACAAAATCGAGTTGCCCATCAACAACGGCGAAGAAGGTCTTAACGCTGCAGAACGGGCCCTGAAGAAGTCAGGCTGGCCGGTCGAACGCATCGCCGACAAGCATCGAACCCTCCTTGTATTCCGAACGTCATCGTTTCTCGGTCATGGCGGTGTACATCGTCCACGCCAGCCTGCTTCTCATCTTCGCCGGCGGCATCATCGACGGCTTCTTCGGCTACAGCGGCTTCATGGCCCTGCAGAACGGGCAGAGTCAGCAACCTTATCGAGCTGCGGAAAGGCGGCACCAGGCAAATTCCCTTCACTGTCCAGTGCAATGGCGCCGGACGAGGAGAACTTACGCGGACGGCTCGCCCAAGCGCTGGTGGTCGAAGCTGGCCGTCGTCGAAACGGCCAGCAAGTTAAGGCCAAAGAGATCGTCGTCAACGATCCGCTGATTTATAACGGACTGCGCTTCTATCAGGCGAGCTTCGGATCTACCGGCAAGCTCGTTGGAGTAAAGTCACGATCACGCCCGAACCGGCGGCAACGCCGCGAGCTCATGCTCGCCCATGAATCAGGCCACGTGAGATCGCGCCCAACACCACCGTCACCCTCGCCGAGTACATTCCCGACTTCTTCATTCGCGACAACCAGATCTTCAAGAAGTCCGACGATCCGGTGAATCCCGCGTTTCGCCTGCAGGTGAAGAACACCGCGACCGAACGACGAGACCAAGCTGTGGATGTTCCCGGCATACAATCAGCGCCGCGCAAGGCGAGAACAACACAGGCTACCACATCGAGTTTCGCGAGATGCAGATGGGCTACTTCACCGGGCTGGAAGTTTCGCATGAGCCGGGTCAGTGGCTGGTCTGGGGCGGCGTTCTGCTGATGGGCACGGGACTCTTCGTCGCGTTTTATCATGGTGCACATGCGCGTGTGGGTCACGGCGGTCACCGACGCGCGCGGCAATCTGGTGCTGTGGGTCGGCGGCCAGGCCAACAAGAATCGCGACCGCTTCGAGCAGAAGTTCAACGAGCTGGTCAACAACATTCGCACCGAACTGGAAGGCGCGGCGGTTGTACCGCTCTCCGCCAAACGAGAAAAGCCCGAGCTGACGCTGGCCGGGGTGAAGTAGAAGGTAGCGCGGCGCTTCAGCGCCGGGTTTGAAGGATCGGGTTTTGAAGGGGCGGCGCTTTAGCGCCGCCGAAACCGGGCTTCTTTTTGAGGAGCCGGGCTTCAGCCCGGCGGCACGGGCGGAGCCAAGGGTAAGGCGAAGTCCCTCAGCGGCTAAAGCCGCAACGGAATTTGCAGTCGAAACGGATGGCCTGAAGGCCATCCTCTTCGAGCCTGAAAGGCGACCCTTTCAAAGGCAAGTTGGAGGGAAGTTATGGCAACACGAGCACGAGTCGTACGCATGGAGCAGCCCGCCACCACCGGCGGCAATGCTGCTGCTCATTCTGGTGGGACTCGCAGTGACGTTCCTGCTGATTGTGGCGCTGCTGGGCGCGGCCAAAGCCGGCGGCAGCCTGTTCAACGAAAGCAATCTTCTTTATGTCGCGTTGATTTTCTACGCCGGCGCGGGCGCGCTCTACATGGGCTTCGGCGTCACCGGCACGGCGCGCTATGTGAAGTTCGCGTCCACCGCCACTGCGATCGGCTGGGCCGCCAACACCGCGGCGGTTGCGCATCGCTGGTATCTCTCCGGACGTCCGCCATTCGCCAGCATCTACGAGATGCTGCTGAGTTTCGTGTGGACCGTCGCCCTGCTGACCCTGGTCACCGAAAAGAAGTTTGGAGTCAAGATCATTGGCAGCATCACCATGCCGCTGGCCGTGGTCTGCGTCATCCTGATGCAGTTGCTCCCTTCGGAAGTGCGGCCGCTGGTTCCGGCGCTGCAATCCACCTGGCTGCACGTGCATGTCACCCTGGCCATGCTGGCCTACGCCGCCTGCGCTGTGAGCTTCGCGCTCGCCATGATGTTCCTCATCCAGGACGGCTTCAGGACAGAAAACTTCCTGGCGCTGCACGAGCTGGAGTCGTGAGCGCAATCTATCTCGCGATCGTCTGCACGCGCTTCGACAAGGGCGGCTTCTCGGTCACGGCCTGGGATGCCAGCACCAAGTCAGACATGTTCCTGGGCCGCGGCATGCGGTTGTTCGTCACTATCCCCGATCTGGGCTGGCTGTTCGTGATCGCCACGCTGGCCGCGCTCGCCCCGCTGGCGCTGTATGGCATCGGGGCGCTTAAAGAAAGACGAATCGTTCTTCGCCATCGCCAACAAGGCCGTGTTTATCGGCATCCTGTTGCAGGTTGTTGTGCTGGCCGCGTTCGTACTTCGCGTGCGCAACGCCAGCTACCCGTCACCCGATCAGGATGGACTCTTCCCGACCAGCCTGGCCGCCAGTCCTTTCCTGTTGGGAGGGATGGTGACGGGAATTTTCGCATCGCTCTTGTACCTGATGCTGGTGTGGAGGCGCGAGGACCTCGAGGGCCTGCTGCCACCCGCCGACACACTCGATCGCGTCACGTACAAGGCGATCTGTATTGCCTTCCCGCTGCTGACCGGCATGATCGCCACCGGCGCCTATTGGGCGAACCGTACCTGGGGCTCCTACTGGAGCTGGGACCCGAAGGAGACCTGGGCGGCGATCACCTGGCTGATTTATGCGGGCTATTTGCACATGCGGATCACGCGCGGATGGCGCGGGCGTAGGGCCGCGTACTTCGCCATCCTGGGGTTTGGCGTCGTGATCTTCACCTTCCTCGGCGTCACGTATCTGCTTCCCGGCTTACACGCGTACGCCTGAGGGACACCAGGGCCGGGCCGCGGGCCTGAGGAAAGATGGCCCCAAAGAATCAGCTCCGCTGGCCCGGCCCCTGGAGAGATGGTAGTGCGGCGCCCTTCGACTGCGCTCAGGGCAGGCTTTTAGCGCCGCTTACCGGCAAGAGTTTGAATTGAGAGCCGGGCTTTAGCCCGGCGGCACTCGGGAGCGCGCAGGATTACGTCGCCGGCTGAAGCTGGCTCTGGATATATAGGGGATAGCCTTGACGCGGGCCTGAAGGTCCGCACTACCCGTGCAAATGTCAGACCGCATGAGCGCATCCGCAACAATTCGAGTTCACGATCACGACGTCGTTGATTCCCCCGCGGCTGCCCTCTCCGAGGCCCCGGTCACGCGCAAGCGGCACATCAACTGGGCGCTGAAGGCCATCCTGCCCATCGCGGCGGTGCTGCTCAACGGCTTGTTGCTGTTCATCCTCATTTCGCTTTCGCTGGAGATCGATCAGCGCCATCTCATCATCACCGTTGCGACTGCCGGCGCAATCGTCATCTTCACCGCAATCATCATGGTCCTGTCGGTCTCTATTCGCCGCCCCATGCTGGAATTGCAGGAAACGATCGCGCGCGTCAGCCTGGGCGACCTCACCGCCGCCGTCAGCTTTGCCAAGCGCAATGACGAGATCGGTGACCTGGGCCGCGACTTCAACGACATGATCGCGCAGCTCAAGGCCAATCGCGAAGAGATCCAGCGCCTGCACCAGACCCAGATGACGCGCGCCGAACACTTCGCCACTCTGGGCGAACTGGCGGCCGGCCTCGCGCACGAAATTCGCAATCCGCTGGCGGGTATCGCCGGCGTCATCGAAATTGTCGGCCGCGATCTTCCGCCCGACAGCCCTGCCCGCTCCGTCATCAAAGACGCCAAGGAAGAAGCGGTGCAAATCAACCGCATCCTCACCGACCTGCTGGAAACGGCGCGCCCCAAGCCGCCGCAATTCCAGGTGAAGGACCTGGCGCTCACCATCAACCACGCGGTAGCGTTCGCGCGCCAGCAGGCGATCACCAAAGGCATTCACGTCGACTTCGACCCGGGCGAGCGCATCCCGCCGGTCGAGCACGACCCCAACCAACTGAACCAGGTGCTGCTCAACCTGTTGCTCAATGCCATTCAGGCGATGGAGAATCCCACCCCAACAACCGCCCTGCGGCTTCGCTCAGGGCAGGCTACGGCGGCGCTTGTCGGGGACCCCGGCAAGCCGGGCGCGATTCACGTTTCGCTTGACCGCGACAAAGAGAGCGCCATCATTACCGTCGCCGACCAAGGCAAAGGCATCGCGCCGGAAATCCTACCCAACATCTTCCGCCCCTTCTTCACCACCAAAGGTCATGGCACCGGGCTGGGACTGTCGCTCGCTCGCCGCATTGTTGAGGCGCACGGCGGGACGATCAACGTCCGTAGCGAAGTAGGCAAAGGGACGCAATTCACGGTTCGCCTGCCGATGAAAAAGCAACCAGCAGAATAGCCATCGCTGCCGGCGTAAAGAAGTGCCGCGCTGCTTGTACCCAACGAAATGCCGGCGAGTATCAGCATCCGCACATGAATACACGACACGTCCCCGGCGCAACCTGGCGTGTGCGCGAGATCGTGAGGCGTCAGGCAACCGTTTGCACCATGAATAACTTACACGCCGTCATGCGCTAGTTCACCCCCAGATCGCGCTAGGTAAGCCAATATCTGCATCTCACTTTCTATGCGACCGCTTCGGCGAAAATCCCGGCTTACCGATGTTTGGAGATGGCATGTCAGATAGCGCTCTGGACCAGATTGTGAACGATTTGCGGAGTTCCGGGTCCAAGTACTTCCCGCAACATAGCGACGTGCGGACCGCGCGGGTGGTCGGCCACACGCCCAAGCTCGACCATTACACCTACGAGATCGTCCTCGATTTCCCGGACAGCAGCGAACGAGTGAACGCGAAGATCTATCGCGGCCGCAGCGGCGGGCGTTCGCCGCAGGAATCGGCGCTGCGGGAGGCGCAGCGGCTGCACTTCGCGCATGACACGGCGCAGCGGCGCGGACTGAACGGCGTACCGCGGCCGGTGGGTGACTATGCTCAGCTGGGCGCCGTGGTCAGCACCAAGGTCAACGGGCTACCCTTGCAGAGCATCATCATGAAGGCCGCGCTGCTGCCGGCCGATGGCAACCACCACCTGCTGGAGAGCGCAGCGCAACAGGCGGGCGACTGGCTTCAGCGCTTTCATCGCGCCTCGACCGCCATTCCCATACCCCTGGACGGCGCGCGAGTGCTGGCGGAGATGGAAGAGCTCTGCACGCGCGCGCAGAAAGACGGCCTCCCGCCGGAGTCGATTGAAGCGATCCTCGGCAAGGCGCGAGCGGTGCTGGCGCGGCAAAAGCGCCCGTTGCGCTCCTCGGCGGTGCTGCACGAGTTCATTCCGCTGAACGTGCTGGTGGCGGACGACGGCGTCGGCTTTTGCGAGTTCGCCGAACTGAGCGAGCAGGGCCACTCCTTACTGGACGCTGCCATGTTCCTGGCCTCGGTCGAGGCGCTGGAGAAGTATCCCTTCTGCAACCGGCACATCACCTCCCAGGTGCAGAACGCATTCGTCGAGGCCTACGGCGCCCCCGAGCAGGAGCAACCGCTGCTGGATGTGCTGAAAATGAAGGTACTGCTGCAAATGTTCGCCCAGGGAAGGGTCATCAAGGAAAGCGCCGAGCGCAAGAAGGTGATGTGGGCCAATGTGATGAAGCGCTTCATTCAGCAGGCGGCGGAGCGGTCGGCGGCGAAGGTGGCGTGAAACGGGTACCCCAGGTCCCGCGGGTTAGAGACCTGGGCGGAGTACAACGGATCGGTTGGGAGAGTTCCAGGAGTCCCGGGTCTCGAACCCCGCGAGACCCGGGGTACCCAACATCGATTCAGATCATTCACTGTTTCGGCGGCGTTCCCCCGCTGGGTGGCGGCGGTTCCTGACCCTTCGTGACTTCCTGGCCGTCATAGGTAATCTTTGACTTCGATCCGTACCGCTTGTAATTCCCGTACTTGATGATGTAACGCAGCCGCACCGGTCCCTGGGCGAAATTCAGCGTGTCGTCAGCCCGGGTATAGGTGGGAAACCAATAGCGATCGTCGATCTGCTGCCGCCAGGTGGTGAACTTGGGGGAGAGGTTCTCCTTGTCCGGATGCTTGTAATTGTGCACCTGCGGCACGGTCTCGCCAAAGGTCTTCACGATTTGAAAATCGTGATCGTCCACCCAGATGCGCCCCTGGAAGTAGCGCTCGCCCTTCACCAGATCCTTGGGCGCGACATCGAAGACGTAGGTCCCCAGCTCATCTTCCCGCTGCTTGCCGACGTACATGATCTGATACTTGCTGAGGTCGTCGGTAGTCAGCACGAACGGCAGGCGGTTGCGAATGTCGTCGAAATCGGACTGCGTCATGACGATGTTCGCCTGGTCCAGTGAGGACTGCGGCGCGAACGTGACCTGCTCGATGCGGTGCCCGCGATCGTCGAACAGCACATCGGTGACCTGGCGAAACTCGCCCTCGCCGCCGCTATCGCCACTGGCCTTGATGGTCACGTCCTGCGTATAGGTGTACTGTTCGCGAGCGAGCTTGAATTCCTTCTCCTTGGCGGCGAACTTCTGGATGATGTCGTTGACCGCGATGCCCTGCGGCTGCGAGGTGTCGAGCGGGCCCTCGCCGCGGTCGTCGGCCGCGACCGGACGCGCGAGGCACAGCGCCAGCAGGGACAACAACGCTAGAAATGCACGGCAAGAAAAGCGACTGCACTGCATAGGAATGACTCTGAGAACTATTGTATTGGATGCGGGAGCCCGGGTAACGTAAGCGGCTATGCAGCAAGCCCCGCACGGGGTCGTGAGTACACTTCAGGCCTTCTTGTGACTTTTGCTGGACGGCTCCGGGGCATGGCCATTTACCATATCTGAGACGTGCCGGTACAGGATTCCAAGCAACGCATTGGCGTCATCAACGCGCTGCGCGGCTTTGCCGCGCTGGCCGTGGCCTGGGGACACTTTGTCGCCGGACAAGGCAAGTTTCTCGGACCTACCGGCAAGTACGGCTATCTGGGCGTCGAAATCTTCTTCGTCATCTCCGGCTTCGTGATCCCCTGGAGCCTCTATCGCTCCGGCTACACGGTACGCGACTACGGACGCTTCCTGGTCAAGCGGAATCTCCGCCTGTATCCTCCATACTTGGCATCGATTGCCGTCTCAGTGCTGGCGACCAACTTCGTGTTGGTACCGCTGTTTCACATCCCGCCCCTCGCACTCACCGGCCGCAGCCTGTTGCTGCATCTTGCATACTTGAACGACCTGGCTCACGTGCCCTGGGTGAATGTCGCGTATTGGACGCTGGCAGTCGAGCTTCAGTGGTACCTGCTGGTCGGCCTGGCGTACCCGCTGCTGGCCAGCCGCAGCAAGCTCGCCCGATTTGCCATCACGGTGGCAATGCTGCTGGCGTACTACACAATTTTCTGGGACCGACTGGTCTTCCACTATCTGCCGATTTTCCTGATCGGCGTCTTCGTCTTCCAGTGGCGTGCGCGCATCATCGAGCGCTACGAGATGCTCGGCCTGATCGCCGTGATGACGCTGGCCATGCTCAGGATCTCCGGCCTGCTGGTGCCGCTGGTCGCCGTGCCTACGGGGCTGCTGATCGCCTTCTCGCATTTTGAGAGCCGAATCGCTGACCGCGTAGGAGACATCAGCTACTCGCTTTATCTGTTGCACCTGCCCATCGGCGTCAGCGTTATCGGCTGCCTGGCGCTGATCCCCTACTCGAGCTGGTATCTGGGACTGCTGGACGCGATCGGAGTGGCCGCCTCGATGGGCGCAGCGTGGGTGCTGTACGAACTCGTCGAGAAGCCCTCGCAGGAACTCTCGTCGTCGATTCGCTTTGTGCGCCGCGTTCCCAGGCCAGTGCCGGAAGCGCAGCCCGCCCCGGCTGCGATCGTCGCTGTCGGCGATTGATAGCGGCCCGGCCCTCGGCCTCGTCGTCCGTTTTGTTAAAGAGCGATAATCGGCCATGGCCACAAACCGGACCGTTCCCAATCTTCAGCCGACGCTCACCGGCAAGCTCGTCGAACTCCGGCCGCTGCGCCCCGAGCACTGGGACGAGCTCTACGCCGTCGCCTCCGACCCGCTCATCTGGGAGCAGCATCCGGCGCGCAACCGCTATCAGGAAGAGGTTTTCCGGGAATACTTCCGCAAGGGCCTGGAGTCAGGAGGCGCGTTCGTCGCCATTGATCGCAAGGACCGCCGGGTGATCGGCTCGTCGCGCTTTCACCAGTACAAGCCGGAGGAGAGCGAAATCGAAGTCGGCTGGACCTTCCTGGCGCGCTCGCGTTGGGGCGGCGCGTACAACCGCGAAATGAAGGAGCTGATGCTGCGGCACGCGTTTCGTTTTGTCGACCGCGTCGTCTTCCACATCGGCCCGGAAAACTGGCGCTCGCGCAAGGCGGTGGAGAAGATCGGCGGTGTTTACGCGGGCTTGCGACCAAATTCCGAGGGCGCCGAGAGCGCGTTCTACGAAATCACCGCCCCCAGATTCGCCGAGCTCTTCGGAGAACGCGCGCCGGAGTGAGCGCGGTTCACTTATCCGACCAGCCGCGAAGCGGCGGGATGGGTTTAGCCCGGGGCGCAAGCCCCAGGATCGCGGCCGAAAGGAGTCCGAGCCGCGGGCAGCGGCGATACAGTCCGCCAGGGCCGGTAGCCCCAAGCGAGTCTGGCCCAGGGCTGTCCCTCCACCATGCCTCACATCCCCGTGTAGCTCTGGCTGCTACACTATCGGGTTTTAGAGCGTGTCATATCCAATGCAATCGCGCGCGGAGGCCTGATGCTACGTCGCCTTATTCCCTCGCTCATCTGCTGTTCGCTGTGCTCTTTCGCACAGAACAAACATCCCTTCACCTTCGAGGACATGATGCAGCTGAAGCGCATCGGCGAGCCGGTAGTCTCGCCCGACAGCAAGTGGGTGGCGTTCAGCGCCGTCGATGTCGATCTGGAGAAGAACACCAAGACGTCACACCTGTGGATTGTGCCCATCAGCGGCGGCGAGGCGCGACGGCTCACGCCGGAGAGCGGCCCGGGCGAAGATCGCATCCGCTTCGCACCCGATGGCAAGCGTGTGCTATACGAGTCGGCGCGCGAAGGTGGCTCGCAGATTTGGGTGCAGAATTTCGACACCGCGAACGGAACGCTTGACGGCGAGCTGCGCCGAGTGACGAACCTTTCCACCGAAGCTTCGGGAGCGATCTGGTCACCGGAGGGTCAGAGCATCCTATTCGTTTCGTCGGTTTATCCCGATTGCAATGACGATGCCTGCAACAAGCAGCGTGATGACGAGAAGGCCAAGTCGAAGGTGAAGGCGCACATCTTCACGCAGCTAATGTTCCGCCACTGGACCAGCTACTTCGATGGCAAGTACAACCACCTGTTCCTGGTCTCTGCCGATGGCGGCGTCGCGCGCGACCTGACGCCCGGTGCGCACGATGTTCCGCCGTTCTCCCTCGGCGGGCAGGACCAGTATTCGTTCTCGCCCGACGGCAAGGAAGTCGCCTACACCAGCAACATCGACGAGGTGCAGGCGACAAGCACAAACAGCGACATCTTCATCGTGCCGGTCGCGGGCGGCGCGTCGAAGAGGATCACCACCAATCCCGGCAGCGACTCGACGCCGCTGTATTCGCCCGATGGCAAGTACATCGCCTATCGCTCGCAGCTTCGCGGCGGCTACGAGAGCGACCGCTTCCGCCTGATGCTGTACGAGCGCGCCACCGGCAAGATCACCGACATGACGCCCAACTTCGACCGGTGGGTCGATTCGATGGCGTGGTCGCCGGACTCGAAGTGGATTTACTTCACGGCAGAGAACGAGGGCGAGGCGCCGATCTACGCGCTCGACATCACGCAGCCGAATGCCTTGTCGCGCGCGCTGATCGGTGGCTTTAACGACAGTCCGACGCCAACGCCAGACGGCAAGGCGCTGGTCTTTAACCGCATGTCGATCGCGGCGCCGAACGAGATTTACATTTACTGGACCACTCCTAAAGGAGGAGGGCCTTTAGGCGGCTCTACCGTCGATATGGGCCCCTATAACCCGGTTGGTCTTTCACGCCAACCCGAGCCGCTGACCAAGCTCAACGACCCCATTCTCTCTCAGGTCCAGATGCAGCCGCTTTATTCCTTCTGGTTCGAGGGCGCGAATAAGGAGAAAGTGCAGGGCTTCGTAGTCGAACCCCCAAATATCGATTTCAAAAAGAAATATCCCGTGAAGTATCTCATCCACGGCGGCCCGCAGGGCGCGTGGGGCGATGATTGGTCGTATCGCTGGAACCCCGAGCTGTTTGCCGCTAACGGCTACGTGGTCGTGATGGTCAACTTCCACGGCTCGACCGGCTACGGGCAAAAGTTCATCGACGCCATCAACGGTGATTGGGGCGGTGCGCCGTATCAGGACCTGATGGCTGGCCTCGATTACGCGGAGCAGCACTATTCCTTTATCGACAAGAACCGCGAGTGCGCGCTGGGCGCCAGCTACGGCGGCTACGCCATCAACTGGATCGAAGGCCACACCGACCGCTTCAAGTGCCTGGTCGCGCACGACGGCATGTTCAACACCGAGTCGGCCTACGGCACTACGGAAGAGTTGTGGTTTAACGAGTGGGAGTTCAAGGGCACACCTTGGACGAACCGCGAGATGTATCGCAAGTGGTCGCCGCACCTGTCCGCCGCAAACTTCAAGACGCCCATCCTCGTCGTGCATGGCCAGCTCGACTACCGCCTCGACGTCTCCGAAGGCTTCCAGATGTTCACCACCGCGCAACGGCTGAAGGTCCCATCGAAGATGCTCTACTTCCCCGACGAAGGCCACTGGGTGCTGAAGCCGCAAAACAGCCGGCTGTGGTATCAGACCGTGAACGACTGGGTCGATCAGTGGACGAAGTAGACGGCATGAAGATCACTCGCCAGACCGAGACCGAGCTCGAAGTACAGGACAGCATGCTGTGGCTGGGTGCGATCTTCGCCGTACTCATTCTCGTGCTGCTGTATGCGGCGCTCAGAAGCGGCGACAGGCGGCTTCTATACCCCGCTGGATTGCTTCTGCTGTTCGCGTTTATCGGCCTGCGAAAGAGCACGTTCCTTTTCGATGCCACACGCCGGATGGTCACCTGGCGGCTCCTGCGCTATTTCAACACTTCCACGGGCTGCATTGGCTTCGATGCGCTTCGAGGTGTTGTGATCGATACGATGCCGAGCCGTTCGGGAGGCACTCTGTATCGCCTGACCCTGATGACGACACAGGACCCGATCCCGCTTGCCGTAGGCTATGGTGGCGGGGAGAAGTATTACGCAGTGTTGCGGGAGCGGATTAACGGTTTTCTCAAAGCGAATTTGACGCAAGCCGCGAAGGCAGACGACACCAACCGCGCGACGCCGGAGTTGGAAAGTTACATCCGCTTGCTGCTGCAACAAGGGCGGAGGATTGATGCCATCGAGTTGCTGCGGAGTCATAGCACGATGGGCCTGACCGAAGCCCACGAGCGCGTATCCGAGCTTGAGAAGACGCTTGCGGCGGGACAGTGAGGGTGTCTGACTCGCGATATGCGCGCGCTAGAAACGTCGTCATCACGAAACGATAGCTGGCTTCATTATTTCTTCACCGCCTCGACCCGGACAAGCAATCCTTCCGGCCCGCCCTCGGAGCTCGCGTATTCCTCGCTGACAATCTTGTTATCGGCGGAGAATCGCGTCACGTTCCGGAGGGCGATCTTCTTCGTGCCCATGGGAAGCTCGGCGTGGAACACGAGCGCGTCGCCTTCAAACTGACCGGTCTCGACAATCGCACCGGGAAAGCCGTCGCCAAACGCGTAGGCTTTGTAAGCGTTCTCCTGCGAGTCCCAGGTCATGACCAGCGTGCCTTCGAAGTCGCCAACCGGCCCCTTGGAGCGGAAGTGATTAAAGATGGAATTGCCGCCCGGCCCCAATTCGCTGATGTAGACGCCGGTATTCACCCCACCCTGCGGCGACATCGGAGACTTGGGATAGGTCTCGGTGTAGGTCCAGGCGCCGACGTAGAGCTTGGCCAGGCGCTGCATTTCGGGGAGCGGGAGCGTGGGCGGCTTGGGTTCCTGGGCGGCAGCTTTCTGATCTTGTGCAGCCGCGTTCGCCGGAGCCTTCTGGTCCAGAGCAGTGGCAGCCTTGTCCTGGGCTGCGGCGTTGCACGGGAAGGGAATGGTTGCGGCGGACGCGAGCAGAAGCGTCGCAAGAGTGGCAGAACACAAGCGCATAGATCGGAACCTCCGGGCGCTCAGAGTATAGCAATTGGCTGCTTCACTCGAGACAACAACGAAGACAGCACCCATAGGCGCGATCAAGCCTTCTCCTCCCAGATATCCGGTGAGTGGATCTGGCCCTTACAATCCAAGGTCGCTTAGTCCCGGATGATCATCCGGGCGGCGCCCCAGAGCCCAGTGATACTTGCGCTCCGTCTCTTTGATGGGCAAATCGTTGATGGACGCAACCCTCCAGCGCATGAGTCCGTTCTCATCGAACTCCCAATTTTCATTGCCATACGAGCGGAACCAATTGCCGGAGTCATCGTGACACTCGTAGGCAAAGCGCACTGCGATACGGTTGCCCTCGAACGCCCAAAGCTCTTTGATCAGGCGATAGTCCAGCTCTTTGGCCCATTTGCGCCTGAGAAACGCGACGATGTCTTGCCTTCCATTCACAAATTCCGAGCGGTTTCTCCAGCGTGAGTCGACGGTGTAAGCCAGGGACACCTTTTCTGGATCACGAGAGTTCCAGGCATCCTCTGCCAGTCGGACCTTCTGAATAGCCGTTGCTCGTGTAAATGGCGGCAACGGAGGACGTTGAGTTACGGCTATGGCGGACATACTCGCTTATCCTTTCGTGTTCGCAGTCGATAACACGCTGTGTGATAACAGTGTTGGCATTGTTCACAATCCACTAAGGTTGAGCGGAACACAGCTACGCAGACTATTGCGCAAATTTCGAGAATTATCTCGTTACATCGATGGCGGACACCACCTGCCAATCCTCCCATGCCGGCGCGCCAGCCGCAAAGCGGCGGGATGGGGTGAGCCCAGCGCGTAAGCGCCGGGTCAAAGTGAGAGGTGAACGGAGCCGCGGCAGCGGCGACACCGAACCGCGGAGCGGTGTGCCAATAGATTCAGTCCAGGTACGTCAGTTCGCGAAAGACCTCGAACCGCTCGTCGATCTCCTGGCGCGTGAGCGATTGCAAGCGCTCCGTCCCGAAGCGCTCCACGGCGAACGATCCCATCACGCTGCCGTAGAACATTGCGTGCCTCAACACGCGGCGATTCAGTTCGCCCTGTGATGCAACGTAGCCCATGAAACCGCCGGCGAAGCTGTCACCCGCGCCCGTAGGATCGCGCACTTCATCCAGCGGCATGGCGGGCGCGCGGAAGGGATGATTGCCCGCTCCAAACTCATGATCGCGGAAGAAAATCGTCGCACCGTACTCACCGTGCTTGATGACCAACGCGCGCGGGCCCATCTCCATCACCTTGCGCGCGGCGCGCGGCAGGCTCGGGGTCCCGAGCGCGGTTTCTTTTGACGCGTTCGGGTGGAGGCTGTTGCCGGCGGCCAGCATCTTGGCTTCGCCGTCGTTGATCAGCAGCACATCCACGCGCTTCAGCATCTGCTCCAGGTTAGCGCGATGCCCCTCGATCCAGTAGTTCATCGTGTCGCCGCCGACCAGCTTCACCTTCTGCATAGCGTCGCGAACCCGCGTTTGCAGCACGGGATCGATGTTGGCGAGAAACAGAAAATCGGAGTCATTGTACTCGGCCGGGATTGACGGCTGAAACGTCTCGAAGACATTCAACTCAGTGGCCAGGGTCTTCCGTTCATTGTTGATGTCATCGCCGTACTCACCCGCCCAGTGGAAGGTCTTGCCCTTGGCATGCTGGATGCCGCGCGTGTCCACGCCGCGCTTGGTCAATACTGCTTCGTTCTCCGGCGTGAAGTCCTCGCCCACGACGGCGACCACACGCACGTCGGTGAAGTAGCTGGCCGCCAGCGAAAAATACGTAGCCGCGCCCCCCAGGATTTTCTGGCGCTCGCCATAAGGAGTTTTCAGCGTATCAAATGCGACGGAACCGACGACCAGGATGGACAATCTATGCTCCCGCTTTCTGTTCGGAATCGAAATACTTGCCGACGAGCAGCCGCAGGCGTTCAAGCGTAGCGGGCGGCACCGCGCTCTTTTGCGTGATGATGGCGTTCTTCAGTGCCGAGCTGCATTTGCAACTGCGCGACTTCGGCATGGCTGCGACCGCGTGGCGGACCACCGTGCAGGCATGCTCGGCATTCTTCAGCAGCACGGCGACAATCTGGTCGACGCTGACGTGGTCGTGCTCTTCGTGCCAGCAGTCGTAGTCGGTGACCATGGCGACGGTGACGTAGCAGAGCTCGGCCTCGCGGGCCAGCCGCGCTTCGGTGAGGTTCGTCATGCCAATGACGTCGAGCCCCCAACTGCGGTAGAGGTTCGACTCGGCCTTTGTCGAGAACTGCGGGCCTTCCATGTTCAGGTACGTGCCGCCGGACTTCGCGTTCACGCCGGCACGCTTGCAGGCTTCCTCAGCGATCTTCGCTGTGTCCTCGCAGATGGGATGTCCGAAGCCGACGTGCGCGACCAGGCCATCGCCGAAAAAGGTGTCCACGCGATGGCGCGTGCGATCGATGAACTGGTCGGGAATGACGAAGTCGAGTGGGCGATGCTCTTCCTTAAGCGAGCCCACGGCCGAAAGCGAAATGACGCGCTCCACTCCGAGCTGCTTCAGGCCGTGAACGTTGGCGCGGTAGTTGATTTCTGTCGGCATTAGGCGATGCCCCCGCCCATGCCGTGAGAGAAACGCAACCTTGCGGCCCTCCAGCGTGCCTAGAACATAAGAGTCGGAAGGGGCGCCGAATGGGGTCTCCAGCGATTGCTCGTGCACATCGCTGAAGCCGGGCATGGAGTACAGACCGCTGCCGCCGATGATGCCAATCTCAGCCTGCTGCCGCAAAAGAAAGCTCCGTGATGGTGAGTGCGAAGGGGGAATTATACAGTGTGAGTCGACGGAGCCTCGCGGATACAGAATCGCTGAAGAATGGCAAGGCTGTCGCTCCGAGCGCAGCGCGGGGTCGGTTTTTTGCAGGAGAAGAATGGTGCTTGCCTCCGGCAGAACAGCAAAATCCCTCGGTCCTCCATCCTATCGACTGGAACACCGCTAGTCGCCGGAGACCCGGCTGAGCTCGTGGCCTACGAAGCTCAAAAATAGAACCCCCTGCCCTGACAACCACATAGCCCCAGTCCTGCCATCGTAGTAGTTGGCGGCGCTGTCTGCGCCTACTTGACCCGGCCATCCAACTGAGGCTGCCCAGCCTCATAACCAACTCCGGTCTGCCCGGAGACTTGAAAGGAGAAGTACAGATGTCACATCTCAAGAAGCTGGCCCTCTGCTTGGCACCGGCGGTTCTGATGACGCTGTTCGCTGTCGCGCTGAGTGCGCAGGACACCATGGCTAAGCAAGACAACATGGGCAACAACATGGGCAAAAACATGTCGGTAACCGGCTGCCTGAAACAGGGCAGCGACACCGGTGGTTATTACCTGGTGGGAGAAGACGGCAAAATGTACGAGCTGTGGGGCAAAGGCCTGAGCGCCCACGTCAATCACAAAGTGACCGTGACGGGAATGGAAGAGAAGGTCCCCGAATCGCAAGAGAAGAAGAGGGAGATGGCAGAAAAACAAGAAGCCGGAACTGGTACGGCTGTGGACCTGAAAGTGTCCCACGTCAAGATGGTCAGCGAGAACTGCCAGTAGGAACCGGGAGCGCCCGGTACTGAGTGCCCCAGGTTGGCGTCCATCGGTTGGACGCTAACCTGGGTTCTGTGTTGAACCGGCTCTCTTATTCCTGCAGGAAGATATTGAGAAGGGAGTTGTGCACCCGAATCTCGCCGTTATATTCGATGAATCCCAGTTCTCTGAAGCGATTCATGAAAAAACTAACTCGCGACCGGGTTGTGCCAATCATCTCGGCCAAGACCTCCTGGCTGATCTTGGGCACCACCGGCTCCGGTTTACTTTCCTTGCCGAACTGCGCGAGCAGCAAGAGAATTCTCGCCAGCCGCTTTTCGCTGGAATTGAAGAGTTGATCGACCAGGTCCGCCTGCATGCGAGCATTGCGAACGAGGAGAAAGGAGA
This sequence comes from uncultured Acidobacteriaceae bacterium, assembly GCA_963735915.1. Taxonomy (GTDB): domain Bacteria; phylum Acidobacteriota; class Terriglobia; order Terriglobales; family Acidobacteriaceae; genus Bog-257. The sequence continues at coordinate 25,552 of CAVTMX010000015.1, read as the reverse complement.
CGAACACGCTGGAAAATGCGGGCTCTTGATGCATTGCGCGGAGCATTTCCGTCTTACTGATTCTGAGCAGCGCACACTCAGTCATCGCGGTAGCCGTCGAGAGTCGAAGAGGATGAGCTGAAACCATGCAGTCCTCTCCCAAGAATTCCCCGTTGCCCACCAAAGCGAGTGTCGCTCCCTTCCCATTGGTGGAGGTGACGGTTACTCTCAGCTGGCCCTTCTGCACGTAAAAAATCGCGTCGGCAGAATCGCCTTGCGCGTAGGCCGCCTCACTTTTCTTCAGATGGAGTTCTTTCTTGCCCAGCCCAGCTCTCGCGAGAAAGGACTCCGGATCGAAAGCTCCATTCCCATTACCTGCTCCCGGTTTCCGCGCTTGAAGAGCATTAGGTGTTAAGACTTTGCTTGGGGCGCGTTTTGCGGGCCGCGCCAAAGCAACCTGGGGAACCCGCCTGGCCGGCAGGCGCCGGCCGCGGCCGGGCGTTCCACTGATGCTCATTTTGCACCTCCGAAGGGCGGCGTTCACACTTCTACACGAGACCTTGTGAAAAGCCGGCCGTTTAGGGTGTCTGGTCACTATTGTACAGGTTTGTCAATTGTTAATTTCAAGTATTTGTGAGCGATTGTGCACAGCCTCTTCCGTTCCTTAACGGTAGGCTTGGTTTGTCGAACGGCCCGCGCGCCAGAACCCCGAAGGGAGGCGATTCTAATGCGTCCCGAAAGACTCTCTCCCGTGCATCTTCTTTTCATTGTGTCACTTAGCACTGTGATGTTTTCTGCCCGCTTAACATGGGCGCAAGAAATGTCACCTGCGAGCAATACCCCGGCGCACGTGTTAGTTCTTGCTCCGCCATCGGTGTCGGTTCCAGAAGCCGGAATACGTTTCAATCCAGCCTATGAACAGTTGCTACTGCCATTTGGGTCGAACCAAGCATCTTCGCTGTTTAGATTCCGCCCATTTGACCTCGGCTGCCTTTTCGCGCCCGCTAAGAACGGCTTGTCGACGGGACTCTGGCAGTTCACAAAGATGGATGAGCCGCGGGTTACGGCTTACCGCTTGATGGGCAACGCTCCGACCGAATGGCTTACATCCCACATCCTGCAAACTCCAGCGCATTATCGTGAGCGTGATGGGGGTGAGGCCTTGCAGTATTACAGCCATCGCATTCCATGGGCTGGCCGGATGATGCTGGGCGCCGGCCGGCAAGCCGCATTTCATCCGCGGGCCTTACGCGTATTCGAGCTAATAAAGCCGGGATTAAGCTTCGGGACAACGGCTTACCCCCGTTGGCTCCACAGGTGAAATCGCTATTATTGGGCCGGCCAACTCCGCTGACTATTGCTCCACTACACTGGCGGTTCGACGACCCGAGGACCGGCAGTTCGCACAAGTGACCTGCCGTTTTCCCATTGGTCAAAAGGAAACACGTAGTTATCCTCTCCGACGTGCTTGGGCTGCGATAGAAGATGACCCTAATCCCTGCGTCACGCCAGCGGCGTATCCAGCGGCAACCTGACAATCTTGTTTCTAAAAGCATAAGCGACTAGCTGTGCTTTGTTGTGAACGTCCAGTTTGCGCATCAGGTTGTACTTGTGGGCCTCGACGGTCTTGACGGCGACTGCGAGCAATGTGGAAATTTCTTTAACTGTATCGCCCTCCGCCAGCAGCTTCAAGATTTCCCGTTCGCGTGAAGTGAGGGCCAGACCGCCCGACAACATTTTACGGTTAGCAGCACGAGTCCTAAACTCCTCGATCAGTGTGCCCAGCATTTGTGAACTGAAGGATCTGCCGCCGCGGTAAACATTCCTGACAGCGGTGAGCAGCTGCGAAACTGCTGCCTCCTTCAAGACATACCCCACAGCACCGGCTTCCAGGCCCTGAATTAAGTACTCTTCATCGTTGTACATGGTCAGGAATATGATCTTGGTGTTTGGCATGTCCTTGCGAATATGCCGCACTGCCTCGAAGGAAGACAGGCCGGGCATTCCGATGTCAAACAGGACGACGTCAGGTTGCAACTCTCGTGACTTGGCGACCGCCTCTACCGCGTTCGACGCCTCACCCACGACCTCAATATCGCTTTCGCTTTCCAGCAGCCGGCGGATGCCTTGGCGAAACAATATATGGTCATCCACCAACAAGCATTTGATTTTCGGCATGTTCCCTCCGGAGAGTGGAACGAAAGCTTCAGCTAATGCTTATGGCCGGCTGCTCCAGCACAGCAAAACGCCTTTCGCTTTCGGACCCCATGTCCCTCTCATTTTCAGGAATGCGCGGCGAGTGTAATGCGGTGACGTGGTACCGGTCCTAATCCCGGCCACTTGCTTCCGCTGAGGGGAAAGACTCGGCCCATTCCAAGGGTGGATATCCGGGCGGACCTTACGATTCGAGGTTTTGCCATTTCGGCCGCGACCTGCCGAAGGAGTGCTTTCTCGGACGGACTGTTTTGTTTCTTGTAAGTCATGCAGTATGGTGCCACATGTTTCAAAGCAGGAAAGGTCAATTCAATACACACTTATACCGAGCCCCCCATCGGTCGAGAGCAGGAGTCAATCGTTCCCCGTAGTCGCTCAGTGCCGGAAACCATCGGGTGGGCGCTTTTGCTCAGCTTTTTCCAGGGCCACGTGTCAGCGTAGGGGTTGAGATCAGTCTATGCAAAGGCCGAGTTATTCGCTAGAGTTCTTCCATCGCCGGCCCTTGGCGAACAGGGCGCTGGAAAGTATCTGTCTGCGGTGTTTTCTCCAGGTACGAGGGGGAGACGCGCGCGCTCTACAGAGACGAGAAACCTACCATGATGCACTTTTGCATTAATAGCGGTGGGCGGCCACTGAAGATCGCGGACCAATCCGATGGCCTGTCCTTCTGACGGGCCGCCCCGCAAGTAGTGGCCGAGCCGTTGCCGTAACCCACGCCGGATTCGACTTTGGGGATCAATCCAGTCTCTGCAGGAATTCCAGGCGGCTCATCTGCTGTTCCAGACGTGTAAGTTCATCTTCCGCACGGCGGAATTGTTCAGCGGCACTTGCCGCTGCGGCAAGTGCGCAGTCACGAATGCGCTCAGCTTCAACAATGACAGGCCGGAGATCGCTTATCGCAGACATTCTCGGTTTCCACAGCCAGAGTGGCTCATGCTGTGATGGGGTCGTGCGCAGAAAGGATACCGGTCGTCGTTGCAACAAAATGAACAAACGGCAATGAAGTTCCTGCGTCAGGCTTCGGAGATGCTTCACCATCCGGCATCCGGAGCAAAGTTTCATCAACCTGAAGTTAGCTGGGCTTCCGGCTCGTTCTCAGTCAGCATTGCACCTTCCCCCTGGCTCGAGGGATTACCTCGCTCTTCCCAATGGACCTGGGAGGTGCCGGTTTCGCCTCTATCAAGGGCCAACCTCCAGCTGCGGCTACGGCGGCTATCGTCTTTTCGGGCGAGCTTACAGAACGGGAAAAATCGATGATGTAGCGCACTTCGTTCGCACAGAAAAGACACGGAGTCAGCAGGATCTCAGGAGTTGCTTCCTCAGACACATTGATGGGAAACGACCTTAGGCACTGCGTACAGGTGATCACGATGAACGGCCGCCCCTTGGCGTCGTGTCCGTTCCGCGGAATCCACACCGGTGCTGACTGGCGCAGGTGGTCGGGAGTCCTCTCCCTCGAATTGCGCAGTAAGTCTGCTACCATTTTCACGAGGGGAACGGCACTCTGATTTCCTTTGGGATAGAAAGCGTCCGCAATGACACCAGCCGGGACTTCCTCTTGAGATTCATAGGCGCCGCTCATGGCGATCACCATGATCTGCGGGAAGCGCCGCCGCACTACCGACAGGAGCTCGAAACCGGACATGTGCGGCATATTGAGGTCAGATAGCACGAGGTTCGGAAGGGCATCCCTTATACTCAGCAGCGCAGTGAAGCCGTCCTGGGCAGTGTCGACTAAATAGCCCGAGCTAAGCAACAAGGCCGAGCAGACGTTTCGAATGCCTGCATCATCATCGACCACCAGTACTCGCGACTTGTGGGGGGGGGACTGAACCTGCTCCATAGACATACAATTGACTCCTCACCAGAATGGGACCGATTGGATAAGTATCTCGACGAGAGCCTCGCGATGGCTGTGCAATAGTGAACAGTCGTCGAAAGAAATGTCAGCAGCGAGACCGGCCTGCCCGGTGGTCCCGTTCAAATGGGCGAGCTAACTCCAAGCAGCCTAATGTGCAGGATCGATTGGTCCAGCGATTAGGTTTCATGCCGCAATCCCGGCCTGGTCAGCGTCGTCGTCGGCAACGGCCGCCTGTTTATGATGGCGGTAGAAGCCCACGTTAGGCAGGAAGCTGTCGAAACTCCTGGTCGCGGATGTTGTACTCTCATAGACCTCAAAAAGCCGTCCGATGCGGGTTAATTCGAGGACAATCGACACGGGCGGACTCAATCCAGCCAGCTTGACATCTCCATCGCACTTCATGGCTTCGTGAAGGCACCGCAGCAACACGTCCGCACCCCTTGAGTCCATGTATCCCGTCTTTGACAGGTCGAAAACGATCTGAGGCCGATCGGAGTTCAACAACTGGTGAGCTTTGCGGTGGAAACGGGTCGCATGCTCGCGATCAAATCTTCTTGGGACTCTCTTGATCAATACTGGCCTGCTGGCGCTTCTCATGTCGTTCCAGTATCAAGCGTCGGCCTCCAAACTACTGGTCAGTATTGGCCATAGCATCGGCCACACGCCAGAGGTTGAGCCGACGGCGCCGCCACGCGATTAGACGACCCGAGGACCGGCAGCTCGCTCAAAGTAACCTGTCGTTTTCCCCACTGGTCAAAAGGGAACAGTTAATCGTCTCTGCCGCGGTTAGGCTGTAGTAGAGGGAATCTCCCATGAAACCAGTTGGAGTTATCAGTACAGCAGTTCTGCCCTGGGTTTCTGACCCAGGGGGGAGTATCTCTTTCCAAATCAACTCTGGTGGAGGTACCGATGCCAGGTAAGCGCGCACTCAGCTTCAAACCGGGAGCGTTTCTCAAGAGGATCGGCAGCGATCGGACGAGCCACGAATACGGCAACAAGCAATCCATTTTTTCTCAGGGCGATGCCGTGGATGCGATGTTCTATGTCGAGGCTGGAAATGTGAAGCAAACGGTTTTATCCAAACGCGGGAAAAGGGCCGTTATCGCTATTTATCGGAAAGGCGATTTTTTCGGTGAAGGCTGTTTAGGACCCCCGTCACGACAGACGTCTACCGCCGTAGCGGTGCAGATCTCCACGGTCGCACGAGTGGAAAAAGCGACCATCATTCGCATCGTCCACGATGACCCCGCGTTCGCCAGACTATTGATCGGGCAATTACTTTCTCGCATCGCCCGTATGGAAGAGGACTTCCTCGACCAACTCTTCAATTCCAGCGAAAAGCGGCTCGCACGAACTCTTCTGCTGCTCGCCAGCTTTGGGGCCAAATCCAAGGCCAATCCAGCCATTCTGAAGGTTAGTCAGGGAACCCTGGCCGAGATGATCGGCACCACCCGCTCACGAGTAAGCTTCTTTATGAACCGGTTTCGCAAGATGGGTTTCATCGACTACAACGGCACCTTGCGCGTGCACCGGTCCCTGCTTACCTTCCTTCTGCAGGAATAGCGCCAGACCGCTTACCGCTATTCGCCCGCTTATCCCGCTATACCACAAAAGTGGAAAGTGTGCAATTTTGACCAGACTGCGAAACCGGCGAGGAGCTACCTTTCAACAATCGAAGTCCCATTAGCATTGCGCCACGGACTATGAGGTTCAGCTATGATCGACGTCATTTTCGCCGACTACCAGGAGCTGTTTCACGTTGGGATGGCCGAAGTACTGGCGGGCGCCGATGATATTCGCCTCATGGCCCAGCCGCGTTCCGCCGAACAGTTGCTGAGCCTCTTGGAAACCTTCGTGCCTCACGTGCTGGTCCTGTCAACCAATTTTCTGCCGGCGTTTTCCAAGATCGAAACGGTGTTAAAGAAGTCCCGGACTGCACTACTGATACTCGCCGAGGAGAACGACCGTATTGCCTATGTACGCTGGTTGCGGGCAAAAGGTATCGTCTTTCGTTCGATCGATGGAGCCGTCATGGTAGATGCGTTGCGCCGGGTGGCCAGCGGAGAGTTATTTCTCCAGAACGGGAGCTCCGACATGAGAGACCCGTCTGACGTTTCACAAGGCCTAGAGTAGTCCTTCCATCAGGTGGAAATGGTAGGATTTGTTCGAAAATGTCAGAGGAAGCACACGATTGAGAGGTTTGCTCAGGATCACCCATCAATAATGCAAACGCGTGAACGGCTTAAGTGTGCTGGTCACCTGACCACCTTGAGTCATCCCCGCAGCTAAATCTTGAAGTTCTCTCCCTGCTGCAGCTTCAGCCAGTTCACGTGTAGGCTCATGCCCCCAGGACACTAATTCCTCAGGGTTCCGCTCCCGGCAAATCATCCAATGATAGCGCCTGCCTTTGTAAAAAGGCTCAGCTTGAAACGATACGGAATACTGACCAGGAGTTTGTTTCATTGCATCCTTCTTGTGACGGCCTGGACGCATCGGTACAGAATTGTCTTGAGCTGAAGGCTACACATTCAACGGCTCTAGCCTTTGGCGTGCGATCTTCTCAAAGTAATTCTATGCGCAGCGCGTCTTCTCTGCTTCTTGGCCCTCAAAGCTTCAGCGCGCTCCCCCGCTGTGCGCCAACCAGAAATGGACCGTCGCGGGTGAACCGGCGCCGGAACAGGGGTTGGAGTCGATTCCAAACTTTCTTTTTTGGTAGTCATGCTCTTGTCCTTAACCAGTTGCTGATTTCCTACTTTCGCCGTTAAGATGTTAGCTCAACGGGCTTCGCACTATCTCAGAAGCGGTTGCCGCAAGATCTTCGATCCGGCCGGACCGATGCGTGATTTACACTGTCTCGATCGTTGGGCGTTTTCCGTCTCAGGCAATTTTCTTCTTGAGCAGTTCGATACTCTTGCCCCAGTCCCATACCTGCTTTTCGGCTTCTCGTTGCGTAATGCTGTAGAGCTCCTGGATCTTGCCTGAAAGTTGTTCCCGCTTTCCGGAAATCTCCTCTAGGTCATGGTCTGTGAGCCTACCCCAGTTCTCCTTTGCAGAGCCGGTTAGATGTTTCCACCTGCTTGCCACTTCTCCCCAATTCATTGGTATCTCCCGTGTTAGATGTTGCTACTGTTGTTGGCGTCTAGCTAGCGCTGTCGTGGGCGCGCTGAGAAGTCGATCGAATCTGACTGTCTAGCTGAATGTGGCGTGAGTGCCCGGCCAGGGATATATACGGAATCCCCAGAAAGCGCCTTTTGAGTATGTGCGTCAGCTCAAAACAATTGAAATGTCGCAGCCGAGTGTGAGCCAGCAGCCGGTTTATTCCTCGGCGGACAGTGTTCTCGCCGCCCCAGGCCGGCACCACCGTCTTCAACTCGCCAGCCATAAAAAACAGCTTCCATCCGGCAGCCCGAATCTTGCGGTCTAAGCCTGCGCTCTCGATATCGCCTAGAGAGTGCCAACCCGCAGAATAGGGCTTGCCCTCTATATTGAGCGACTTCAATTGGGTTGATGGCTGAACCATCATCGTGCCGGCTTGCATTTGGTTTGGCATAGAACCTCGCTCGCCTGGTCGGCGCAGAGATATGCTGTGAGCGGCCATTGCAGCCTCACTAAATGGGTGCCAAGAAGTGCGACTTCAGATGGGCTGACTTATATCAGGTAACCTGAAAGAGGAACGGAACTAACCCACACGCCTCGACCTTAAGCTTTCCTGGTTCGAATGTCAATCCTGAGGCTTAAGTCGCCAACCGCTCACGAAGGGCTTCCATCCCTCGGCCGGCCGCCACCCTGTCATCCTCCGTCGGCGGGTGGATCTGGATCATGTGATTCTTGCCGGGAGCGGCGCTCACGAGAAATATCCCTTGGTGCTGCATGATAGCGTCCAACATTTTGGCCAGTCGATCCGACTTGTAGCCATTGTTAAAATGTAGCCCACCCTGGTGGGAATCAGCCCAGAGCATCCAGTGCTCACAAATGAGATTCCAGTAACCGCGAATGGTAGAGCCCCAAATCTTAACGAACTCGACCGATCCCATAGCTTCGACGTGATATTCGACTTGGATCTGACCCGACAGGGGCTCCGGCATCAAGTCATTCCAATTGAGAATCAAGGCATCGGCAAGTATTCCATCCAACTGAATCGAATCAAGTGCCGGCAGATACGGAGTAGCGATCATATTTTCCCCGTTTGCGACCCCGACATACGACCATGCCTTCACATTTGGCTGAGGCTCACTGGCGCGGGTCGCGATGGCCGGGTATTGGCGTGAATTCGGTTGGAATCAGCCATGGAACGATGCTACTGCTCTATGATCGGGTTCGTCTGAGCCGGATTGCTCACTGAGCAATGTTGAACAGCTTTCCTCAGTCAATCCGGTTGATAATCTGCTTCGAGCAAGCAGATTGAATTTCATCCCGCTCATGAGGATAAACAAAATGACCACCAGATCGCGAATACTGTGTATGTCACTGATGGCATTTATTATCTGCTACTCGGCCCTGATGAAGGCACAATCGGCCGATCGCGAACAGAACATCTTTGCGTGCGAAAACAACTGGAACTCCTGTGATAGCACCGTTTTGACAGAAATGGACAAGAAGGAAGTCGCTGCTGCCAAGCACAAGCAAAACATTTCGGCTTGCGAAAGGGCTTCGACGACGTGCGATCGTTCTGCGCTCGGCGCGTCTGAATTGGCAGAAGTGGATGTAGCTGCGCACCGTAACGTGGTTTCCAATTGTTGGAACGGCATAGGCTCGTGCGACCACAGCCAATTGACGACTTCTGAAGCTGCCGGCGTTGCCGTGGCCGAAAACCAGAGAAATGTTTCTGATTGTTGGAGCGGATGGACCCCCTGTAACTTATCGACCCTGAGCCCCTCCGAATTGGCTGCGGTAACGGTCGCTAAGCATCGCCGTAATGTCTCGGAATGCTGGGATGGCTGGGCAACTTGTGACCGCTCGCAGTTATCGGCGACGGAATTGAGTGAAGTAAGGGTTGCCGATCACCAGCGCAATTACCTGGCGTGCGTCAGCGACTATCTCGCCTGCGATCCGAAGCTGCTAACGCCCGCTGAAGCCGGCGAAATCAACGGCAGCAAGCATAACGCTTCGCGATAAGGGTCACAGGGCCCCATTGAGTTCGAAAAGGACACTGGGCGGTTCAAGAAATGCACTTATTGTCAGCACACTGCCGCGTCTGTAAGGGAGACCAGTTCAGATCTGAGCCTGCCGAAGGTTGGGTCGAAAGAGTGCTTTTGCCCCGCCTGTTCCTCTGTCCGGGTCGCTGCATTGTCTGCCACAAGCGCCGGTATCTGCCGACTTTTCAGCGATGGACGCTCGTCCCAAACTCGTGGCGATAGTGCACACAAGAAAGTACCGCCGCGGCTTTGTTCGACCAGCTACTCACCCGAAAGAGCGTCGGCTACCCATTTTGAATTATTTCGACCACTCCACGGCGGCAAACTCACGCACGATCCTCGCGGCACTCATGTCCACTGGTTTATTCCCGCACGACAAACAAACCGTTCCGACCTGCCTAAAGTCGCTTTCTCGCGTGATCTCCGTTTCGCGCGTTCCGAATGTGCCCGAAATCACGGGGCCGTGACACTTATCGCAAATGTACGCAGAAATGTGAAAATACTTGGTCATCATGATGGTGTCCCCTCGCCGCTTGGTCTGACACGTACAAGAGTATCCCAATTGAACGAATGTTACCTGGTCAATACTGCTCGTCGGTATTGCTGCTACTCCCAATGCGGCCGAAAGGTGTGCCGCAAAGGATGCTCACTATTGCTCAGACCTGCACGCACCGTAGGTGAGAGAGTTATCAAGTAAGAGTTTCTCTCGCCTCATCCCTGTTAGGAGGGAACATGGCAAATGGCTCGAAACGCCAGATTCTTGTCGTGGACGACGAACCGGGTGTTCGCGAAAGCCTGGGGATGTTGCTGTTGGCGGCCGGCTATGACGTGGCAGAGGCGGACAGCGGTGTCAGCGCTTTGACACAACTGACCAGAACGGTCCCCCGATCTGATCGTCACCGATCTGAACATGCCGCAGATCTCAGGAGTCGAGTTGATCTCGCAGGTGCGCTGTCGATATCCGCCAATTCCCATCGTCGTGATGAGCGGCGACTACCAGGGGGAAAACCATGCCTGCCGGAATTATAGCGGACAGTTTCTATGCCAAAGGGCAGAGCCCTCACAAGTGTTTGAAGATGATCACAAGTTTGATCGCAGCTAAATCGGCCTGCGGGAGCGCCCACGAAAAGCGCACTCGCTCGGCAGAGTCTTAGAGAGAAGGAGGAAAATATGATCGGAACTATCTTGATTGTTGTACTAGTTCTGTTTCTGGTGGGCGCACTGCCGAGGTGGAACCACAGCCGTTCTTGGGGTTACGCTCCGAGCGGCGGCCTGGGGTTGGTCCTCGTGGTTGTAGTCATCTTGCTGCTGCTTGGCCGGATCTAGTGAATCGCCGAGCTTCGACGATCCGTACGGATTGTTGCAACAGCGAAGCAGCGGACTCGGACTGGACTTCTGTCCCGGTAATGGCGCAGCACTGCTATTGAGGCAATCGCACAGTCTTGACGCTCGCACTCGGCATTTAAGGAGAACCATATGCTCTGGACGATTTTTGTAATTCTCATAATTCTGTGGCTTCTCGGCTTCAGTTTCCACATTGCGGGCGGCCTGATCCACCTTTTGTTGGTCATTGCCGCGGTCGTCCTGGTCATCAATCTGATCAGCGGCCGTCGTACGGCCTGATACTTCGGCGGTTTAACCTTTACAAGTTCGATCCACAAGTTATGTGGAAGAAAAAGGAAGTGTTCCGATGAAGAAATACGTAATTGCTTTGTTAACATTGTCTTTGGCTCCCTTTGCGTTCGCTGGTTCGGACCAGCAAGATCCCACTGCGCGGCTGCAAGCGGCCGGCACAGTCATGAACGAGATCATGGCGGCGCCCGACAAAGGCATCCCGGACGAGGTGCTGAATGACGCGAAGTGCATCGCCGTGGTGCCGAACATGGCCAAGGGCGCATTCATCGTCGGCGGAGAGCATGGACGCGGCGTCGTTACCTGCCGCACCGGCCATGGCTGGAGTGCGCCCGCATTCATTTCCATCGGTGGCGGCAATTTTGGCTTCCAGGCCGGCGGTCAGTCAGTTGATCTTGTCGTGTTGTTCATGAATGACAAGGGCGTGCAAGGTTTGCTCTCCAGCAAGTTCGAACTTAGCGGCGAAGCATCAGCGGCCGCTGGTCCGGTCGGACGGCATGCCTCGGCAGGCACCGATTGGAAGATGAACACGGAGGCCTTGAGCTACTCGCGAACCAAAGGTCTGTTTGCTGGAGTTGCAGTGGACGGCGCCAAGATCCAACAGGACAATGACTCCACAGTTGCAATGTATGGCAAGAATACTTCCTTCCGTAAAACACTGTCGGGTCAAGTGCACACTCCCGCAAGCGCCGATTCGTTTCTCGCGGCGGTCAAGGCTGCCGAAAAACGAGCGAGCCAGCACGAAGCTGCCGAGAGCAGATAGTTGACCTTGCTGCCGTTTCGCTGCGGAATGCAGCACGGCGACAATCGGAGGATCGGTGGCGTTGTCGGGCGGGGTATTCGGGCGAGACCCCGCCGATCAACGCCACGGTTATTCACCTACCTTCCCAAATGCTGAGCCGATAGGACCCCATGTCATTGCCAAAGACGCTGCCATTTAGGAAACCGGTGGGCACTGCTGCCTTGCTGCCGCATGCGTCGGAGATCAAGTCAGCGAAGCCGTTCGATACAGCGGTCAATCTTTCTCTGCCCAGCCGAATTGCTGTCATTGGGAACTATCTTCCACGGCAGTGCGGCATCGCCACATTTACAACTGACTTATGTGATGCTGTCTCGGCCGAGTACGGAACCGAACGATTATTCGCACTGCCGGTGAATGATCGGGAGTCAGATTACAGCTATCCCGAGCGCGTGCGATTCGAGCTGACCGAAGAGGAGCTGCCGTCATATGGACGCGCGGCTGAGTTCCTCAACTTCACTAATGTCGATCTGGTGTGCGTGCAGCACGAATACGGAATTTTCGGCGGAGCAGCCGGAAGCCACATCCTGGAGTTGCTGCGGAAACTACGCATGCCCATCGTGACTACGCTTCACACGGTGCTGCGTGAACCAAATCCTGACCAACATCGCGTCATGGTGGAACTCGCGGAGCTCTCCGACCGACTTATTGTGATGAGCCAACACTCTTCGCAATTTCTACAGGAAATCTTCCAGGTTCCAGCGGCAAAAATTGATGTCATTCCGCACGGAGTGCCCAACCTGGCGTTTGTTGATCCGAATTTTTACAAGGACCGGTTCGGAGTGGGAGGCCAATCTGTATTGCTGACCTTCGGCTTGCTCTCGCCGAATAAGGGTGTCGAGACAGTCATACAGGCTCTTCCGCGCATTCTGTCGCACAATGGCAATGTTACGTATATTGTCGCTGGCGCGACCCATCCTCATATTAGAAGACGCGAGGGCGATAGATACCGCGAATCGCTGCAGTTGCTTGCGAAGGATCTCGGAGTTGGAGAGCACGTCATCTTTCACAACCGCTTTGTCAGTCCTGAGGAGATGATGGAGTTCATCGGTGCAGCCGATATCTACATCACACCGTACAAGAATGAAGCTCAGGTTGTTTCCGGAACGCTGGCCTACGCCTTGGGCGCCGGGAAAGCGGTTATCTCGACTCCCTATTGGCATGCGCTTGAGCTTCTCGACCAGAGCCGCGGAATACTGGTCCCATTTAACGACCAGGACGCAATTGCTGAACAGACCATTCGGCTCCTGGAGAATGAGGCCGAACGGCACTCTATGCGCAAACGGGCATACTTGTACTCACGCAATATGGTTTGGAAAAGCGTGGCCCAAGACTATATGCGTACCTTCCAGCGCGCCAGAGCAGAGCGCATGTGGAATCCTCGCTTGGTCAGCCCAAACGCAGTCGGACCAAATCGCGCCCCCGGTTTGCCGGAGCTAAAGCTGACCCATCTTGCTCGAATGACGGACGAGACAGGAATGTTGCAGCACGCCCTATTCGCTGTCCCTAATCATCATGAGGGCTACACCACCGACGACAATGCTCGCGCCCTGATCGTGTCGATTCTGGTGGAGCAACTTGGAGTGGATGGAGAAGCTGAGGCGAAGAAGTTGGCTTCGCGATATCTGGCTTTTCTCTGGCTTGCTTTTAATTCTGCCAATGGAAGGTTCCGTAACTTCCTGAGCTATGGACGTCAGTGGCAGGAACCACAGGGATCGGAGGACAGCCACGGCCGCGCTTTGTGGGCCTTGGGAACGGCGGTAAAACAGACAGTTGATGAAGGTCTTAGAGGTCTCGCCGGGTGTCTGTTTGAGCTTGCCGTTCCAGCGGTGTCGAGTTTCACCAGTCCCCGGGCCTGGGCGTTCTCCTTGTTTGGAATTCAGGCATACCTCGATCGCTTTCCGGGAGACAGGTCTGCACAAAGGCAGAGAAATGCTCTCGCCGACAAATTGCTGAATATCTATCGAATCACGCGTACGCCAGGTTGGGGTTGGTTTGAAGAAAGTTTGGCCTATTCCAACGCACGTTTGCCACAGGCGTTATTGTTGGCAGGCTCGCGCACTTCGGACCAAGGGTTGCTTAAGGCGGGTCTGGAGTCACTGGAGTGGCTTGCGACACAACAATGTTGCAACGTGAACGGCCACTTTGTCCCCATCGGCTCGCAGGGCTTCTACTGCAAGACCGGTGAAAAAGCTCGTTTCGATCAGCAGCCGGTAGAGGCAGGTGCAACCGTCTCCGCGTGTCTTGAAGCATATCACGCGACCGGAGATGAACATTGGCGCACGCAGGCCCGGGCGGCGTTCAATTGGTTTATGGGCGATAACGACCTGAAAACCGCCTTGTACGATACCACCACGGGCGGCTGTCGCGATGGTCTCCACCCTGACCGGGCCAACGAGAATCAGGGAGCGGAGTCAACGCTGTCGTTCTTGATGGCACTCCTGGAGATGCGGCAGCTTCAGGATATTTGAGCGCCAGAGACTACAATGTAGCTAGCTACCGGTGCAGTTAGGATGTTTTGGCGTTTCAACGCTTTCTAAAGTACATTATTTGTAAATCCTTATGACCCCAGCTATCGACTCTATCAAATCTACCGACTCTCTCTTTCATCGGCATCCCTCCAATCCGATTTTGGCCAGCAAAGATTGGCCGTATCGCATCAACAGCGTGTTTAACGCCGGAGCAACCCTGCTGGCGGATGGCTCCGCCCTATTACTGTGCCGGGTGGAGGATCGCCGCGGTCTCTCGCACCTGTGCGCCGCTCGTTCTATGAATGGTGTCGATGGATGGAAGATCGATCCAACGCCGACCCTGATACCTGATCCAGATGGGTACCCTGAAGAGCTTTGGGGTATCGAAGATCCGCGTATCACTTACGTTCCAGAGCTGCAGCAATTTGCCGTGGCCTACACATCCTACTCAAAAGGCGGCCCTGGAGTTTCTCTCGCCTTGACGGAGGACTTCCGGACATTTGAACGATACGGAGTCATTATGTCGCCGGACGATAAGGATGCGGCTCTCTTGCCATATAGAATCGGCGGACTGTGGGCTCTTATCCATCGGCCGATGACTCCTCTTGGGGCCCACATTTGGATTTCCTACTCCCCTGACCTACGGCACTGGGGAGGTCATCGGGTGATGATGGAGGCGCGCAAGGGCGCATGGTGGGATGCAAATAAAATCGGCTTGTCATCGCCGCCTATTGAGACGCCCGCGGGTTGGCTCGTGCTGTATCACGGCGTGAAGCAGACGGCCTCCGGCTCGTTATACCGAGTCGGCCTCGCTCTCTTTCACCTTCAAAAGCCAGAGGTTTGTTTGTTGCGGGGCGATTCCTGGATCTTCGGACCCGAAACCGACTATGAGCGCGGAGGCGACGTGCATGACGTGGTGTTCCCGTGTGGACACACCATGAGCCCCGACGGGGATACCATTAACATCTACTATGGTGCAGGCGATTCCTGTGTAGCCCTGGCCCAGGCAAGTCTGCGGGAGCTACTGAGCTGGTTGGAGCATAACGGCAAGCCGTGTTGTGTTAATGCCTATTGATCCATTACCGAGTCCAGGCGTCCGGGTAGCCATCATTGCGCACACACTTCTGCAGTCAAGACTTCGCGTCTTTTGTTACCATTCCCCGTTATGACTTGCCAATGCGGATATTGGTAAGGTAATGCATGAGCCCAAAGACATTCAGCAGCCACAACACCACGGCGATTGTCACGACCGCATTCAATATCGACTTTATCGAGCTTGCCATGGGGATGAAGCGATCCACCAGCCACAAAAGAACTCCGACAACGACCAGGACCAGGACGACCTGAAGTAACGGCATACTGTATTGCCTTTCCTATGTTCCGCTAGAATTGTTTTGTTGTTGCTCTGCTGTTGTTTCAGAGCGCGTTTTCATCAATAAATCGCGGGCTGCGCGCGCAGCATCGCTCCACTCGCTAGACGTGATGAGAAGGCGATTCTTTCAGGATAAGTGGAGCCCGGACGCTCCCACCGGCCGATCTGCAGGTCAGGTTGAAGGTTATACGTCCGTTGCGCTCCGCAGTCAGAGCAATGCTGTGAAGATATTCCCTCTCCGGCACAACGTACGGGCCACCCGACATCGGTGTGGGGGCGCAATCTCAAAAGCCGCATCATTATGCCGAATGCTTTCGGTACAGTTCCGCCGAGGGGATAATGCAGCGTCGCACTCAGATAGCCTCCTATTTAGGCTTACGTCCATCTTGGAAATTCAAGCGCCAGGCCAATTATGCTTGGGAATGATATGCCGCGTCTGGTCAAGACTGACCATCAACGGGGACTCGCAAGCTGACTGCGCCCCAGCGTAGGCGACATAGATGCCCCAATGTTCGTGGTTGAGCATGCTCTTGTTGCTGCTTTTGCTCGGGCTTCGCTTCCTCTTGTCCGTGCTGTGCAAAGGCAGGAATAAAAGTTCCAAGCGTCAGAAACAAGCAGCGAACTCTTTGGGCCCCTCTTGGTGAAGACGGACTCCGGGTGGTGCCCTGTGCCGGTTCAGCAGCGTTAGATTCCGATTTACAACGAGAAGGATCCAGCGCCGCGGACCCTTTTGAGTATCCGCCGCTCCGTGGTAAACATTACCTTCGCTTCACCATCCAGCCGATCAATATTCCGGCGGCAACGCCGATCGCGAATGTTGTTACAACTGTTTCAATAGGATGTCGCTGCAGGCGCTTGGTCGTGTCATCAAGAAACTCTTCAGCAGCATCGCCGCCTTGCTTTGCGGCGCGCCTGGCTGCTTCTACGCCAGCCTCGAAGGCATCGGCAACCGCAGACGTTGCGCGAGACACCTTGCGTGTCGATTCGACGATGTGCTCGCCGGCTTGTTCTAGGACTGATTGCGGCATTGTGCTTGACCCTCCCATGTCCGAGTTGGATGTGGACTTGCTCTATTCCCCGACAGCTTTTTCAACCTTGCCGACCCAGTTTTGGACTTTGCCGGCATTCTTTTCAGCTTTGCCATCAGCCTCCAGGTCGGGGTTCCTGGTTAACTCGCCGACTTTCTCCTTGATCGTTCCTTTGACTTCGTGAATCTTGCCTGTCGTTTTGTCGTCCGTGCTCGGTTTCATCATGACTTTCTCCTCTTTTCCGTAGTTGGATTCAATCGATAGGTCTTGCAGAAGGCTTGCAGATTTCTCGCTCATGCCACTCTTTGGTCTTTAACTGTTTGCGCCTGCACCAGTTCGTTGAAAAGTGAGCGGTAATGGATCATCGCGGTGCGCAGGTCCTCCGTGCTAGCTTCCCCTCTGCCAAGCCGCAATGCCACGGTGTGCGCCGACCGGTAGTTATCCACTACTAGAGGATGGTCGACGGAAATGTCCGCCGCGCGCTGATCAAAATCAGCGACAGGGTAGCCACGAGTGCGCATGAGCGAACACACCAACTCGTCGGCTTCCGTCACTGCGCCCTTCGGATAATCGACGAAGCGGGCCTGCACCGCCTTCCACTCGGCCAAGTAGCGCTCACGCTCCGTTAAATCCAGGTCGCGGAGCTTCAGCATTTCAACCCGCGTCTCACGATCCGTCAGTTTCGCTTCGGCCTTACGTTCGGAGCCGTGTTGTTGAACGGCCCGCTGGTACTCCGGTCCGAAGCGATTGCGTAGCTCCGCCGAGGTCTTCCTGCGTTTGCGCATGTACAGTGCAACGGCGGCGACCAGCAGCACAACAACCGCGGCCGCGGCGATAATCAATTTAGGATCCGTTAGATTCAGATTCATTCGGTACTCCTTAACATAAGTGAGTGTTCTGCGAACCGCCTCAGGCCGGTTTGGAGAAGGCTCCCCTCGTTGGAATCCAGTATCCAACGTCAGGTTCCCGAATACTGGTCAGTATTGCTCGCGTCACACCTCAGGCAGTCAAGACTCTTAATTGTCCAGGTGTGCAAGAGTGACCATACGAGACATTCCAACTACGGTTACAGTGTTGTATCCACCACGCCATTGCGCTAAACGCCTTCGGCCGTCGCGGGTAAGAGGTTCGGGCCAACAAAGGCGGCATACATTGTTCAGCGCGGGTCCCCGTAAAATATCGGTTTACCTCCTCTTCACCATGTTTCTCCTTCCTGGTCTTCCGGCCGAGGAACTGCGTGGCATTCCTCCGAGGCTGATCATTCCGGACGGTACCCCAATCGAGCTTCGCCTTGCCGAGAGCGTTTCCTCCACTCACGCTCATGTTGGGGATGTTCTGAAGTTTATCGTCGTGAAAGATGTTAACCTCGGAGGTTTAACTGTCATTCAAGCCGGAACCATGGCTCGTGGCTCTGTCACAGGAGTCAAGGGCAGACGACTCCTGGGAATGGGTGGCCAAATATCCTTGAAACTCGATTCCATAACATTGGACAATGGCGACCGTGTGGGGTTGCGTGCAGATAAGGAAGTGAAAGGAGGGTCCCGCACCAAGCTCATGGTCGGCGGAATGGTTGCCACCGCCCTGATCTTTTGGCCCGCCGCGCCGATTCTCTTGCTCACCCATGGCCACAGCAGCACTGTCACGAAAACTACGGAAATCGCAGCGCACACCGACGGCGCCGTCGCGGTTCTAACAGCAGGCTTGCGGCGTTCGCCAGACAGCTCTTCAGAGCTGAATGAAATGATGGATTATCTGCCGCCACGTGTCTTCAACCGTGAGGGACGCGAGGGCGACATGGTGAACTTGGTCTTTGTTGCTCAACAACAAGACCTGCAGGAAGCCTTTCATGCCGCTGGTTGGGTGAAAACAGATAAGTGGAGACCGGCGTTCGTCTGGCACCTGTTACGACATCGGACTAAGGACACCAAGCTGCCGATGTCCAGGTTTTACCTATTCGGAAGAGTGCAGGATTACTCGTATGCGTTGCCCAACCCAGATGGGGTTGTGTACCGGCGTCATCATCTTCGAATCTGGAAGACCGATTACACGGTTGATGGGACGCCGATCTGGGCAGGTGCCGCCACGCACGACGTTGGGATTGAGATCGCCAAGCGGGGGCGCCTAGTCAACCACAGGATCGACCCCGCGGTTGACGCAGAGCGTGACTTCATTGGAGCGAGCCTGAAGGAAGCCTCTTCAGGCACCCGCCAGGAATACTTGAATTGTGTTAATCCAGTCTTCCAGGCGCAAACTGCGTCGGGCGATGCCTATCACTCGGACGGCAGAATTCTTCTCCTGGATCTCCACTCAGTAACCACCGCCAAGACAGATGCGTCTGGACAAGCACTCACGATCATTGGGGCGACCTCACTCCCCACCGCACCGCTGGCAGAGTCTTTCGATAGTAATCCGTCGGGTCGTTGACTGGCCAAGATAGAGGTAGGTTGGCGACCGGCCGCTCTACTTCGTGGAAGGCTCGATTCCGATGGGGGTGACATCACGACTCATTTACCACCCACGAAATCCAACAAGATCGGTCTCTACTGACGAAACATTGAGCGGTCGGCGTTTGGGATCCCATGCGGCTACGGAAGGTCGGATGCCGCGATGACAGCATTTGCAGGGTGGTACCGGTATTGGGCGATGACTTTGAACATTTTGCCTGTTCTGAATTAACCGTTCATGGTTCGAGGAAGGTGCAATCATCGATCATGGCTAACAAGAGCTCAAACAAAGAATCGGAAGAGGCTATCCTCCGCGAGATCAAGGAAGAAATGGCGAAGCCTCGTATTGTAAGGTCTGCTCGGAAACCTGGGATGCCCCACGTCTTCCCCCTAAGCGGAAGCCAGTGGCCAGGATTAGCACGTCCAACTCGAAGTCCTCGCAGACTCGTCACGCATCCAGGAGCTTTGTAAGGTAAGCCGTCCTCAAAATCAACGAGATGAGTCCTTCGTTGGAGCGGTCGTTAGATGTCGGAGCACCTGATTGTCTGAGGTGAGAGAGCAGTGCCGAAGCGTGAGTCCATTCCGCTATTGCCTCCGCTAAGAAAACTCCTCTTTCTGTGAAGTCGAGGGCCATGTGATCGATCCCCCGCTCACGATGTCTCTTTATCGCGGGTTGCGACCCACAAAACAGGAATCCGATGGGATGGCTAAGTGATTGGAAACATGGTGGCCAGGGACGGAATCGAACCGCCGACGCCAGCCTTTTCAGGGCTGTAGTCTCCCAACGTCAACTCATTGCCACGCCTGCACTTAGGTTTCCTCTCTCCTTCGTTTCGACCCCGCTTATTGGAACCGTAACGGAACCACAACTCCCAATATTGTGGAAGAAGCTGGAGTTCGCCTCACGATTTTCAGCAAAGCACAAGCGCTTCGGAACTGGCCCTGCTCGTGGTTTGGTTCATCCGCCGCGCGCAACGCCCCGTAGACGGCTTCCTACGCGCCGCAGGAGCCATCTCTCGCGTCGGGCCAGATTGGGGACTTTCTCCTCGCGTAGCGTGTCAAAACGCCGGCAGAACGCCGGCAGAAATACATCGGCGCAGAGATGGGATTCTGGGAGTCCCCCAAAGCCTTCCTTACATCTGCTATGCTCGCTTTTTAGAAAGGCGATTGGGAAAATGCCCGATGCCGATGCTCAGCCAGACCTGATTCGACGAGCCTTTGCGAATCTGAAATCAGTGCGCGATAACCTCCCCTCCGGCTACGTGCACGATGCAGGCTTTTTCAAGATGTACGATCAAGCACTCGATCAGCTTCAGCGGGCCGGGCACGATGTTGCTGAGTGGCGAATGCCCGCCACGGCTATTGGCAACGTAGACGGCAATGAGTTCCGTGCGAAGGTTGACGCCGTTCTGACGTACTTCACGGTTCGAGAAAAAGACGTGCAGATCGGCTTTCACCAGTAATCGCTGTCTCCCTACTTGGTGAGCATCTGAGCTACGGCAGGCACGAAGGCTTGATCCTATGTCGTACAAAGAGAAGGTCGCAACCGCAATTCTCCTACACGGTGATTTAAAGAGCGCTTTCGAAGGACTCTTTTTCGATGAAATTGACACTTGGTTTAGCGCTGACATCGAATGTTGCGGTGTTTGTTACGAGGACTTTTGTCGCCGGTGGCCACTCGTGGCTGCGCGTGAACTAGAGTTCCAGAAATCATCTATCGATCTTCGCTCGTTTTACGAAGGCTCACGACTGAAGGAGGTCTACACCCGCACCCAGTTCTACGAATATGTAAAGACACTGTCCTGCCCATCGTGCGGCGAGTCCTTAGCGGCAGGGGGAATAATTTGGCCCTATAATCTCCCGCGCCACATTCCACCACGATACCGCGACTTGTTCGATGAGGTTGGTGAACTCGCAGCCACAACACCTTTTCTGGTTCTCGAACATCCCTTTTCTCGCGGCGTGCTGGACGAGATTCGCTCAGCCGGAGCGGAATGTGTGATGGGCAGGCCCACTCCTCACGTTTGGTATCGGGGTAGAATCGCAAGTTCCCTCAGTTCACGCGAGCCCCGAGACTTTATGGCCCCCGACCCTGCTGAGACGAGGGAGGGGCGGTATAACCATGCGGGCAAGCCAGTGCTCTATCTTGGCAGTGACCCGCAGACCTGCAAGCTCGAATTGGGCTCACCTTCCTGCGGAATCGTTGTGGCGAAGTTTGAATTCACTAACTCTATAAGGTTGCTGAATCTCGCTGGCAAAGACTTATATGGCGATATCCTTCCCGCCCTCGTGTACTCAGCACTATTAAGCGCTCCTAGCCAAGGTAGCGGTTGGGATCAGCCTCAGTATGCGTTCTCACGGTTTGTCGCGGATTGTGCTCTGGCGGCTGGCTTCGATGCGATCCTGTATCCGAGCATTCGGTCTGCGAGCGGAGACAACCTTGTCGTCCTTCGTCTCGGGTTGATTAGCAGTCATTTGCAGTATGTCGGGCTGGTCACGATCAGGGATGTCTCAGAAGCTCCCATCACTTCATTACAATCACGATAGACGATAGGGGCGCGCAGCGCCTAAATTTGGCGGTGACGCTCGATCCGGTTTCAGCGGTTTTGCCGGAAGGCCGAGTCTCCCGGCGCGTTGTTTAACAGAATTTTATTGCAGGGCGGCGGAATCCAAGCATGACGTGCGAAACCGAGAGATGCAGGGGCGTGATGAGGTTCTTGACGCCTATCATGCGACACCTTCCAGCAACATCGTGGTCGGTCTCTGACGAACCGAACAGCGCGCAGATATCAATCTGCATCGGGCTGCCCGACAACGCGAAAATCAAGAAGGTGACACTCGGAGATCGCGAGCTTGATGATGCAACGAAGCAGAGCATCGAGATGTGGCTAAGGGAAAATCTGTGAGCGTGCCAAGGCGGACGCTTCGCCGCCCGCGCGCTGTAGTCGCATGGCTGACAACAAACTTTACAAGCAGCTAAACAGTGAACTCGACGTGATCTACGACGAGGTGGTGAGCTTGCGCGCCGATCAGCACATCTTCTGGGAGGTGCAGAAGATCATCCACGCGAACCCCGCCATCAACGTTCCGAGCGAGTTCTACTCGTGGATGGGTCGAGCTTACGCCGCGTCAATGTCGGCTGCGATTCGTCGGCAAGTCGATGAACGGCGCGACACCGTCTCGTTCCTTCGCTTTCTCCGGGAACTGGAGCGGCATCCCGATGTTGTCACGCGCGAACTGTACAAGTCGCTCTGCGCCGGTCATGCGCCTGAAGACTATGTGAATGGGGACTTCGACCGCCTCGTCGGCGTCAAAAAGAACACGATGAACCGCGCCGTCATTCAGGCTGATATCGACGAGTTGATTGCCAAAGCTGAGGTGCTGAGGAAGTACACGGATGCACAGGTCGCCCATCGAGGAAAGACAGCACCTGCGGTGATTCCTACGTTCTCCGATGTTGACAATGCGATTGAGGTGTTAGAACGGCTGCTGAAGAAGTACGTTCACCTGTTCCGGGCGACCGCACTCAGCAGTGCCCTTCCCGAAATCGTTTATGACTGGCAGGCGATCTTTCGCGTGCCTTGGCTGCAAAGCTGAATCGCTCGATGCGCGTTTTCTCAGATCGCCTGCGGGTTGTACCAAACTCGCACGTGATGACCATCGACCCGTGCTCCGCCGTACCAGCAAACATCGCCATAGTCGTCGGTCTTTGAATTGTCCAAGCGAGTGTCGGGGCTTCTTCGCAGCAGCTTGAGAACGTGTTTTGGACTCATCCCAACTGCATCGTGAACATTCACTTCGAACCACTCGCAATAATGAAAGAAGCTAATGGTCGTCCCTTCGACCCATCGTCTGTTCACGTAGGGCCCCGTTTGAAGTGAGGCGTTTCTCCATGCGCTCCGCGACATTTGCGAAAGTTAGAAATTCAGCCATGCGTCGACTTCTTGTAAGGCAAGTCGCAATCGAACACTTACGAACGAGCGCAATAAGACCCTAGGGTTGAGCGGTTACGCTTGCGGCAAAGGGCCACCATTGCGTCCGGTCGCCACCCTGAGCACGTGGCAGTGAGGTCAAGAACGGGCGGCTTTGCAGGATAACTCATCTTGATTTCTTACCAAATAACCCATTGACAATGGCCCATAACATACCCGCCCCTATCAGGAGCTTCCATCCCGCTCCATCGGCCAATGGGTTACGCATGAACTGCGCTACGTTATCGAGTGATTGAAATGCGAGTATCGCTATGAACACGATTATCAATAGTACAAATGGAGATAGAAACATTAACCACAGTATCTTCTCGACACTTAGTCTCTCCCAATTGATTTTCATAATGCCACGCACCGCCGTGCCCTTGTTTCTTCAATTGCTCCGCAATAGATAGTCCACTTGTGTGTCCCTCCTCTGACGGCCCGCGCCCTCATTCAATCACCCGGAACGAATAAATTTGCCTGATGATGCCGCGCTTGTGACGTGAATGATCCGGGCGGCAGGAATCCATACTCGCCGACGCCCATGCGATAGAGAGACCTTATATGTGCGGGCAATAATCTTCGTGCCGTCGAATGGCATGAGGTCACGGGTCGCGCCGCCCGAGACGTGAAAGACCCCGCCCGTTACGGTGCGGAACTCCCTGTCACCACCATGCTGGTGAAGCCGCAGTAACTGGTATTCCGTTATTGCGGTCTCCTTCAGGCGCGACAATCAGAAACTCCATTGGCGTGGTCAGGTGATTTCTGCTGGTCGGGCCGTTGACGTGCCCGTTTAAATCTCCCTTCACAACACCGACCGACGCGACATGCTTGACGACACCTCCGCTCTTCCAGTTCACGACTTCGGGAAGCACCTCAGTCCACTTCCCTTTCTCCTTTGCGTAGACGCCGATTTCAGTTGGCATAGCAGGACTGGGTGGGTCGTTCTGCGGGTTCGCTCGTAGCGGCGGCTGTGCAGCCTGAACAGGCGTAGCCGGTGGAGTCATCTTCTCGGCAGGTGATTGCACCGTGTCCTTCTTCGGATCAATCATGACTTGGATAACGCGGTCGCTGACGTGAGCAGCCTTGAGCTGAAGAAGCTGGTCAGTGGACAGATCGAAGCTCTGGCCTTTCTTCTTTATCTGCTGAATGATGACATCGTCGCTCAGCCCCGCCTTCGACAGCTTGATGACATCATTGACTGTCATCTTCGTTTGCGTCGCGGGGGGCAGGTATACCTCTCTGGGGTACGTCGTCTGTGCTCTCGCGTTGGTAGACAAGCCAATTAAGAGCATCAGCGGCACAAGGAACACAGCTATGGCGAGGACAGACGACAGGACGCGTTTCACGATGCGGCCTCCATCCAAAGCAACCTGCGACACAAGGCACGCAGGCAGCTCCAAAACTTCAGATTTCAACCGACAGGACTCGGGAGGAGAACGTGAGGTCTGACACCTCTCGTGCGCACGCGGGAGCCATTCAATGGGCGCAAAGAGCTTCGCGGCCAGAAACTACAAGCTAGGTGCCCACATCATTGTCAGTGACCTTCGTCACGAGGGTGTGTGCAAGGTCTGCATTCGCACTCTTCGGGAAACGGGAACCCACCGAGCCCCGAGAACTTTAGTAATTCAGACGACACTTACCAAAGTTAGACTGCGGTTCCTACATCACAGACAGCAATTCGGAGCTTGCATGATACTCAGGCGGAGCTTTGAGGATCGGCAGGATTCTATCAGCTCGTCTGCCCGCAGCGGAAGCCGGAGGGATGACATCTGGTCGATGCTCCGACATTCGCTGCGGATTTGGTCTTGGCTGCCCAACGGCGGCCAACATTGCTCGCCCCAGTCGTCACCGCTTGTCCCCCTCGCCGCGCCGGTTTCGTCGTGCCTGTTACATGTAAATATCCGTTCTCGTTTGTAGACCGCCTGCCGCCTCTGGTCACTTTCCGTACCATCCATCGGCCTGTAAGGGCCTAGGAACGGCTTCTACGCGCAGCAGGAGCCATCCCTTGGGTCGGCCCCACGCGTCCCGCGGCACCACAGGCTCGGGAACTGGCGTCTAACACGGCATTGGGATGCAAGGCTCGACACCCAGACTGTGACAGGCAGCAAAGGGGATGTCTCAAGTTGCGACAAGTTTGGTCGCTACATCTTGGCTGTTTCTTGATAGAGACAGCTTATAATGCTGATTGTGAATCCCAGAGTCCCTGAAGAAGTCCGTAACTACGCCGAGATGGCCTATGCAGCGGCTCAAGGGAAGATTGAGCAAGCTCACGACGTGAAGGTCGCAGCTCTTCGCGAACAGATGGGCGCAAAGGACATCTCTTATTCTAATGCGGACAGTGAAGAAGCAGCCCGAGTTTATGCCGAGCGTGTAAGAGCCTTGCTACTCGCTAGAGCAGATTCTCTGATCGAGGGATACGAACTTCATGACAAGCTGGACGACCATGCCGCAAAGGCTATCCTCGCCGCGTATGTATTTTCTCTGCATGACGCAATGATGGAATCCACAAGGAGGACTCTGATCGCCGATGCTAAGACAATGGCTTGGCGGAGTCGATCAAGTAGCGCGGCGGCGGTCGCTAACGCCGAAGAGCTGTTCTGTCAGGTGTTTGCACGGAGCAGGTCGATTTTGAGTGAAATTGGT
>CAVTMX010000014.1:0-8769 GCA_963735915.1 uncultured Acidobacteriaceae bacterium | reverse complement strand
CTTCTTGCCTGGCTGGCTTCGAGTACCGTATTGCTTGCCGGGCGCGAGTGGAGGGGCCTGGTCCGCTCTTGCGGCGGGCGTGTGTCCCTTCGGTCCATCCACAACGCAATATGCCGGGCGCGTGGAAAGCCACGTGCCCGCAGCAACTGCTCCGAGCAAGCGAACTGCTTCGCGTCTGGTGAGCATTGGCATGGGCACCTCCAACTCGATTGACTGCTGCTACCGGGCCTTCTCAGGCGCGTCGTTTACCCGGCGTCTGGTCGGTGATCCAGTTCACCTCCCACGTCTTGCCGCCGTCATCGGAGAACGACTGCTCAAAGTGCGGCGTGTTGGTGTTGAGGTTGGTCCAGTGAAATCGAATCAGGATGGTCTTGCCGTTGATCGTGTCCTGCGCGAAGAACTCGCCGACACCGTCTCTTGAACTCGCCCACCTGCGGCGGATCGAGGACGCCAACCTTCTGGTTGTCCCAATACAGCCGCCACTGATGCGATTGCGGGTTGTACACGCGCAAGGTCAGACCGACAATCTTGCCGGTCGGACCGTTCCATTCGCCCTCGTCGATCTGCGCGCCGTCGAAAAGCTTGCGGCATATGCCTGTGCCTTCGAATTCCACCCACTCATTCGAACCGGTCAGCGGATGCAGTCGCCGCTTCAGGTGATACTTCCACGAGCCGAGCAACGGATCGAAGTCGTGCGAGCCATCGCGCTGCGGCGGAGCAGATGCGCTTTCGACGCTGCGCCGTTCGTTTGGGCCGGGCAGCCAGGCAGCAGAACATCAGCGCAGAAACACACAGCACGAGGCAGGTGCGATGCATGTTCGTCTCCGATATGCCGTTCAAGTTGTTAGCGCGGGTCGCTTGCTTTGTGAGACAGCCGCTGACCTGCGCACATCCGGGATGCCGGGTGCCCCACTCATTCGCGTTTTCGAATGGTGGACCCGGTGCTTCAGTTCTACTGGTTGATGTCCTGCTTGTGCCTGGAGCTTCTTGATCAGGCCCTCGACGCCGGACTTGCGCCGGATCGGGAGCGCCGGCCAGCGCCAGCTTGCATCTGCTTGGTGGCCTCGGATAGTTCCCTTCTCCGACAGGCGACGCGCGCCAGCCCGGCATGCGACAACCAGTTGTTGGGATCCTTCTGCGCCGCCGTCTTGAAGACCGCGAAGGCTTCCTGCTGCTTCTTCTCGCGCTGCAACTGGCGGCCGTATCCATAGAGCTGCTGCGCACTGCCCAGCGACAGCGCCTTGTCCTTCGCCTGCTGCGCCTCGGCGTTCTGGCCCATCGCTGCCAGGATGCGCGACTTCGTCATCTCGTTTTCGAAGCGGTCTTCGTTTTCGATGGAGTTGTTCTCCTACTTCAGCGCCTCGTTCAGGTCGAACTTGTTGTCGACCAGGTAGGTTGCGGCGTCGTCCCAGCCGTCCCACGTGTATTGCGACAGACCGCGCAGCTGGTTGTGCAGGCTGGCCTCGACAACCTTGTTCACGTCGACCGACACCTTGAACGGCACCGCCACCTTGTCCCAGCTCATGACGACGACGGCGGAGTCGGGCTGGAGCTGGTCGAAGTCGTAGGTCAGCGCGTTGTGCATCTCGGTCGGCTGCGGCTTCACGGTGACGCGCAGCGCGTCTTCCGACTCCTTATAGCTGAAGCTGCCCCACGCGGTATGCATCTTGGAGAAGATTACCGTCCAGTCGTTCTTCGTTCGGGATCATGTGCAGGCCATAGGTTCCGGCGGCCAGCGGCTTGCCTTCGATCGTCACGTCGTTGGGGAAGGTGATGGTCGTGTTGAGATTCGCGCCGGCGCGCCAGACTTGTCCGTAGGGCACCAGGCCGCCCCAGACCTTGCGGCCGTTCACCAGCGGCCGGTGATAGTCGATGGTGATGTTGGTGATGCCGATGGTCTGCGTGACCTTCGCCCGCTTGGCTTTGCAGCGGAAGGTTCATCTGCGTGGATTGCGCGCTGCAAAGCGCGGCAATCAGCAACAGGCAGGGAAGCATAGAAAGCGAAGCTTGTCTGGTCATGGGAACAACCTCTCTTTGCAGGAATGATTCGGAGGTAGATTGCGCCCGCAGAAACGTGGCTCGCCCCACGGGTTCTTTCGGGGCGCTTGGACTAGAGCGACGCGCCGAGGTGAGCAGGAGAGTGACGAATGCGAGGTTGAGCAGGATTGAGACGCATTTTGCGGGGACGGAGAGCGCGTGACCACTGAAGCCAGCGGGTGGATGCACGCCTCGAGACGTGCTATAGATAGGACGTTGTCGGAACTGCGCTTCAGCGCCTGAGGTGAGTGCACCTACCTCAGCGGCTAAAGCCGAATCCGTCAATAACGACGACGATGCACCGCAGAAGCGGTGCTCCACCCATGCCTGTATCGCTCGCCTCGCAATAGACGGGCACAAAACGCGCGGAGTATAGAGGTATCTCATGTCCACCACAGTGCATGGCCCCAAGGGCCTGGAAGGCATTACCGCCGCAAACTCCGGCATCTGCTACATCGATGGCGATCAGGGCGTGCTCGCCTATCGCGGCATCGACATCCACGAGCTCGCCGACCACTCGACTTTTGAAGAGGTCTGCTACCTGCTGTGGTTCGGGCGGCTGCCCAACTCGCGCCGAGCTCAATGAGCTGAAGCTGAACCTGGCGCGCGAGCGCAAGCTGGATGCTTCCATCATCAGCCTGCTGCGGCAAGCGCCGCAGCACGCGCTGCCCATGGACGTGCTGCGCACCATCGTCTCGGCGCTGTCGTTTTACGATCCCGAAGAGAAGGTCAACGACCACGAAGCCAACGTGCGCAAGGCCATTCGGCTGACCGCGCAGATGGCGTATGTCGTCGCCGCCTATGACCGCATTCGCAAAGGCAAGCCGCTGGTCGAGCCCGACCGCTCGCTGTCGCACGCGGGCAATTTCCTTTACATGCTGAACGGCGAACTCCCCAGCGCGACCGCGGAGCGCGCGCTCGATATCGCGCTCATCCTGCACGCCGACCACGAGCTGAACGCGTCGACCTTCGCGGCGCGGGTGGTGGCGGCGACGCTCAGCGACATGCATTCGGCGATCACCGCTGCCATCGGCGCGCTCAAAGGCCCGCTGCACGGCGGCGCCAACGAAGCGGTATTTCACATCCTGGAGGCGATCGACGCCTCCGGCGCCGATCCTGTCGAGTACATCAAAGGCATGCTGGCGCAGAAGAAGAAGATTCCCGGCTTCGGCCATCGCGTGTATCACACGGAAGATCCGCGCGCCACGCACTTGCGCAAGATGTCGGAGGAGCTGGGCAAGTCGAGCGGCAACGCCAAGTGGTTCGAGATTTCGCACAAGATCGAGGAGTTCATCGTCGCCGACCGCAAGCTCAACGCAAACGTTGATTTCTACTCGGCCTCGACCTATCACGACGCTCGGCATCGATATCGACCTGTTCACGCCGGTGTTCGCGGTGTCGCGCGTCTCGGGCTGGACGGCGCACGTCATCGAGCAGTTGAACGACAATCGGCTGATCCGGCCGCGCGCGGATTACCAGGGCCCGGCGTATCCCAACCACTACGTGGCGATGGAAAAGCGGTGACTGTGCACGAGCGAACGTGGCTAAGCGCAACCGGTGACGCGGTTCGTGTCGTGCCTACGGCACTCGCGCATCGTTGGGAATCACGTCCCCAGCCGTGAACGGCTGGGCTAACTGATGACGCGCCTACGGCGCTGCTCCTCTCGCCCGTTCATACGCGTGCGCCACGCGCAGCACCGTTGAGTCGGCGCCGGGGCGGGCGGTAATCTGCATCCCCACCGGCAGGCCGTCACGCGTCACCCCACACGGCACCGAAATCGTCGGCCAGAAGAGCACGCTGAAAGGCGCCGTGTTGCGCATCAGGTACTTGACTTCGAACGGACGCACGTCGGGGATTGCCAGGGCCTCGATATCCGCGAGCTTCGGCGCGGGCACCGGTGTTGTCGGCGTGATGATTACGTCAACTTCGTCGAACACCTCTTCCACCTTGATGCGAAATTCCGCCAGTCGCCGCCGCTCCCGGATATAGTCGGTCGCGCTGGTACCCGCACAGTTTTGCAGCCGGAAGAGCGTGCGCGGATCGTACTGCTCAGGCGACTGCTGAATCATCGGCTCGTGGTATTCGTAGATCTCGGCGTCGAAGATCGTGCGGAAGCCCTGTAGCGGCACCTCCACATCGCGCACCTGCACGACGAGCTTCCCGAGGATCTCCAGAGCGCCGTTCGATGCACGCGCTCACCTCGGAGTCGAGATCGTCGAAGAACTTGCGGCGCGCCACGCCCACCCGGAGCTGCGAGACATCTTCATGCAAAACCGAGTCGTACTGCGTGGTGCCGCTCAGCACATCGATCATGATCGCCGCATCGCGCACCGTCTGCGTCATCGGGCCGACGGTATCGAACGAGCTCGAGAGCGGCACGACGCCGTGCGTGCTCAGCAGATTCGCGCTGGGACGATGTCCCACAATGCCGCACAGCGCTGGCGGGACAGCGAACAGAGCCCGAAGTATCCGACCCGAGCGCCGCGACGCACATGCCCGCAGCGACCGCCGCGCCCGAGCCCGATGACGAGCCGCCCGTAATGCGTTCCGGATTACACGGGTTCCTCGTCGGCCCGAAGGCGCTGATCGCGCCGGTCATGCCGAACGCGAACTCGTGCATGTTGAGCTTGCCGACGATGACTGCGCCAGTATCCTTCAAGCGGCGGACGATCTCGGCATCGTGCTGCGGTACGCGCTCGCGATACTGCTTGCTGGCGGCGGTGGTGCGCACGCCCGCGGTATCGAGCAGGTCCTTCAGCGCGATGGGGACGCCATGTAGCGGGCCGCGATAGTTGCCGGCGCTGATGTCGAATTCGGCGCGCCGCGCCTGATCCAGGCAAGCTCGCCGGTGACGGTGATGAACGCGTTCAGCGCTGGGTCGAGACGCTCGATGCGCGCCAGGCATTCGCGCGTGAGCTCGAGCGGCGACAGGCGGCGGGTACGGATTTGTTCAGCGGCGTCGGCGAGAGTGCGCATCGCAGGCGATGGTAGCAGGGAGAAGGTGAAGCCGACTCAAGTCCCGGATTCTGGAATTGATATACGGGTGCCCCAGGTCTGGCGATTTCCAGACCTGGGTACGCCGTCGGTAGCCCTCACCCAGGTCTCGAAAAGCGCGAGACCTGGGGCACCCGATAGTGTCGGCGAGGGTCAGCATGATCTCACCCGCGCCCCGGCTTCTTCCGGCACTTCTCGCACACGCCGTAAATCTGGAAGGTGTGCCGCGTGGGCACATATTTGTTCTTGCGGCCGATCTCCTGTTCGATGCGCTCAATTTCGGGCGAAAAGAACTCCACCGAGCTGCCGCATTCGGTGCAGACCATGTGGTGGTGGTTGCGCCGCTGGTACTGGTGCTCGTAGCGCGCGATGCCGTCCTGGAAATCCACCTCGCTGGCCAGCCCGCATTCCGACAGCAGCTTGAGCGTGCGATAGACGGTGGTGAAGCCAATGCCGCTGTCCTTCTTCTTCACCAGCCGGTAGAGCTCGTCGGTGGAGAGATGGTCGCGGGTGTCGAGAAATGTGCGCAGGATGGTATCGCGCTGGCCGGTGCGCTTGAGGCCCACGCGCTTGAGGTGGCTGTGGAAGACAGCCTCGGCCTGGCGCAGCATCTCGCGCGAGATGGTAGGCTGGTCGTCAATGCGTTTCTGGAGCATAGATCCGGAGCGTCAACAAAGGCTTTGCAGATTTTACATTCACGGTTACAATTCTCGACGCCTTTCTACGTTCAGCTACATCCAACGTGGAGGAGTTTCGCAATGAGGTCTCGCCGGTTTGCAGCGTTTCTCGTCATCTGCTGCGCCTCTGCCCTGTTGGCGGCGCAGACCGCCACGCCCGAAAAACAGAAGTTCAGCCCGCCCGCGCGCAAGTTCCGGTTCAGCTATGCCTTCACCGTGAAAGACATTCCGGCAGGCACGAAGCAGGTGCGCGTGTGGGTGCCGGTGGCGCACTCCGACGAGCATCAGACCGTCCGGCTGGTAAACGTGAAAGCGCCGGTGCAGACCACTGTGAGCGAAGAGCCGGAATACGGCAACAAGATACTCTACGCCGAGATCCACAACCCGTTGCAATCCACCGCCGACTTCGCGCTGGAGTACGAGGTGACGCGTCGCGAATACGCGCGCGGCGACTTCGCGCAACTCGAAAGCAAAGACACCAAGCCCGGCGTGGTGTCCGCGTCGATGCAGCGTTTCGTCGAACCTGACAAGCTGATCCCCACAGACGGGAAGATCAAGGAGCTGGCGCAGCAGGTGACGGGCAGCCAGCCCGGCACGGTGACCAAGGCCAAAGCCGCGTACGACTACCTCTTCGCCACCATGCGTTATGACAAGACCGGCACCGGCTGGGGACGCGGCGACGCCGTCTGGGCCTGTGACGCCAAGCACGGCAATTGCACCGACTTCCACTCGCCCTTCATCGGCATGATGCGCGCCGACGACATCCCGGCGCGCTTCGACATCGGCTTCCCCATCCCGGAGAACAAGGACAGCGGCGACATCGCCGGCTATCACTGCTGGGCCGAGTTCTTCGCCCGCAACATCGGCTGGGTGCCGCTCGACATCTCGGAGGCGTGGAAGGCGAAGGAGAAGGCCGGCTACTTCTTTGGCAGCGTCGATGCTAACCGCGTGCAGTTCTCGTCCGGGCGCGACATCACTTTGTCGCCTAAGCAGGACGGCCCGCCGCTGAATTACTTCGTGTATCCTTATGTCGAAATCGACGGCAAAGCGCACGAGGCGATGACCCGCCAGATCAGCTTCAGCGAGAAGAGCACGCAGCAGGACGCGGCCTTTTCGCGACCGCCCGCGCCGGCGATGTGAGAAACCCAGCACTTGGCACTTGGCATTTAGCCCTGCTCCCCGAGAGCACTGCCTTTGCCAAGTGCCAATTGCCAAGTGCTAATTGCTTCCTTTCATGGACCGTTTCGTCGACCTTCCCACCGCTGTGATGCGCGCCATCGGCGGGCTTTCGCGGCCGGTGACGCGCCACATCGTCTACACCACGCGCTCGGGGATTGCTGCCGGGCTGAAGCGCAAGGGTGGCCTCGGCTTCTTCCCGCGCGCCGTTACCGCCGAGGAGCGCTTTTATCTCGGCCTCGACCTCAGCGGTAAGGTGGTTTACGACATCGGCTCCTACGAAGGCATCTTCTCCATGTTCGCGGCGCGCGCGGTGGGCGATGGCGGGACGGTCGCCATTTGCGAACCAAATCCCTGGTGCTTTGAGAACACGCGCTGTAACCTGGAGCTCAACCGCTTCGGCTGCAAGATCCTGATGGAGAACGCGGCGCTGGGCGAGGCGCGCTCGACAACGAAGATGGTGCAGCCCAAGCTGGAGCCGGCGCGCTCCACCATAAGTAGCGACATCGCCGATCGGATCAAGGACTCGGAAGAATTTGTGACGTTTGAGACGCGCGTCGAGCGGCTCGACGACCTCATCGCCGAGCGGGGGTGGCCCCAGCCAGACTTCATCAAGATTGACACCGAAGGGGTGGAACTGGCGGTGCTGAAGGGCGCGGCTGAGACGCTGGGGGCGCACAAACCCGAGCTGCTGATCGAGATGGACGGCAGCACGCCCGAAAACTGGGCGGCCAACTTCCGCGCGATCTACCAGTTGCTGAGCGGCCTGGGCTACGGCGTGTGGGACCTCTACGGCAAGAAGCTCAACGAAACCGACTCCGCCGATTACGTCCACTGCAAAGCGGAACCGCCCGCATAGCCGACGCAAGTACCGCGGTTGTTATTTTGTGAAATGACTTAGCCCTAGTCCCAGGGCCCTAATCCCTAACCTACGCCGCGCCACGTTGCTGGCCGTTGGATTCCAGCAGCGAGTGCACCAACTGGATCAGTTCCTCAGGGGGAAAGGGTTTGACGCGGAAGACAACGTCGAGTCCCTCGTACTCCGGCTCGGCCTCTTGAAGTCCGCTCAGAACTAGGATCGGCACCTGGATGTTCGCGGCGCGAATTCGCCGGACCAGTTCGGAGCCCGTCCAACCCGGCATAAGGTGGTCGGTAATGATCAGCCCGACGCGCTCAGGCACGGCGCGCAGCGCCGCAAAGGCGCTCTCCGGCCTCGTAGCTATCGAAACCGGGAAGCCCGCCTGCCTCAGGATGGTCTCCCGGACCTTGAGCTGTAGGGGATTGTCGTCGATGAGAAGAATGGGACGCAAAGTCGGATGTGCACCTAAAAACACATCAGGGCAGTCAGAGGACATGTCCTGACCCGATTCTCGCCGAGACATAGATTATCAGCACCACTATTGTGGCGGCAAACTGCGCGTGTGTCGAGGACAAAATAAGCTGACTTGTCGAACTCCCGTTTGCGGCTAAGCGACGTCCTGCTGACCGCAAATTTCTTCTTTGGCGCGAAGCCAGTCCTGCTCCGGCGATCCGCCACGGCCACCGCGCTGCAAATAAAGGTGATAGGCGCGGAGGCGGATCTGCTCCTCCAGACTTGGTGGAACCTGCGTCTCGCGGATCGCTTGGGGCGCGGCGGTTACGGACGTTTCCACAGCGCCGTTGCCGTTGTCCGCATGGATTCCGTTGCCATTGGTCGGCGCGGTGGCCTTGCGGGTGCGTTTCTTGGGCGTTGCGACGACTTCCTTGTCCCGTGGTGCTTTCGGCATTGTTACTTCACTCCTCAACCCTGACAGATTTGGCGCTCGACCCGGCATACGTAACGGTTAACACTGCCGGTCAAGTGCGTTATCTCTACTATAAACAATCCACCAGAGTTTTGGACGG
>CAVTMX010000013.1:0-44230 GCA_963735915.1 uncultured Acidobacteriaceae bacterium | reverse complement strand
TTTTTTTGCTTCGGACTCGTCGTATTGCTTGTTACAGGGGCGACAGCGGCAGTTATCTCGATGCGGAAGCTGCCAACCTTCGCCAACATCAGCAATGTGGTGGCGACGATCGCTTACGTTGTCGTGACTATCCTGCTCTTTCAGCTATTCAGACCTGTAAACGCGCGTGTCTCACTGGTTGCGTCGCTTTTCAGCTTACTGGGATGCGCAGCCTCGTTGCTCGATATGTTCGGACTGCTGCCGAACTACGTCTCTCCATTAATGTTTTTTGGGGCCTATTGCTTATTGGTTGGCTACTTGATCGTGCGGTCGTGGTTTCTGCCTAAGATATTTGGCGGGTTGCTGGCGATCGGTGGACTGGGATGGTTGACGTTCGCGTTGCCCGCGTTATCGAAACGGCTTTTTCCATACAACATGGGCCCCGGCATAATCAGTGAAACACTGTTCACCCTCTGGCTTATCACTCGGGGATTGAACGAGGCTCGCTGGCAAGATCAGGCGAAAGCAGCCGATGCCCAACAAAGTGCGCTCACGACTAATCCAGCGGCATAGCCGTTGTAAACAGCGGGAAGACCGGGTGCCCCAGGTCTCGCTTTTTCGAGACCTGGGTGGTGCGTTCCTATTCGGGCAACCTGGTTCTCGAACACCGCGAGACCCGGGGCACCCATTCCTAGAATCCCTGCGCGACCAGCCGCTCCACGGTTAGCGCCCCGCTCTGCTCGTCCCGCCGTGTCCACTTCTCCAGGTATTTGGCGACGATATCTGTCTCGATATTCACTGGATCGCCAGGTTTGAGCGAGCCCAGGTTCGTCATCTTTATGGTATGGGGAATGATGGCGATGGTCAGCCGCAAGCCGTCGAGCTTCGCCACCGTCAGGCTGATGCCCTCCACCGAGATCGAGCCTTTGAACACAACGTACTTCTCGAGTTCTTCCGGGATGTCGAGGTGCAGCCAGAAATCATCTGCGTTCGGGATAGGTTCGAGCGCGACGAAGCGGGCGACCCCGTCGACATGTCCCTGCACCATGTGTCCGCCCAGGCGGCCGTCGGCCTTCAGCGGCAACTCCAGATTCACCTGCGCGCCGTCGGTGATACGGGAAAGAGAAGTGCGGACCCACGTTTCCGCCGCAAGGTCCGCGCAAAATGAGCCGGGCTTGATATCGAGCGCCGTCAGGCAAACGCCGCTCACGGCGACACTGTTGCCCAGTTTCAATTCTTTGGCCGTGTTCGGCGCCTGAATGGTAATGCGGTGGTTCCCGCCGCGCTCGACAATGTTCGTTACAGTTCCAACTTCCTCGACTAGACCACTGAACATGATGACCTCGTCCTTATTTTGTGCCGTGTGGTTGCCCCAGGTCTGGCGATTTTCCAGACCTGGGCCTCCGCGACGCGGCAGCCGTCACCCAGGTCTCGAAAACCGCGAGACCTGGGGCACCCTTTTCAGGAGCACACAAAGACTAGCGCTCGTAAACGTCTCGCAGATATCCTTCGACCGCAAAGTCTTCGCCAAACCGATGTAGCGTGAGAGACTTCACTCTGGCCGCTTCGCGAATACCCCGATATCCCACGCCTAAGGCAAACGGAATCGATCCCGTGCCCGCCAAAATCTTCGGAGCATAGTAGAAGAAGATTTTGTCCACGATGCCGGCGGCCAGCGCGGCCCAGTTGACCATCGCGCCACCTTCAATCATAAGGCTGGTGATCTCATGCCTGCCAAGTTCAGCCATCACACTGTTAAGGTCGGGACGACCATCGGCCACTGGCGTGCCCGCGGGGAAGAGGATGGTGCCGTCGCTGGCGCGCTGAACCATCGGCACCTGCTCCACCGCGACCCCGCGCGACTCCAGCTCGCGGCGCTTGTTCTCCTCGGCGAAGCAGCAGAAGACGATGACATCCTCACACGCAGTCTTCACTACCCGCGAGTCCAGCGGCAGGCGTAGGCGCGAATCGAGAATGACGCGCATGAGCGGACGCCGGCGCGGGAGCCCGGTGCGATCGGTCAGCAGGGGATCGTCGGCCAGGATGGTGCCCACGCCCACCATGATGGCGTCGCTGGCATGACGCAGTTGCTGCACATGCGCGCGGGCAATATCGCTCGTGATCCAGCCGCCGCTCGCGGCCGGCACTCCTGCGGGGGGCGACTGCAATCTCCGGTGGCGGCGGCGCGATCTTGCCGTCCAGCGTCATCGCGGTCTTCAGCGTGACGAACGGGACTTTATGGCGGATGTATTTCGCGAACGCCTCGTTGAGCTTGCGCGCTTCCGCTTCGAGCACGCCTTCGGCGACTTCAATTCCGCGCTCACGAAGCTTCGCCAGCCCGGCGCCACTCACCAGCGGATTTGGGTCGCGGATCGCAACTACCACGCGCTTGATGCCGGCCGCGATCACCGCTTCGGCGCAGGGACCTGTGCGCCCGGTGTGCGAGCACGGCTCCAGATTGAAATACAAAGTCGCGTCTCGCGCTCGCGGGCCAGCCTCTTCCATAGCCAGCACCTCAGCGTGTTTTCGGCCATCATAGGTATGCGTGCCCCGCCCGACGATCTGGCCCGCTGAGCTGACGATCACCGCTCCGACACACGGATTCGGCGAAGCTAGCGCGACGCCCTGATGAGCCAACTCGAGCGCTTGCTGCATGAACTGTTCGTCGCGAGTTTCTTGTAAACCAGGCATTAGGCGGACCGGTTGTCTATTCCGAGAAGAACCATGGCTTCAAGTCCGCTTCGGGGATATAACGGCACGCGTCTTGGAAAATGGAATGCAGTGTGCCGGTCGCGAGTTGTTTGTGCAGCGGCACAGCTAACGTCTGCCGCTCGCCGCTGGAAAGGACGCGCCGCAGCTTGGCATGGCTTCCGCGGGTACTTATAACGCGAAAGCCGAATCTGCCCAGTGCCTTTAGGACCTCGCGAGCAGACATCTGCCGCAGTCTGGTCATAGCACTAGCGGCGCTTCAAAGATGACTTGCAATCGCAGATGGTCCGAAAATCCCATCTCAGCCAGATTTTCGTCCTCAAAATAGAGAGCAACCACTTCGTTCAGGTTGCGAACAACCTCATCCAACGTGTTCCCCTGCGTAACTGCGGCAATTTCTAGGCATGCCGCGGTGAATGCATCCTGATCGGCATGGACAACAGCATGAATCACATCGCGTCGCGGTACATGACTGGGCTCACTCCTGTCCCCGGCGCGCACAGACTGTCGGGAGTGAAGACGGTTCTCCGTGATTGCTATTCTCGCGGAACGGTATTCCGATCGTATCTGGTATGTCCCGCGCCCAATTCGCTGGAAGTAATCCCATTTGCGAAGATGATTTTGAGGGGCATTGACACAGCAGCGGCTGACGATGTCAGTCCGAACCGAGCTTTGGTTGAGACCCGGCAGTGACTTAATAACCTCTTCGGGGGTAAAGGTCCAGTCGCTCCGCTGGCCAGCAATTCGGTTGGCTGCCTCCAAGACCTGCTCGTGGACATGCATAATGATCTCCGGTCTTGCAGTGTAGATTTGCAGTCACGTGAATGTCAAATGATTATCAATCGAACAGCGAGTTCACGAAGTCCTGCGGATTGAACGGCAGCAGGTCGCCGGCCTTCTCGCCAACGCCGACGTAGCGCACCGGCAGCCCTAGCTCCTTGCAGATGGCCACTACCACGCCGCCCTTCGCGGTGCCGTCCAGCTTGGTCAGCACGATGCCGGTCACGCCCGCCGATTGGGTGAACAGCCGCGCCTGCTGCAAGCCGTTCTGGCCGGTGGTGGCGTCCATCACCAGCAGGGTCTCGTGCGGCGCGGTGGCGCTGAAGCGCTGCGCGGTGCGGCGCATCTTCGCCAGCTCGTCCATCAGGCTGCTCTTGGTATGCAGGCGACCGGCGGTGTCGACGATCACGTAATCGGTGTTGCGCGCCTTCGCGGCTTGCAGGGCGTCGAACAGCACCGCCGCGGGATCGCCGCCGGGCTTGTTCTTGATGACCTCGGTGCCGGTGCGGTCTCCCCATATTTCCAGTTGCTCGATGGCCGCGGCGCGAAACGTGTCTGCCGCCGCCAGCAGCACCGTCTTGCCTTGCCCGCGCAGCAAGTGCGTCAGCTTGCCGATGGAGGTCGTCTTGCCCGTGCCGTTCACTCCGACCACCAGGATGACCTCAGGCTCGCCGTTCACCTTCTGCACCGGCCTTTGTTCGGCCGTGTTGAGGATAGTCAGCAACTCGTCTTTCAGCACGCGCTTCAGTTCGTCGACGTTCGCCACCTGCTTCCGATCAACTTTCTCGCGCAAGGCATCCAGCACCGCAGCCGTGGTCGCGGTGCCGAGGTCTGCGGCGATTAGTGTCGCCTCCAGATCGTCCAGCGTGTCGCGATCGATCTCTTTGCGGAACGAGACCACCTCTTCAATACGCTCACTGAGGCTCTCGCGCGTGCGCGTGACCGCCTCTTTCATGCGCGTGAGGAAACTGGGCTTTTCTTCTGTGCTGCCGAACAGGGTTTGAATCATGAATGAATCCGACGTGAGCAGGATCGTCTAACCTGCTGGCCCAATGATGCGCTTGTCCTGAAACTCTAATTATATGTGTGTTGGAAGGAATTTCGTTGGGCGAGAACTACCGGACTAAGCCTTAGTGTCAGCACGAGCACGGCGATGCAGCACGGCGATCAAAGAATGGACCTACCTCGCGCGCAAGTGTTCCTGCGGCTGTTCTTGCGACTCTGTCGGCAGTGGCACATGTCCGGGCAGTACCTCGCGTAACGCCCACTCGATCCGCTCCACCGAGCTGCGGATCATCTCGACCGAATCGTCCTTGCCCGCTGCGGTGGCGTATGCAATCACCTGGAGGGCATTGCGGATGTGATGGTTCATGTCGGCGATGGTGCGCAGGCGTTCGCGAATATACTCGCGGCGCAGGCGTTCATTGAAGGTAAGGCTGTAAAACAGGAAAGCGGCGACGATGGCTGTAAGGCCATTCGAGGCGAGCAGAATTTCGGTGCGGGTCACGCCGTCGCGGGCCAGCAGGCGGTCGAAGCTAAAGCCCACCATCCAGACCAGCAGGCCCACGGCGATGCAAAGCAGTACCAGCCGCGTTCTTGAATCCTTCCTCAAATCCATGGCTTGCTCCACTCTCAATCGCCCCTTGGGGATCGCATCTCCGAAGATTGCGACGCAGAAGGCGGCACTCCGTCGTTGCCAAAATGCCGCAAAATCGCCTGCGCCTGCGAGCGGTTCACCACTGAGGTTAATGCCGCCAAGTCGGCGTCTTTGACTGCCTGCAGACTGCCAAAATGCGTCAGCAGGCGTTTCGTAGTCCGCGCGCCGACCCCGGGAATGTCCAACAGCTCGGTCTTGCGATCCCGCATCTGCCGCCGTTTGCGATGGAACGTGACCGCGAAGCGGTGTGCCTCGTCCCGGATGAGCTGCACCAGATGCAGCACGGGGGAGTGCCGCTCCAGCACAAGCGGGTCGTCCTCCTGCCCGTGTAAATAGATGATCTCTTCGCGCTTGGCGATGGAGGCCAGCGGCTGGTTTGTGATGCCCAGCGCCTCCAGCGCCTCGGCCGCGGCGTGTAGCTGGCCGACACCACCGTCAATGAGTACCAGGCTCGGCATCCCCTGCTTTTGCAGTTGGAGCGCGCCAGACGCAGATTCGGCTGCCGATTCCTGCGCGCGTTTGTACCGGCGCGTCACTACCTCGCGCATGGCGGCAAAGTCGTCCACCCCCGCAACGCTGCGGATGATGAACTTGCGGTAGTCGGATTTCTTCATTTTGCCGGATTCCCACACCACCATCGAGGCGACTGTCTCCGCGCCCTGGATGTGCGAAATGTCGAAGCACTCGATGCGCTTGGGCAGCTCGGGCAGCATCAGCGCGTCCTGTAGCGCCTCCTGGATGGCCTTGGCTGCCGGCTTCATCACGCGGAAACGCTGGTCGAACGATTGCTTCGCGTTCTGGCCGACCAGATCGACCAACGACCGCTTTTCGCCGCGCTGCGGAACGTGAATCTGCACCCGCCGCTTCTGGCCCTCGGAGAGCATTTCCTCCAGGGTTGGACGGTCTTCGAAATCGACCGGCACATAGATCGTGTGCGGCACGTATTGCTGATCGAGGTACACCTGCTTGAGCAGGGACGAAAAGAAATCGCCCGGTTCGAAAACCTCGCCCATCATCTCGCTCAAGTCTTCCCAGAAGAACTCGCGCTTATCGACGATCTTGCCGCCGCGCATGTGGAACAGGTTCACCGCCAGCATCTCGTTTTCGTAGTGATAGCCGAAGACGTCGGCGTCGTCGCCTTCCACTGCTGCTATTCGCTGCTTCTGCTCCAGAAGTTCCAAGGTCGAGATCAGGTCGCGATACTTGGCCGCAAGTTCGTACTGTTCGCGCTCGGCTGCCGCCGCCATCCGCTGATGCAACGAGCGCGACAGATCGGCACCGCGCCCCTCGAGAAACATCCTCACGTCGTGCACGGCTTCAGCGTAACGCTCGGGCGTGGTCAGGCCTTCAACGCACGGCCCCAGGCATCGGCCGATGTAGTACTGCAAACATGGGCGCGGATAGTAGCGGGTCAGGTCGAGCTTGCACGAGGGAATCAGGAAGTGCCGGTGGATCAGATCGACGATCCGGTAGGCCAGGCTGGTGGGGAAGTATGGCCCGAAGTATAGCGAGCCATCTTTCCGGAGGCGCCGCGTGGGAAACACCCGCGGGTAGCGCTCGCCGATGGTCAGCTTGATATACGGGTAAGTTTTGTCGTCGCGCAGAAGAATGTTGTAGCGCGGCTTCTTCTGCTTGATAAGATTGTTCTCGAGAGCCAGCGCTTCCTTCTCGTTGTCGACGACGACGTAATCGACATCGACCGCCTCGCGCAGCAGCGACCCGGTCTTGGCGTCGGCCAGCTTGCCTTCCAGAAAATACGACCGCACCCGCGAGCGCAGGTTGTTCGCCTTGCCCACATAGATGATCTGTCCCTCGGCGTTCTTGTACAAATACACACCGGGCGAGGTGGGCAGAGTACGAATTTTCTGGTGCAGGTCCATAGGAATTCAGAGTAGCCGGACGCAACAGCCCGCTCCAGGGCCGGCGTAAGGCGTTGGTAAAAATTTTACGCTCACGGTCAGGATTATCGTTGCAGGCTTGGACCGACTTACCCGGGCTTCTCCTCCTGCTCCCAAACTACTGAAAATAATCGGGAATCACGACCGGAGCCCGTGTCGCGCCATGGCATTTCACTTGCTTCGCAATAATCAGGCCAAGTGGCTGAGTTTCGCCAGGGCCGAGGGAGTCCACCGATGAACCGATTTTCCGTAATGGCGGTGATGGTCGCAGGAACTCTGCCGTTCACCGTCGGTTGCGCCACCAAGAAGTACGTCCGCAACGAGACCACACCCATCATCAACAACGTTAATGAA
The DNA here is from genome assembly GCA_963735915.1 of uncultured Acidobacteriaceae bacterium. Lineage (GTDB taxonomy): Bacteria > Acidobacteriota > Terriglobia > Terriglobales > Acidobacteriaceae > Bog-257. The sequence goes on along the minus strand of CAVTMX010000013.1, from coordinate 36,853 downwards.
TTAGATGACCAGACGGCCAAAAATACTCGCGACATCCACGATGTGGATAGCCGTGCGCAGCAGGGCATCGCGCAGGTGAACAACAAGGCCGCCGCCGCCGATCAGAAGGCGCTGGCAGCTGGCCAATCCGCCGATCAGGCCAACCAGAACGCGACGCAGGCCTCGAACCGCGTGACCAGCCTCGCCGGCACGGTTGAAAACCTCGACAACTACAAGCAGGTGGGCGACACCACGGTTCAGTTCGGCTTCGATAAGGCGGAACTCACCCGCAAGGACAAGCAGACCCTTGACGACTTCGCCGCGCAGCTCCAGAACCAGCGGCACTACATTATCCAGGTCGAGGGCTACACCGATTCGACCGGACCGGCTGACTACAATTACCAGCTCAGCCAGCGCCGCGCTGACGCCGTCATCCAGTATCTGGCGACCAAGTACAACGTTCCTGCCCACAAGATCTTCCTGATCGGATTGGGCAAAGACAATCCGGTGGCGCAAAACACGACGGCGCACGGGCGCGCGCAAAACCGCCGGGTTGACGTCCGCCTGATGGCAAATAGCCTGACGGAGTCGGCCAACGCCGGCGCGTCGGGGAATCAGTAAGCCGGAGCCGCATTCGACTTCCGGCGAAGGATTGCGATCTCCTCTCAGCCCGGAGCCAATGGTCCATGAGCAGGCCCATTGGGAAAGGCCGTCCACAGGTGGGCGGCCTTTCGAGTCTTGGGCTGCGGCTTGCGCGAGCATTTATGTCCGCCACCCCCGCGCTCCACGGCGAACCAAAGGTCCAGCAGCGCGTTTCTTGCGTCTGCAACTATACTGAAATTGCGCCAGCAGGAGGTGCTCATTGCGCAGTGGATTTCTCCTTGGACTTCTATTGCTTCTCTCGACCGGCTTGTTGGTAGGGCAGTCCGCCACTCCCGCTCCTGACGCGACTGCGAACCTGCCGTGGGACCAGACGTCCCACACCGGATGCCTGCAAAGCGGGGGCGGTCATTACAACCTGGTGGAAGAGGACGGGACCTCTCACGAACTGGTCGGGGCTGGAGGCAAGCTGAAGCATCAGGTAGGTCACGAGGTCGAAGTCATCGGCAAGGAGACCACCCGCAGCATCGACCGGACCCCAGCCGGCGGCGCTTCCAGCGTGGTTGAGGTGCACGTTTTCGAGGTCAAGAGCGTCAAGCAAGTGGCCGCCAAGTGCAAAGACCAGTAGCTGACTCGGGCGGCATCCGGTGCGAGCGAGCGATCGGTGTTCAGGGTCCAGGATGTTACGAATGTCTCCAATACCTGTTGCGGTCATCGAGAATGACCAGACTTGGCCGGGTGAAGCAGCTCGCTACGCCGCGCGACGAAGCGTAATCGTTCTGTTCGTGAGCGCCTGGACGTTTCTGGTTCTGGCGTCCGGCTTCGCTGTCGCCCAGCAGATACCCTCCGGCACCGTCCTGCCTGTGATGCTGAACTCGTCTCTCGACGCCCGGCATGCTCAGCCCGGCGAGCGCGTCACCGGCAGGATTATGCAGGACGTGCCCCTACCCGAGGGCGCACGCATCCGGCGCGGCACGAGAATCGTCGGCCATATCGTGAAAGCCCAGCCGGCCCACCCGAGTGCGCCTTCGCAGCTCAGCCTGAAATTCGATTACCTGGGGTTGAACGGGCAGCGCGTTCCCGTGTCTGTGACTGCCCGCGCGATTGCTTCGATGAATGAGGTCTTCGAGGCACGAATGCCGACCAACGCCTGGGACGATTATGGGACCTCGCCCAGCGATTGGAACACGGTGCAAATCGGCGGCGCGGGCGTCTATCGCGGCAACGGGGAAGTGGTGATGGGGAACCAGGTCGTCGGCCGGGCCACCGACTATGGCGCTGTGACTGCCCGGCTGATCGCAGCGCCCGAGCGCGGCTGTCCCAACGCGAGCGAGCGCGAACAAGCCCTGTGGAAGTTCTCGCCGTGGTCCTGCGGCGCATACGGATTCAACGATCTGATGATCGTGCGTTCGCCGGACGCGAGCGGCGTGGTTGACCTGCAATCCAGCCGCAGCATTCGCATCGACGGCGGCAGCGGATGGCTGTTGAAGACGGTTGCGCCTGGCAGTGACTAACCTGCCGGTTGTGCGGTTCGTCACACCCGCTTGTGACTGAACTCCGCCTCGTATCACGCTCACTTTCATTAGCCTGAACGTGGCGCAGTTTGCCGCCTCTGGCAGAGGCGCGGGCCTGCGCGCCCATAAAGGACTAACATGGCAGCCACTGTTGTCGCACCTTCCGTAATGACTCCGCACCAGATCCAGTCCGCCCTCAACGGAGCTGTCCCCAGCGACCGCGTCCTCATCCGTCCCATCGATCTCATCGCCTGGGCCTCCGACGCCAGCTTCTATCGCATCATCCCGAAGGCTGTCATCCAGACGCAAAGCCTGGACGAGATTCGCGCGCTGTTCGCCTTCAGCCACCAGACGCGCATTCCGATGACCTTTCGCGCCGCCGGCACCAGCCTCTCGGGACAGGCAATCTCCGACGGGCTGCTGGTGGAAGTGGCGCGCAACTGGCGCGACCTGCAAGTCGAAGACGGGGGCAAGACGATTCGCCTGCAGCCGGGCGTGCATCGGCGCGCGCGCCAATCAGGCGCTGGTTCCTTACGGCGCCAAGATCGGTCCTGATCCCGGCTTCCATCGCCACCTGCACGCATGGGCGGAATTCTCTCCAACAACTCCAGCGGCATGTGCTGCGGCGTGGAGCAGAACGCCTATCACACGCTTGCCTCGATGAAGTTCATGCTGCCCTCGGGCACGGTCATCGACACGCGCATCGCCCAATGCCGACGAAGAGTTCCACGCGCGCGAGCCGCAACTGGCGCGCGGCGTCCTGGAGCTGAAAGCCCGCGCTGGAAGCCGATCCTGCGCTGCGCGAGCGCGTTCGCAACAAGTACCGGATGAAGAACACCACCGGCTACTCGCTGAACGCCTTCCTCGATTTCGACTCGCGCCGTCGACATCTTCCAGCATGTGCTGATCGGCTCCGAAGGCACGCTGGCGTTCATCGCCGAGGCCGTGCTGAACACCGTTCCCGATCTGCCGGTGAAGTACACCGGCCTGCTGCTGTTTCCGGATCTTCTACGCGGCGGCGGACTCGATCGTGCCGCTGCGCCAGGCGGGAGCCAAGGCGCTGGAGATCATGGATCGCGCTTCGTTGCGCTCCGTCGAGGACAAGGCCGGAATTCCGCCTTCGCTTCGCTCGCTGTCGCCGAGCCCGCGGCGGGACTGCTGGCCGAGTTCCAATCCGCCAACGAGAGCGCGCGCCCTGAACTGGAAAAGATCGCGGCCGACGTAGCCGCGGAGGCTTTCAACTGTGCGAAGCCGGCGCAATTCACCCATGCTCGCCGCCGAGCAGGCGCTGCTTTGGCAGATTCGCTCCGGCATGTTCCCGTCGGTCGGCTCGGTCCGCAAGAGCGGCACCACGGTCATCATCGAAGACGTGGCCTTCCCCATCGAGTCGCTGGCCGATGCCGCCGCACAGCCTAACAAGCCTTTCAAGCTGCACGGCTACGACAACGCCATCATCTTCGGTCACGCCAAAGACGGCAACCTCCACTTCGTCATCACGCAAAGCTTCAACACGCAGGCCGCTATCGATCAGTACAAGTACTTCATCGACGATGTGGTCAAGCTGGTGGTGGATCGCTACGACGGCGCACTGAAGGCTGAGCACGGCACCGGCCGCAACATGGCGCCCTTCGTCGAGACCGAGTGGGGACGCGAAGGCTATGACATCATGCGGCGGCTGAAGGAGCTTGCCGATCCGGAAAACCTGCTGAACCCGGGCGTCATCATCAATCCCGACCGTCGAGGGCCACCTCGCCAACCTGAAGCAGCTTCCGTCGGTCGAGCCGGAGATCGACAAGTGCATCGAATGCGGTTACTGCGAGCCGAAGTGCCCCAGCCGCGAGCTCACGCTGACGCCGCGCCAGCGCATCGTGGTGCGGCGCGAGATGGCGCGCCTGCGCCAGAGCGACAACGGCGCGGAACTCTACCAGAGCCTCGACGCCGAGTTCCCCTACATGGCGCTCGACACCTGCGCCACCGACGGGCTCTGCGCGACCGCATGTCCGGTCAGCATCGATACCGGCCAGCTGGTCAAGCGCTTTCGCAATGTTCGCGCCTCGACTTCAGCCCATCGATGGGCGGCGCGCATGGCCAGGAACTTCGGGCTGGTCGAACGACTCATGCGTCTCGGTTTGCGCCTGGGCCACACTACGCAAAGCTCGGTTGGCCTGGACGGCATGCGCTCGCTCACGCAGGCCATGAAGCGCGCCTTCGGCGAAGCGGTCGCCGAGTGGATGCCGGACACGCCCTATGCCGCCGGTATCAATCCCCTCGACAACCAAGGCCCGAGCGCAAGCCGTGTACTTCCCGTCGTGCATTTCGCGCGTAATGGGCCGCCTTCCCGCCGAACCTGAAGACCGCTCGCCCATGGAAGTTCTGGTCGCGCTTGCCGGTCGCGCCGGCGTCCCCGTTTACATTCCGTCCGATGTTCGTGGCACATGCTGCGGAACGCCGTTCTCGTCGAAGGGATTCACCGCCGCCCATGCCATCGCCGTCAACCGTGCCGTAGAGCGGTGCTGGCGCTGGTCGGAGCAGGGAAGACTTCCTATCGTGATCGATACTAGCCCTTGTACCTACGGCTTGAAGAACGCGCGCTCCTATCTGACGTCCACAAACCAGGAGCGCTTCGATCGGCTCACGTTGTTGGACTCGATCGAGTTCGTGCATGACCAACTCCTGCCGAAACTGCCGATCAAAACCAAGTCGGGCAGCGTCGCGTTGCATCCTGTTTGCTCGGTAACGAAGATGGGCATCGCAGGCAAGCTGGAAGCTATAGCGCGCGCGTGCAGCGACGACGTGCTCGTCCCCATCGACGCCGGATGTTGCGCCTTTGCCGGCGACCGTGGCTTCCTCTTCCCCGAACTTACCCAGTCGGCCACCCGCCTGGAAGCGGCGGAAGTAAGATCCGGGCAGCCGGAAGCCTGCTACTCCAGCAGCCGCACCTGCGAGATCGGCATGAGCCGTTCCACCGGGCAGATTTATCGGTCGTACCTGTACCTGCTGGAGAAGGCGACGCGCTAAAGGAGGTCGCCGTGTCCTTCAGCCCGGTAGATGCACCGTGGTGGATTTGGCTCCTGTGCTCGCTGGCGGCGTGGGGACTGCGCGGTTTCTGCGAGGGCGCGGGCTCCAGACGTGATGGCGAAAGCCTATCCGGGCCGTTGGCATTCGGATTCGCAGCGCTGGCCGTGATCGCCGGAGCGCTGGCTTTCGCGTCGTTCTTCCGATCGGTATGGACCACGCCGCGGTAATCGCACTAATCACCCGGAAGTTCCTTTTGCGCCGACGGATTTTGAGCTATTGTGTAGGCCAGAGTACCGCGATTCTGGAAGCCGATGGCGCCTGCACACAAACTCATTAGGATTGTCGCAACTGTCGTTTTGACGGCGTCGGTCGCATCGCTCGCGCAGACTGCGTCCGTGGACAAACCGGCGCCACAGTCGCCCAATACGCCGGTGCAAAGAGTGGAGGCGCCGCAGTTGTCCGTCCGGCCTGCCTTGCCGGTATCTCCGCTTCAGCCGCTGCTCGACTTCAAAGACTCCGACATCAAGTTCAACCTGCAAAGCTTGATGAACACGCTGCGCGACAACCGGCATGAAGGCTGGGTGCTGGCCGCGTATCCCGACCCCAAGACCAGCCGTCCCTTGATCGGCGCCGGCTTCAGTCTCGACTTGCCCGCGCGCGAGCACGCGCAGCGCGACGCTCTAAACCCCAACCAGTTTCTGGAGCCCTCGTCGGCGCAGTTGTGGGAGGCTGCAGGTCTTGAGCCGCAGCGCCTGCAGACGATGCTGGAGCAGTTCGACCGCGAACTCAGCGTTTGGAAGAAGAAGAAGTTTCGCCGCAAGATCCACACCCGCGATCTGTTCCCGGAAATCAGCGAAGACGACGCGATGAAGCTGCTGCGCATCTCCACGATTCAAGCCGTCCATAACGCGCGCGCGTATTGCCGCAATTTTGATCAGCTCAACGGCCCGCAGCAGATGGCGCTGACGCAATTGGTCTTTCAGATGGGCGTCAACCTGGAAGAGTTCACCCAATTTCTGTTCGCCATTAATAATGGGCCGGCGAATATCGCGATTAGTGCCGCCCCCAGCGTCAGCACAGTAAGCGCGGCTAATGTGGGTGGCGAGCCCGCCCTCAGTCCCGCAACATTGAGTGCAATCAGTGCCGCTCCATTGCCCGTTCAAAGCTTTGCGCAAAGCAGCGCGGCCATGACTCCGGCCGGCCCTGAGGCCGAGTACTGGAAATCCGTACAGGAAACTCTGATCCACAGCGATTGGGCGCGCCGCTATAGCACGCGAGCCGTTTCCGTGATCGCGATGTTCGATCCCGCTTACGAGAGTGCGCCTTGGGCCGCCGAGTCGCGCGTCCGGGCCGAAGTCCATCCGCTGCACAAGCATCGTCGTCGCACAGCCGCGGTCCGCACCGCCGGCGCGTCGCAGCATAAATCCTCAACCCGCCGCACCCACAAGAGCTGAACCAGCACCTGTCGCGGGCCGGCAGTCAGTTGCCAGTTACGCACGCAGCGGACAACCGCTCTTAGCTGAAACCGCGAAGATGGATCGGGCGTGTTGCAACTCTCAAGCTCCGCCGAGCCATCCATTTGTTCATGCTGCGCCGGAACGTGACATCCAGCTCTGCCGCCGATTTCATCCCGCCCCACCCGACGCTTCGCTCGGCGGCCGAAGCCGCGAAAGCTTGCCGCGGATGCGATCTGTGGAAGCGTGGCACGCAGACCGTCTTCGGCGAAGGCGCGCCGCATGCCCGCGTGCTGTTTGTGGGCGAGCAGCCCGGCGACAAGGAAGACCTCGAGGGCCGGCCCTTCGTCGGGCCTGCGGGCGCTGTGCTCGACAAGGCGATGGTCGAAGCCGGCATCGACCGCAAGCAGACTTACGTTACGAATGCGGTGAAGCACTTCAAGTGGGAGCCCCGCGGCAAGCGCCGCACTCACAAGAAGCCCAACTCGCTGGAGATTGCGGCCTGTCGTCCCTGGCTGGACGTCGAGATTGAATTAGTGAGGCCGGAAGTCGTCGTGTGTTTGGGCGCAACCGCCGCGCAGGCGCTGCTTGGGCGGAGCTTTCGGGTGACGCAGCAGCGCGGCAGGTTGATGCCGTTCGACCGCGCGCCGCAGCTGCTCGCCACGGTGCATCCTTCGTCCATCTTGCGCGCGGCGGATGACGCATCGCGCCATCGCGAGTACGAGCTGTTCGTGGACGATCTGACGGTGGTGGCAAAAACCCTGCAGCAGCGCAAGGCTGCCTGAACTGTCGTTAGTTCTTGAAGATCAGGCGAGGTACGGCTTCAGGGTCTCGCGGATGGCATCCTCACCAACCTGCTCGCCGCTGTTCAGGCGATTGAGGATCTCGTCGACAACCTGCTTGGCGGTATTGCGCTCGCGGTGCAGCAGGAAGCCGTCGAAGATGTGCTGGCCGCGCATGGCGTTGTCGATCTCGGTTTCCTTGTCGTGCTCGCCGAGTTCGGTGAAGTACACAACCTTGTAGCGGCCGCCATAGTCGGCGTCGCGGTAGATCTCGAACATGACTTTCTTGGTGTCGCTGGTCAGGGGCATGGGTCGGGTAGAGCTGATCTTCAGGTCAGCGTCAACAGTCGCCTTCAATTATAAAGCCGGCTTCAGCCGGGGGCCGACAACTTCTTGATTCCAGCAATAGCTCCCGCAGATTCGACCCTTGCCTCATTTCAGGAAGCTTCGAATGAGATCTGCTACCTGCTGTGCCTCCGTGTCCATGGCGAAATGGCCCGCATCGAGAATGTGTACCGCTGCCGCCGGAACATCGCGCTTGTAAGCGGCAGCCTCAGCAACCTGGAACGACGGGTCGTACTTACCCCAGATGACAAGCGTGTGCGGCTGTTTTTTCTGAAGCCATGCTTGCCAGGCGGGATAGGACGCAACATTAGTGCGGTAGTCGTAGAAAAGGTCGCTTTGGATGTCGACCTGATGCGGTTGACTCAGAAACGCGAACTCGTCCGTCCAAAGATCCGGGTCGTAGCGATCAATATCGGGGTCGCTGCCGAGATGCCGTTGCTTCGTCGCTTTGAGGGAGATCAGATTGGCACGTAGCGCAGCCTCGTTCGCGGAGCGGTCAGCCCAAAATGCCCGGCGAGTGGCCCACAGCGGTCCCAGGCCGTCCTCGTGGGCTACGGCGTTCTGAATAATGAGGCTGTCGAGCCGCTCAGGGTGTGCAAGGGCTAACCGGAAGCCGACAGGTCCGCCATAGTCCTGCACATACAGGCTGTAATGAGTGAGACCGACAGCCTGTGTGAAGTGATCGATCACGGTAGCGATGTGGTCGAAGGTGTAGGCGAAAGCGGCAGGCTCGGGCGCGTCACTGTGACCGAATCCGGGGTAGTCCGGCGCGACCAAATGATACCGGTCGTACAAACGGGCAAAGATAGGCTCAAACATTCGCGACGAAGACGGAAAGCCGTGAAGCAGCAGGATCGTCGGCGCGTCCTTCGGACCGGCCTCTCGATAGAAAATAGAGAGACCGTCTACTTGAATCGTGCGATAGAGAACACTCTGCTTACTCACCGGCGGGTTTCCGAAAGCTGGAGAAGAAAGAAGCGACACGAGCAGAAACAAGCTTTGCAAGCGAGAGATGTGGAATTGTCTCCAAGAAATCTGCATCCACTCCCTCGTGCTGTCTACCCATCCACCCGCGCCGGTTCGGTGGGGCGTTGAACGCAGGTTGGAAGCCTGCCCTGAGCGCAGTCGAAAGGAGCCAGCTCAATCAGCTTTAATCGTCGCCCGACGCCGTCGCCGCCTCCGGTTCGTGGGCCTGTTGCGGGAAGGGAACGATCTCTGCTTCGCGTCTCACCGACTTGTGCGTCAGCGACATCCGCAACGAGCGCTCGTACTCGGCGAGCTGCTCCTCAAGCTTGTTCGCGGTTTCGGCCTTCTTCAGCAGGTCCTCGCGATAGCGCTTCAGGAAGTAGTCAATAGTCTCAACGCGAATCTTGATCGAGCCGGTCGGCTTGTTCTCGTCCAGGTCCTTGAACGAGAAGTATGGTGTGCCCGATTTCTCGATGATGTCCTCGATCACGCTATAGATCGGCGCGTCGTGCCCGCACTTGAAGTTGCTGATCTCCAGCGCCACCAGGTTCGGATGACGGGCGGTAAACTTCGCCGCCCAGATCTTGATGTTGGTGCTGCCGGAATAGGCGTTCTTCCACACGTCGCGGATGTCGAGCGCGTGAGTGATGGCGCCGGAGCGCACCTCTTCGCCGAAGAGCCGGTCCAGGATGTCCTCGTCCATGGGCAACAAGCTCTGCGAGAAGACCGGATAGCCGAGCTTCTGGAACTCCTCCATGATCTCGTGATTCAAACCGGGATCATGATGGTAGACGCGGCCCAGCATCACGATGCCCAGCCGGTTCTCGCGCTCCAGCGAGTCGAGCACCTCGCGGGCACGCTTGCGCATGGCGCGATCGTAATCCTCAAACGCCTTGAAGCCGGCCTCAATGGCGCGCTCATTCTCTTCTTCCGAGAGGCCCAGCAGCGGAGCCCACGCCCGGAACATTTGCAGGGCCAAGAGCTTCCGGTCGTCGATGTTCAGGATCGGATCGAGATATTGAATGCCGTTCTCTTTGAAGACATCGCCTTCCTTGATGAACGCGGCCTTCACCGCATTGGGCGTCGCCGTCACGGTCGGACACGCGTTAGCGCCGCTGCAATTCTTCAGGGGCTGGTTCATGGTGTCGATCATGGGGAAGAAGATGGCATCGAGCGGCTTCTTCTGGTGCTTCTGGAAGATCAGGTTGTAGACGTGCGGAATGCCGATCTTCGACGGGAAGCAGGGATCGATGGCGCCGCGGCCCGCGCCCTGGCGATACATCTCCTGGCCGGTGAACTCGGAGTAGATGAGGTTCTCGGGTTCGAGCCCCAGGCTCTCGAGATAGGCGCTGAACAGCGGCGCGAAGAGGTACATGTTCAGCACGCGCGGCATGCCGACGCGCATCGTCTTGCGCTTCTCCATCAGCTCGATGCGCTCGCTCACCGCTGCCTTCCCTTACCGAATTCCAGCGGCTGGCGGTGGGCAGCGCATCGGCAACCTTCTGCGGATTGCGCGAGCGCCACACTTCGTTGGCGGCGATGTCGACGAAGTTCGGGTTCTTCTTCTTGATCGCGTCGAGTCCGGCCTTGATGCCGCGCATCGCGTTGACGTCCTCGACCTGACCCTTTTCGCAGGTCGAGATGATCAGGCGGCGCTCGCCAGCCTGCAGCGGCACCTTTGACTTGAAGACCGGCAGCGGTGAGGCAGGCTCCACTCGTCGCCGTCGCCGACGCTCACGTCGATGAAGGTGCGCAGGCAGTTGTTCTTGCAGAAGTAGCAGCGCGTGTCTTCGTTGCGGGTGGTCTTGTATCCGATCTTCTCGACGGCATCGATGCCGATGAAGGTAGTGCGATGGCCGTTCTTGTAGAGCCGGACTGCCTCGACGCCCGCACCAATCGCGCCGGACTCCCCGCAATGCTCGTGCACGATGACCTCGGGCTCGTGCCCCGCGCCATGGAAGTGCGAGTGGATGAAGTCGACTTCGGATTTCACTGCGGCAAGATTCTTCTGCGTCCCACCCTGCAGGATGAAGCGCGAGCCCAGCTTGGCGAGGTTCGGAATGCCGGCGACGTAGAGGAAGATGTTTTTCGGTAGCACGGCTGCCAGCCCGGCGAGGATCTCTTCGCCGCGCCAGCCCTGGCGTTGGAAGTTCACGATGTCGGACTGCATGAACACCGCGCAGCCGTAGCCGAAGACCGGCATGGTGCTCGCGGCGAACGCTATGTCGGCGTACTCCTCGACCTTGTATCCCAGCGACTCGGCGGTGCCTTGGAGGAAGTAGCCGTTACCCGCCGAGCACTGCGTGTTCAGCTTGAAGTCTTTGACGCGCCCGTCTTTGAGAACGATGAGTTTGATGTCCTGCCCGCCGACGTCCACGATGACATGCGGCTCTTTGTAGAACTTCATCGCCGACTCGGTGTGAGCGACGGTTTCCACCAGCGCCACATCGGCTTTGAGCACGTCTTTCAACACGTCCTTGGCGTAACCCGTGGTGCCAACGCCCATGACCGCCAGCCTCGCGCCCTGCGATTCCACCTGCTGGCGCAAGGCGACGAACATGTCGATCGTGTCCTGGATGGGGTTGCCGCCGGACAGTTGGTAGGCCTTGCACATCACATCGCCAGCTTCGGAGAGCAGCACAGCCTTGGTCGAGGTCGAGCCGCCGTCGAGGCCGACGAACCCTTGCACGGTTTCGCCGGGAGTGAACTTTGCGCCAATAAACTTCGGGATCTTGTATTTCTCTCTGAATGCCGCAAGCTCTTCGTTCGAGGTGCTCAGTCCTGCTGCGCCCGATTTCGCCTTCTCGGCGGTGCGGCCGACGGATATGTAGTCCTCGAGGCACTCGGTACCCATGTAGATACCGACTTCGTCCTCTTCGTCCTTGCCGAACTCGACCGCGCCCAGAGCGGCGAAGTACTGCGCGTTCTCCGGGACCTTGATGAGCTCCTCTGGCTTTGAGCCCTCGGGAATCTGGACCTTGCGCTCTTCCCAGGTGCGCGGAATGTTCTGCTGCCAGGCTTCCTTCATGCCGCGGATGAAGCTGTTCGGGCCGCCGAGCAGCAGCACATGCGGCCGCAGGGTGTGGCCACGCGTAAGCACCGTCAGGTTCTGGAGGACAATCGCGTCGAACAGCGACGCCATGAGCTGGTCGGGCGGAATGCCTTGCTTTTGCAGACCGTTGATATCGGTCTCGGCGAATACGCCGCACTTGCCGGCCACCGGATGCAGCTTGATGCCGGTGTAGCCCTGGTCGCAGAGGTCTGCGGCGGGAATCTTCAGCTTGGCATTGATCTTGTCGATGACCGCGCCCGTGCCGCCGGCGCACTTGTCGTTCATTGATGGAATTTTCTTCTTGCGGCCGGTGTTCTCGTCTTCCTTGAAGACGATGATCTTCGCGTCCTGCCCGCCGAGCTCGATAACAGAGTTCACTTCCGGGTGCAGCTTCTCGACCGCGAGCGACACCGCCGTCACTTCCTGCACGAACTTTGCGCCGACGAGGTTGGCCAGCGCGCCGCCACCCGAGCCGGTGATGAAGATGCGGCAGTTGTGCGGGGCGATACCGACCTCGTCTTGCATACGCTTCAGGAATTCCAGCAGCTTCTCCGGCTGCTTGGTTTCGTGGCGTTGGTAGTCCTGCCAGATCATCTGGTCGGTGGCCGCGTCGACGACCACGGCCTTCACGGTCGTCGAACCGACATCCATGCCGACCGTGTAGACCGCTTTGTGGCCGGATTGCGCGGCGACCTCGCGCGACTTGGCGAGGATGCGCGCGGGAAGGGAATCTTCCTTGGGCGCAGAATTCAGCAGGGAATCGAGTGCGACATCGACCTTCGCAGGCGCGTTGTCACAAGATCCGTGTTGGTGAGAGTGACCCACTAAGCCTCCGTGATCGTACGGGTCTGGGTGCCCGCTTGGTTCTGCGCGGGGCTGAAGCCCCGCTGCGCATCTCTCGTCCCTACGGGACTCGGCGATTCTCAATCAGGCTACCCAGCGCTAAAGCGCTGGGCTAAGCTCTTTCGCCCCTACGGGGCTTCGGCGCGACGAATCGATCTCCGATGTAAACCCGAAAACCGACTATGCGTCCCCGAAGTTTCCTTCCACCTTGCGGAAGCCGTGCTTCGCCTGCTTCAGCATCCAGTTAATCACGCGGCGATCGTTGTAGCAGAACGCCAGGATGTGATTCAGCGTCGAGAAGCAGGTCTTCTGGCACTCCTTCTTCATTTCCTTTAACTGGCTGGTCTCGAACTTGTGGTTCTCGATGGTCCCCCAATCGTATCCGGCAGAGTACATCGGGAAGCACGGCGCCAGGGTGCCGTCCACGCGCACGATGAGCGAGTTATGTCCGGCGCGGCAGCCCCAGTCATGCAGCTCGCCTTGCACGAAGTTCTTCATCTGCGCCAGCCGTTCCACCGAGTTCACCATGTGATAGCCCGACTTCTGCTTCTCAATCAGCCAGTCGACCAACTCGGCAACTGCGGGGTGATGCTCCTCGCGGATAAACGTCGGGTTCGTATACAAGTGTTTGAAGTGCGGCTGCTCGGTCATCGGCGACTCGCAGATGTGGTAGTCGGTCGCAATGCCGTTGTCATGCGCCAACTCGGTCAACTGCCGCACATCGTCCATGTTGTTGGCGCAAATGTTGATGTTCAGGAATACGTTGTAGCCGTACTTGTACTGCTTCTTAACTAAGTAGTCGAAGTGCGACCGGATGGGCACCATGGCCTTCGGCAGCCCGCGGCCAGGCACGTCGTCCCACGCATCGACGGCAAGATTGACCACGCCAACGCCGGCGTCGGCAACCTTATCGATTACCTTCGGCCACATCAGCCGGCCATTGGTCGGCAGATAGACCCAGAAGCCCTTCTTCACCGCGTAATAGATGATCTTGTGCGCGAAGTCGGGACGCAGCAGCGGTTCGCCGCCCATCAACGCCAGCACGCCGGCGCCGGTATCGCGCAGCCAGTCGATGGAGCGCTTGGCCGTGTCCTCGGTCATGCCGCGAACGCTGTTGTCGAACGCCCAGCAGTAATGGCAATCGAGGTTGCACTTCCACTCGTTGAACAGGTACGCGATGATCGGATGAAAGTCGCCCGGCAGGACCCGCGAGCGGATCCAGGGGAAGGCCCAGCCCCGCATGGCGCGGTAGACACGCTTCATGCTGTGCGTACGTTTCTCGCCCGGCTTGGGGAAGTAGTCCTCGTCGCGCGCCGTCATCAGCTCGGGATGCTGCGGGAAGACGGGCGTGGGCAGCGTCTGCTCCTTGCCACTCGGCGGAGGCGGCAACAGCCGCGGCGTCTCCGGCGGCTTCATCAGCAGGTCGTGGAGTTGCACATCCAGTCGATGAGTAGGGGCTGCGGTCGTCCCCTCGGGTAGCTGGACATCGGTTGGCATCTAGCTAAGAGTTCCTTTCCTTCAGCAATCGCTTAGCGTATTTCGGGTTTGTATTGCCTGCCTTGAAGGGGCACGCCTTCAGGCGTGCCGTCAAACCCCAGTCTATGGATCCGGATTTAGCCGCTGGGGAAAGCTCCCGCAGGGCCTAAAGGCCAATCCGTAGCTGCGCTTGCCGGTGCGGCTGAAGCCGCACCCTTTCAAGGCACACTAAGACTCTTTCAAGGCACGCTGAAACTCTAATCCCCAAACGCAGGCCACGTTTCCAGCTTGCGCACCGACGGCGCCGGAACTCGCGCCAGCTTCTTCTTGCCGTTCATCAAGTCGTTGACGTGCAGCACGAAGTTGGCCGCGATGCCGGCGTATCCGTGACGGTGCGGCACGGGATAGAACACGTTGCGCAGCTCGGGATGTTCGGCGACGTAGTCTTTAATGTCCTCCAACCGCTTGCCCGTCGCCTTCAGCGCCTGGTCGAACTCCATGCGAGCTTTGACCTTCGCTTCGCCCAGCGCCATCTGCACGCGGCTATGCGCGTTGATCTCGCCTTCGCCCGAGGTCTCGATGGGCAGGAAGATCATCTCCTTGAAGTGATTGGCGACGCGCCGATTGCACGCCGTCCGACTGCGATGAAGGCATGCACCCGAAGGGCTTCAGCGCCAGCACCATGTGGCAAAGCTGGTTCTTGGTGTAGTAAACGTTCTTGCCGACTTCGAGGTGCCCTTCGCCGCCACGCGCGAACTCGTTGTAGAAGGGGTTGGCCAGCTCGGCCATGGTCTTCTGATCGATCAGCTCGTGGGCGATGTTGCCCAGGCCCTCGACCACGCGCTGATACTGCCGCGCGTAGATGCGCTCGCCGACGCTCATCATCCACTGCTTGGAGCGGAACTTCCACTCGTTGGCCGCCAGCTTCTTCACCTCGTACCACTTCGGGTGCTTGTAGGGCGCGTCGAGCTCGCGCCGGGCAGCAGCGCGCGCCTTCACCTGGTACATCATGTACATCACCCAGGTGCCGATGGGCTCAACCAGCACCTGCGCGCCTTCGCGCTCCAGAAACTCGAACATGTGGAAGTTGCCGTCGCCTTCGGTGATCTGCGCCCAGAACTCGCCGATGATCTTCACCACCGGCTTAATGCGGAGGCGATCGACTTCGATGGTGTTCAGCTCGTCGCGCACCGCAGTCATGGCTTCTTTGTAAGGATTGCCGTAAAGCTGCTCGCGCAGCTTCAGCAGCGAGTTGACGCGTGACCTCCCACTTCTTGCCCTTGTTGGCGCGAACCTTCTTCGCCATCCATTCCGGCAGGTCCTCGTGGTCCTCGAACGGCTTGCGCTCGCGCAGCATGGTGCACAGCGTGTCCATCGAAGTCTGCCAGACCGCGTCCGTCTTGCCCTTCTCGACTTCGTAAGGACGGATGCGGTAGATCATCTCGTTCATGATGTCGCCGAGGTTGAGCGCGTTGAACATGCCGCAACCGAAGTCCACGGTGAACTTCAGGCCCGCCTCGCCCGAGGCGGCCTTCACGCCGTCATTCTGCTGGAAGAGCAGCACGCGGAAATCGCCGAAGCCCGCATTCTGCAAGGCCAGGCGGTACTCCGCCTCATACATGCCGAAGCGGCAGGGGCCGCACGATCCCGCGGTGAAGAAGATGTAGTTGTCGCAAACCTCCTGCTTCGTCTTCCCTTGCGACTCCAGGAATTGCAGGTACTGCACCAGGTTGCCCACGGTGAAGTAGGTGGGATTGCACTGGCCGTTGTTGCCGTACTCCTTGCCCAGTTGGAAGGCATTGACGTTCGGTACCGGCAGCACGTCGCAGTTGTAGCCGCAGCCCTGGAAGACGGCTTGGATGACCCGCTCGTGCTTCCACGTGAGTCCGCCGAAGAGGATGGTGACTTTGCCGCGCTCCTCGGCCCCGAAAGGCCGTTCCACCGGACGCTTGAAGTGATGCACCGGACCGCTGTCCAGGCCCATCATGCTGGCCAGCCGGGCGCGT
This sequence comes from uncultured Acidobacteriaceae bacterium, assembly GCA_963735915.1. Classification (GTDB taxonomy): domain Bacteria; phylum Acidobacteriota; class Terriglobia; order Terriglobales; family Acidobacteriaceae; genus Bog-257. The sequence goes on along the minus strand of CAVTMX010000013.1, from coordinate 20,818 downwards.
TCCTGCGCCAGCTTGCGTTGAATCTCTTCCTCGGTTTGAGGAGCCGTCAGTTTATCAACCGGGAAATCGATGCGAGAGACCGGCATAGTATTTATCCTCTTCCTCGAGTGGACTCGAAGGTTGTGATTTCGATCACTCTGTGATGGTTTGCACTCGAAAGGTGCGGCGCAGGACCGGGGCCCCCAGCGCGCCCGGTTTCGGCGCGATGGGGTGGAGACGAACCAAGAGCGTAGTGAATTTGAGTGCGGACGATGCGGGTAAAAACTCTCACGTCTTAGTCTATCGCGCTACGACAAGAGTTTGTTACAACACACTGCGAGGGAAGTAACCGAACCCCTCTCCCCACGGCTTGCTGACCATTATCAACGGTGATGTGGATCACATCAAGCCATCTCGTCGAAATGTTGGCAGCCCAGTTGCCTCAAGTGAGGCTGGCACCAGAGTGGCGTGCCATATCGCGCCACGCCCTACGCCAGTGGTGTGCTCGAGTCGACACTGGTGCTTAAGTCAAACATTTCGCTCTAGATGTGCAGCGTACGCCGGGGTCTTACCAAATTCCCTTGTCGCTTCCTGTAATTCGGAAGGCGACCGCGGCGGCTGAGGCAAGGTAGGGGAGGAGAGAGAGCCTGAGAGTTGCGGGAACGTCGCCCCGCACGGCGGTGTCGGTGATTTGACGGGTGTAGAGCTCCGCGCCATTCGGCATGATGGGAATGCGCAGGAATTTCCCCCGCGTGAAGATGACATCGCCGCCGAAGCGCGCGGCCGCCAGCACGCCGCGAGGCAGCTGGGGCGCGTCGCCGCGATAGTGGCGAACATAGTCGCAGACGATCTTCAGGTAGCTGGCTACTCCGGGCCACACACCTCCCAAGTCGGCAGCTTTCTTCAGCTCGACAAAGTCAAGTTCATCGCCTTCGAGCAGGGCCAGGGTATTCAGGATGTCGCACACGCGGAAGTAGAAATGCCGGTACATCCGCTGGAGGGTGGCGACGATTATGCGCTCCTCGGGGGCAGGAACCATGAAAGTTAACCCCTGAAGCGTGTTGGGAACGCGCCGGGTGACGAACCGCCGGGCCATGGCGATGTGCTCGCCAGTCTGGCCAAGCCGCTGCGCATGGACTTCCACCGATTCCGGCAACCCGGGCACCGCGAAGTTCCACTTGTTGGCCAGGCGGTCGCCCCAACTCCGGGGCTCGATGTGCGCGCCCAGCCGATTCAGAAAAACGTTCACCACCTGCTTGTCGTCGGCAGTGGTGTAGAGGTCAAGATCGTTGCCCAGGTCGGGCCAGTGGTCGAGCGACTTCATGACCGTCACCGGGCAGCCGCCCTGCTCCAACTCGTCGCAGATTTTATGAAGAAAAGTGAGCGCGTTCTGGATGCGCCGCTGCTCCTTCGCGAGCACGCCGTTGGCCCACGCCGCCAGCTCGACGGGTGCCCCGGGTCTCGCGGGTTCGAGACCCGGGCGGCTGCTGCCTGTCTGCTGCGCAACCACCTGAAAGGCGCGAACCACGACGTGATTAGAGTCGGCCAGCGTAACGAGAGCCTCCCGCTGCTCCTCGGTCAAGCCAGCGACGTAGCTGACGGCTGTGCCGGCATTCTGCGGGTCAAGGGTAAGGCGCGAGAGGGCATCGAGCTCGGGCGAAACGGTCATGTGCGAAGCTGGCATAGAGCGAACCTGGCCTTAGGAAGTTGAACTTTCCAAACCAGCTTAGATGAGGGCTGCTGGCCGTGAGTTGGGTCTGGAGACGCATTCAGCGGTTCGGTTCAGAGGGTCGGTTCAGAGTCCAGAAGAGCGTCGGCCATCACCACAGGTGTCATCCTGAGCGCAGCAACCGCGCAACTACCCTGACAAGCGCGGCTTTTTCGCGCTTGGCCGGGTAGTCGCCCGGTCGCGGAGTCGAAGGAACCCTACAGTGAAGCCGATATAGCGGTCCTCCGACTCGGCAGATGCGAGGTTCGCAAGCGACCCTCACATCTACTCCGCTCAGGATGACACCTTCATTAGGAGCGGTTGCAGGCATGATCGCACACTATAATCATGCGTTCACCGAACAGAGGACCTGCCCTTGGCCTACTACGATCTTCGAGAATGGATCTCCGCGCTCGACCGACGCCGGCGAACTGATCCGCATCAAAGCCGAAGCCGACCCCATCCTGGAGATCGCCGAAATCACCGACCGCGTCTCCAAGTGGGGACCGCGCGGCAGCCACGGCCCCGGCGGGCCGGCGCTGCTGTTCGAGAACGTCAAGGGCTATCCCGGCTCGAAGGTGCTCATCAACCAGTTCGGCTCCGCGCGCCGCATGAGAATGGCGCTCGACGTCGACTCGCTCGACGAAATTGCCGACCGCATCAAGATGTTCATGGACGTGAAGTCGCCGCAGGGGTTGCTCGACAAAATCAAGATGCTGCCCATGCTGGCCGAGATGGGCAAGTTCTTCCCCAAAGAAGTCTCGACCGGCCCGTGCAAAGAAGTGATCAAGCGCGACAACTTCTCGCTGCTCGATTTCCCCATCCTGCAATGCTGGCCGCTCGACGGCGGACGCTTCATCACGCTGCCGTCGGTCATCACCAAAGACCCGAAGACCGGCAAGCGCAACGCCGGCACCTATCGCATGCAGATTTACGACGAGCGCACCGCCGGCATGCACTGGCAGCGCCAGAAGCAGCGGCGCCGAGCACTATCGCGAGCAGATGCGCCGCGCCGCAGCCGCGGGCGAGGCTCATCCTGTCAGCGCCGCGCTCGACATGATGGCGCGCTCCGGCGGCGGCTCGCGCGTCGCCGAAGGCAAGCAGGTCGCCGGGCGCATGGAAGTCGCCGTCGCCATCGGCACCGAGCCCGCAGTGATGTTCTCGTCCATCGTGCCCGCTCCGCCCGACGTCGAGGAGTACATGATCGCCGGCTTCCTGCGCCAGAAGCCGCTCGAGCTGGTGAAGTGCGAGACCGTCGACCTGGAAGTCCCGGCGACGTCGGAGATCGTGCTCGAAGGCTACGTCCAACTCGACGAGCTCCGCATGGAAGGCCCCTTCGGCGACCACACCGGCTTCTACACGCCCGAAGACCTCTATCCCGTCTTCCACGTCACCTGCATCACGCATCGCAAGGACCCGATCTACTCGACCACGATCGTCGGCAAGCCGCCGATGGAAGACGCCTACATGGGCAAGGCGGTCGAGCGCATCTTCCTGCCGCTGATGCGCCTCACCATCCCCGAGATCGTCGACGTGAACCTGCCCATCGAAGGCATCTTCCACAACCTGATGATCGTGTCGATCCGAAAGTCCTATCCCGGCCAGGCGCGCAAGGTGATGAACGGCATCTGGGCGCTCGGCCAGGCGATGTCGACCAAGTGCATTCTGGTGGTCGATGAAGATGTGAACGTGCAGGACATCGGCGAAGTCACGCTGAAGGTGCTGAACAACATCGATCCCGAGCGCGACATCCAGTTCACGCTCGGCCCCGTCGATTCGCTCGACCACGCCTCGCGCCTGCCCGACTTCGGCTCGAAGATGGGCGTCGACGCCACGCGCAAATGGCCCAGCGAAGGCTTCACCCGCCCCTGGCCCGACGAAATCCGCATGGACGAAGAGACCAAGGCGCGCGTGACGAAGCGGTGGAAGGAGTTTGGGCTGGAGTGAAGTAGTCATCCCGACCGGAGCGTCCGCGTTCTAATCTTTTGCGGGTGGGCGGACGCGGAGTGGAGGGACCTGCTGGCCGCGGACTTGGGTAGGCCGGTTCAAGCGGGCGCGAAGAAATCCCGCCAACACGGTGGACAGCAGGTCCCTCCACGCGGGCTGAAGCCCTTGGTCGGGATGACACATTGAATTGGCGACATACTGACCTGCTATCCGTCATGTGACGCAGCTCACCGACCTGCTCAACCATCTTGCCCCAGTATCAGATCGTGGAGCATCGCTACTACGTTTACATCCTCGCCAGCAAGTCCCGAGTGCTGTACATCGGTGTGACCAACGATCTTACAGCGCGGATTCTTCAACACCGAAGCGGCGAGATTGGCGGCTTTACCAGCGACTACAAAGTCCACCGGCTCGTGTACTACGAACAGCATGCCTGGGTCCAAGAGGCCATCACCCGAGAGAAGCAGTTGAAGCAGTGGCGTCGTGAAAAGAAAGTTTGGCTGATCGAGCGCGAAAACCCGACGTCGGAGGACTTAGCCGTGGATTGGGGTACGCCGGTGAAGCTGACGCTACGAAAATCCTGCCGACACGACGGACAGCAGGTCTTTCCACTCCGCGTCCGCCCACCCGCAACAGATGCGGGTGGAAAAAACGCGGACGCTCCGGTCGGGATGACACATCGTCGGATGAGACACTGATGACAAACACGCCGGAGCACGGGTGCCCCAGGTTTCGCCACTCAATCTAGCGGCAGCAAGTATCCGGGCGTTCCGCCCAACCGCCCTCCAAAAGCCTGAGCGTCTAGTGCCGCCATATCCCACGCCGTCCACGAAACGGGCGTGATCTTTATGGTGACATCATCGAAGGATGCAAACACCGGCCCGACGTGGGGATCGGTCATCGCTGCTGCACTCATGTATCGACTGTGGATGCGTCGGTTTATCTCGGCGGACAGTTCGCCTGAAATGAGTTCCGCTTTACCCGACCCGCTCACGCCCCGCTCGGCCCCCGGTTTTCGCACGTCCACCATCAGGGAAGCCTTGGCCCGCGCCGCGATGTTGCGGGCTTTCCGGGTTGTGGAGGAAGTCGCGATCAGCAGGTCGCCATCCTGGTACAGATACCAGACCGCAGTCAGGTGTATGGTTCCGTCCGCGTTCTCGGTCGCGAGGGTGGCAATATATCGCCCTTGCAACAATTCTTCGAGAGTTGGGTCAAGTGTTCGAGGCCGGCATCTTCCCCTCCACCGTCGCTCCCGATCCGGGGAGCGTGCCAATCTACCACGTCTCCTTGGGCGTCCGGAAACGGCACGAGACGACAGCAACTCTGCAAATCAGTCAAATGGAGGGGGTGAGATGCAGTAATGGGGGCGTTTGCCACCGCGCATCGACCTGTGCCACATTGTCCCCATGCTTACCCGACCAGAACCAACCGAATATGCCGAGTTCTACCGTAGTTACATTGCTAAAGTTCCTGACAGCCCATTGCTCGACGTCCTTGCCCGTCAGCCGGGGAGCTATCGCCAGCTCCTGAGCGGCGTGTCCGATGCTCAGGCCGCCGCTCCCACCGCGCCCGGCAAGTGGAGCGTCAAGCAGATACTGGGACACCTCTGCGATGGGGAACGCGTGTTTTCGTACCGGGTGCTGCGCTTTGCCCGCGGCGATGAGAAGGAGCTGCACGGCTACGAGCAGGATGATTACGTTCGCGAGGCCGGCTCAAACGCGCGAAGTCTGGCGGACCTGCTGAACGAATTCGAGGCCGTGCGCAAAGCCACGCTTGCGCTCTTCGGCTCCTTTCCGGACGGGGTCGAGAAGCGCGGCGGCGTGGCCAACGGTAATCCCGTGACGGTCCGCGCGCTGGCGTATATTGTTGCGGGACACGCGCAGCATCATTACGAGCTGTTGAAGGCGCAGCTCACGAGTGCTGCCCGCGCCGGCTGAGGGTGGAGCGCCGCTTAAGCGGTGCAGATGACACGCCAACCCAAGTTCGGCTTCAGCCGCTGAGGTTGAATTTCAGGGCCGTCCTTTACCTCAGCCGCTGAAGCGGACTGTTGTAAGATTGCCGTAATGCACGCCTGAAGGCGTGCGCCACCCCGGAACCGCGCCGTTGTTATACTGAACGGAGCTTATGGGAATCGTGAAGAACATAGCCGCCATCGCCAAGGGCATGAGCGTGACCTTCATGGAAATGTTCCGCCCTACCATCGTCGAGAACTATCCCGACGGCCCGGGCCCGACGCGCGGTGCAATGTTTCAGGACCGCTTTCGCGGCATGCACGTGCTCCAGCGCGACGAGAATGGCCTGGAGAAGTGCGTCGCCTGCTTCCTGTGCGCTGCGGCCTGCCCGTCCAACTGCATTTACATTGAGGCCGCCGAGAACACGGCGGAACATCGCATCAGCGGCGCCGAGCGCTACGCCAAGGTCTACAACATCGACTACAACCGCTGCATCTTCTGCGGCTACTGTGTCGAGGCCTGTCCCACCGACGCCATCACCCACGGCCACGGCTTCGAGCTGGCCACCTACAATGCCAGCAACCTGGTGTACCGCAAAGAGCAGCTTCTCTCCGGGACACCGGCGCACATCGGCGCTAATGCCGTCTTTAACAAAGGCGACAACTACCGGCTGCAACCGAAGCCGTAGCGCTTACCCCTCGCTCCCCAGTTGCTCCAATATCCCGTGCACCGGGATGCGTATCCACGCCGGCCGCTGCTCCAGCTCGTGCTCGATCTCGATCAGCGTTCGCTCGATCATGTAGGCGGCCAGCAGGACCTTGAACTCATCCATCTGCTGCGGGACATAGGCTGCGCCCGCGCTGGCCGTCAGGTATTCCTTCAGGAAGGTCGCGCTCACCCAGCGGTACCAGACCTCCGCCCACTTCTCGAGTTGCGGACCGGCCTCGCGGCTGGGCACGATGCCGGGTACATCGCCGAACAACGCCGCGTGCGACACGTAATGAAACGATCGCAGCATGGTGGCCACGTCGCGTAGCGCTGAGCGCTTGATGCGCCGCTCGCTCAAGGGGCGGGTAGGGTCCCCCTCAAAGTTCGCGATGAACCAGTCGCTGCCGGCAAAGAGCGCGTTGGATAGATGTAAATCGCCGTGAGTACGGATGCGTGCCCCGGACATGCGCTTATCGCGCAGCGACAGCAACCGGCTACGAATCTCGCCCTCGCGTTTCAGCACGGCGTTGATGTCGTCCTGCGCATCCGTGGGCAGCGTTCTGGTCTGGCTGCGCAACATCTCGAACGACCGGTTCAACTGCCCGAGCATGCCGTGGTATACGCTCTGCCGGTAGAAGGTGGTGAAGGGCTCGGGTGCGAAGTCGGGGATGTCGGGGCGGCTGCTGAGCGCGGTGTGCAGTCCCGCCGTCCGCCTTGCCAGCAGCCGGGCATTGTCCAAGTAATTGCCCAGCAGTTCGGCAACGACCTGCGGTATCGGTCCATGCTGCGTCCACAGCGGCGGCGCAGACAGATCGCGCAACCGGGGGTCCTGCTGCGGGATCACCAGCGCGTGCTCGAAAAAGAGGCTGAGCTGGTCCAGCGTGTAGTGCCAGCCGCTACTGGCGTTCGTCACCATGCTGCTCATCGTGCCCAGGCAGGTCGCTACCACACCATCGTCGTGGTAGACGCGATACTCCAGCGAGCCCAGCGCCCGCGGAAGCGCCGCGAACCTCGTCTGTTCGCAGAGAAATTCCGGCACCTCGCGTCCCGGATTAATGCCGTCCTCCAACTTGCGATACAGCTTCAGCATGAAGTCGCTGCCGTACTGGATGACGGTGAAGCAGTCGTCCGTTTGTTGCGTGCACGGCTCCAGGTTCGACTTCACCGCATTCCAGGCGCTGCGGAAGTCGCGCGTGTGCGAGCCCACCAGCTCTCCCGCTTCGCCGCGAATACGGCGGCGGCGCACGATCGCGCGCAGCAGGTTGTCGCTGAAATCACGGTCCAGCGTGGCGGGATACAGCACCGCCTTGCCTTCGTCGGGCAGGCCGACCAAGCGCGTGACCGTGCCCTGGGAATCGTGCATCACCGCATCGGCTCTATCTCCCAGCGCCACCGACACGGGAATCAGGTAGACCTCCGGGTCGCCTTCAAAGAACGTCACCGCCAGAAACAGCAAGTGCGCCGAGGTATTCGGAAACGTCAGCACCTTTTGCAGCGAGATTCCGGTGATGTCGCGCCGCTTGCTGAGGAACCAGGGACGACTGCGCAACATGCGCGGGACAATCGCCTTGAGCTGCTGCAACGCCTCTTCTGAAAACGCCTGCTCGACGGAGCTGACCTGGAGCACCGGCGCCTCCTGCGTGCCGGTGGGACTGAAGGAATCCTGCAGCGCCTCGCGCCGCTCCAGGTGGAACCAGTAAAACGCGTGCGGCCCCAGCGAGAGCAGATACTGGTTTTCGGTGATAGTGGGAAACTTGGCCCGCCCGAACACCTCAACCGGCACCATGCCCTGGCGGTTGGCCAGGTCCAACTCCACGCACTGCGCAAAGCGCGACAGGTTGGCGACCACCAGAAGCGTCTCGTCCTCAAACTGCCGGAGGAACGCCAGCACCTTGCGATTCGCCGGATAGAGAAATTCCAGCGTGCCGCGCCCGAAGGCCCGGAACTGCTTGCGCTGCGGGATTAACCGCTTCGGCGAACCACAGCAGAGAATGCGGATTGTTCTGCTGTGCCTCCACGTTGACGGCCTCGTAGTGATACTCGGGATCGATGTTGACCGGCAGGTACAGCCGCTGCGGATTGGCGCGCGAGAAGCCGGCGTTGCGGTCCGAGCTCCATTGCATGGGCGTGCGCACGCCGTTGCGGTCGCCCAGGATAGATGTTGTCGCCCATGCCGATCTCGTCGCCGTAGTAGATGACCGGCGTGCCGGGCAGCGAGAACAGCAGCGCGTTCATCAGTTCGATGCGCGGCCGGTCGTTCTCCAGCAGCGGCGCCAGACGGCGGCGAATGCCCAGATTGATGCGCATCTCGCGATCGCGCGCGTAGGTGCGGTACATGTAGTCGCGCTCTTCGTCGGTCACCATCTCCAGCGTCAGCTCGTCGTGATTGCGCAGGAACAGCGCCCACTGGCAGTTCTCGGGAATCGGCGGCGTCAGCTTCAGGATGTCGGTGATGCGGATAGCGGTCTTCCATGCGCAGCGCCATGAACATGCGCGGCATCAGCGGAAAATGGAACGCCATGTGGCACTCGTCGCCGTCGCCGAAATAGGCGACGGCATCCTCCGGCCACTGGTTGGCCTCGGCCAGCAACATGCGGTCGCGATACTTCTCGTCGACGTGCTCGCGCAGCTCGCTTCAGCGCCGCAGTGGGTCTCCGGCAGGTTCTCGCAGTTGGTGCCCTCGCGCTCGAACAGGTAGGGCACCGCGTCCAGCCGCAGGCCGTCCACGCCCAGATCGAACCAGAAATCCATGCCGTCGAACATCGCCGTGCGGACCTCGGGATTGTCCCAGTTCAAGTCCGGCTGGTGCGAGTAGAAGCGGTGCCAGTAATAGGCCTTGGCCAGCGGGTCCCAGGTCCAGTTCGAGTTCTCGAAATCCTTGAAAATGATGCGCGCGTCCTTGTACTTCTCCGGCGTGTCGCTCCAGACATAGAAGTTGCGCCAGCGCGTTCCCGGGGCAGCGCGCCGCGAACGCTGAAACCACACATGCTGGTCGGAAGTGTGGTTCAGCACCAGCTCGGTGATGACCCGCAGACCGCGCCGGTGCGCCTCGCGCAGAAAGCGCTGGAAATCCTCCAGCGTGCCGTATTGAGGGATGGACGTCGGTGTAATCCGAGATGTCGTAGCCGTCGTCGCGTAGCGGCGACGGGCAGAACGGCAGCAGCCACAGTCGCCGTGACGCCCAGGTCCTCCAGGTAGTCCAGCTTCTGCGTCAGGCCGCCGAAATCGCCAATGCCGTCGGTCACGCTGTCGAAGAAAGCGCGGACGTGAACTTCGTAGATGATTGCGTCTTTGTACCAGGTGACGTTCGGGAACAGGTTCATGATTTCCTGATGAGCAAACAGACGATGCTAAGACCGCGGGCCGGAACGTTCAACTCACATTGGATGAAGAATCGGAGGCTGGGGGTGCCGGAAGAAGGAAGAGTCCCGCTGTCACCGAAAGGCAATATTGTCGCCAAAAAAGGCCGCACTTTGGCCAAACTATTTGTTGACACGACCATCCAATGCATTATTATTCATTAGAGAGTATATTTATGCGATGTCGAAATTGACCCGTCATGCCGCGATCCGGCGCCTGGTGGACGAGGGCGAGATTGCCAGCCAGGACGAGCTGCGGCGCAAGCTGTTCCGGTTGGGCCACCGGGTGACGCAGGCCACGCTTTCGCGCGACATCCACGAACTCGGGCTGATGAAAACGTCCGAGGGTTACAAGCTGCCGCAGGGCGACGAAGCCGACCTCGGCCTGCCGTCAATCGAGCGGCTGATTCAAACGTTTGTATATGAGGTGCGGACGGCACTGAACCAGGTGGTGATCAAGACCAGCGCCGGCAGCGCGCAGCCGGTTTCGGCGGCGATTGACGCCGAGGAATGGGACGAAGTCGTGGGCACGATTGGCGGCGACGACACGATTTTGGCCATCACGACCGACAGCCGGGCCGCCGAGAAGCTGGCGCAGCGGCTGCGCAAGCTGATGGCGTAGAGGAGGGTTTTGAAGGGGCGCACCTTCAGGTGCGCCGTTAGTGCTGATTAATAGTTGTCATCCCGAGCGGACTTTAGTTCGCGAGGGACATGCTTCTTGCTTGAACTGGAATGAACGCCACTCTCCAACCCGCAATCTTCGGCGCAACCGGTTACTCCGGCTTCGAACTGGTGCGCCTGCTCGCGCGCCACTCTGGCTCGAAGAAGCCAATGCTGCTGCGCCGCAACGGCGAGAGCGCTGCGGTTCCGGACCTCGCTGAGGCCTATCCGCAACTGGCGGGTAACGGCGGTTTTCCGCTGCAAAGTCTCTCCTGGCAGCGCATGAAAGAAGCCGGAGTCGATGTCGTATTTTTCGCGACTCCACACGAGTTCTCGCGCGAACTGGTTCCCGAGGCTCTGGCGGAAGGCTTCCGCATCATTGATCTCAGCGGGGCCTGGCGACTGAAGAGTGCCAAAAACCGTAAGGTCTATGGCTTCGCAGAAGACGCACAAAGCGCTGACCTCGACGACTCAGCCGTCTATGGCCTGCCCGAGCTGCACGCCGACGAAATTAAGAGCGCCGCGCTGCTCGCCAATCCCGGCTGCTATCCGACATCCACCATCCTGGCTCTCGCGCCCTGGATCCGCGACGGCTTCGTCGACATCGAGCATGGCATCATCTGCGACTCGAAATCGGGAGTCTCGGGAGCAGGGAAGACCCCATCGGCGAAGACTCACTTCGTCGAGGTCGATGGCGACTTCTCCGCCTACAGCGTTTTCGGGCATCGGCACACGGGGGAGATGCTCGAACAACTCGGGATCGGCGGCGGTTCGCTGCAATTCACGCCGCATCTGCTGCCGATTCCGCGCGGCATTCTCTCCACCATTTACGTAAAGCTGGCCCAGCCGGCCACGGCGGAGGAGTTGGAGCGCAGTCTCCGCGAGTTCTACGTCGGCAAGCCGTGGGTGCGTGTATTCGGTGCCGCGCGGCTGCCGCAAATCAAGTTCTCGCTGAACACGAACTATTGCGATATCGGCTTCTCGCTTTCGCCCGACGGCACGCGCGCGGTCTTGGTGTCGTGCCTGGACAACCTGCTGAAGGGCGCGGCCGGACAGGCCGTGCAGAACATGAACCTGATGTTCGGATTCGACGAAAAGGCGGGCTTGCAATGAAGCTGGTCATCAAAATCGGCGGCGCGGCCCTGGACGACAAGCAGCTAGCCCGGCGCTTCGCCGCGACCATCCCCAGCCTGGTGCGCGAGGGTCACCAGCTCGCGATCGTCCACGGCGGTGGCGCAGCGCTGAGCCGCACCCTGAAACAGCTGGGCTGCGCGACCACCTTCGTCGACGGCCTGCGCGTCACCGACGAGCACACCCGCGATGTTGCCCTCATGGTGCTCGCCGGCCAGTTGAACAAACAGTTGGTCGCCGCCATCGGCAACGCCGGACAGCTCGCGCTCGGCATCTGCGGCGGCGACTTGCGCCTGGTGCTGGCGTCAAGGAAGAAGCAGCCCGACCTCGGATATGTGGGCGAGATTGTCTCCGTCGATGCGCAGTGGATCGAGCGGCTGTGGGACGCCGGCGTCGTGCCCGTGATCTCCAGCCTCGCGCTCGGCTTCGACGGCGAATACTACAACGTCAACGCCGACGAGATGGCGTCGGCCTGCGCCGTTGCCTGCGGCGCGCACGCGCTCGTCTACCTCACCGATGTTCCCGGCGTGAAGGACGCGGAAGGCTCGGTAATCCGCTGGCTGGAAGTCGGCGCGATCCGAGAAATGGTGCAGCAGGCCACGGTGAGCGGAGGCATGCTGCCCAAGCTCCAGGCCTGCACCAGCGCGCTGAAGAAGGGCGTCAACCGCGTGCGCATCTTGCCCGCAGCCTGCGCCGAGGTCCTTCCCGGATTTTTCACTCAGCCGATCGATGACGGCACCGAGGTTATCGCGTCGTGACCGTCCGCAACCATCTCGTTCTTTACCCGACGGAGCGCAAGGATGGTGCCTGGCCCGGCCCGCGCTTCGATCGTGCCCTCGAGCGACGTAGCTAGCCGCGCTCCGCGGCCTTTCCCCGACATTCTTGTTTTCGCTTTCACCTGCTGCGTCGACCCAGAAGGAGGTACGACATTGATTGCAACTTCAATTCCCCCGGGCGCGAACCTGAGCACATACGCGTTTCGCAGTGTCACCGGGCGCGACCTGATTTCCATCCAGGACTTCTCGACTGACGAGCTGGCCTGCGCGCTGGAGCTGGCCTCGGCCATGAAGTTACGGCCCGCTGACTTCCGCGGCATTCTCTCTGGCAAGCAGATTGTCCTGTTTTTCGAAAAGCCGTCGCTGCGCACGCGGCTGACCTTCGAGGCGGGGATTAACTCCCTCGGCGGGACTTCGTTCTTCGTTGACCAGACGCAGTCGCGCCTGGGCGCGCGCGAGCCGCTGTGCGATGTGGCGCACAACCTTGAGCGCTGGATCGACGGCATCGTGCTGCGCACTTTCTCGCACCAGACGGTGACGAGCATGGCTCAACATGCCTCCATTCCGGTGATCAACGCGCTCAGCGACCTGGAGCATCCCTGCCAGGCGATGGCCGACATGCTCACGTTGCAGGAGCAATTCGGAGATCTGCGCCGCGTGCATCTCGCCTACGTAGGCGACGGCAACAACGTTGCGCATTCGCTGATGCTGGCGGCCGCAAGCCTGGGCGCGTCAATCTCGGTCGGCACTCCGATGGGCTACGAGCCGGATGTCGCGGTCACCCAGGTTGCTCGCACACTTGCCAACGTTTCGGGTGCGAGCGTACGCGTCACCAACGATCCCATTGAAGCTGTGGCCGGCGCCGATGCGATCTACACCGATGTTTGGGCCAGCATGGGGCAGGAAGCCGAGGCTGCGAATCGCAGCAAAATTTTTGCGCCATTCCAGGTCAACCAGACAGCTCTTCTCCTATGCCGCAAAGCACGCCGTGTTCATGCATTGCCTGCCTGCGCATCGCGGAGATGAAGTCACGGGCGGCGTGATCGATTCGCCGCGTTCCGTAGTTTTCGATCAGGCGGAGAACCGCCTGCATGTTCAGAAATCCATTCTTGTTTTGTTGCTGGAAGGCGGTGCACACCGCTTCCCGCCGAGGAGCGCCAATGCGTGAAAAAGTCGTACTTGCATATTCAGGTGGGCTCGACACGTCCATCATCATTCCGTGGCTGAAGGAAAACTATGACTGCGACGTGATCGCGTTTGTCGCCGACGTCGGCCAGGGCGACGACATCGAGGCCGTCGTGAAGAAGGCGTACGACACTGGCGCCTCGAAAGTGATCGTCGAGGACCTGCGGCAGGAGTTCCTGACCGACTATGTCTTCCCCGCGATCCAGGCCGGCGCGGTCTACGAGCACAAGTATCTGCTCGGCACGTCGCTGGCGCGGCCCATCATCGCGATGTACCAGGTTGAGGTCGCGCTGCGCGAGGGCGCGACCGCGGTCGCCCACGGCTGCACCGGCAAGGGTAACGACCAGGTGCGCTTCGAGCACGCCTATCAGGCGCTGGCGCCGGAACTCAAGGTCATTGTGCCGTGGCGCGAGTGGACGTTGCAGTCGCGCGAGGACTGCCTCGACTATGCCGAAGCAGCACGGAATCCCCGTGGCACAGAGCCGCGCGAAGATCCACAGCCGCGATCGCAACCTGCTGCACGTGAGCCATGAGGGCGGTGAGTTGGAAGATCCCAACAACGCGCCGCTGCCCACCACGTGGACCTGGACCAAGTCGCCGCAGGATGCGCCGGACGCGGTCGAGAAAGTCACGATCGAGTTCAAGGCGAGGCTTGCCGGTTGCGGTGAACGGCGTCGAACTCGACCCGGTGGCGCTGGTGGAGATACTGAACGAAATCGGCGCGCGCAATGCGATCGGACGCATCGATCTCGTCGAGAACCGCTTCGTCGGCATCAAGTCGCGCGGCTGTTACGAGACGCCCGGCGGAACGCTGCTGCTCACCGCGCATCGCGAGCTCGAAGCGCTGTGCCTCGATCGCGAGCTGGCGCACTTCAAGCAGCACATCGCGCTCAAGTACGCCGAGCTGGTTTACTTCGGCCTGTGGTTTACGCCGCTGCGCGAATCGTTGCAGGCGTTCGTCACCAGCTCGCAAGCGGACGTGAACGGCACGGTCACGCTCGCGCTCTACAAGGGCAATGTCGAAGTTGCCGGCCGCAAGTCGGAGAGCTCGCTGTATCGCCCCGACGTCGCCAGCTTCACCATGGGCGCAAGCTACAACCAGAAGGATGCCGAGGGCTTCATCCGCATCCTCGGGCTGCCGGCGCGGTCGCGCGCGATTCTTAAGGCGAAGCAGAAGCAGGAGTTCGGAGCAACAAAGGTGCAGGACTCCGCCGCGGCCAAGAAGGTATCGCCAGCGCATAGCTTCGAGAAGGCGGTGGCGAAGTGAAGATGTGGTCGGGCCGCTTCGGCCAGCCGCAGGACGCGGAGTTCGAGCAGTGGCAGCGGTCGTTTCCTTTCGACCGCGTGCTGCTGCCGTACGAGGTTGCCGCCAGCAAGGCGCACGCGGCTGCGCTGGCGAAGGCCCGCGTGCTGAGCCGGGAGGAGTTGACGGCAACTCTCTCCGCGCTCGACCAGATTGCTCGTGAAGGCGTGCCTGACGACGATCCGGCAATCGAAGACGTTCATCACTACGTCGAATCGCGGCTGGCGGAAATTGCCGGCGAGCTTGGGTACAAGCTGCACACGGGACGCAGCCGCAACGAGCAGATTGCCACCGATCTGCGGCTGTGCATTCGCGAGCAGATCGATGGCATCACGCGCCTGCTGGCCGAGTATGCGAATGCGTTCGTGCAGCAAGCCGAAGCCGCGGGCGACAGCGTCATGCCGGCGTACACGCACCTGCAACGCGCCGAGCCGGTGCTCGTCGCGCATTGGCTGCTCGCGTACGTCGAGATGTTCCTTCGTGACATCGGCCGTCTCGCCGACTGCCGCAAGCGGGTAAACGTCTGTCCGTTGGGGTCTGGCGCAGTGGCCGGAACGATTCTGCCGCTGGATCGCGAAACCATCGCGGCCGAGTTGGACTTCGGCGCGCCGACTGGGAACAGCATCGACGCGACCAGCGACCGGGACTTCGCGATCGAATTCGTGCAGGCTTTGTCCGTCGTCGCGCTGCATCTCAGCCGCTGGGCGGAAGAGTTCATCCTCTTTTCGACCACCGAATTCGGCTTCGTGAAGCTCCCCGAGCAATATGCAACCGGCAGCAGCGCGATGCCGCAGAAGAAAAATCCCGACGCGCTGGAGCTGATTCGCGGCAAGGCGGGCCGGGTCTTCGCGGAAGCCACATCGCTGTTCATCGGCGTCAAGGGCCTGCCGCTCGCCTACAACAAAGACTTGCAGGAGACGCAGCAGCCGGTCTTCGCGGCGGCGCAGCAGATTTCCAGCATGATTCGCGTCGCGACGGGATTCATGTCGGCGGTCGAGTTCAACTTCGACCGCATGAATCAGGCAGCGAGCTGCGGCTTCATGAACGCGCAAGCCGCCGCAGCGTATCTGGTTCGGCAGGGCGTTCCTTTCCGCCGTGCACATGAGCTGATCGGCAAAGCTGTCCGCCTGTGCGTCGACCAAGGCTGCGAGCTGGAGCAACTCTCGGCAGCTGACTATGCGCTCTGCGGCATCGACGCCGACGAGCCTTTCTACAACGCGCTGGCGCTCGACGAAGTGCTGGCCATTCACAACGTCCGAGGAGGTACTGCTCCTGCTCGTGTGCAGGAGTCCTTACAGACGGCGAAAGCAAGACTATCCCAATATTTTGGAGTCGCCCATGCATGCACGTAATGCGACACTTCCCGACGCGTTTGCGATCGAGCAACTCATCCATGTACACGTGGCCGACGGCACGCTGCTGCCGCGCTCGCTGGCCGAAATCTGCGAGAACATCCGCGACTTCGTCGTGGTGGAGAACGAGGGCGAGATCGTTGGCTGCGGCGCGCTGCATCTCTACGGCATGCACCTGGCGGAGATCCGCTCCATCACCGTGACCAACAAGTCGAAGGGCAGGGGCGCGGGGCGGGTGCTCATCAACGCGCTGCTCAAGAAGCGCAGAAGCAGAGCGTGACCTGCGTCTGCCTGTTCACGCGCATCCCGTCGTTCTTCGCCAAGCTGGGCTTCCACGAAGTGGAGAAGGAAAAGCTGCCCGACAAGGCGCTGAAAGATTGCATCAAGTGCCCGCGGCAGAATGCCTGCGATGAGATTGCGATGTATCGCGGCACGCTGCCGAAGAACGCGGGCATTCGCCGTCCGCGCGCAGCGCAACAGTATGTGCAGATCGCATCGCTGCACGCGTAGGTGAAGGGGCGCAGCTTTAGCTGCGCCGTCCAGATCCTACTTTTATTCTTGTCATCCCGACCAAGGGCTTCAGCCCGCGTGGAGGGACCTGCTTTTTCCTTGTTGTTCGGGGCAAACCGCAGATCCTTCGGCTACACTTCGCTCCGCTCGGGATGACAAAGTGAAATGTAACGGCGCAGCGGAAGCTACGCCCCTTCAAACACCGACAACCGGCAACTGACAACCGACAACGGCTTCTAGAACGCGGCGTGCCCGGTGATGTGCTCGCCGATGATCAGCGTGTGGATGTCGTGCGTGCCCTCGTAGGTCTTCACCGACTCCAGGTTGGCCATGTGGCGGAAGATGGGATACTCGTCGGCGATGCCGTTGGCGCCGAGAATGTCGCGGCCCATGCGCGCGCACTCCAGCGCCATCCAGACGTTGTTGCGCTTGGCCATCGAGATGTGCCACGGCTTCGCCTTGCCCGCGTCCTTCAGCCGGCCGACCTGCAGCGCCAGCAACTGCGCCTTGGTGATCTCGCTGATCATCCACACCAGCTTCTCCTGCACCAGTTGATGCGCCGGCGATGGGCTGATCGTGGAACTGCTTGCGGAACTGCGCGTATTGCAGCGCGCAGTCGTAGCAGGCCATGGCCGCGCCCATCGCGCCCCAGGCGATGCCGTAGCGCGCCTGGTTCAGGCACCTCAGCGGCGACTTCAGGCCGCCGGACTCAGGCAGCAGGTTGTCCGCAGGGATACGCACATCCTGCAAAGAAAGGCTTGAAGTCACCGACGCCCGCAGCGACCACTTGCCGTGCACGTCGGCGGCCCGGAATCCGGGCCGGTTGGTCTCGACGATGAAGCCGCGGACCAGCTCGTCCTCGTCGTCGACCTTCGCCCAGATGATGGCGATGTCGGCGATCGAGCCGGAGGTGATCCACATCTTCTCGCCGTTCAGGACGTACTCGTTGCCGTCCTTGCGCGCGCGCGTGCGCATCGCGCCGGGATTCGAGCCCGCGTCCGGCTCGGTCAGCCCGAAGCAGCCGAGGACCTCGCCCAGCGCCATCTTGGGCAGCTACTTCTGCTTCTGCTCCTCGCTGCCGAAGGCGTAGATGGGATACATGCACAGCGCCGACTGCACGCTGACGAACGAGCGCACGCCGCTGTCGCCGCGCTCCAGTTCCTGCATCATCAGCCCGTATTCCACGCTCGACATGCCCGCGCAGCCGTAGCCCTTCAGGCTGGCGCCGAAGAAGCCCAGCTCGCCCATGGGCTTGACCAGCTCCTTGGGGAAGCGGCCTTCGCGGTTGCACTGCTCGATGATGGGGATGAGGTTGTCTTCGATGAACTTGCGGGTGGTGTCGCGGACCAGCCGCTCGTCGTCGGTGAGCAGGGAATCGAACTCGATGAAGTCCACGCCCTTGAACTTGATTGCCATGCGCTATCTCTCTGATGGAAATTTGCGGATGAGGCAAACCTTCGAAGGTATCAGGCGGCGAAGAGCGGGGTCAAACGCTGCCAACGATCAGTAGTGGCTCGGTTTGAACGCTGAACGGTGGAAGGGCACGGCTTCAGCCGTGCCGAAAGGACGACGACGGAACCGGGCTTTAGCCCCGGCTTGCAAGCCGCCGTCAATAGCCCTTTGTTTCGCCGGGCTGAAGCCCGACGCATCCACCGTTATAAATGCGGCGCCGAGAGGAGTCGCGTTGGGAACGAAGGGTGCGGCTAAGTTTGTCCGACGCCTGACCCGCAGCTGTGTTGGCTTACTGCGTAAGCCGCAACAGAATCTTGGCCGCGATGGTCTGGAAGACCTGGCGCATGGCAGTCGTGCAACTAGAACCGGTACCGGGGCATTCCGTGCCGGGGATTAAGAAAAATTCCCCGCTGGTCTGACTCGTAGTATAGACCCCTGGGCTGGCGGGACAGCTGTAGCTCGCGGCCGCAGGATCGTTGGCGATGGTTGCAAGAAGAGCTTGGGTGCACAGGTCACCACTCACAGAGCTGCCCAAGCCGATGGTGTAGATGTAATTCGGATGCGGGCTCTCAGTTTCCAATGCAATTGCGGTTTGCTTCGCCCGATACTTCGCCTCGCCTGTGACATTGGTTTGCAGGAAGTCCAGTGATCCCCCGCTCCCTGGCTGCTGAGAGGGAAATCTGTATACGTTGTTCCCGTTGCTGTCCTTGCAAGTCGAGGACGACGCACTGTAATTGAAGGACGCATTACTCCCGGAACCCGAAGGGCTATCGCAGTTAGAAACGTTGTTTTGGAAAAGGGTGGTAGCGCTGGTGGGATCCATTATGGCGGCGCACGTCGTAGAACCCGAGCTAACATCATATCCGCCATAATTCAGCAGGGTGTCGGGGTTGCTGTTGCCGTTCTTCCCTTTGCAATGAAACTTGTCCTGGACCGTATTCATCAAGCCGTCGGTGAGATACACGACTACTTTGACCACATTTTGTCCGGAGATGATGCCCACGCTGTCGTTTTGCACTCCGGCCAGCGAGAGCGGCGGTCCGATCGTGGTGCTCTGCAGCGTTCCCGTGCCGGCGCCCGTACCGAAGGTGCCACCCACGTAACTCATGGTGGAAATCGCGCTGTCGATTGGAGTCTGAAAACTGTAGTTGATTGAGTAGTTGATGACCGAGTTATCGGAGAAGCTGACCAGCCCAATTTCGTCGCCGGTATTGGGCGTATTGTCAAAATTGGCTACAAAGTCGGGCACGGCGGCCGTCACCGCGTCACCTCCAAGGTCGCCGCTTCCACTTGAACAATGATGTGTACCGCCGCACATCGATCCTGAACGGTCGACCACGATGGTCATAATCAGCTTGGCGCGGGTCGCGACCGCGGTGGCGCTCACCGGCACTGTCTTCAATGAAGGTATGATCTGCATGAATAGCGTACGAACGCTGGTGGTCGCAGTAACCTTCACTTGCTGATTGCCGGAGGCATCGGTGGGAAACGTCACCGCCGGGATGGGCGGATTGGGTCCGTAGTTCGCGTAGAAGATGTCAGTAGCCACGGTGTTGGCTGTGGTTTGTCCCAGCGGGCCCAGGCTTTTCATGCCTGCCAGGCATGCACCATCCACCGCGGACGACAGCTTAGCTTTCGCGACGTAACAGAGTCCCGCGTCGATCGCCAGACCGGTGGCCAACACCAGGAAGACAATGGCGAACGCAAATAACACCGTGATCTGACCTTGCTCATTCTTTCGGCTATTGGTGTTTGGCATGGCGGTTTCCCTTTATTCAGTAATAAGCCACCGAGTAGAACTGGGATGGTATCGAGCCGGAGCCTAGTAGCGCAGTAATAGGAGTGATCGGGCTGAAGTTGTAGTACACCTCGGTGACGGCAAGCGACGAGCCGTTCACCTGGTCGCTCAAGCCGGTTGCGGCATAGGCCGGCAGGGTGGGCGACGAGCTTTGGCAGCCGTTCACTCCCTGCAGACAGCCGATCTTGCTGCTGGCGGAAATCGCGCAGTTCTTGGCTTGCGCCGTGATGGTCAGGGTCCCTCCCTGGTTGGTGACAATGGTGATGATCACGCAACCGTTGGTGCTCATGCTCAAGTCCGCGCCCGCATCGTTCACCACCGTCTGCACCGCGCTTGCGAGTTGGGACGGATCTATGCGCGAAGCCATGCTCGAGCCTTCTCCGCTAAGGTTCTTCATGACTTCAACGTCGTAAATGGCGCGTCCGTAATCGACGATGCCCAGGATGAACACCAGAAGAGTAGTGGCTATGAACGCCAGCTCAACCAGTGCCTGGCCAGACTCGCCTTTCATCAGTTCGCGACGCATGGCTCCTCCCTAGCTTTGGTTCGGCGGGAACGACTCGTTGGTAAAGGCCGAACTCACCTTGATGGTGTACGAATGGTTGGGAAACAAAGGCGCGACGAACGGCGTCACAAACTGATAGGGATACGTGACCTTAATGGTTACAGTATCCCCGGGCCCGCCCGCGCCGTTGGGGCAGCCTCCACCCAGATTGGTGCAGGTGATGCTAACCACACTACCCACGTTGTTGGCGTTGATAAGGCCTAACGAGTAATTTTCCAGGGTCTGAATGATGGAGTTATATCGCGTCAGCGAGCAAGAGCCATTGCTTTGGACGCACTGTCCGGTAATGGCATATCGGCCGGCCTGGCGCACCGCATTCTGCAGCGTCAGCTTGTTTGAGAACATCCATCCGAAGTCGATGACCGCCAGCAACAAGGACAGAAACACTGTTGCGGAGAAGGCCATCTCCACCATTGTTTGACCGGAATCAGGC
>CAVTMX010000012.1:0-108065 GCA_963735915.1 uncultured Acidobacteriaceae bacterium | reverse complement strand
GGTTGCCCGATCAGTTCGTGCACGTTGTAGCCCAATCGCTCGGCGCCGACTGTGTCACGAGTGCGATCTCGCCTTCTGCGTCCACAACGAAGTACATCGTGGGATTGCTCTGAAATGCGGCTCTCCATTGCTCTTCTATTTCTGCACGAGCGTCCTCCGCCCGCTTGCGATCAACCATGTCGGTCATTACTCCGTACCTCGCAGAATCTTCCCCCGCACTTCTCGCAGCGGCACGGCGCGGGGCCGCAGCAGCGATACTTCCTGTCCGCACCGCGGAGCCGCTTCTTAGAGTCCAACGGCTCGCCACCGGCCAATGACACTCGCCATGTCTCGATCACTTGGTTTAGGTCATCCGGATGCACTTCAGCCTGCGAACCAGAGCCTGCCGCCGAATCTATGCGAAGTCCCGAATATCCCACCCAGCCCCGGTTGATGGCCTTAAGATCGGCGTCATGGGTGTCAGACTCCGCCAAGAGGAGTGCATGCAAACACGCTGCCATCCGAGTCTCCGCACGAGCGCTGGCTACCTGTTGCCCGGAACATTGGCGACCGATCGGACGACAGACCGTTCACCCGTTTGTCGGAAGCATGGCAACGTCTCCCAACACCCGCGTTTGAGTCGCAGCCTCGAACTTCGGCTCCATCCTGTTGCCGATACTTCCGCAGAAAGCCCCTGCCGAGTTGCCACACGGAAACACGCGCGAGACCGGCCCGCCACGAGCGAGTGCCGTGCAGTCCGATGTCTAGAACTGAAGCCTTAGCGCCAGTTGCTCTGACCGCGGGCCGCGGACGTTGGGGTGGTTGAAGATGTTGAAGAGGTCCGCGCTCGACTGCAGCCGGACGCGCTCGCTGAGGGCGAAGGTTCGGCGAACGGTGAAATCGATCTGGGTGGCCCCGAAGCCGCGCAGGGCATTGCGTCCCAAATCGCCCTGCATCTCGTTGATGGGATGTTGAAGGCCGCTTTATTGATGGTCCATCCGCCGGGCGCGTTGGGATCGGCAACGTAGAAGGGCACGCCTGGAACCACATTCGGCCGCTGCACGCTGGAGGCTCCTGACAGGAAGCCGTTCATCCCGGTTACAACATTCACGGGAGGAGCGCTGTGCGAGTACACGATAGAATCCACCGACCAGTTTTGCGATCCCACACATCACGTCCGGTTGTCGGCAATTCCTCCCTAATCCATTGACTTCTGGGTAATCTGCGGGCAGTATCGCAAGAGTAAAAAACCGACCTGTCTCTAACTGGCGTCGAGGTTTTCAAGCAGCAATTGGCGTAGGGTTTCCGTTTCTTCTCCATCCGTTTATACAAAGGAGAAGGTGCATGACGGTTTTAAGAGCTGGTTTGACTCAGAAGCAGCGACTTACTGTCGTAATCACTGCGCTGGCAGTTTCTCTCCTCCTACCCTCCGTTCTGCAAGGTCAGGCAACAATCTCAACCGGCAATATCAACGGCACGGTGGTTGATCCCAGTGGTGCCGCTGTACCCGGCGCGAAGGTAACCATCACACATATCGACACAGGTGTCACCACCAACCTGACAACCAACTCCAGCGGCTTTTACAACTCCGGGTCCATTGCCCCGGGCAAATATTTAGTGAAAGTCGAAGCCAAAGGCTTCGAAACCTCCGAGGAGCAGGTGAATGTCAAGATCGCCAACAATACCGCGATTGACTTCAGCCTTAAGATTGGCCACGAGTCCACGACCGTCAAGGTGGATGCCTCGACGGTGACGGTCAATACCGAGACGACCTCGGTGGAAGGCGTGCTCACCGCCAGCCAGATCGACAGCCTGCCGGTAAATGGGCGCAATTTCCTTGACCTGGCGCAGCTCGAGCCGGGGGTGCAGATCCAGGACGGCACCAACTTCGACCCGACCAAGATCGGTTATCAGTCGGTCTCCATCGGTTCGCGCTTCGGACGTACTGCCCGCATCCAGGTGGACGGCATCGACATCTCGGACGAGACCGTCGGCACGACCACCGGCAACATTTCCGCCAGCGCGATCCAGGAGTTCCAGATCACCCAGTCCACGATGGATCTTTCCAACGGCCTGAGCTCCTCGGGTGTGGTAAACGTGTCAACCAAGTCCGGCACGAACACGATCCATGGCAGCGGGTACGAGTATTACCGCAGCAGCAATGTCGATGCGTCGCTGCCCAAGCCCGCGGGCCAGCCTGATCCCAACTATCACCGCAATCAGTACGGCGGCACGCTGGGAGGTGCGTTCATCAAGGACAAGCTGTTCTATTTCGCTGAGGGCGACGCGACGTATCAGAACCTGTTCACACCTGTGGTGTATGCGCCGCCGTTTCAGAACTTCGGTGGTGGCTACAATTCTCCTTACAAGAATCCAAACTTCCTCGGACGCCTCGACTACGTCGCACTGCACAACGTGAAGCTGTTCTTCCGTTACAACTACTCGCAGATCCAGGCGGACGGAACGTTCTTCTCCGATAGCCTGCAGGTCTATCAGTCGAAGAATTACTCGCGTAACTACGTGGGCGGCGCCGATTTCACGACCGGGTCGTGGACGCACAGCTTCCGCTTCGGCTATCTGAAGTTTCAGAACGAGATCGTTGACGCGACGATTGGCAGCGGCCTGCCTCTGTCAGATTTCCCCGGCAACGGGCAACACGTCAACATCTTCGTAGTCAATGGGCCGCAAACCGGTCCAAACCTGCTGGCTCCGCAGAGCACGCTGCAGAGCAATAAGCAGATCAGTTACGACGGCGCGAAAACCGTGGGAAAGCATATCCTCCGCTACGGTGTGGACTTCAACCACATCCAGGGCGGCAACTTCGCCAATGCCTTTGCGCTGGCGCCCCAGATCATCACCAACCAGAATCAATTTCAGCGGAATTGACGACACTGCGTTTGCTGCGACTGGTCCCTTCCCGGGCGGTGCCTCGAATCCACTGAACTACCCGGTCGAGACGGTGATCCTCGGCAATGGCCAGGGCTTCTCAACCACGCAGCCGGCGTTCGGCTTCCCCGCGGGCGGACTCGGTCCCGACAATCGTCTCGGACTCTACATCGCCGACACCTGGAAGATGTTTCCTAACTTCACGGTGAACCTCGGTTTGCGTTACGACCGCGACACCGGCCGCACCGACAGTGACTTGCCCGCACAAACTTACCTTAACAACCTAATACCGAGCTGGCCGAACTTGGGCGCTCCAATTCCCAATCCGAATCTGAATTTCGGCCCGTCACTGGGAATCGCATGGGACCCGTGGAAGGACGGCAAGACGGCCATCCGCGCGGGTATCGGTCTGTATTACGAAAACGTGATCTGGAACAATGTTCTTTTTGATCGTCCGTTGCGACTGCCGACCGGAGCGTTCCTGCAGACCCCGGCCGCTTGCAACGCCGGTCAAGGGTTTCAGCTGCCCGGAGTGCCGTTATCAGGCGGCCAGGCAGAGTGTGGCTCGCCGGGCAGTCCGGTTCGCATCGGCGACGCAGCCTCGGCGATTGCTCAGCTGCAAGCGGAATATCAGGCGTTATCGCCCTTTAGCCTCACCAATCCTAATCCCAATTACTTGCAAACCGGATTCTTGGAACCTGGAATTAACTTCCGGCTCGGGTTGTTCGCTCCTGACTACAAGACTCCTCGTTCGACGCAGATCAACGTCGGCATTCAGCGTGAGCTTAGCCCGGGTGTCGTGCTCAGTCGTGGATTACGTGCGCAATGTAACCACGGGTCTGCTTCTTGGCGTCGATCAGAACCACACGGGCGATGTGCGCTACTTCTACAAGAACTCCGCCCTGGCTGCCATATCCGCGACGACTAGCCAATTCGGCTGCGGCGGTGGAACCACTGCTGCTGCCATTAACTGTGCGATTGCGGCCGGTGCGACCATTGCGAACTTTGCGCAGAATGGTCTCGACTCACAGGGCGATCTCGGCGGCACGTGCGCGACGGGTTGCGCGTTCGGCGGCGAAAACCCGAACGCTCCGGCCATGCCCTTCCTGGTTCCCGCCGGCATCTCCAAGTACAACGCTCTCGATGTGAAGCTGGTCTACCAGAAGACGAATCCGTTCAAGGGCCTGCGTTCCGTGAATGCACAGATCTCCTACTCGTATTCGTCGTTCAAGAATTCAGGTGGTGGACCGGGAATTCTCGGTGTCCTGGGCGGCATTTCCAACAGCGATCAAGACTTCATCGTTGCTTCGCTCGACAACGACAATCCCAACCGCTACTTTGGGCCCTCGCTGCTGAACCGGCCGAATCAGTTGTCGTTCGGCGTAGTCAGCGCCCTGCCCGGGAACTTCCAGCTGTCATTTATCGGCCACTTCTACTCGGCGCTCTCGGTGCCGATCGAAGTACCCGGCAGCGGTCCGGGCGCAATCTTCCAGACCGACTTCACAGGCGACGGTACGACGCAGGACCCGCTTCCGGGAACCGTGAATGGAGCGTTCGGATCGCAGGTGAATGGCAGCACGATCAACCAGCTGCTTAGCCAGTACAACAACAAATACGGCAACCAGGCCACGCCTGCCGGACAGGTACTGATCCAGAACGGCTTGTTCACGCTGGCGCAGTTGCAGCAACTCGGGGCGGTGGCGCCGTGTGTCGCAGGCGGCAGCATCAACAGTCCGAACTGCTCGCTGCACTTCGCACCACCCAACCAGGTCAGCATGGGAAACCTGCGCGACTTCGACCTGAATCTGGCCTGGACCTACAAGATAGAAGCCTACTCGCACACCCTCGCATTCCAACCGAGTGTGGCCCTCTTCAATCTGTTCAACATGGCGAACTTCGATCTGCCCCCGAACGCGTTGACTGGCGGCCTGACTGGCACGGCAGGCTCGATTAATGGGACGACCCCCGCCACCCGAATCACCAACCGAGTCGGAGCGGGCACCGGCGTCTTCAACCTGGGCGCGCCCCGTGCCATGGAGTTTGGCTTGAGCATGAACTTCTAACCTGCATCTGCATGCAAAATACACTTGGGCGATCTGAACTGCGGTCGGCGACAAGAAAATCGTGCGTAAGCTCACGCCCCACGTCTTCTTCGTGTGGCCTGCGTTCTTGCAGGAGAAAGCAGATAGCAAGCGACCGGGCGTGTTTGTCACGCCCGTCCGCCTTTCAGACCGGTGTATTACGACTGGAGCACTGCAACTCGCGGGCAGCAAGCCAGCCGCGCCTAAGAGGGAATACAACAGGCTTCGAGATTGCCGCGAGGGCGATCAAGCCACGCGGATCAGTTTCTTGTTGACGAACTCACTGATGCCCAGATCGGAGAGTTCACGGCCATAGCCGGAGTTCTTCACGCCGCCGAATGGAAGGTCGGGTGCGGTCCAGGTCGATTGGTTGATGAAGACCATTCCGGTGTCGATCTTGGCGCGCAACGCGCTTCCCTCGCTGAATATCTTTGTGATCACCGATCCACCCAGCCCGTACGGGGAGTCGTTAGCAAGGTCGATCGCCTCTTGTTCATTCTTGACGCGGAAGATCAGCGCCACCGGGGCGAAGAACTCCACATGGAAAGCTGGGTTCTCCGGAGTTATATCGGTCAGGATTGTAGGCTCTAGAAAGTAGCCAGGGCGGTTGAGCCGCCTGCCGCCTGTGAGCACCTTCGCACCGCCATCGACCGCCATCTGGATCTGGCTCTCTACCAACTCCAGCGCACCTTTGGTGCACAGCGGGCCCAGCGTGGTGTTAGGGTCCATCGGATCACCAGGGACCAGCGCCTCGAGTTTTTTCTCTGAAGCGCTCCAGAAACGCGTCGGCGATTGTTTCGTGGAGGATAAACCTCTTTGCGGCCACGCAGCACTCACCAGTGTTATTCATTCGCCCCCAGACACCCCACTTAACGGCAGTATCCAAGTCCGCATCGTCCAGGACGATGAACGCGTCGCTGCCGCCAAGCTCCATCGTTGTTTTCTTCAGAGCCTGCCCGGCTTCAGCAGCAACCGCCGAACCCGCCCTCTCGCTGCCCGTCAGTGCAACGCCTTTGATCCGCGGATCCGCAACCGCCTTCGCGGCCTGCTCGTTTGAAAGGAAAACGTTGGTGTAGACGCCTTCCGGAGCACCGGCATCCAGAAACAGCTCTTCGAACGCCAGCGCGCACTGCGGCACATTGGGCGCATGCTTGATGATGAGAACATTGCCTGCCATCAGGTTTGGGCCGGCCACGCGTGCCAGCTGGTAATACGGGAAATTCCACGGTTCCACGCAGAACAGCACGCCCAGCGGTTCGCTCTCTACGAGAGCCTCTCCTTCCGCTACCTTGAGCTTGCGGGGCGCCAGAAAGGTCCCGGCGTTATCGGCATAGTAGTCCAGTATGTCGGCGCTCAGCTTGACCTCCGCCTGCGCCTCGCGGAACAATTTGCCCATCTCGAGCGTGATGGGCTCGGCGAAGTCATCGAGTTTTTCACGTAGAATCGCGGCAGCATTCTTGACGATCTTCCTGCGCTCGGCAAGGGACCTCAGACTCCAGTCGTTCTCGTACACAGCTTCGGCTTTTGCAATAACTTCTTGCAATTGCGCGTCCGTGTGCTCGCTGAATGATTTGATTAGTTCTTCCGTGTATGGATTGATTGTTTGGTACGCCATAGGTTGTATCTC
This sequence comes from uncultured Acidobacteriaceae bacterium, assembly GCA_963735915.1. Classification (GTDB taxonomy): domain Bacteria; phylum Acidobacteriota; class Terriglobia; order Terriglobales; family Acidobacteriaceae; genus Bog-257. The sequence goes on along the minus strand of CAVTMX010000012.1, from coordinate 101,492 downwards.
CTTGTGTGATGGTTTAATTATTTGGGACGTGAACCGTACTCAGGAACACTCGATCAAACGAACGGAGCGAATTTCAGTCGCTTAGTCCTGTAAAGCTTCTTCAAGCACTCTTCGTTCCTTCTCGCTGCCGCCGGTTATGTTGGGGCAGCAACCGGCATTCGATGCTTTGCTTCGCGACAAGCTAGAAGCGGTATGACGCTCCCAACGCAAACTGCGATCGCACCTGCAGCTTCACACCTGGCATTATGTTGTTCGCCACTTGGGCCACACCGAAATCGACATTGAAGGGTAGTTCGCCGCGAGGGATCACCCTGCAAAATAGGTTAACGTCGTCGGTAGGCTGGCTCCGGGGAGACCTGCTATGTGGCGAGGCTCCTGCAGAAACTCTGAACCGACAACGACTTTGCTCTTTACCGGACCAGGAACTACAAATCCAACAGTGCCGAAGAGCCGGCCTTGCCAGTAAGGTGCGTTGCCCGCTATGCCCAGTACGGAGGCGTTCGTGGCTTTGATGCCGAAGTTGCCGACGATGGGCAAGAATTTGAATTGAGTAATCGTCTTGGTCACGACCAGATAGAAGTCTTCGTTGTGCGTGTCTTTGCTGTCGAGGACTCCACCCACCCGCCGCACATTGGTGCGCGCCACGAATCCCACCGAGATCGCGGGAATATAGCTGTGCTTTCCTGCCTTTTCGCCCAGCAGATTGGCTTTCCCATGGAAGATGTTGAAACCACCATCGAATAGCGGGCTGAGACTGGGTACTGACCCATCCGAATTCATCGCGCGAGTGTATCCAACTTCGAATCTTTTCAGGAACCCAACAGTGCCCGAGACTTCGTAGAAACCTCCGAGCACATTACCGCCATTGAGATAGTGAAAACCGATGGCTGGAAGTCCGAAGCCTCCTGCGGGCGAAGAGCTGGTGTACGCGAAAGGCGTTACGAAGGCTCCAGTCTGACCTTCCCAGTTGAGGTTCTGCGCATGCCCAGCAGGAGCGACGGAGGCGAGAAATACTACAGGGAGAGTCCAGGCCCAACTCAAATGCTGTGCAAACGAGGCGCGGCGAGTGAAGTATCGAAGCATATGCATGAGCGTCATACGTGGTCCTCATGACCGACGTGAGTTGAGGAAGCACGTGCCCTTCCAAAGGAGAACGTTCTCGTAAGCGGTGAGGCTCCGCGATTGTTATCAGCAGAAAGAGCGCAGATCTGTAGCGCGTGAGGCCGAAGAGGAGCAATGTCAGAGTCCAGGTGTGAACATAATCCATCGCAGTGTCGAATTCTCGACCACATCCTGACGCCGCTGGGTTCGCTCGAATGAGTGGGCGATTTGGTCGTTGTAGCTCGCGCAAAAGGCCAGGAAGGACCATCTTTGACGGGGTGTGGTCAAAGGGGTAGCTCTACCTGTCGACACGCCCAGAAGATTAAAATGAGAACATGGGGAGACGAGCCGTAATCGCGCTGGGCATCCTGCTGGCCTGTTGCGCTTGCGCGTCCGCCCTGGACCCGTCTTTCGAAATCAGTCAATACGCGCACACCGCATGGCGAACGCAAGATGTCGCCGAGGACTTTCACGGCCCATTCACTCAGACTGCTGATGGCTACTTCTGGTTCGGAACAGCCAGCGGCCTGATGCGCTTTGACGGCGTTACGTTCGCCTCCTATGCCCCGCCTGACCTCAAGCTGCCAAGCCGTGGTTACCAGTACCTGCTAGGCGCCCGCGACGGCAGTTTGTGGATCGGCACAACCAGCGGTCTGGGCCGTTTGAAAGATGGCAAGTTCCAGTGGTACTCCGATCCTGCCAGGCATAACGGTACTGCCAAGATATTCGAGGATAAACAAGGCACGATTTGGGTCACTCGTTATCACGTTCTCCCCGGCGAAGGACCATTGTGCCGTGTTGAGGGAAGTGGGCTGCACTGCTATGGAAAGAACGATGGAATTGCCGGCCGCTATGCCCTTGGCCTGACAGAAGACAGCGCGGGATATATATGGTTTGGCTCTAACCTGCTCTATCGCTGGCGGCCCGGCTCTCCCGCCACTGCGTATTTGAACGAGTTAGCCCACCGTCAAGATGCCGGAGAAGGGGTAAACGATGTCGCAATCGGGAAGTCGGGGACGGTTTGGGCCGCGACCGACGGCGCCGGCGCCGGCTTGGGTGTCCGTTATCTCTCCGGCGGGAAGTGGGCACCGTATGTCATTCCAGGATTCGACGGAAGCAAATTCGATGCCATCGCATTGTACGTCGATCGGAACGGCTTACTGTGGATCGGCACCGATAGCGACGGCATTTATCGGATTCGCAACGGCAGAGCAGAACATTATGGGATCGCCGAAGGTCTTTCGGGCAAATCGGTGAATTCGTTTTACGAGGATCGCGAAGGCAATCTCTGGGTGAGGACCGACACGGGGATAGATAAGTTCCGTGATATTCCCGTGATCACCTACTCCACTCGCGAGGGATTGTCGCAGGCATCCATTCTTACCGTTCTTGGTTTGCAAGATGGTTCTCTATGGGTTGGAAACGGCAGCGCCATCGATATCCTTGCCCATGGAGAGCACTCCATGCTGTCGGCCAAGGAAGGCCTGCCTGGCAAGAACGTAGGGGCGCTTTATCAGGACCACAGGGGCGTTGTTTGGCTGGGGCTCGATGGCAGGTTGATGTCTTATGAGCACGGCCGGTTCAAAGAATTCAAACGTCCGGATGGCTCCAGCATCGCCAATGGGGGGATTGCCGCAATCACCGAGGACGCCAACCACACGATTTGGGCCTTAACGCCACATCATGAACTCTTTCGAGTCAAAGACCAAACCGCATACCTGGTGATTTCGGTGAGCAGCGACAACCGGCCTACAGGCTATCTTGCGCCCGATCACAGAGGTGGCCTCTGGATCGGCTCGCTCAACGGCACCCTCACCTATTACCGCGACGGCCAGACCAGTACGATTTCAATACCCGCGCAAAGCAGCGAATTCACCTTGATGGACCTTGCAGTGGACTCCGACGATTCTTTGCTGCTCTCGACCAGCGAGGGATTCTTTCACTGGGACAACCAACATTGGCAGGTGCTCAACCATCTTAATGGCATTCCCGAGGGCGCGGTCTTTACCGCAATCCGCGATGATGTTGGCGCGCTTTGGCTCTATGCGCAACGAGGCCTAGTCAGGGTCACGAAGGCGGAATACGATAAGTGGCTCGGGCACAGCGACCGCAAACTGCAGACTGAGCTGTTTGATAAGTTCGACGGTTTACGGCCGCGCGGTACTTTTCTGCCGTTGCAGCCGATGGCCACAAAAACGCGGGATGGAAAACTCTGGTTCGCTGCCTCAGATGTTCTTCAGATGGTCGATCCCACTCGAACATACAGAAATGGCATAGTCCCACCCGTTTGTATCGAACGAGTGATTGCCGATCACAAGGACTACCCGGTTGCAGAAATGCTCCATCTGCCCGCCTTGACGCGCGACGTCGAGATTGATTACACGGCCCTGAGCTTTGCTGCGCCGCAAAAAGTCCAGTTCCGGTACATGCTTGTCGGCCACGACTCAGACTGGCAAGATGCTGCAACGCGTCGTCGCGCCTTCTACAACAATCTGGGGCCCGGCAATTACCGCTTCCGGGTGATCGCGTGTAACAACAGCGGGGTGTGGAACGAAGAAGGCGCATCTCTGGTTTTCGCCATTACGCCCGCCTACTACCAGACGAACTGGTTCCGCGCAATGTGCGCCACCGCACTCCTCGGATTACTTTGGGCGGCCTACCTATTGCGTGTTCGGCAACTGCGGCTTCAGGAAAAGAAGCTTCGGGACGTGATTGAGACGATGCCGACGTTTGCCTGGACCGCCCTGCCCGATGGCTATGTCGACTTCGTCAATCACCACTGGGAGGAATATACGGGTTTTTCCGCCGACCAGTCGGTGGGCTCAGGTTGGTCGGCCGCCGTTCACCCTTCAGACTTAAAGCGCAACGCGGGGAAGTGGCGCGCTTCAGTGGAGACCGGCCAAGCCTTCGAGAACGAACTGCGTTTTCGGCGTGCGGGCGGGGAATATCGCTGGTTCCTGATGCGCGCCGTGCCGCTGCGCGACGGGCGAGGCAAGATCATCAAGTGGTACGGTAACTCGACCGACATTGAAGATCGCAGACGCGCCGAGCAAGAGCGCGAGCAACTGCGGACGGATCTCGCACATATGAATCGCGTGAGCACTATGGGAGAATTGGCGGCCTCGCTCTCTCACGAGCTAAAACAGCCCATTACTGGCGACCATCACCAGCGCCACGGCGGCCTTGCGATGGCTCAAGCGCGATGAGCCTAATGTGGAAAGGCGTGCGAAACGACAGCGAGAATCATCAAAGACGGAAACCGCGCCACCGAGATCATCGATCGCTTGCGATCGTTGTACAAGAAGTCTCCTCCCAAACGTGAGGCGGTCGATGTGAATGAAATCGTCCGCGAAATGACCGTCCTGCTGCGGGGTGAGGCCAACCTCTACGCCGTTTCGATGCGCACGGATCTCGCTAAGGATCTTCCCAAGATCACCGCGGATCGTGTGCAACTGCAGCAGGTGCTCATGAACCTTATGCTCAACGCCATCGAGGCGATGAAAGAGACAGGCGGAGTCCTAACGGTCAAGTCGCAACTGAGCCGGGATGGCCAAGTGCTGATCTCGGTAAGCGACACCGGCGTAGGATTGCCGGCGGAAAAAGCGGACCAGATTTTCGATTCCTTCTTCACCACCAAACCGCAGGGCTCCGGCATGGGCCTGGCGATTAGCCGCTCGATTATTGAGTCGCATGGCGGCCGTTTGTGGGCCACAGCCAACGACGGACGGGGCGCGACGTTCCACTTCACCCTGCCAGTCGCCGCAGAGGTCGTGCAAGTGCCCGCGAGCGGGATGTGATCTAAAGCTGACCAAGCGCGCCGCGGGATCCAGCAGGACGGTGGTCGGCGCAGCCTCGCTCCGGGTTGCAGTCCACGGCCTTGAGGACTATCGAAATCGGCGTAAGCGAATCCATCGCGAGTGACAATCTCTCCCGCTTGTAGCTGTATCGGGTACTGAAACATAGGGCCGGCATATACACAGGTGTGGAACTCGCCACGCTCATCGCAGGGATCGGCATCGTGTGGCAGCGTCATCAGTAGATCCTGATCAAATTCCCGACCGACAAAATGGGCGAGCTGCCAAACGGTTGACACTTCTCTGACGGGCCACCCCCGATTCTCCTCATAATATCTTCCTGTGGTGCGCCGTCATGGCACGATATTCGGCATTGTTATTGCTACACAGTAGTTTGTCGGATCACGGCTCTCACTCGCGCCCTAGGAAACGCAGAGAGGAAATGGCATCGGTCGCAAAGACCGCCATTGTGGATGGAGACTTTGGAGGGCTCGCTGTTGCGTGGAGTGCTGCGAAAACCAGAAAACACGACTGTGGTTAGGAGCGAAGTTACAGGCGTGGATAAGGACAAGAGTTGCGTCTTTGTAAACGCCGCGGACCGGAGTGGGATACCGATCTACTACGACAAAGGGCGAACCATGCAAAAAACAAGTCGCAAGCCAACCTTCTGGACAGTCCTGGCAATGGTGAATGTCGTCGCCATGATTTATCCCGTTCACATGTATGTTAACGCCGATAGTAACGATCAACAGATATTCGCGTTGATTATGCTGCTGGGAATAGGCTTTGTACTGGCGGTCGTCGACTCGCTCAGCGTGCTTGGCGCGTATTTGTAGTACAAGCTTCTTCAGACTCGCTAGACACTATCCGTAAAGTGCGGTTTCACAAACTCATCGACTTATCGATAGAGTACAGACGATGCAATTTAGGACCAGGCGGCCGCGCCAGCACAGAAAGACGCCGGGGCCGCTGGCGTCACACTGAGCTCGATCAGGCTGCATGTTACAGGCCATCACGAGAGGGCGACCTAAGTACATCCGCCGTCTCTGTATTGGCTGCGCCGTCTTCGCAAGGAGAAGCGCTCGCGCGCGGTTCCGCTAGTGCCGGGTCCTCGAGCTCAATGAGCCGGGTGACGAGGGCAAACAGGAAGGCGGCGGAGAGGCCGCACATCAGGACACCCGTAACGCTTTCGGCCGGGCCCATCAATCGCCACGTTCGCTGGAGCAAGATGTCCCCCGCGCCGACTGTCGAATAATTGGCTGCCGAAAAGTATAAAGCCGCTTCCCAGGTTGCAAGAAGCCTCCAACGGTAGAATCCAGTCCACAACAGAATCTGCAGCATGTGCAAGCAGACAAGGAGACTAGTGAACCGAACCACGAGCAAGAAGGAATGGGCGAGCCCAAGGCGGTGAATGCCAGTGGGGAACTGGGCCTTTATCCACTGGATGAGGGCCGTCATGCCCGCGCACTGCACTAAGATGGTGAGCGTAACGAGAACAACCACGGCCCCGTTTTCGTCGAGGAAAATCATTGGCCCGCTCAGTTTACTCGCCACGCGCCCACTGCACTATCATCTACGGCGAGGTCTCACCGTTGTGGCAATCAGCGCAATTTACCATCTAAGCATACCGTCTGGTCAAGGAAAGCACGCCGGAGCATCACTTCCAAACGCCCGTAGTTGGTCCCTGGCCTCAACGTTCTTGCAGGCTGGCGATGCGGTCTGCGAGTCCTAGCGTCTTCAGTACCCCGGGCTGTGCTTCTTCAATCGCGAGCGGCTCGTGGCAGGTGTTGCAGTCCTGCGTGATGGTCATCTTCTTATCGGATGTGGAGTGCGATCCATCATGGCAGCGAAAGCACCCCGGGAAGTCGGCATGTCCGAGATTGTTGGGGTATGTGCCCCAGGTGACCTTCAGATCGGGAAACACGTTCCGGTTGTAGATTGCGGCGACCTCATTCCCGGCATTGGAGATGTCCCCGGAACGCTGGGCTGAGATGGCCGGATAAGTTTCCCGATAGAAGCGAGCTAATGTTGCCGGGATAACACGCGAGGCCTCTTGGTTGCTCGAATATGTTGCCTTGAGTAATTCGACGGCTTTCTTCTTGATGAAGGGTAGCGTTGGAGAAATGCGTCCCAGCCCCATGGCCGTGTCCACGGCGCGCTCCGGAAGCTCAAACGTGTGGGTCGGACGGTTATGGCAGTCGACACACTGCATCACATGTCGGGGTAGATTCGCGACGGACTGAACGGTCGAGCCATCCGCGAGAAATGCGCGCGCCTCGCCAGTGCTCTGGTTCCTGTATTCCACCCAGGGAATAGTCTGACGTTGGGGATCTGCGTTGGCGTAACGAATTTCAACCCCGGGACCGAGATGTTTTCCGTGAATGCCGCCAAGATCTCCGCCGCCGGTGAGCATCATCAAAACGGTTTGGGTCTGGGTGTTGGTGGCGTCGTCTTGGAAGTGGTAAATCACGCGCAACTTAACGGAGTCAAACTTCTGGGGCCAGTGGCACTGCTCGCAAGTGACGCGGGAGGGGACCAGGCGGTTGGTTTCCATGGCCGATTCGATCGGGTAGTGGACACGGTGGAAGACTACGTCCCTCAACTGCCGGGTACCGGCCATCTTGCTTGCCACCCAGCCCGTTGCGCCCGGAGCAACGTGGCAATCCACACATTCCACGCGCGCGTGCGGCGAGTTCTCATGGGCGATGAACTCTGGTTTCATGACGTGACAGCTCTGGCCGCAAAACTGCGGTGTTTCCATATGCTGAACAGCACGGTAGGTGCCCTGGGTCCCAATGATGATGTTGGCTGCAGTGGTCACCGCAAAGAAAATTGCAAGCCTCCGAATGAAGGCTCGCCGGTCGGCGGCCGCCAACAGCAATTCCTCGTCGTGTTCGATGCGCCGCCGAGCCAGGAAAACCCCGAGCGCGATCAATACCAAACCGAAGATGAAAATAATTGGGATTACAATAAAGACCACAATGCCGATATATGGGTTGCTGGCGTGGCCTCGAAGCTGGATGGGCAGAACAAATAGCCAGGAGAACCCGGCGGTGGTCACCAGCGCGACGCCTAGCATGCTGATCCAGTGACTGAAAAGCAGCACGAGTATGGGACGTTTGGGATCGGCGCTCATGGCTTCTTTACTTGGGCAACCTGGCATCGACTGGCGCATCGTTTTCATTCCCAGGTTGGAGCCTGTCTCCCGCGCCTTTGCCCAAGCTCAGAGGTATTCGTATGGAGTGGGCAGCTGGGTGTTTTGCCTTGGACAGTGCAGTTCCATTCCCCGCCCACGACAGGCTGGGCAGCAGAATGTACAGCACTACCGCGATCGCCAGAGTAAGCATCACAATTTTGGTTGTTTTCATGACTTGTCCTAATTGATCGTTGCCGCAGAACTTGCAACCCGCGCTTGCGTCATGCTCTTCGCCGGCCCGTTCGCGGTAGTACCCGGCTGTTGTGGCGCATATTTGGAAGCACATTTCGCTTGCAGTTGCTTGGCGTGAAAGACACCATCGTGGCCGAAGCTGCCCTCGGCCAGCGCTTGGGAATTGTCTTTGAAAGTGTCTGGCGGCGCTTCCGTCCCGCTGTAAACTACATCCAGGAGTTGGTCATTTTCGACTAGCACAAACTCGACTCTGCTGCCCGTACGCTTGATCGAACCGGACTGCACGCTCCCACCGACACGCAACCGCCTGGTGTAGGCAGAATCGCCCATGCTACGCAGTTCCTTGACGGTGACGTAGTAGCTCTTGCTTTGCTGGACGCCGGTGAATGCCAGGTAACCCAGGGCTACAAGAATCAGAATGGTGACACCGCCGAACTTCACATATTTGCTGGTATCACGCGACATAAGAATTTCCTGCTCCGGGCAAAGCTTCCTCTACTGCCTGCGGTAAAGTCAGCGAGACATCTGGCTGGCCTCGAGCTCAGGCCGCAGGGCGGGAGTTCGACATATTGGTTTTGGCCTGGGAAGTCTGCGCCAGTTCCGACTTGATGTAGTTTTCACCGGCGTACATCATCTGCTTCCACATAACATAGGCCCGATCGCCTTCGTTGAAGAAGGCAACCGCTTGTTGCTGATCCAGAAATCTTCCTTGTTCCTGCATGAGCTTCATCAGGTGGGTGGCTGTAATTTCAGCGACAACTTTCTCGCGTTTTTTCTTCGTTTTCACGAGATCCCCCCCGTTCTGCGATGCGCATCACTAAGGACGAACATGCCAATTCGTCACTCAGCAGCTCGATTCCGAGTAGATGCATTTCATCGGCCAAAATGGCGGAAGCAATGCCACTGCGGCAGAACGGCTTGCTGGTTGGCTTTCGATTTGCAGGTGCACGATACAGGCAGAGATCTTGACACATGTGCGAATATTGTCACTTTTGTCGTGTCGAGCGGCCGGGATCGAGTTGCGCCAGCGCTCCATAGGTCAATCGCGCGTCGTCCGGATTCACGACCGTCACCGCGAATCCTACATGGACCAGAATGTAGTCTCCCACGACGGCTTCGGGGGTGTAGTCGAGGCAGATTTCTCTGCGGATATCGCCGAAAGCTACCGTGCCGCGGCGCAAACCAAGGTGTTTTTCCTCAATGATGGTCAGGATTTTCCCAGGTATAGCCAGACACATGTCCGCCTCAGCTTTCGAACTTCGGACGAGCGGAGCCTGCTCAACACTCCGCCAGGCTTCGCTCCACTTACTCTTCAGCGCAGCGCGACTAATCGCGACGTGTCGCCGCACAGCCACCAGATATTCGGAGGAACTGGAGTGGGCCGATGAAAACAATCGATACCGCGCTCTACTAGCAAGCGAGCGATGGTATCGACAGCAGCCGAACAAGCGGTCAAGACAGATGAACTAATTCCCTTGCCGAATTCGCATGACTCCGGCACGACACCAACAATGATGATCTCGAAGAGAGTTTCACCAGCCATTCTCAAATGTGCGAAAGATTCTTGAAGTCCCGGATCATGGCCGGTAAGGCGAAGCTGGGCGCGATGCCCTCGAACATCGGCTTCGCAATAGATGCACAAGGTTCCCGGTTTCTCATCTGTATCTACAGCATCTGCGATTACGACCAGGTCTGCACCGTGCAGGTACGGCGTGAGATCCAATCCAGGCGTGCCGAGGTCGAGGACCTCGACATACGAACTGCACTCGTACTTGCAACGAAACATTTCGACCGCGAGTGGGCCAAAGCCGTCATCACCCATAAACACGTTTCCTAACCCGATTACGGCTACGCGCTTTGGGGCCGGCAGTGCCGTCCCTGGTTGCAACTGGAGTTCAGGTGCGGAGTTTCCCCGCACGCCGCTCGACTCGGCACTTGTGTTCATAAGACCTTCACCTGGGCTATCTCGCGGCCGCTGGCGTCGAGTGTGTGGCAGGCGCAGGCCATGCATGGATCGAAGGAGTGGACGGTGCGAAGCACCTCCAGAGGCTTCACGGGATCGGCTACCGGGTTGGCAAGAAGTGAGGTCTCGTACGGTCCAGGGACGCCTTTCTGGTCGCGTGGGCTGGCGTTCCAGGTAGTCGGCACTACTGCCTGGTAGTTGGAGAACACCCCCTTATCAATGACCACCCAGTGCGAAAGTGTGCCCCGGGGCGCTTCATGCATTCCTACGCCAACAATCTCGTGCTGCGGAAATTGGGGAGGATTGTAGGTGGTGTCGTCGCCTTTGAGAATGTTGTTAGTGAGCAACTGCCAGTGCTCCAGCGCGAGGTCGGAGAGCATGGCCGAGCGGATCGCGCGTGCGAGGTAGCGCCCCATGGTCGATTGCATGGCCTGCGGCGTTACTTTCGATCCGTTTACCGAAGAAATTCGGTCGAAAGCGGTGTCCGTCCACTTGCGTGTCAGGGGATGGCCGGAGGCATAGCCGACGAGAACATTCGACAGCGGCCCGACCTGCATCGGCTGGTCGTCGTAGCGTGGCGCCTTCACCCACGTGTACTTTCCGTTGTCCTGGAAATCGGTGTAGTTGGGGTCGGTTGTACCTTTCCAGGGCCGCTGCGCATCGTTGCCGACATACCAGGCGTGCGTAAGGTCTTCGGCGACTGCCGCGCGGATGGGCTGGTCGTGCCAATCTTGCACCGGCCGCACGAAAGCAAGATTGCCATTCATGATAACGCCCCCGGGAAGATCGAACTTCGTAGCTTTCGCGTCCACCGGAAGGTCTGGGACAGCAAGATAGTTCGCGACGCCGCGTCCATAGCGAAACCACTCGGGGTAGGAGGCGGCGAGCAGGCAAGCATCCACGAAATAAGCCTGTTGCACGAACGGGATCATCTCCTGGAAAAGCGACTGCAATGTCGCCAGGCGGTCCATGTTCATGGTCGCGAGGCTGTTTAGGTTTATGGCGTTCATCACACCGCCTACGGCCAGGTTCTGGATGTGCGGTGTTTTCCCTCCAAGAATTCCGACCACCTGACAAGCTTTGCGTTGAAATTCCAGGGCCTGCAAGTAGTGGGCAAACAGAATGAGGTTCATCTCCGGGCTCAAGTGCATCGCCGGATGACCCCAGTAGCCATGGGAGAAAATTCCTAGCTGCCCGCTGGCAATTAAGCCTTTGACCTTGTTCTGGACTGCTTCAAGTTCGCGGTGGGAATTTCCGGGCCAGGTGCTCAAGCCGTCTGCGATGGACGCTGCGCGGGCGGGGTTTGCTTGAGGTATGGTCGTGATGTCCACCCAATCCAGCGCGGACAAGTGATAGAAGTGCACGATGTGATCGTGCAAGGCGTGACCGATGAGAATCAGGTTGCGAATATACTGAGCGTTTGCCGGGATCTCGAGCTGGAGCGCATCTTCTACCGCGCGCACCGAAGCCATGGCGTGCACCGTAGTGCAAACTCCGCAGAAGCGTTGCGCAAACACCCAGCCTTCGCGGGGATCGCGCCCCTTCAGGATCGTCTCAATTCCGCGCCACATGGTGCAGCAGGCCCATGCCTTCTGCACACTGCCGCCGTCCACCTCGACGTCGATGCGCAGGTGCCCTTCAATGCGAGTTACCGGGTCGATAGAGATGCGGGCCATGGTTCCGCTCCTTTTCGCGCGGCCGCTTGGAGGCGCGCTCGGACAAGCCTGAACATGTAATTCCAGTCTTTAATTTCCCCAGGTAGCACTGCAAAGTACTTGACTGCAAGGCCGAATGCCGTAATCCCCAGCGCAATGTACCCAACGCTCATCAGTAATTCAGGCAGTGCCGGGAAGTAGCTGGCCTTCCGCGCAGGCATGTACGCGATTGTGGTAGGGAGGAAACGGAAGAATAGTCCGCCAAGGCAGGCGAGTACGGCCATGTTTAGCAGCCGTCGCGGCGTCTCGCAGACAACACGGCGCCGGAGCGCGATGGCCGGGACGAGGATGAGCATTGTCTCCAGAAGAAACATGAGGCTCATCTTGTCGAAGGCGAAAGCATTATGGAGCTGTCCTCGCATGATCAGGTCGCCAAAGCGGACGGCGAGGAAAAGGAAGCACGTCCACGACAGCAGGTTCCCTAACTCGCCAAGCACGCCCAAGTCCAGCGGCCGCGAATAGCGCAGAGAGGACATGAGAAGTAGAAAAGTCACAAAACCCAAGCCGCAGAGGGCTGCGGCCAGTAGGTACAGGAGCGGAAGACACGGTGTCTGCCACAGAGGATTGATCTTGTTGCCGGCCAGGAGCAGCAACCCGCCCAGCGAGGACTGGTGCATGAGGGGCAATACGTACGCGCCGGTGATCATGAAGGGATAAATCCGGCGCAGACGGGGCGCCCATCGCAAAAGAAACGCTTTGGTCGAATCGCTACCCGTGTAGTAGATGCGCTCCAGAACCATCGGAAGGTTCTCGAAGGCCAGGAAGAAACAACAGTAGACCGGCATGCAGATGGAGATCTCGAGCATCGCCGACTCGGCGTTCCATCGCCAGGGCAACATGACATTCCAGAAGTTCCACGGGCGGCCCACGTCAAAGCCCAGGGCAACCAGGCCTGTCGCATAAAACAAGAAACCGGACACGAGGGCGGTACGCATAACGACATGCAGCCTCTTGCGATTGAATACCCAGGCCGCCATACCCACCGCTAGCGGACCGGAGCCCAGAGCGGTGAGTGTCATGACATTGAAGGTCTTCCAGATTCCCCAGGCGTAGGCATCGTTCATCCCGGAGAAAGGACCGAGCGGGGAGAAGAACCGCGCCGCGGCTAACACAAGGCCAACCGCTGCCAGCCCAGCGAAAAACAGCAGCGTCGGCGTAATCAATCCTTCGTCATACACCGGTACCCCGTACTGCCAGTGGTTGACCAGAGTAGAGCCGGTAGTGTCGGTGTGGTGGACGCTCATAGTTGGTCCCTGAGACCTGTCTGTTTTTCGTGTTCAGGCCGCTCTGCCTCATGGCGGCTCCAGTTCCGCTTGATCACCGCGCCCAAAATCGCGCCCACCAGGAGCGGTCCGGAAAGCCACTTGTAGATCACCGATGTGACCTTCGTTGCGTAGTGACCTAGCGAGGTCGAGCCGAGCTTGGGAAGGCCAATCTTTTCGAAGGCGACGTTTGAGAGATAAAGCACTTGCGTTCCTCCCGCCTCATACTCTCCGTACACCCGGTTCTCGAAGTACTTATCCGGCGCGTCGGCGATGCGTTGCCTGGCCTTGGACAACAGGTCAGCCCGCTTGCCGAAAATCACCGCTCCCGTGGGGCACACGTCGGTGCATGCCGGTTCCTGGTTCTTCTTCAGTCGCTGATCGAAGCAGAATTCGCACTTCACAATCTTGGGGTTCCATTTGTCCCACTGGAACTTCGGCACGTCGAAGGGGCAAGCCACCTCACAGTAGCGGCAGCCAATGCATAGGGAACTATTCCATGTGACAGCACCCCACTCGCCCTTGTTCAGCGCCCCGAATGGGCAACCGGTCACGCACGCCGGATCAAGGCAGTGCATGCATTGCCGTTTCACGAAGCAGAAGCCGGCTCCATCCGGCTCGCGGTAGAGCTTGATGATGTTCTTAGTCTGCGCGTTGAGGTCCGCCGGGGTGTCCCAAAGACCCGCAGCGAGCGCCGTTTCCAGGGGCATGCCGGCGGCGGCGTCGGGCGGCAGGCCATTCGCCTCGCTGCATGCCGTCATGCAAGCGCGGCAGCCGGTGCAGATGGTGTTGTCGTAGAGCATCCCAACAGCGTCCGGCGGGGCCACGGGATGTGCCGGGTGCTCCATCGCGACCGCGGACTTGGCCAGCCCGCCGGCGACGGCGCCGCCCGCGCCGACGATTCCGAGGATTAGTTGACGACGGTTGATCGCAAGGCTCATGAGGATGCCTTCGGTCCCGCGCCGGGGCCTGCACCCACCTCAGGCGTTTCAGCATCAGCGGGCGGGGCGGAGCCGGGCACGCTGTCATCGTCCGGAACGTCGGAGAACTTGCGCGACGCGACATAACCAGCCCCCGCGAGCCCCCCGGTTCCCAGCCCGACGAGACCTGTTGCCAACGGGCTTACTTTGCCCTGGGGCGCATTGATGGGCGGGTACGTCTCGGGCGGTGTGGCGCGAGTATGAATTTGTACGACCTTGAACATCGGCACGCGGAACGCAATGCTCTTCTCCGTGCACCCGATGCAAGGCGCACCGATACCAATGGGCCACACGTCGGGAATCTCGTTGAAGTGTCGGGTCGAGCACCCGGCGTGAGTATCGGGTCCCTTGCAGCCCATCTCGTAGAGACACCAGCCTTCGCGGTGCCCCGCATCGCCGAACTGCTTCACGAAGCGGCCGGCATCGAAGTGCGCCCGGCGCGGACACTGCTCATGAATGTCGCGGTCATAGGCGAACTTCGGGCGCCTCTGGTCGTCGAGCTCGGGCAGCGTACCGTTGTCGGCATATTGCAGGACCACACCGAGCAGCGTGTAGGGATTAGGCGGACAGCCGGGAAGATTGACGATCGCCTTGTTCGGCAGGAGGTCAGCCACACCAACCGCGCCGGTGGGATCGGGATCGGCCGATGGAATCCCTCCCCATGCGGCACAGGAGCCGATCGCGATCACAGCCGCGGACTTTCCCGCGACGTCGGCGAGAACCTCCATCGCCGGACGTCCCGCGAGTTTCATATAGACGCCCTTGTCCCGAGTGGGGATCGAGCCCTCGGCAACACAGACGTACTTGCCCTTGTACTTGTCGACGGCCTGTGCGAGCGCTTCTTCGGCCTGCCTGCCTGAACCCGCCATCAACGTCTCGTGGTACTCGAGCGAAATGACGTTCAGGATCAGATCTCCCAAGTCCGGGTGCGAAGGACGCAGCAGCGTCTCCGTGCAGCCTGTACAGTCCTGAAAATGCAGCCAGATCACCGGCGGACGAATAACCTTCCCCAGTGCTGCAGCAACCTCTTCGGGAGTCTTCTTGTCTGTGATCGCCAGGCCGAACGGTGCCGCAATCATGAGCGAGGAACAGAACTGGAGAAAGGATCGCCGGCTGACACCACAGCGCATCAGACGTTCATCGACGGTCTCAAGAGCACTTGCAGAATCAATGAGTGACCCAATCATGGCGCCGGCTAGACTTTCCGGAAGGCAACGCCGAGACGCACCTTCCCTTAATCCCTACACTTCTGTCGTGGATCATCACGCCGGCCCCAGACGTGAGAAACCGAACTGCCTACACTGCTGATTAAATGCAATTGGCAGTCCAGAGCTGTTTCATGCAGCCATGGCCTGTTAGTTCAATAACTTGACTGGTAATGCATGCTTTGGAGCGTCCGCAGTGAAGATAATCCTCGAGTTCTAGTGTGCAGGTTTTGGCCCGAACCGAAGCCTATTGTCAAGATCTTGGCACTCGCTGAATGCCGGCCCACGCCGTTCCCGTGTGAGTCCCGGCACGAGAGCAAATCTCGAAGGTAGCCCGGGCGCTAAAGGCGAGAGGCAGGGACTGCTGGCACCCAGCAGCCTCTGCCTTGGGGGAGGGAAAAGGACGAGAGTTCAGTTACAGCGCCTGCCACGAAGAATCACGGTCGAGTCGCCTTTGCGTGTTGGTTGCACTTGGCTGCTTCTTTCTCGGTCTGGGGCTGGTACACCCTCAGTCCGCTTCCTTTCTTCGCTTCCGACTATTGAATCGGAGCGCCTTCACTATCCTTGTCCTCTAGCACACGCAGTACCAAACTAGCCTCGCCCGGAAATGGCCGCCAGCCAACCTATACCACTCTGGCAAATCCCTTTCCCGAATTGCCCGTGACAGGGAGTAACTACCATTTCCGCGAATCGGGTCGGCGTCAAGGCTGATCTTTATCCCCGCCAGGCGCCTGAGCGACAGCGAATCATGGCCCGCCCGCCGGCATCTGCGCGACCTCTGCTGCCACTGGCAGTGTGAAGTGGAAGGTCGCGCCACGTCCGTCGTTCGCGCTGGCCCACAGACGGCCGCCATGTGACTCGACAATAGTTCGGCTGATCGCCAGCCCCATGCCGGAACCCTGCGGCTTGGTCGTAAAGAATGCATTGAAGATCTGTTCCGCCTGTTCCGCCGGCAGCCCCACACCGGTGTCGCTCACCGAGATCAGCACTCGGCCGTCCTGCTGAAGTTGTGTCTTGACGCTAAGTACTCCGCCTGTCTCCTTCATTGCCTCGATGCCGTTGAGCATGAGGTTCATCAAGACCTGCTGGATTTGCACCCGGTCTGCCGTGATCTTCGGAACCTCAGCGGCAAGATCGGTGCGCACCGAGACCGCGTACAGGTTGGCCTCGCCCCGCAGCAGCGAGACCAATTCGCTAACGATCTCGTTCACGTCGATCAGCTCACGTTTGGGAGGAGACTTCTTGTACAACGAGCGCAAGCGGTCGATGATGTCGGTGGCACGCGTCCCGTCTTTAATGATTCTCGCGGTCGTTTCGCACGCTCGCTCTACATTGGGCTGGTCGCGTTGCAGCCACCGCAAGGCCGCGTTGGCACTGGTGATTGTCGCCGCGATGGGCTGCTTCAGCTCGTGCGAGAGCGAGGCCGACAACTCTCCCATGATGCTCACGCGATTCATATGTGCGAGGTCGGTCCGCAGCCGCTCGCGATCCTGTTCCGCCCGCTTCCGATCTTCTATGTCGATCATGACTCCGCACCATTGGCGGACACTTCCTCGCTTGTCACGCACCGGCACGGCGCGCACCAGGAACGAGCGATACTCCCCATCGGCGGCGCGGCCGCGGGCTTCATACTCCATCGGCTCGCCGGTGGCTACTGCTCCCCGCCATTTCTCCCGAACCCGCTTCAGGTCATCCGGATGAATTACAGCCTGCCAGCCCTGGCCTGCCGCATGGTCCACGGTCAACCCCGTATACTCCACCCAGCGCCGGTTGACGAAGGTGCGCGAGCCGTCGGGCAGCGCCGTGAACGCCATGGCCGGAATGCTCTCGATGGCTTCACGGAATTTTTGTTCCCGCTGCCGCAGCTCCCGCAGGCGCAATCGATAAGCCCCATAAACCAGCGCCAGAAACGCCAGCACACACAGCGCGCGGAACCAGTTCGTCTGCCAGTACGCCGGCGCAATCGCGAAGTCCAGCACCGCGCCCTGCTCGTTCCACACCCCGCTGTTATTGCAAGCGGTCACGCGGAAGCGGTAGTGGCCGGGAGCAAGATGCGTATAGAACGCTTGCCGGCGATTGCCAACGTTCTGCCAATCGCGATCCCAGCCTTCCAGCTTGTAACGAAACATCACCTTCTCCGGCGCCACGAAGCTGAGCCCGGTATAGTCGATATCGAGATCGCGAACCAGCGGCGGCAGGCGCAAACCGGAAGCCGCATCGTAGCTCTTGCCATCGGCGATGATTTGCTCGATGTGTACCGGCGGCGGAAGCTTGTTGAAAGGAATGTGACGCGGGTCGATGACGCTGACACCGTCCCACGGCAAAAACCAGATCTTTCCATCCACTGACTTCGTCATCAAGGGTTGGTATCCGCCAGGTGTCACGTGACCCCGCACGCCATCAGAGGTGCCAAATAATTCGAGGTTCAGGACTCTGTTCGGATCGACGACCCACGCGTCCAATTCGGATTGGGTAATGCGCACCAAGCCGCAGGCCAAGTAGAGCCACATCGAGTGGTCGTTATCTTCGATGGCAGCGACGACCCTGCCGCAGGGCAAGCCATTCTTGGTCGAAAGCGTTGTCACATGACCGGCTTGAACACGACTGAGTCCAGTACCAGCAGCAACCCAGAGTGCTCCGTGGGATCCAAAACGAAGATCAGTCACCTGCCCTTCGGCAAGCCCAGTCCCAGCTGCGTAAGCCGCCCGGATGGTGATGTCTGCGAAATAGGCAATGCCACCTCGGTTGAAACCGAGCCACAAGCCGCGCCGCAATGGATCAGCGACGAGGACTTTGGCAAAGTCGCTATGTCCAAAGCGAGCCCAGGGAATCTGTTGGAGCACGCGTCCTTGGAACAGGTGTAAGAGCCCGGCATTCTGATGAGCGACCCATAAGTGCCCCGATGGGACTTCGGTAATCGAATGCACACCCCCGCGTGGAACACCGTGTATTGGAATGAAACGGTCGTCTTGCAGGTATCCGACCTGCCCGTCGGGTGTCGAGACCCAAATCTTCCCACTGCTGTCCTGAAATAGTCCTTCTGGTGGCTCTCCATTCAGCTTCCCGTCAGATTTCTGTGTCCCGCCACGACTGCCGAACAAGGAGATATATCCGTTCTTCCAATGGTTCAATGCACTGCTGGTTGCAATCCAAACACTGCCGTCTTTGGACGCGAGGACTGACCAAGCAAGAGTGCTCGACAAACCCTGCTTCGTAGAAATCGTGGGAACGGCGTACGCGCGAAAGTGATCGACGCCGTCGAAGGTTGCAACCCAAATGCTGCCCTCTCTGTCTTCTAGAAAGCGTGTGACGTAGTCGCCGGAGAGGCCATCCGTATGGGAAAAAATATCCGTTCTATCCTTCTCGTGAATATGTATGAGGCCGTGCTCGGATGTGCCGACCCATAGACCGCCCTCATGGTCTCGGAGCATTCGTGTTACCTGCCAACGGTACGCCGAACCCGGCGGATACGGTTCCACCAGTCCATCCACCAGCCGCCGTACTCCGGCGTGACTGCCGAACAAGAGATGCCCCTCTTCATCCTCAGCAAAACCTATGATCCCAACAGGTTCGTCGGGAACGGAGAAGAATTCTGGAGTTCCAGGTTTCCATCGCCACAAACCATTCTGCAAACCAAGCCAGAGCGCTCCCTTGCTGTCTTCGTATAAGGCTTTGACGCCGGTTCCAAACTTGCCACTCTCGCGCTCACAATGTACAACACCACTATGAACCTCGCAGAGTCCTCCTCCGGATTCCGCGTAAATGCCAATCCAGATTGCGCCGTCGCGCGTTTCAAGCACAGAAGTTACGCTCTGGCCATCCAATTCGGGAACTTGTCTGAGTTTGCCACCTTTCCAACTGGCTACCCCGGCAAACGTACCGATCCAAAGCGTGCCGTCTCGTGCCGCCAACAGCGATGTAATGAGGCTTCCGGGTAGCTGCTGACCGGAAGGAGGCTGCCAGGGGGTGGCGCGAACACCATCAAAACGCATCAAACCTAACTCTGTACCTATCCACACGTAACCATCGGCAGTTTGCGCCAATGACGTGATTACTCCCTTCGTAAATCCATCTCGAACCATCCACGAGGTGTGCGCATACTGGCTGATGTCCAGACCGGGGTCGAATGCGGAAGCACAAGCGCAGCACGCCAGCAGGATGCCTAGCGCGATCGCAGCTCGCCCGTGCGCCTTTGCCATGGAATTTATCTTAGACCAATTGGCAAGGCGGGAGACCTCGCCTGGCAGGGCCGTCTCGCGTAACACGGTGTCATCCTGAGCGCAGCGCCTCGGGCGCGGAGTCGAAGGACCCCTACACTGACGCCCCATAGGGGTCCCTCGACTCCGGCGCCCAAAAGCGGGTCGCCTCCGCTCGGGATGACACCTCATAAACCCCGCGCCTTACAATCCCGTGGTCCCATCTCGGCCCACCCTAAACTAATCTTTACAACTCTCTTGACGCTCGGGCGTATCATTTCGCTACCGAAACGACTCATCCTGGTGGTGGCCTATGTTCCGAGCGACCCTCGCGCTCGCGCTCTTCGTCACGACCGCCTACGCCCAAACCGAAACCGGCAGCGTGTACGGCTCGGTCACCGATCCTAGCGGCGCCGTCGTCCCCAGCGCCACCGTTCGCCTCATCAATGTAGATCGCGGAACCGAAACCCAACTGGCCACGGGAAGCCGCGGCTTTTACAGCTTCGCCGACGTCCCTCCCGGCCATTACCGCATGGAGGTGGAAAAGAGCGGATTCAAGCTCGTCCGCCTGGACGGATTGACCGTAAACGTCCAGGAGAACCTGGAACGGGACTTCAGATTGGAGTTCGGTACTGCCTCTGAATCCGTCACCGTAAAAGCCGATCCCGTGGATGTCAACACCACCGATGGCTCGGTGAGCACCGTGGTGGACCGGCACCTGATCGACAATCTTCCCCTCAACGGCCGCACCTTCCAGACGCTGATCGCACTGGCGCCGGGCGTGGTCCTGACCGCCGACGGCTTTCGACGACCAGGGCCAATTCAGCGTGAACGGCCAGCGCGCCGACGCCAACTACTTCACCATGGACGGAGTCAGCGCCAACTTCGGCGTCACCGGCTACTGCCCTCTGGTGCAGACTGCTGGCGGAGCGTTGCCCGCGTTGAGTGCATCAGGGCGGCACCAATAGCCTTGTTTCGGTGGATGCGATGCAGGAATTTCGCGTGCAGACCTCCTCGTTTGCTCCGGAGTTCGGGCGCACTCCCGGTGGGCAGATCTCGATTGTCACTCGCTCGGGAACGAACGCGTTTCATGGCACGCTGTTCGAATACTTCAGGAACAACGTGCTCGACGCCAACGACTGGTTCGTCGAACTACAACGGCCTGCCGAAACCCGAGGAGCGGCAGAACGATTTCGGCGGTGTTTTCGGCGGGCCGATCATCAAGGACAAGACGTTCTTCTTCTTCTCTTATGAAGGTCTGCGGCTGCGCCAGCCGGTCACGCAGGAAACCGTCGTTCCCGACGCGGCTTCGCGGCAGGACAAGCGCCAGTCCGGCGATGCAGCCGTATTTGAATGCGTATCCGATCGCCGAACTGGCCCGAATGCGCCGGATGTAGGCCCGGAGCCGCACATTTCAACAGCAGCTATTCGAATCCCTCCTCGCTCGATGCTTACAGCATCCGCGTGGATCACGCGATCAACTCGAATCTGAGCTTTTTCGGCCGCTACAACTACTCGCCTTCCAACCTGACGCAGCGCGGCCCGACGGTCCCAGCCGGCGACCTCAGCACGACGCGAGTCAATTTCGTCCTCGGTACAACACCGTTACGCATCGGGCTCACCGCGCTCATCACGCCGCGACATCAGCAACGAAGTGCGGGCGAACTACAGCAATGACCGAGTTGGCATCAGTTCACAATTGGATAACTTCGGCGGAGCTGTACCGCTTCCGGATTCCTGCCTTTTTCCCTCCGGATTTTCTTCCAGCAAATGGCGTTTTCGAATTCTTGATCAATGGAGCGTCGGCGAGTACGCAACAGGGCAAGTATGCCATAGACGAGCAACGACAGATCAACCTGATCGATAATCTTGTCGCTCGAGCAAGGCAGCCACCAATTGAAGTTTGGCGTGGACTATCGCTGGCTTTCTCCTTTCAGCAGCCCATTCGTCCTATCGCCAGTTTGCGAATTCTCGGCGTGAGTCACCGGCAGTCCTGGGGGAGCGCTTTCCGGAACGGCGCTTTGTCGCCGACGTCTCAGCGCTTCAAGCCGACGCGCTATTGGCACACAATTTCTCGTTCTATGGTCAGGACACCTGGAAAATCTCGCCGCGATTGACGTTGACCTATGGATTGCGGTGGGACATCAATCCGGCGCTGAAGGGCAAGAACCTGGCGAACCAGCCTTTCACGGTAACCGGTTTGAGTGACCCGGCGACCATCGCCTTGGCGCCTCGCGGCACGCCGCTCTATCAGACAGACCTACGGCAATGTCGCGCCGCGATTCGGAGTCGCGTATCAACTCGGCGAACGGACCAAGGTGGGGTGCCGTCCTGCGCGGAGGCTTTGGCATTTTCTACGATCTGGGCTACGGGTCGCTTGGAGGAGCTTTCGAGCTACTTTCCGTATCAAGCCACCAAGATTATGTCCGTCACGTGTCCTACAGTATTACCGGGTATGCTTTCCGTTAAGCTCGCAAAATGCTGCCCGCTTCCGTTTAGCACAAGCCCGCCAGTGTCAACATTGCTGTCGCCGATCCCAACTTGAAGCTTCCGCGGACTTATCAATGGAACGTCGCGATGGAGCAGTCGCTTGGCAGTCAGCCAAACCTTCTCCTTGACCTACGTTGGCGTCGACTGGGCATGAACCTGCTTCGGACAACATTTCTAATAAATCCGAATCCAGATTTTCAGTCTGTCGAGCTCACCAGACAATTCGGCGACGTCGGACTACCATGCACTTCAAGTCAAATTCCAGCGGCGCTCTATCGCGAGGATTGCAGGCTCTGGCCTCATATACATGGTCGCACTCGATCGATATCGCTTCGACAGACGCATTGCTACCTACCTGAACACGCCAAGCTTCTATCGCCAATCCAAACATTGACCGCGGCGGCTCGGACTTTGACATCCGCAACGCATTCAGCACTGGCGTAACGTACAACGTGCCCACGCCGGAGTGGAACAATTTCGCGCGCGCCACATTGGGCGGTTGGTCGCTGGACACCTTCGTTTACGCCCGCTCCGCTCCGCCTGTAGACATCATCGGCGGATTATTATTGCGGAGGGCACCGCACTTTATCCGCGCCCGAACGTTGTCCCGGGTGTGCCGCTTGTGCTCTATGGCTCGCAATATCCCGGCGGCAAGATTTTCAACAGCGCCGCGTTCACCGCTGCGCCACCCGGCGAGCAGGGCGATTTACCGCGCAATGCGCTGCGCGGTTTCGATGCCTTCCAGGCGGATTTCGCCGTGCAGCGGCAATTCAAGCTCACGGAGCGAGTGGGCCTGAGCTTCCGCTCCGAGTTCTTCAACATCTTCAACCACCCGAACTTCGGCCCACCCACCAACGACCTGACCAGTCCGCTGTTCGGCTACTCGACGCAAACGCTGGCGAGCAGCCTCGGATCCGGCGGCGCCAACGGCGGCCTCAATCCGCTGTACCAGATCGGCGGCCCGCGCTCGATCCAACTGGCACTGAGGCTGCAGTTCTGAACAGCAAACGGCACGTTGATCCCGCGACGGTGCCAAGATTTGGACAACTGTCAACATCTCCACGCTATACGCTGGTTACGACATCAAGCTCCCGCAGCAAGCCATTCTGGCGCAGTGACATCGCATTCTGCATTTTGGTCGCTGACATGCACCTACTCGGAATCGAGGACGCTGGAGTTGACTCTGCGGAACGGATCGTGCCGTGATGTCAGTCGCAGCGTGGCGGAACCAGATCGGTTCTGCCGGAGGTCTACAAAATGATGGGCGCATCGTGCTCGCACAAACCGACTATTCTCTGCATTGATGACGCGGAGGTAGCGCTTCGCATACGTAAGCTTGTGCTGGCGAGCGCCGGCTACTCCATTGTCACGGCACAATCCGGTGAGGAAGGTCTTGAGCTGTTCAAGAAGACCCCTTTTGATCTCGTAGTCGCCGATCACTTCCTGACGGACAAGACGGGAACGGAGATCGCGAGAGAAATGAAAGAGACTAAGCCGGAAATTCCGATCCTCATCGTATCGGGTGCTATAGAGAAACCCGCCGGCATCGAATTCGCTGACGCTTTTTTCTCAAAGGGCGAGGGACCGGAGCCGCTACTAGCCACCATCGCCGATCTTCTCAAGAAAGACGCGATCGGTTATCGACCACATTGAGTAAGGAACGACTTCAGAAATCGCGCCAGCGGGCAGGCTGACTTTGGGACGCAATGCCCAGGACGGCCTCGGCGCGACCAGTGCGGCGGTCGCAACCCGCCGCACCAGATTGGCGGCCGCGCTCGGTGCAACTGGCACTGAAGCTTCAGTTCTGATTTGCGATGCCGCTCAAAACGATGTTGTTGGGCGACGGAGATCCTACCTCAGTCAGATTCAGTTGAACGACAATCGTCGTCTGATTACCGGCGGGCGGAGTGCACACGGCGCCCGCGTAGCCTTCTCCCATGTTGGATGGCATGTGGCAGTTCTTGTTGTCAGTCGCAGCGATCACCGTCCCGGTGCATTGCGGGCCACGATAGTCATCTCCAATGGTCGAGGGCATCTGGCAGTTTTCGTTAGCAATCACAGGCGGCCAGTTAGTGTTTGGCACCGCGCTGAACAATCCGGGGAAGTTCTCGTAGCCGATTTGGGTCGACGCCGATAATGCGACCTCACTCTGTGGATGAGCCGTGGCCGCGGCCCTGTAGTCCGGCACTTCGAATGTGACTTCGCGAGTTTCCATGCGAATGACCGGAGGGCCGAAGACCGGGCCGGCATACGCCTGGGTCGGGTCAATCGTAACACTGCGCTCCACGCGGGTGAGTGTCAGGTTGCCGACAACCTCCAGTTTGCCATTGCCGGGCGCCAGAACATGTTCCGACTTGAACGTCAGTAGCGTCTGATCAGCCGAGTCCGGGACGTAACCCGCACGCAAGCTACCGTCGGGATCGAGTCCGCTCCACTTTTCATCAGATGGATATATTGCAAAATCGAACGCTGAATTGTTCAGATCATCTGGATCCAGGTCGACTTTTCCCCTGACCCGTGCGACTCCAGTATTAAATGCGTCAGGATTTGCTGCAGAACCCAGAAACAACCGGGCAGCGGACGTATTAGAGTCCACAGACCACGGATTGGTGGCTGCAAGGGCCGAAAGCGAAAACGTGAATGCCACTGCGACAAAGGTTAAGATCAGTAGGACGACTCTGAGTCTGCGTACCATGATGCCTTATTCCTCCTGTGACTCGGAATTCAAGTCAGGATGAGACTCGCTCATCGCCTTTCTCTATGCGCGCGCGATGCCAAACTTTCCCGAACGCGAGATGCGATGGAAGTACTTCAGCATTCGTAACTTACTTAATGGATGGATATGGGTAGGATTTCGAGCGACGTTGGGATTTGGACAGAGTCAACTCTCTGACTTTCGCGTGTTATTCCGTGAATTCCGCTGACAGAATCGCTCGTCCTTCATCCAATGTCCTGTTCCAGGGAGTCTGTCAGGTCTGCGACTCTGTGCGAGAGAAGAAGCAATGACTGTAATCTCGGTGTGAGCTGGTGTTGCGGATCCGGCGAGGGCTTCGACGCCGCTTGTTCGAGCTGGGCATACGCACTTGTCAGATCTTCCGGTTGCTTCACCTCAGCACCCTCCAATCGATCGGCCATTCCGTCCAGTGCCGCGGCCAGGTGACTATCAAACTCTTGCTGTGCCGGCTGCAGTGCTTCTGGTAGCTCGAAGCCGGGGAGCCGAAGCCGGTATTTCAGCAAGACAATGCGAGCAATGAAGAGCATGCGTAAGTTCGGTTGCCATTGCCGGATACGATTACGCAATACGAGGTCCTGCTGGCGGGAAGGCCCGAATTCCAGGAGAACACCATCGGCGAGAGCTCGTACTCTGTCGAGATGGGTGTTGACGGTCTCGCCAAGAGCAAGGCTCCGCGCGAGTGCAGCTTTCGGGTCCTTTGTGGCTGGTTCTCTTGCGAATTGCGCCGGCAATCGAAGATTGGAGATGAACGTCTTCGTCATCTGGACACCAGCGGGCACACCCCACAATCGGTCAAATACCAGCCACATCATGGAAAGACCGAATAGAACGCCGACAACCCGATCTCTGGCGACCGCGAGCGACGTCTGTATCTTGAATTCGCTTAGGTTAATGAGATAGAAAGCGAGGGCGACCTGAACTCCGAAGTATGACAATCGCGGAGTCGACGTCATAAACCAGGCAGATAGGGCGGTAACTGCAGCGAAAAGAACTACAAAGCCGGCGATTCGCGTAACAACGGCTATGATCCCCGCCGACTCCCGGCAACGCTAGACACAATTTCGCGGCTCTCCAAATGCCTCTGCTCAATTTGGGTAAGGCACGCGGAGCAGTGTCCCTGAAGTGGAAGGCAAAACGTAGCGTACTCCGAAATAGACCATGCTGAGATGCGCGTCCTTGGGATCGCCTGGCGCAACATACCATGGATCACGGGTCAAGTAGGAATACTGCGTGTAAGCCTGCAAGGCTCCGTACTGTTGACTTTTCCAGAAAGTCTGCAGCCAATCGAAGGTAATCTGCTGAATGGCCCGATTGTTTGTATTGGGAGACCCCGGCCCACCATACCCGATAATGGTTCCCGGATGGGCTGTGTTGGTCGTATCAGCGAAGAAATCTCGTGAAAAATAATCGGCGCTGTAATAAACGGCAAAGGCCGCCTTTGGACTCGCTCTCCACTCCAGGCCTGCAGAACCCGCCCCGGCATGCAGCATGGAGAGGCTGACGTTCGTGCCGGCAGCGTTCGGCTGAACCACGAGTTGCGGTCCCGTTCCGACCAGGTAGTGGGCGCCACCGTCGCTCCAGAATGCGTTGCCCAACAACGTGAGGGTTCGCGTCAATTCGTAGTTTGCGGCGATCTGCCCGCCACCACCCACGGCGCCGTGGCTCGTGAACGAGCTCGCGCCAATGGGCTTGACCGCGGCGTGCGCACCCGTAAACAAACCGGAAAGCTCGGCATGGAAATGTCGGCCCGAGAAATCCCTGTCATACGTGATCTTGGAAAGGATGTCCGGAAAACGATTAGCCGCGCCAGGCTGCGAGTTGTTATCAAACTGGGGGCCGATGACGCTACCGAAGGCCGCCGGAAGTGCAATGTAGTTGCCGATAAACTGATTGGCATCTTCGATGCCGACTCCCATCGCCCAGTGTTCGTTAGCGTGATAGGCGACACGCAACTCCGCGGCCCGAGTGTAAGGTAAACCAACTCCAATGTTCTGGTCCTCATTATAGGTAATGGCCAGATCGTTGGGCAGCGGTCCTATTCCCGTGCGGTTGGGAGTTAACCAGCTCCAGGTCTGGCCGCCAAGGGCTTCCCATTTTCCATGCCTTACATCCACGAAGTAAAGGCGCAGCCGGTTCGTGTGGGGGTTCACACTTTGATAGACGCTCGGTGCGCTGTTGCCGCTGAAATCTGACTCGAAGTAGGCGAGCGCATCGTTGCCACGAAAGTTATCTACAATCTTGAAGCTCAGGCGCGAATATTGTGCCGTGGTACGAAATTCGGAAACGTTTCCTTGCGCTGTGTTGCTGTAGGGTATGGAGGCAAACGCCGTGGCGATGTTGCTCTGTGTGTTGGTGGTGCGAAAGATGTTTTCGAAGTCAATGAAGCCGCCGAGAGTCAGAACCGCGGTACCAAGTTTGAAAGAGCCGAGCGGCTCTTTGTCTCCCTGCTGTGGCGGCGGTTGAGTGGCTGGTTGCTGCTCAATGTCTGCGACTGTATGGGATGCGGCCGGATCAATTCCGGACGTGGCCGCGTCAGATGTTCTTTCCGCCATTCGGGTCGGTGATAGATCGCTCGAAGCCGGGGCCGCCGAACCCGGCTCCAAGCGCGCCTTCAACGTTTCAATTTCCTGATGTTCCGCAGCTAATTGCTTCTGGGTTTGCGACAGAGCTTCGCGAAGGGCCTTCACCTCCCCAGCCAGGTCCACGCCATCCGTGGACAGCTTCGGATCCTGACTGCTGTCCTGTGCCAGCACTGCGCCTGCGAGAAATAGCCACACGAATAGGAGGTGAACTAGCTTCATACGACGGCCCAGATTATGCCTTTCCCCGCGCATGGCCGGTCTCGCGCACAAACATGCTCAGCAGGATCGCAAGAATTATGCTGGCTATCCAAAACAAACCAGTCTCGCGAAAGTGAGCGATATGGTTTTGCGTGCTTGCGATACCTTTGCCGAAATGATCGGCAAAGATAGGTCCAAGGACTGCGGTGACGCCGAAGGTAAGAAAGTTAATCCCGCCCGTAGCGCTACCCTTGACCTCGTCTGGGTTAACTTCCTTGATTATGGTATACGGGATCATCGCCGCCCCGGAGGCGATTCCAAGGACCACGCAGCCTACTTCGGCAGCCATGTGGCTGGTAGAGAAAGCGATAACGGCAGCAGACAACAGCATGACCACCGCACCTCCTATAACCACAGGCTTGCGGCGGCCGATCTTGTCCGCCAGCCAGCCCAGCAGGGGGCAACCAATTACCCATCCCAGTGGAACAAGTGAACCGGTAACCACGGCTTCGTGATAGCTGAACATCCTTTCGCGCTGAAAGAACGCGACCCCCCAGGTCATGTCGCCGATGGTCGTAGGCGCAAACAGAAGCCCTGCCACCAGGCCACACAGATACGACTGCGGGTTTCGAAATACCACCGCGTAAGGCCGCAGCACGGATGTCCAACCGGAACCAGTGCTTGGCGGGCGGCTTTCGGCGGGAGTAATTGCGAACAGCACCACACCAATGACTAGACAGGTCGCACCAAGCGTATGCCAGACCGCTTGCCAGGCAACGCCATGTTCGAGCACAGGGCCCACCACGAACTGCCCTGCCGCTCCTCCTAGCATCCCAAGGCACTGTGTGACTCCGATGGCGGTGGCCAGCCATCGCGCCGAAAAACCGTGCGTTGCAAGATAGACCGCGCCGGTAAAGGCAAAGGCCGAACCGGCGCCCTGTAGCAGCCTCCCTGCGTATGCAGCGGTCATGCTCGACACGCTAAAGAGCAGGCAGCCCACCGCCAGAATGAAAATGCCTATCGGCACGGCCTTTTTCGCGCCAACCCAATCCAGCGCAGCACCCGCGATAAGGCTGCTAAGCGAATAGGTGTAATAGTAGGCGCCGAGAATCGCACTGACGCCGACCGCAGTCGTGCCAAACGCCAGTGACAGGTGCGGGATCATGACCGCAGGTGCAGATCTCGCGGCATATTCGAGAAAGTAAAACAACAAAGCCAGCGCCCACGCGAATTGGAAGGCCCGAACTCGCGTGGCGCTGGTCGCTGTATAGGTAATGGGGGGAGCCGTGATGGTTTGTGTGGTCATGTGATACCTCTAGTTTCCTCGTCCTAGCGAAGCAGGTTGACCTTAGCGAGATCGACAATTTCGTCACCACGGCCATTGAGCACGGCTCTGAGCATGAACAGGCCGAAGCCCTTGGCTTGCTCATAGGTAATCGTCGGTGGCATGGAGAGCTCCTGACGGGACACCGGGACCTCGATCAACGCTGGGCCTTTATGGTTGAGAGCTCGCGCGATCATAGGCTCGACCTGATCCGGAGTGTCCGCCCGCAGCCCGAGAATTCCAGCTCCCTCCGCGATTTTGGTGAAGTCAGGGTTGTGCAGGTCGGTGCTGAAGTCGAGAATTCCGGCCGCCTTCATTTCCAGCTCGACAAACGCCAGCGACTCGTTCTTGAAGACGACTATCTTCACCGGTAGTTGGTGTTGGCGGAGTGTGAGCAAATCGCCCATCAGCATCGCCAGGCCGCCGTCGCCTGACATCGAGATCACCTGTCGGCCGGGATAACTGACCTGCGCGCCGATGGCTTGCGGCATGGCATTGGCCATCGACCCGTGGGTAAACGAGCCGATAATTCGCCGTTTGCCGTTCATGGTGAGATACCGGGCGGCCCAGATCGTGGGTGTGCCCACGTCGCAGGTGAAAATGGCATCTTCCGTTGCGAGCTTGTTGAGCACATGAGCGACATACTGAGGATGAATGGTTTTCTCGCCGGAATTAGCCGTAGCGACCTCGTCCAGGCCCTTGCGCGCCTCGCGATAGTGCTCAACCGACCGCTTCAAATGGGCTTCATACCGGTTTTGCTGCAGCTTCGGCAAAAGCGCGCGGAGCGTGGTTTTGGTGTCCCCGACGAAGCCGAAGTCCAGCTTGGCACGCCGTCCGAGTTGTTCCCCGCGAACGTCGATCTGCACCACCGTGGCGTCCTGCGGATAGAACTGCTGATAGGGAAAGTCCGTCCCGATCATCAGCAATAGATCGCAGTTCATCATCGCGTGATAGCCGGAAGAGAATCCCAGCAGACCGGTCATACCGACGTCGAACGGGTTGTCGTACTCGATGAACTCTTTCCCGCGCATCGCATGAACGATGGGAGCTTGCAGCTTGCCCGCAAGTTCCACCAGTTCGTCATGGGCCCCGGCACAGCCGGCGCCGCCGAGAATGGAGATCCTTTCCGAGCGGTTCAGGAGGTCGGCGAGCAGGTTGAGTTCGTCTTCCGAGGGACAGACCGTAGGCTTGGCTTCGGGGAAATGCACCCTCGGCATTTCATGGATGGCGTCGCGCATTGCCACATCGCCTGGCAGGGCAACCACCGCAACCCCGCGTCGCGAGATTGCAGTCTGCATCGCAATTTCGAGTACGCGGGGCATCTGCGACGGCTGCGAGACCAGTTCGCAGTAGTGGCTGCACTGGCCGAAGAGATAGTCAGGATGGGTCTCCTGAAAATATCCACTGCCGATTTCCTGGCTGGGAATCTGCGCCGCGATCGCCAGGACGGGAACGCGGCTGCGATGGCAGTCATAAAGTCCGTTGACTAAGTGCAGATTGCCCGGGCCGCAGCTGCCGGCGCAAACTGCTAAGCTTCCCGTCAGGTGCGCTTCTGCTCCCGCGGCAAAAGCGGCGACCTCTTCGTGGCGTACATGGATCCACTCGATCTGCCTTCGTGTGCGAATCGAATCCGTTATTCCGTTGAGCGAATCGCCGCTCACGCCGTAGATCCGCTTAACTCCCGCTTCCACCAACACATCGACAAGCAGGTCAGCTACTCTCTTCGCCATATA
Organism: uncultured Acidobacteriaceae bacterium; assembly: GCA_963735915.1. Taxonomy (GTDB): domain Bacteria; phylum Acidobacteriota; class Terriglobia; order Terriglobales; family Acidobacteriaceae; genus Bog-257. The sequence goes on along the minus strand of CAVTMX010000012.1, from coordinate 70,827 downwards.
TTTCCTTTCTCAATCCTCGGTGTCTGAGCATTGTGGCTCGCTGACATGGAGCACATGCAGTTCCAAAATGGAACACGGCTAACCGGCTCACCTGCAACGCGCGAGCGGGTCCCTCACAGGGAATGTCCAAGCCGTCGCAAAATTGTGGCGGATTTCAACGGCAGTGTTGGCGGCTTGACAACGGAACTGTTGAAGATCTGACGGCGGATGGTTTGACTCGGCGGCAGCGACCCACCATGTCATCGAATGCGATCACTATTCCCGGCGCGCAGATTGAAGGGAATCCGTGGGGCGGGACTCTTCACGGGTGGCTACGGCCCTCCCGAAAACGTGCCAAAATGTGGGCAGAAAGTCACCACTGCCAATGTACGGTCGCAGTTTTTGCCAGATCGTCCAGCCTCAATTCGTCAATGTGTTGAATTCCCATCCACTTATATTGATCGCGCCTTGGCATCTGCCTTGCTCCTCAGATCGAGTAGTCCGCAAGTTGGAGATTCTGTCGTTCAAATCCATCGCTTGCGCGACGGACAAGAGGTGGCCAAGCATGAAAGGGACCTCAGCTCGACAGACAAGCTTTGGCAGTCGTTACAGCTTCCGCATACTCCGAGCCCTTATTGTCATGCTCGTATATTTGGGCTGTCTCGTCGCGCCCTCGCTCTCCCATGGATCTGAGTTGAGGCAAGACACTCTGGTCTATTGGAACGCTTACGTCGATGCTGCCCGTCCACAGATGGCCTCCCAAACACCCTTTCTCTGGGTCGACCAGGAGCCCGAGCGCCTTCAGCGTGTCCGTGATGGTGAGATTCTGGTATCGTCCGTCGGGAAGGAAAACCCAAAACCGGTGGCCTCAGGGCTGATCCACCATTGGATGGGCGCCGCATTTCTTCCGAACGCCAGTATCAAGGAGGTTTTGTCCGCCGCGCGTGATTACAGCAACTACAAGCAGTATTACAAGCCAACGGTTGTTGATTCCAAGTTGCTCAGCAGTTACGGGCTCTGTGAAAAGTATTCCATGCGCGTAGTGAACAAAGAGGTCGTAGCCGAGACGGCGCTGGACATGGAATACGAAACCTGCTACTTCAAGATCGACGACCGGCGATGGTACAGCACCACGCAGACCACGCGGGTGCAAGAGATCCGGCACCACGGCCGCCCGGACGAACAGGAGCTTCCGCCGGATCATGGCAGCGGCTACGTCTGGCGCCTATACAGCGTCTCCAGGTTTGAGCAAAGAGACGGCGGAACCTATGTGGAAGTCGAGGCGATTGCCTTGAGTCGCGACATTCCCACTGCCCTACGATGGGTGGTCAATCCTATCGTGCGCCGCGTCTCAAGGAACTCCATGCTCGTCTCCCTGCAACAGATGAAGGAGGCGGTCCGTTTGACCGAAGATGCGGAGCAAGCCGCCAATTTACCCACGACTGCCCACAATGGCTCGCGAGGCACTTTCGCTTCAGACGTAAGTATCGTCAAGAGTTTTGCTCCGACCGGAAAGCCGTGATTCAGGATTCATCGGCACCAGCCAGGGGTCGCCTTAAAGTAGCTTAAGTAAAGCATGAGCCACGCGCTCCCATGGCGATGTGAAGTCCAGCTATGAGAGAGGGCTGCTCCCATTGGCATCATGGCCACGCCGGAGTTTTATGTCGTGGGAAGCACCTTCAGGCTCACTTTGACCAAAATTTGGGAATTACATACTTAATTCCCGTGGTCTCCAAACAACTATGATCGTCGGCTGAAAAGGACTTGCCCATGTCGGGCCGACCTTGAACCTAACGCGCCCACGCAGAAAGCGAATCTCGGCTTTCGCCGCAAGTACGTGATCGTGAAACCATGCGGCATCCGTACTCGCGGGCAAGAGACCCACAACGGTTGCTCCATCCTCTGCCGCCTCTTTTGCTTTCCGCGTCCACAGCGGAAGCTCCGCGCCATACGGAGGGTTCATAAACACCCGTTCAGAACGCCAGCTTTGCGCAAGGCCGTCTTGTTTCTCCGTAAAGTAGCGTGCGACCTTGGCAGTCTCTGGTGTGGCGCACGGGTCGAGCGTGAAGCTAAACTCCTGATCCAATCGCGCGAACAAATCCCACGGGGTTTCCCAGTGCCGTCCTGAGCCGCGCCAACGCGCTTCGTTGCGACGTCGACCAGCTTGGCGGGTCAGCCCGCTTGCTGGTGACGCCCTCGAACATGGTTTCTTGTCTATCCATTCTCACTTTGCGGCGATTAGGGAGTTAGGTATGTAATTCCCCAAAATTTGACCAACGTAGTCGGATCATGCCCGATATAGCTCGACAAAACCAACGTTCTGGTCAAACCCTCCGTGCGCACCTGATGATTGATAAACACCGTCCTATGTTGGGGTTGCAGTTCCGCGGCCAGAATCTCCGAACCTGCCTCTTAATCAGTAGGTTGAAGGTTCGATTCCTTCCGCGCTCACCATTCTTTTTTCAGACCAACCCAATTTACGAGTCGACTTCAAGCTGCAATTTTCACTACCGTGCGGCCTTTGGCGCGGCCGGCGATAAAGTCGTCGAAGCAGTTGGGCAGGGCGTCGAAGTCGATGACGCGCGTCATCTCGGCCAGATGGAGCGGTTTCAGATCGGATGCCAGGCGCTGCCACGCATGATGCCGGATGGGCGGAGGGGCGTAGCCGGAATCGATTCCCAGCAGGCTGACGCCACGCAGGATAAAGGGGAACACGGTGGTCTCCAGCTTGTAATCGGCGGCGTTGCCGATGCTGGCAACGGTGCCCGCCTGTTTCATGGTGGCGAGAAGCCAGTGCAGGACCTTGCCGCCGACGTTGTCGACCGCGCCCGCCCATTGCGCCGCGTCCAGCGGGCGGACCTTGGCGAAGTCGATGGTGCCGGTCAGCTTGACCTCGGCCGCGCCGAGCCCGCGCAGGTAGTCCGCCTGTGCTTCTTTTCCCGTGAGTGCCACAATGTGGTACCCAAGCCGAGACAGCATGTCGATGGCGAGCCCGCCCACGCCTCCGGTGGCGCCGGTCACGACCACCGGCCCGTTTTGCGGCGCGAGTCCGTCGTGCTCCATGCGCAGGATGGCCAGGGCTGCGGTGAAACCTGCGGTGCCCAGAGCCATCGCTTGTTGCAGGTCCAGCCCGTTGGGAAGAGGCACGACCCAATCGGCGGGCACGCGCGCGAGTTCGGCGTATCCGCCGTGGTGCGCGACGCCAAGGTCGAAGCTGGTCGCGATGACCTTATCGCCGGGGCGGAAGCGCGCGTCGGAGCTGCTCACGACTTCACCGGACATATCGATCCCGCCGACACAAGGAAACCGGCGGATGATTTTCCCCGCGCCAGTCGCGGCGAGCGCATCCTTATAGTTCACGCTGGAGTAGTGGACCCGGATGGTGACCTCGCCGGCATCCAGTTGCTCCGGCGACATGGTTGTAAGTTGGCCGGAGACCTTGCCGGTTGCGTCTTTATCGATCAGAAAAGCTTTGAAGCGGTCCATAAGTATGGTTCCTTCCGCCTGGACGCGGGCTTACGCCCGCGACGTGTCGCCGCTGCCGCGGCTCGGTTCATTTTCCACGCTGACCCGGCGCTTACGCGCCGGGCTCAACCCATCCCGCCGCTTTGCGGCTGGTTTCTCCGCCCAAGCAAGCTCGACGCGAGCAATCAAGCCGGGTGCGCCGGTTTCCCCGCCCAAGCAAGCTCGATGCGCAATCAAGCCGGGTGCGCTAGTTTCCCCGCCCAAGCAAGCTCGACGCGAGCAATCAAGCCGGGTGCGACGCGCGTGAAGCGTTCCAGTATAGCTGTCCACGAAGGACGCGCGCGTCCGGCCGATCTGAAAACTGCTGTGCGATACACTGCAAGGCACTCGCATTCCCATGGCCAACGACTTCGGATTCACCGCGGCGGAACTGCGCAAACTGCGCAGCCTGAAAGATCCTGACGGGATCCAGCGCTTCCTCGACGCATTGCCGTACCATCTGGCGGACACCGCCTGGTCGCCGCGGCGCGTGCTGCGCGAGGGCACGGCGCATTGCCTGGAGGGCGCGATCTTCGCGGCGGCCGCACTGCGCGTCCTCGGCTACCCGCCGCTACTCCTGGATTTCGAGGCGGAGCACGATACCGACCACGTCATGGCGATCTACCAGGTGAAGGGGCATTGGGGCGCGGTGGCGAAGTCGAACTACACCGGCTGCCGCTCTCGCGAGCCGGTTTATCGCTCCTTGCGCGAGCTGGCGATGAGCTACTTCAACATTTATTTCAACCTGCGGCGTGAGCGGACGATGCGCACGTATTCGCGTCCGGTCAGCTTAGCGCGGTTCGACCAGCAGCAGTGGATGACCACCGAGAAGCCGGTGTGGTTCATCGTCTATCACCTGTTTGAAGTGCCGCACTACAAGCTGCTGACGCGGGCGATGATCAAGCGCCTGCACCGCGTTGACGAGCGCACGTTTCAGGGAGAGATTCTGGGCAAGCGATGGAAGAAGCCAAAGGGGGACTTCCGTTAGAGCGTTACCAGGTGCTGTAGGCGGTGCCTTCGCTGGAGTTCTGGTCGCTGGCACTGTGCACGTCGATGATGCCGGGCTCGGTCTGGTCGGGCGACTGGATGCTCTCATCGGTGACCGGCACCCAACTGTCGCGCGAGTTGGTGAAGGGATCTTTGGGCAGCTCTTTGATGTAGCCGCCGTCGACCAGGTCTTGCAGCGACTGTGGCGCCTTCTGCTTATCCAGCGTGTACTGGTCGATAAGCGAGCGCATGGTGTACAGGTCCTCGCGCAGCACCGTCTCCTGCGCGTGAAGAATGGACTTCTGGTAATTCGGAATGGCGAGCGAAATCAGGATCACGATGATGCTGATGACCACCATCAGCTCAATCAGGGTGAAGCCGCGCTGCCGTTGACGGTTTGTGCGCTGAGCTACCACGTTTTGTACTTCGTTCCGTCCAGGCCGGTGCCTTCGGACTTGGTGTAAACGTCGAAAACGCTCTGCCCGCCCCAGGAATCGGAATCAGGATCATCCTGCATCGAGCGCAGGCCCCACTCGTCCTTGCCGGTCATGGGGTCGGTGGGAATCCTGCGCAGAAAGCGTAGCTTCTTGCCGTTGGAATCCACGCCCTTGACCAGCGTCTCCAGGTCCGGCGGATAGCCCTGGCTGTCGAGTTTGGTCTGGAAGGCGCCGCGGTCGGCGGCGTCCTTGTAGCGGTCGATGGCGTCGCGCAGCTCCCACAGATCGCGGCGCAGATCGCGCTCTTTGCTGCGCTGGATGGTAATGCGCACCACGGGAGTCGCCGCCGCGGTAAGGATCATCAGGATGGTCATGGCGACGACCAGCTCGACCATGGTGAAGCCACGCGAGCGACGCGCCGTACTCGGCGGCAAAACGGGATTTTGCGGGGGAAGCACTGCTTCTATTTTAGACCTTGTTGCTTGGAAGAATCACCACGGAAGCACGGAATACACGGAACGGAATTTAACATTCTTAGACTTCCGTGCTTCCGTGGTGAAAACCTCACCGTACTTAGACGCGCGTCCTAGTGAACCGTCACGATGGCTTGCGAGCCGCTGGCGGGCGTCATCTGCCCGGCCGGGTTCTTGATGTTCGCGCGATTGATGCTCAAGGTGGCCTGTCCCGGAGCTCTCGCCTGGAACGTCAGCGTGAATACCGAGCCATCCCCCGAAACCCCAGGTGCTTGCGGGGACCGCTCGGCGTTGACCTGAAGGATCCCCGCCATGCTGTCGTCGCGGTTCACCAGGGTTGGCGCCTGCCCGTCCTGCGAGAGTAGCGGCCCGTTGGAAACATTTAGCAGCTGCAACACGCGCGGGTTGTACATGATCTGCAAGGGAACGGAGGCGACATTTTGTCCGCCCGTCAGATTGACGTTGACGGTGAACGTGGAACCGACCGGCTGATCGAGGTTTGCCGGATCGAAGCTCACGATGGGATTACCGATGGGCGCGGTGGCAGCGGTCGGCTGCACGCCGGCGGGATGCGCTGCATTGCCTTGCGACTGCACCTGCGGCCTGGGCTGGGCAGGGTTACGTCTGCGACTGCTGCGGGTTCACCGGCGGCGGATTGTCATGCCGCAATTGAATTACGTTTGCGGTACCGACGTCGACCGCCTTCAGGTTGCTGGCGTAGATGTCCTGCGCGCGCACGATGTGCGGAATCAGGATGAAGACGATCTCGTTGGTCTTGGTTCTCTTTCTGCTCGCTGGAGAATAGGTACGTGAACAGCGGAATGCTGGCGAGCCCCGGAATGCCCGAGAGGTTGCGGGTCTGCGTGTTCTCCAGGATGCCGCCCAGGATGTTGACCTCGCCTTCCTTCATGCGGATTTCGTTCTCGATCTTGCGCTGCCCAATCACCGGCTGCTGAATGCCGCCGATGTTCTGGTACGAGTCGACGGCGGAGATGTCCATCGCCAGCTTCAGCGTGATCTCGTCAAGCCCGTGGACGTGCGGCGTGATGTCGATGTTGACGCCGACATCGATGTAGTTGAACTGCGTATTGACCAGTGGGTTGATGCCGACGCCGCCGATGCCGGGCTGGAACGAACCGGTGGCCACCGGCACGCGTTCGCCGATCTTCAGCGACGCCTTCTGCCCGTCCGAGGCGCGGATTTGCGGCTGCTGGATCAGCTTACTGCTGCTGTCCGTCATCAGGAAGTTCGCGGTCGCCGAAGGGATGGTGACAGAAAAGTTGGTTGCGTTCAGGTGGGCCAGAGTGTTCAGGCTGACAGTGCCGGCATTGGCGGTCGATGTGGTGGCCGTCCCGCCGACGCCGGAGTTGCCGGTCACCGTGGTCGAGGTCGTGGTTCCGGTGTTCTCCTGCAACTGAACCGTAACGCTGGTGGGCGGGTTGATGCCCAGGTTGCGCATCTTGTCGCGCGTGACCTGCATGATGGCCACTTCGACCACAACTTCAGGCTTCGACTTGTCCAGGTCCTCGATCAGCTTCTGCGCCATCACGATCTGGTCGGGCGTGCCGCGCACTACGATCGCCTGCTGCGAGGGGAACTGCTGCAAGCGCTGCGTGTCCAGCAGGGTGCGCAGGATGTTGACCAGGTCCTGGAGTTCGTTCGGCATCGAGAGGTTCGACAGGTAGAAGGTGCGAATGACGCTTTGCTCGAGTTCCTTGCGCTTGGCGGGCGTGTCGGAGGCGACAAAGATGGTGTTGGGCGTGACCGGCCGCCAGAAGGTCTTCGATTCCAGCGCGGTGATCTCCAGCGCCTCCTGCAAGGTGACGCCGTTCAGGTCGACCTTGATGCGCTTGGAGACATAGTCGGGATCGAACAGAACATTCACGCCGGCCAGCCGGCCGATGGTCTCGTAGACGGTCTTAGCATCCTCGGTCAGCTTGAGCGTAATCGGCGTCTGCGAAATCGGGGCGAGCTCAACCGGCCCCGTGGCCTCTTCCATGCGCTTTTGCAGGCCCGATTCGGTGCTCGGCGGCGGAGGCGTCGGGTTCTGCGTCTTCTTGATTTCTTCGCGCACCTTGTTGGCCATCTGCTGCGCGATGAAGCTGGAGGGGTCGATAGCGATCGCCTGCTCGAAGTCGGTAAGCGCCTCCTGCAGCTTACCGGCCTTCATCAGCATCTCGCCCTGATGCACGTGGGCGGCAGCCGCGAGGAAGCGCACATATTCGTAAGAAGAGCGATAGGTAAGGTTCGTGGGCTGGAGCTGGTACGCCTTATAGTAGAAGTTGTAGGCCGATATGTAGTCCTGCCGTGCTTCGGCGTCCTTGCCTTCCTGGAAGAGGTGCTTGGCTTCTTTATCGGCATTGCCGAAAGCTGCCACGGTGAGGACCGCGAGCAGCGCCAGCAAAGTGGTGAACCGTTTCATCAAATTCCTTCAACCCTGGGATGTTATAACCGGAGCCCTGTCGACCGCAAACGGCTGGTATACAGGCTCCGGGAGTAAGACTTCGGCCCACATTAAACGTGAGCATCAGTCCGCCCGTGACACATTCCCCGTACCGAATTGAAACGGAGACAATGCGATCGGCGCGATTATAGCATCTCCCTTGCTGCGCCCAAGCTGCGACTTTCATCGTGTGTTAGCATGAGGAATTCGCGCCATTGACGCGCTTTCGCGCGTGCCTGGCGCCGTGGTCTTGTCCCGCCTGAGAAGAAGTAGCAGCCCTGCTTAGGATGCGAGTTCGCGCCGCAGTTATGCCTGTATGCCACGCCCAGCACAAATCGCAATTCAGCCAGAGAAGAAGAAGGCAGGGCGGCGCGATCCCGCCGCCAGCGGCGAGCGCGATGCCTCGCAGAACCGGGCGGCGTCGCACAACTACTTTCTGCTGGAGAAGTTTGAGGCGGGCATTGCGCTGCGCGGGACGGAAGTCAAATCGGTGCGCAACGGGCGCGCGAATTTGAAAGACGCCTATGGGCTGGTAAAGGATGGCGAGCTGTGGCTGATCAACGCGCACATCGGGCCATACGAGCACGGCAACATCTTCAATCACGAGCCGCTGCGCACGCGGAAGCTGCTGGTGCATCGGAATGAACTGAACAAGCTGATCGGCAAGACGCAGCAGAAGGGCCTGACGCTGATTCCCACGCGGCTGTACTTCAAGAACGGGCGCGTAAAGGTGGAGATGGCGCTGGCAAAGGGCAAACAGACCTGGGACAAGCGCGAGACCGAGCGGAAGAAGACGGCGGACAAGGAAGCGCGAGACGCGATCGCGCGAAGCCGCCGGACATTAGAGAATCGGCTTCGCTCATTATTTCGCGTTTCTATTGAGGTGTCATCCTGAGCGGAGCGCGCGCCTCTATTTCGCGCGCCGGCAGTCGAAGGACCGCTATCGTGCTGCGAGGAGCAGAGCGGTCCCTCAGTAGCTCCGCCGCGCTCCGCTCGACGGAGAGTGGACACATCCATTGGGTTCTAGCGCGGGATGCGCATTCCCAGCGAAACCGCGAGATCCGTCGGCGTGCGCTCGGGAAGACAGATTCTGACCTTAGGATAGGATGAAAATTCTGACGTAGATAGAAAGATGGAATACAGACGATGAAAACGACTCTTCACACCGCATCACCTTCGCAGCTCGACACCGAATGCCTCGTCGTCACGGTCGTCGACAAGGCGGCAGAGCCCAAGAACGACGGCAAACCCGCCAAACCTAAGCCGCAACTCCTTACCGACGACAAGAACGTAATAAACGCCGTGGCGGACCTCATCGCCTCCGGCGAGGTCACGGGGAAGATGCTGGAGACCACACTCCTGCACAAGCCGCAGAGGCTGAAGGCCAAGCGCCTGCTGCTGCTTGGCGGCGGCAAGGCCAAGAGCTTTTCGTCGGCGGAAGTGCGCAAGCTCGCGGGCGCGGCGGTGCGCACGTTGAAGGCGAAGGGCGTCAAGAGCTTCGCGTTCGTCGCGCCAGGCGGTGTGGCCGACGCGGTCAAGGCGATCGTCGAAGGCGCCTACATCGGCAACTTCGAGCCTAACTACTACCAGAGCGATCGCGATGACAAGAAGATCGACAAGCTGGTCATCGTCGCCAAGGACGGCGACGAGAAGGCGCTGAAACAGGCGGCCGAGCAGGGCCGCATTATCGGCGAGGCGCAGAACTTCGCGCGCGACCTGGTCAACGAGCCCGGCAACCGCATGACGCCCACCATCCTCGCCGAGCGCGCGCAGAAGATGTGCGAGGAAGTCGGCCTGAACTGCGAGGTCTTCGGCGGCGAGAAGATCCGCGAGCTGAAGATGGGCGCCTTCTGGAGCGTGGCGCAGGGCTCCGAAGAAGACCCGAAGATGATCATCATGCGCTACGAGCCCGAGGGCGCGCCGGAGAAGCCGGTGCTCGGCCTGGTCGGCAAGGGCATTACGTTCGACAGCGGCGGCATCTCCATCAAGCCGGCCGACGGCATGGAGAAGATGAAGTACGACATGGCGGGCGGCGCGGCCATGATCGGCGCGATGCGCGCGATTGCGCAGCTCAAGCCCAACCTGCGCGTCATCGGCATCGTGTGCGCCAGCGAGAACATGCCCTCGGGCAAGGCGCAGAAGCCGGGCGACGTGCAGATCGCGATGTCGGGCAAGTCGATCGAGATCATCAACACCGATGCCGAAGGGCGGCTGGTGCTGGCCGACGGCCTGCACTACGCGCGCCAGCTCGGCGCGACGCACCTTATCGACGCGGCTACGCTGACCGGTGCGTGCGTGGTGGCGCTGGGCATGGTCAATGCCGGAGTGTTCGCCAACGACGATCGAGTTCTTCGACGCCTTCAGCCACGCACTGCAAGCCTCGGGCGAGAAGATGTGGCGGCTGCCGGTGGACGATGACTATCGCGAGGCGATCAAGTCCAACATCGCCGACATCATGAATAGCGGCGGGCGCTGGGGTGGTGCGGTAACAGCGGCCATGTTCCTGAAGGAGTTCGTCGGGCGACACCCCGTGGATCCATCTCGACATCGCAGGCGTTGCCTGGATGGAAGACAACAAGCCGTGGATTGCCAAGGGGCCGTCGGGCATCGCGGTGCGCTCGCTGGTGGAGTTCGCGCAGCAGTTCGCCAACAGCGGCGCCGGGCTGTAACGGGTGCCCCAGGTTCGCCCATCGTTTGGGCGTACCTGGGTCTTCGCGAGGCTGTCCCACGTACGTGTCCAAAAGCTGTCCCAGGTACGCCCAACAGATGGGCGAACCTGGGGCACCCGTGCTCGTACTGATCTTCACTCAGTAGCCCCGTGCCCCAGAGTTTGCTTGCCCGGCGCAGCCCTCGTAAACTGGAGTCACTGTTTCCCACCAGAGCTACTGGTTCCCGAGCAGCCCGTCGCCAGAAGACTCGTCTCGCGCGGCACAAAGCTCCGGAGGTTCGACTGAAGTTTTCATTCCGCATCCTTATTTGGCTCTCGCTGACGCTTCTCGGCACCGCGGCCGTAGCCCAGTCGCGCGCCACGCTCGACGTCAGCGAGACGCTCTTCAGCGTCGTCTCGGCGATGAACGTGTGCGGCTACGACCAGGAACTGGACGCCTCATCTCCTATCCGCGCGGAGGTCCGTGCTGACCTGGTCGAAGCCAGCAAGTCGCCGGCCGCGGCCCACGCGGCGCAGGAGATGTGCCGCTTCTACGACGATCACCGCCAGGGCGACTCGGCGCATGATTTGGCGCAGTACGTTTCGCTCGCCCTCAACTTAGGTCCGCCGCCCGGGTTTGCTCCCAAGCTGTCAGAATCGGACCTGCCGCCGGATGCGGCCTACGTCCTCGGCTTCGTGCCGCGGGTCGCGAGATATTACTCGGCCGCGAACCTGCGCGCGATTTGGCTGAAGCACCAGCGGGAATACCTCGCCCTCATCGACCAGTACCACGTCCCCGTCGCGCAGATGATCACCTCGACCGACAACTACCTGCGCATGCCAATGTCCGGCTTCGCGGGACGCAGCTACACCGTCTACCTGGAGCCGATGAGCGCGCCGGGGCAGGTCAACTCGCGCAACTACAATGAGGACTTCTACTACCTCGTGGTTTCGCCCGCGGCCAACAACCTGCACATGGACGCGTTGCGGCACACCTATCTGCATTTCGTACTCGAGCCTCTGGTGAACCGGCGGGGGACGTCGCTGGATCGCCTGAAACCAATTCTGCTCGCGGTGCAGCGCGCGCCCATGTCGGAGGAGTACAAGAACGACACCGGCCTGCTGGTGATCGAATGTTTGATAAAAGCGGTCGAGGCGCGCACCCCTGCCGATCCCAAGCTGCCGGACAAAGACCGGCTCGCGCTGGTGCAGAAAGACGAAGCCCAAGGGTTCGTGCTCACCGGCTACTTCTACAATCAGCTTCGCGATTTTGAAAAGGGCGGCACCGGACTGCAAACCGCGTTTCCCGACTGGCTGCACGGCATCGATGTCGATCACGAAAAGAAGCGCGCCAGCCAGATTACGTTTGCCGCGCAGGCCGAGCCCGAGGTGGTGCAGGCCTCCAAACGCGCGTCCCAGAAGAAGATTGACTTTGCGGAACGAGCTCTGGCCAGCGGCAATCCCGCCGAGGCGGGCAAGCTGGCGCAGCAGAGCCTGCAGGCTAACGAAGATCCGGCGCGCGCGTATTTCGTTCTCGCGAAAGTGGCCAGCTTAGGCGGGCAGATGCAGGATGCGCAGGCCGATTTCCAGAAGGCGCTGGACGCGGCCAAGGATCCGCACGTCATCGCCTGGTCGCACATTTATCTGGGGCGCATCCTGGATATTCAGGAGGAGCGCGACAGCGCCGTCGCGCAGTACAAGGCGGCCTTGGCCACCAGCGACGTCCCCGAGGATGCGAAGAGCGCCGCCGAGCACGGCTTGCAGACGCCGTATCAGCCGCCCACGGCCGAGCGAGAAGACGACTGATGCTCGGGCAGAATTTGGTGAACTCAAGGGCTTCACGAGCGTCAGTTCTGAGCGTAGAAGCCTCCGCTCCGGCGGAAAGGTAAGAAGATGAGGATGACCGCACTTATATCCGCAATGCTCCTGGCAAGCGCCATCGCCTGGGCCCAGACCACTCAGGCACCGGCAACTCCGGCCCAGGCCACTACGCCGCAAGGTCAAACTTCCGCCCCCAACGGTACGCAAACGCCCGCGAACGCTCAGCAGCCCGCGCCCGCCGCCGGGAACCATCGCGTGTTGCAGGCCAAGTCGCAGGACGAGCTGAAGGCCTACCAGGACGCCATCACCAAGACCGACCCCGCGCAGGCGGAAGCCGCGGCCAACGACTTCGCGAGCAAGTTTCCCACCAGCGATTTGCGAGCGCCGCTCGACGTCCGCGCGATGAACCTGTACGCCCAAGCCAACAACACCGAGAAGGTGATTGAGCTAGGACGGAAAGCCATCGCCGCCGATCCCATCAACCCGGTGCCGCTGATGGAGGTCGCCTCCACGCTGGCGGAGACCACGCGCGACACCGACCTCGACCGCGAGCAGCGCCTGGCCGAGGCCGCCAAAGACGCGCATGCCGCCATCGACAACGTCGATACCGGATTGCTGCTGCCCGCCAATCCCGACCCGGAGAAAGTCGCCGGGGCGAAGCGCACCATCCTCACCAATTCCTACACCGCGCTCGGCCTGGTCGCGATGAGCAGGAATGACTACTCCGATGCGGCGAGCGATTTTCAGAAGGCCATCGACGCCAGCAAGGACAATCCTGAGGCCGTGCTATACCTGCGGCTGTCGGTCGCGCAGGACAAGCAGAAGCAGTATCAGCAGGCGCTGGAGTCGGCAAACAAGGCAGTGCAGTACGCGCCGGCTGGAACTCCCGCCCAGAGCCTGTCCAAGCAGCAGCAGGAGCGCCTGCAAAAGCTGATTAATGCGGACAATGCCGGCGCCGCGGGCGCTTCGCCGACCCCGGTTTCGCCAACTCCGGTTCGTGGTGCGCAGACCAGCCCGACACCTGGCGTGCAGACCACTCCTTCACCGGTTCCGGGAGCCACTGCGCCCCGTTAGCAAGCGCCGCTCGCACCATGCCGTCGACCGATCACAATTCGAGTTCTCTGGAAGGATCTCTCGGGTACAGCTTCCGCGACCCGGAGCTGCTGCGGCAGGCGCTCACTCACGCCTCGTACGCGCGCGAGGCCGAATCGCAAACCACCGGTGAAGATCATCCTGACAACGAGCAGATGGAGTTCCTGGGCGACGCCGTGCTCTCGTTCGTCGTCAGCCAGGAGCTGTTTCGGCGTTTCCCGGAGTACCAGGAGGGCGAGCTCTCCAAGCTGCGCGCCCACATCGTCAGCGCCCGCCGCCTGCTGCATCCGGCGAATGAGCTAAACATCGGCGAATATCTTCGACTGGGCCGAGGCGAGGAGCGCAGCGGCGGACGCAACAAAAGCACGCTGCTGGTCGACACTCTGGAGGCCATCATCGCCGCCCTCTTCCTCGACGGCGGCTTGGAAGTCGCGCATCGCTTCATCCTCGATCACATTCTTGAGCCGGAGCTCGTCGAGGTGAGCAGCCACGGCAAGCAGCTTCCGGTGATGGATTACAAATCGGCGTTGCAGGAGGCAGTCCACGCCAGCGGACGCTCGCCCGCGCGCTATCTCACTGTCAAAGAGGAAGGACCCGACCACCGCAAGATGTTCACGGTCGAGGCCCACATCCCGGCCTCGCCGGCGGGCGATGACGAGTTCATCTGCCGCAGCGAGGGCAGTACCAAGAAAGCTGCCGAGCAGGGGGCCGCGCGCCTGGCATGGGAGCGTCTACAATTGTTGCAGGGCCGCTCAGCAGTTGTCACGCCTGCTGCCGAGGCGACGCATTCGAAGGAACCATGACAGAAGCCGGCGCCCAGGAAGTTTCCAGCCCGACGCTTGCGCCGCCGGCGCCTGAGCAAGCTGCGCCTCCCAAGCGCGGCCTGTATTCGCTGCAATCGCTAGCGGGCACCATCGTCATCGCCGTCTTCGTGATCACCTTCGTCGTTCAGGCATTCCAGATCCCGTCCGAGTCGATGGAGAAGACGCTGCTCATCGGCGACTACCTGCTGGTGGACAAAGCGCATTACGGCGAATCGCGCGCGTGGAGCTGGATGATGCCCTATCGCCGTATCCGAAGGCAGGACATCATCGTCTTCCGTTATCCCGTGAACCCGAGCCAGCACTTCGTCAAGCGCGTGATTGCCGTCCCCGGCGATCGCGTGCGGCTGGTGAACAAACACGTGTATGTCGACGGGGTCCGCCAGGATGACTCCTTTGCCACCTTCAAGTCGGCCTGGCACGACAGCTTCCGTGACGAGTTTCCCGATGGCGGCCTTTACGGCGAGAGAAACTCCTCTTCCTGGTTCGCTCAGGCGCAAAGGCTGACCGAACAAGGGGCGCTGATCGTGCCGGATGACTGTTATTTCGTCATGGGCGACAATCGCGATGACAGCTATGACTCGCGTTATTGGGGCTTCGTCCCGCGAGAGAACATCGTCGGCCGGCCACTGATGATTTACTGGTCGATGAATCGCGATAACACCGCCATGGCGCGCGGGCTGCCGTCTGATAGACTTTCGAGTCTGACCCTGAATGTGACACAGTGGCTGAGCAGCCTGCGCGTGACTCGCATCTTGCGGATACCGCAGTAACTTATGCCTCGGGAACGGAGAACGCCATACCGGAACAGGGATCCTTCGACTCCGCGACTGTGCAACTATCCCGCCAAGCGCCAAAGACGGCGCTTGTCAGGATAGTTGCGCAGTCGCTCCGCTCAGGATGACAGCGGATAGGGAAGGACACCAGCCGCAGGGCGGCGGGATGGGGTTAGGCGGGGGCGGTAGCCCCCGCTGGAGCCGGAAAAGACGCGAGCCGCGGCAGCGGCGACAGGATTACCGAACCTAAGGATGGATATTGGCTACAACGAAGAAGCTGGCGAAACCCGCGCCGCGAGCGGCTGCCGATAGCCGCCCGTCGGCGAAGCCCGGCAAACCGGCCAAGCCGGAGAAGCCGCGCGAGACCACGCCCGAGTTCATCGCCTCCATCGCGGTGGTCCTGGTGACCGGGCTCTTCATCATCACCTTCACCCTCCAGGCGTTCACCATTCCTTCCAGCTCGATGGAGAACACGCTGCTCATTGGCGACCACGTCTTCGTGGACCGCATGCTGCTGGCGCCGGCTACCAAGTGGATTCATGGACTCATTTCGTATCGCCAGCCGCATCATGGCGATGTGTTTGTCTTCATCTCACCGGCGCAGCCCGGCCTCTATGTTGTGAAGCGGGTCATCGGTTTGCCGGGAGACCGCATTCATCTTCAGGACGGCGCCGTTTACCGAAACGGCGAGAAGCTGAACGAACCCTACGTCATCCGCAAGGGCGACTACATTCCGTATCGCGACAACTTCCCTGGTATGCCGGTGAGCGATTATGAAGACGTCACGCCCGAGTGGCGCGCCGAGCTGCCTTCGTTCATCAAGGATGGCAACCTCGTCGTTCCTCCCAACAGCATCTTCGCCATGGGCGACAATCGCGACGTGAGCCTCGACAGCCGCTACTGGGGCTTCGTTCCCTTCGAGAACGTGATCGGCCGTCCCATGTTCATCTACTGGTCGTTCATCACGCCGCGCGACGAGTACGAGCGGCAAAGCATCGGCGATCGCCTGGAGTGGCTGGGCAACATCATCGTTCATTTCTTCGGCCAGACCCGCTGGTCGCGCATGTTCCACGTGGTGCACTGATGCGGCGCCGTACCTCGCGGCGGTTGACCTGGACGGTGCTGCTGCTGTTGCTGGCGGCGCTGGTCGTGCCGCCCCTGGTCAATGTGAACCGCTATCGCGCCAGGGTGACCGGTGCGATTGGCCGTGCCCTGGGCCGTGAGGTCAGCGTTTCCAAGATCCAACTGAAGCTGCTGCCGCGGCCCGGCCTCGTGCTGTACAACTTTGTCGTCGCCGACGATCCGGGCTACAGCGCCGAGCCGATGTTGCGCTCCGATAACGTCACGGCATACATCCGGATTACGTCGCTGTGGCGCGGCCGCATGGAGATCGGCACGCTCGACCTCGACGCTCCCAGCCTCAACCTGGTGCGCCGCGCTGACGGGCACTGGAACGCGGAGGAGTTGCTGGAGCGGGCCTCGCAATCGAGCCCTGCGCCCACCGGCGAAGTGCGGGCGAGCTCGCGCCCGCGGTTCCCGTACGTCGAAGCCTCGGCCGGGCGCATCAACCTCAAGCTGGGCGACGCGAAGAAGCCCTTCGCCTTCACCGACGCCGATTTTGCGCTGTGGGTCGATTCGGAGAGTTCGTGGGGCGTGCGCATGGTGGCGCGGCCGGTGCGGACTGATGTGAACATCAGTGACACCGGCACGGTGAAGCTGGACGGGCAATTCCAGCGCGCCGCCAACCTGCGCGACACCGTCGTCTCGCTGCGACTCAACTACAGCAACGGCCCTCTGGGGCAACTGACGATGCTGGTCTACGGACGCGACCGCGGCTGGCGAGGCACGGTGGGCGCGAGTGCGGCGCTGGCGGGCTCGCCCACCAAGCTGGGCATCACCTTCGACGCGCAAGTGGATGACTTCCGCCGCTACGACATCTACTCCGGCGAGGCCTTGCGCTTACGAACCCACTGCACGGGGAGCTATTCGTCGAACGGCGATGCGCTCTATGACGTGAACTGCGAATCGCCGATCGGCGCCGGGACGGTGCGGGTCAAGGGCGACGCGCAGGCCTGGGGCGCTGGCGGCTATGAGATCGGGATCGCCGGCGAGCACATCCCCGCCGAGCGCCTCGTCGCCTTCGCCCGGCACGTGAAGAAAGACCTTCCGCCTGACCTGACCGCGATGGGCGAAGTCGCCGGCGTCTTCTCGGTGCGTGACTCGCCCGGCATGCCGCCGCAGTGGTCGGGCGGAGGACAGACGACTTCGTTCGCCCTCCATGCCGACGTTCTCAAGCAGGACCTGCAACTCGGCGAGATTCAGTTCGGCATTCCTGAAGCGAAACCCGCAAGCGCGAAACGAAAGCGCGCGCCACGGGCGCCCCAAACCGCAGCCCCGGCCCCGGCATTTCAGCTCATCCTGAAGCCCTTCGCGGTGCCGTTGGGAGCGGCGTCCCCCGCCACCGCCAACGGACAGTTCGACCCGGCGAGCTATCGTCTTGATGTGTCCGGCCCCGCCGAACTGGCACGGCTGCTGAACGTAGCCCAGGCGGTGGGCGTCGGCACGCCCGGAGTAGGGTTGGCGGGATCGGCGCAACTGGACCTCGATGTGGCTGGGACGTGGACCGGCTTTGCCCCGCCCGCACCTTCGGGAAAAATCCAGATGCGCACCGCGACTGCTGAGCTGCAAGGCGTCTCCGAGCCGCTGATGGTCGACTCCGCCGCGGTGTCGCTGGAAGACCAGATGGTGAAGGTCACGGCCTTCTCCGCCGGCTTCACCAGGGGCGGCCAGCTCGCGGGATCGGCGGCCTTCCCCGTGCACTGCACCGGACCGGAGAACTGCGTACTGCAATTCGACGTTCGCGCCGAGGACGTATCGCTCGCCCGTCTCAATCAGCTCCTGAACCCGGCCTTCGGCCAGCCCTGGTATCACCTGCTGGCCATCGGCCGCCGGCACGAGGACATCCTGCTGAAACTGCGCGCGCAGGGGCGCTTCGCCGCGCCTCGACTGGAGCTTGGCGCGACGACCGCAACCAATGTCGCCGGCTCGCTCGAGCTGTCGTCCGGCAAATTGCGCATCCACGAGCTTCGCGCCGACCTGCTCGGCGGCCACGAGGACGGCTCCTGGCTCGCCGACTTCACCGTCTCGCCGCCGCGCTTCATGGGCAACGGCACAGTCAGCAAGATCGCCATGGCGCAGCTCGGGACGCTCATGCACGATAACTGGGCGACGGGCGCGGTCGATGCGGACTTCAGCCTGGTGCTGTCGGGCCTGACCGCAACCAAACTGCGCAGCGCCGCCAGCGGCACCGCCGACTTCACCTGGAGTAACGGCGTGCTACGGCACGTCTCGCTCGATCATGGGACGCCCGTTGCCTTCTCGCGATTTTCAGGCAAGGTTTCGCTTCAGGATGAGACGTTCACTCTGACCGACGGCAAGATGCAGTCGGCGCGAGCCAGCTATAGCGTGAAGGGCACGGCGGCATACGATCGCAGCCTGAAGATCGAGATGGAGCGCTCCGGCGGACCCTCGTACGTCGTGTCAGGAACGCTCGACCAGCCTACCGTGAAAGCGGTGACGGCCACGTCTGCGGAGGCCGCGCTGCGCTGATCCGTCCGAGTAGGAATTTCCTCCCGATTCGGCCTCCAAATCCCCGCAACCTCCGCCCTTCCTTGAACATCTAAACATTGACAACGATTCACTCAAGTTCTATAGTGGCTCTGCTATAAGGACTTCGTTGCTGACTTAATACCTAAAATATTCAGCGACTTACGAGTTTTGAACCCCGAAGGAGGGTGGCTGCAATGGCAAAGATTATCGGCATTGACTTGGGCACGACCAACTCGGTCGTCGCCGTTATGGAAGGCGGCGAGCCCAAAGTCATCCCCAATGAAGAAGGCGGGCGCACGACGCCCTCGGTGGTCGGCTTCACCAAGAACGGCGAGCGGCTGGTCGGCCAGGTCGCCAAGCGCCAGGCCATCACCAACCCGGAGAACACCATTTACTCCATCAAGCGTTTCATGGGCCGTCGTTACGACGAAGTGAACGAAGAGATGAAGATGGTGCCCTACAAAGTCGTCCGCTCGGGCGACCATGTCGCGGTGATGGCGCAGGGCAAGGAATACACTCCGCCCCAGATCTCCGCTTACATCTTGCAGAAGCTGAAGAAGGCTGCGGAAGACTACCTCGGCGAGACCGTGACCGATGCGGTCATCACCGTGCCGGCGTACTTCAATGACGCGCAGCGCCAGGCGACCAAGGACGCCGGCCAGATCGCGGGTCTGAACGTGAAGCGCATCATCAACGAGCCGACGGCGGCCGCGCTGGCTTACGGGCTCGACAAGAAGAAGGACGAGACCATCGCCGTGTATGACTTCGGTGGCGGCACCTTCGATATCTCCATTCTGGAAGTAGGCGAAGGCGTCATCGAGGTGAAGTCCACCAACGGCGACACGCACCTGGGCGGCGACAACATCGACCAGCGCATCGTCGACTGGCTCATCGACGAGTTCAAGAAGGACGAAGGCCTAAACCTGCGCGACAAGGGCAACGAGATGGCGCTTCAGCGTCTGCGTGACGCGGCCGAACGCGCCAAGATCGAGCTCTCCACCACGATGCAGACCGAGATCAATCTGCCGTTCATCACGGCGGATGCGAGCGGTCCCAAGCACCTGGTGAAGACGCTCACCCGCGGCAAGCTCGAGGAAATGGTGAAGGACATCATCGATCGCTCCATCGGCCCGTGTAAGGCGGCGATCAAGGACGCGAACGTCACGCCTGACCAGATTAACGAAGTCGTTCTCGTTGGCGGACAGACGCGCATGCCGCGCATTCAGCAGCTGGTGAAGGAGCTGTTCGGCAAGGAGCCGCACAAGGGCGTCAATCCTGATGAGGTGGTCGCCATCGGCGCTGCCATTCAGGGCGGCGTGCTGGGCGGCGAAGTGAAAGACCTGCTGCTGCTCGACGTGACGCCGCTGACGCTGTCGATCGAAACCATGGGCGGCGTGGCGACGCCGATGATCCCGCGCAACACCACCATCCCGACCAAGAAGTCGGAGATGTTCTCGACCGCGGCCGACAACCAGACGTCGGTTGAGGTGCACGTGATGCAGGGCGAGCGGCCCATGGCGCGCGACAACCGCACGCTGGGCAAGTTCCACCTGACCGGCCTGCCGCCGGCGCCGCGTGGCGTGCCGCAGATCGAAGTCACCTTCGACATCGACGCCAACGGCATTCTGAACGTCAACGCCAAAGACATGGCCACGGGCAAGGACCAGAAGATCACGATCACGTCGTCTTCCGGTCTGAGCAAGGAAGAGGTCGAGCGCATGGCCAAGGACGCCGACGCGCACGCGGCCGAGGACAAGGCGCAAGCGCGAGGAAGTCGAGGCGCGCAACCAGCTCGACGGCATGGTGTACAACATCGAGAAGATGCTGCGCGAGCACGGCGACAAGATCTCCGGCCAGGAGCGCAGCGACGTGGAGAACGCTCTCGCCGACGCCAAGAAGGCGCTGGAGGGAACGGACGCCGGCGCGATGAACAAGGCCCGCGAGAACCTGACTTCGGCTTCGCACAAGCTGGCTGAAGCCATGTACAAGGCGACGTCCGCGCAAACCCCTCCGACCGGCGGTCCGGCTCCGGGAGCGAATGGCGCCGGCCCGGCCGCAGGCGACGGCCAGAAGAAGGACGAAGGCGTAATCGACGCCGAGTACGTGGACGTCGAGGACAAGAAATAAGCTCTCAGCCATCAGCTATGAGCTATAGGCAAGGTGAGGGGCGCGATTGCGCCCCTTGCGTATGTGCTTCGAGGTGAACAGTGGCGCAGGTGCTCGCGATGAGAAGAACCGAGCGCCGTAGGCGCGGAAGAGCTTAGCCCAGCACTTCAGCGCTGGGTAAGGTGATGATTAAAGCCGAGTCCCTTTAGGGACGGCACGTGAACCGCGGGGCTTCAGCCCCGCACTAACAACAAGAAGGACTCCCCAGAATCGAAGGACAAATTGAGGTTTGAAGTAAACAATCAGTCTTATATGTTGACTTTCAATCGCGAAGACGGACGCTGGTACCTGGTCACCTCCGGCAATGGCGGACGCATCAAGGCCATCCCGGTAATCAACGACGACGAACTGGGATTCGTCCCGACCATGGTCGTCCCCGTCGGCGACGGCGGCCAGGCAAGCATTAACTGATGCGACCCACTCATTCGAAAATCGCGAATGAGCGGGGCACCCGTCGTGGTACACCAAGCCGACGGCTGAGAGCTGACGGCTGATATCCGACAATGGCAACCACCGCGCAAAAGGATTATTACGGCACCCTCGGGGTCAAGAAGACCGCCTCGGCGGATGATATCCGCAAGGCCTTTCGCAAACTTGCGCGCAAGTACCATCCTGACGTGAATCCCGGCGACAAGTCCGCCGAAGAAAAGTTCAAGGCGCTCTCCGAGGCCAACGACGTCCTCAGCGATCCCAAGAAGCGCAAGATTTACGATCAGCTCGGCTTTTACTCCGACAATATCGATCCTGCCGCAGCCGAGGCCTACGCTCGCGGCGGCGGCTTTGGCGCGGGCGGATTCGGCGGCCCCGCTCAGGAAGCGGGAGGCGGTGGCAGAACCCGCACCTCCACGCAGGAGGTGCCGTTCGACTTCAGCGGCTTCGACTTCAACGACTTCTCCGAAGGCGCAGGCGCCGCCGGACGGCGCGCCGGCACGGGCGGCGGATTTCGCGACATTTTTTCCAGCATCTTCAACCGCGGCGGTGGCGCCGAGACCATGGAACGCGCCGAGCCGGGTACCGACCTCGAATACCAGGTCAACGTTGGCTTCTGGCAGGCCATCCGCGGCGCGGAGTTGCAGCTCGCCGTTCCACGCTTGGAAGTCTGCGGCAACTGTCATGGGCAGGGCTACATCGAGCACCCAGGGGAATGCCCGCAATGCCACGGCAAGGGCACCATCACGCAGAAGAGCGGCAGCATGAAGTTTAATGTGCCGTGTCCGCGCTGCGGCGGCAGCGGTAAGAACCGCACGGTCTGCCCGGTGTGCCACGGAGAAGGGCGCGTCGAGCGCAGCGAGTCGCTGAAGGTGCGCATCAAGCCGGGCACGCGCGACGGCCAGCGCATCCGACTGCCGGGTCGCGGCAACGCTGGTACGATGGGCGCGCCTGCAGGCGACCTCTACATCATCGTGCGCGTCGGTGAGCATCCCGTGTTCAAGCGTGAGGGCGACGATATCCATCTCACTGTTCCCGTGACCTTCACCGAAGCGGCGCTCGGCGCAAAGGTTGAGGTGCCGACCATCGATGGCCGCGCGCTGCTGCGCATTCCTCCGGGCACGCAATGCGGACAAAAGCTGCGTCTGCGCGAGAAGGGCGTGCCGTCGGCCGTCACCGAGGGCAAGCGCGGAGATGAAATCGTCGAGATCCAGACGGTAACGCCTAAGGTTGCGGATGAGCGCTCGAAGGAAATCCTGCGCGAGCTGGCCAAGCTGAATGCGGAAGATCCGCGCGAGCAACTATGGAAGCAGGTATAGAAAGAAGCGAAGAACTAGTGCTTCGCACTCCGCGCCTAACCATTCGCCGTCTGCGCGCGGATGACGCGGATGCAATCTTCGCAGTCATCGGCGATCCGATCGCGATGCAATACTTTCCCCGGAGCTACTCCTATGAAGATGCTGTGGAATGGATCGAGCGCAATCTGCGGCGGTACCAGAACGATGGGCACGGAATCATGGCGGTTGTTCTTAGCGGCACGGGCGAGGTGATTGGCGATTGCGGCATTGTGCGCCAGGATGTGGATGGTCAATCGATGTTGGAGGTCGGATACCATTTGCGCCGCGATCATTGGGGACGCGGATATGCCACGGAAGCAGCGCGGGCATGCATGGACTATGCCTTCCGTAACCTTGGTGCCGACAAGATAGTTTCGCTGATTCGGCCTGAGAACATACCTTCCCGCCGTGTAGCGGAGCGCAACCGAATGCAAGCAGAGCAGCAGGTGATTCATGCCGGATTGCCGCATCTGCTGTACGTCGTGACTCGAGAGACCTATGCCCAAGCGTAAGAAACAAGGCGCCTACATGATCAGCTCGGTCGCGGAGATGTACAGCATCCATCCGCAGACGCTGCGGCTGTACGAACGCGAGGGGCTGCTGAAGCCGTCGCGCACCGAAGGCAACACCCGCCTCTACACCGACGAAGATCTCGAGCGCCTGGAACTCATCCTGTCGCTGGCCCGCGACCTGGGCGTCAACATCTCCGGCATCGCCATCATCCTGCAAATGCGCGAGCGCATGGAAGAAATGCAGCGCCAGATGGCCGAGTTCGTCAGCTACGTGCGCAGCGAGGTGATGACGCGCGCGCAGCACGCCAGCGTAGACGCCAGCCGCGGCGCCATTGTTCCCATCCGGCACTCCATCATCGTGAAGAAGAAGCCGTAGGAAAGCTCCGGTCTTCTTTCTCGATGCGGCCTATAGAGACTGGTCAAAACCGTCAATCCAACTGAGTGGTGGGATGAACAGATCGAAAAAGCATCAATCCAGCCGCGCAGCGGCAGCATGGGTCTAGCCCGGGGCGCAAGCCCGGGTCAGAGTGGAGAGGATCTGAGCCGCGTCGCGGCGAAACCGAGTTGCGATACAGTCTCTAGAGTCCGGTGAAACCATGAGCAAAGCAACCTGTCTCTCAGTCCTGGCTGCGTTATGGCTGTCGCTGCTCGCTTCGCCGTACGCTCTTTCGGCCGCCGAGCACGCGATTGATACTGCGCGTAGCAAGATCACCATCCATGTGGGGAAGACTGGACTGTTCTCGGCGGCAGGTCATGAGCATGAGGTCAGCGCTCCCATCGCGGAGGGCGCCATCGACGACGCTGACGCGGGTCGCGTCTGGTTTAGGGTGAAAGCGTCCACCATGACCGTGCTGCCGGAAGCGGACCAGGCGGCCGTGAAAGTACCATGCAGGCCAAGGTACTGGAAAGCGATAAGTACCCCGACATAAAGTTCGAATCCACGTCCATTCGCAAGACCGGCGATGGCGTATGGCTGGTCACGGGAAGACTCACGCTGCACGGAGCGACGAATTCGATTACGACGGAAGTTCATTACACGAATGCCGCCTATATGGGTGAATCCAGTATCAAGGGGACCCAGTTCGGCATCGAACCCATTCGCGTAGCCGGTGGTACGGTGAAAGTAAAAGATGAGTTGAAGATTGACTTTGTAGTCTTTGCGAAGTGACCGCCGGCTGGTTTTGGAGTTATCGCGCTGGTGCCCAGCCTCTCGCCTGAGACCCCTACAAAGTTCAGAGAAAGCAACGCGGCGCGCTTTGAATTCGAGAAGAAAGACGAGCCGATCAATCTGCGCGTGCCCCGGCCCTCTGACACGGAGAAGCAGCGTAGGCGGGCACCCGGCGGGATGACAGTGTAAATCGCTCCCGTAGGTGAATGAACTCTGGAATACAATTACGTCAGGAGGTACATCAATTGGCTAAACGAGTCTTCATCGCTTTCGCAAAAGAGGACGAGAGGTATCGCGATTTTCTGGTTGGGCAAGCACGGAACGCGAAGTCCCCATTTGAATTCGTGGACATGTCAGTCAAGGAGCCTTGGGACGAAAAGTGGAAAACAAGTTGCCGAACCAAAATTAAGGGCTGCGACCGCGTTATCGCTTTGCTCAGTAAGAATACGGCTTCTGCTGACGGAGCAAAGTGGGAAATGAAGTGCGCTGTGGAGGAGCAGGTACCTATTATTGGCGTTTACATAGACAGCAACAATAAGTGCGCGATCCCGGGGGAGTTGACTGGGAAGCGGGTTATCGAGTGGACTTGGGATGGAATCGCTAAGTTCATCAACGGGCTATGACCAATGCGGCGAGCGCTTATCATAGGCATTAATGACTATCCGGCGGCTCCGCTCCAAGGCTGCGTGCGGGACGCAATGGCAGTTCGCGACCTGCTTGCGAAGAATGAAGACGGGTCGCCAAATTTTGACTGTAGATTAATTACTGGGCCGCCCGATGATGTATCTCGGTCGTTCTTGAGAGAAAATCTCCAGGCCCTGTTTCACGATGAGGCCGATGTTGCGCTGTTTTATTTCTCAGGTCACGGGACAGCCAATAATCTTGGCGGCTTCTTGGTGACGCGAGATGCCAAACGTTACGACGAGGGTGTGCCCATGCAAGATGTCCTCACCTTCGCGAATAACGCAAGCAAAATCAGAGAGATTGTTGTGTTGCTTGACTGTTGTTTCAGCGGTGCATTCGGCCAATTGCCGGCGATCAGCGAAAACACAGTGCACCTAAGAGAAGGTCTGACGATCCTTACTGCTAGCAGGTCGGATCAGGTCGCGATGGAACTCGCGGGCGCCGGAGTGTTTACGTCACTAGTTTGCGGCGCTCTGAGCGGTGGCGCCTCGGATGTAGTTGGGAACGTGACTATTGCGAGCTTGTACGCCTATGTCGACCAAGCGCTAGGCGCGTGGAATCAGCGCCCGCTGTTCAAGTCCCATGTCTCTAAGCTTACGCCACTGCGCAAGTGCAGAGCCGTCGTCTCACCGGAGAAGATTCGTTTGCTTCCAAACTATTTTCCCGCTCCCGATCACGAATTTCAACTCGATCCGTCCTTTGAGCCCTACAAGCAGGATCCAGCATACGCACATTTGAGCGCCGCTGCCAACGCTAGTAATGAAGAGGTCTTTAGAGACCTACAAAACTACCGCGCAGCGCGCCTACTCGTTCCTGTTGGCGAGGATCACATGTACTACGCGGCAATGAATAGCAAAGCGTGCAGGCTAACCGCCTTGGGTAAGTTCTACTGGCTTTTGGCCAATGAAGGTAAGATCTAATGGTTGCAGGTATTACCGGCCACCAGAATTTGGGGCCTGCTGAGGTCTCGCGTTGGGTCCGCACGGAGATCCGGAACGCAGTTGAGAGAAACAACGTTGAGAGGGGATATGTGTCTTTGGCGGTAGGCGCTGATCAGTTATTCGCTGACATAGCCCTGGAATTAGAAATTCCGTACACGGTCGTTTTACCTTGCAGCGGATATGAGCAAACCTTTTCAAAGGTTGACCTACCTAGATTCCGCTATTTTTTGCAGAGGGCATCTGCCATAAGAAAGTTGCCCTTCGCGCGTCCCAGCGAGCAGGCCTTTTATGAGGCAGGGAAATTCGTTGTGGAACACTCAGATTTCATACTGGCTGTGTGGAACGGAAAACCGGCGCGGGGCCTTGGTGGGACGGCAGACATTGTTTCGTTTGCTAAGGCGAATCACAAGCCAGTTATCCAACTGAATCCCCTTAACCGCGACGTTGTAGACTCTCTACAGACGCGGCAGTCCGAACGATAGCATCACCGATAAAATGGCTTCAGTAGCTCGCCCGTGCGATATACGCGTGCGAGGGCCTTTCCTCTTCAGCATTCAAGAGTAATCTATATTTTGCCCTCACCAGATCGTCTTGAGACATCCCTCGAACGCCGAAAATTCCAAGCAACGCGGATAGCGAATTACCCAACTTGCCGTTCTTATAGGTGATAAGGCGAAGAATCCCCGATTCTGTTACGAATTGCCCTGGGTATGTGTTGTACTCCGCTCGCAGTGCATCAAATGCAGCGGGCCTCATTCGGTTTCGCTTCCCGGTCGCGTGTGAATGTCGATCATTTCGATTCAGCAGTTCGGCTTTCGTTCGCGAATAGTCGATTGTGCCGTAAAGCACGAACAGGACCCAGCTACGTACTTCCCGCGAAAAACCATTCAACACCTGTGTTAGGACTTGCTCAGCCTTATACAACGCTTCCTTCTCAGCGTGCTTGTGCAGCCTTAATAGGAACTCCTCGTCAATAGCACCTTGCTCGGACCTCACTGGTAGCCAAATTTTCTTAAAAGCGTTCTGCACGTGCTGCTGCCGAACGCTGTGAGGGGCAGTACGCTCGTCCTGGTACATCCACACTGCCGATCCCAGCTGGCCAAACAGAGGCGTCAGATCGGCATCGGCTTCTAGGGCTGGCAGTATGTTTTTCCCACACAGATGGCCGTGCTCGACCTCTCGAATTACCCACGTATAGCTGCGGTGGTCGGAAGTACGCTTTGCAATTAGTGGCATTACAATGGATGATGGCAATAGGGCAACCCGGATGTTTTCTTCCACGTTTCCGCTCTGGGAGTAACCGGAGGAAACCTCCATAGGCAGCCGGCGTTCACGAACTGTATCGGGCAGATGATTCACGTAACTGGCAATGGCTGCATCGGAATCGAAGTGATAGGAGATAAAAACACGCGGCCGATGATAGTCCGAACGCCTTTGCTTGCGGTCGAGCTGTCGATCCTTCTCGGCAGTCTGCTCAAGTCCGAGCAACGTTCGTGCGAATGTGGCATACTCGCGAACCCACTGCATGGTAGCGTTCTGGGCGATCTCGAGTAACTTATCTTGATTGTTGTTACGCAGTGCAATGCTAATATCCCGCATATCCTGCAAAGAGTTATTCGACTCAAGTGTCGAGGCCGGTACCGAAGAGATAGCTGCGTTTAGGAGGGACTCTTGACTAGAGGACAGGATGTTGAGACCAAATAGGCGTGCGAAACGATAAGCGAGATTTTGACCCAGAAGCGCCGAGAAGCGCCCGAGGAAGATAGTACCTGTATCCCGCACGAGCTTTTGCGCCAAGGTGCTCACTTCAGAGTCGAAGGATCTCTTGCCTGACTCAATATCACGCAGTTTTGCGAGCAGCGAGTCTTGGCATTCTACGCAGATCTTTCGACAGTCAGAAAGGGCCGCGTCGATCGAGCGACACCACTCTATGTCATGTAGACGCGCACCGACGTTCTCCGAATAGTATGTGAACAGCTTGCTAAGGCTAGCCGCATCGTAGGACGAGAGCCTATGTTTGAGACGCTCAGGGTCGGGTATTGGGCTCGCTATCAGACCCACCTCTGGGAATACAGCTAGGCTGACTTCACCGACCTCCCCGAATATAGCTGCTGGTACCGGACCATATTTGTGCGCTACCACAACGATACCCGGATTCCCGGAGAGGACGGATCTTTCCTGGAGAATTTCGGTTACGACGTACTTCGCCGTGGCAGTGCGGCCCAAGTTCGCATCAACCGATCCCAATTCAGCTTTAAGGTGGCTGAGCAAGGCGGTTGCGCGTTCCGAAGGTTTAGTAACCGCATCCTCCGATAGTAAGAGCACGTCCCGTTTGAGTGATTCGGCACCTTCGGGACTAACGGTTCGTTCATACCGACGAACATCGATAGTGAGCCATCCCACGCGGTCATCTATAACGCGCTCGAACCGATGTCTCCGGATTTGGGCTTTCATGTTTACTCCTTGCATTCCTGATACGATACCCCGCAAGAATTGCGCGTTTCAAGGAAATTTGATCAAAAGCAAGTCAGAGTTTTGTGGGGTTATTTTGTAGCATGGAAGTGCAAGTGCCTACAGGTCAACACCTTGCATTCGACCGGAGACCAGGAGTTTGCCGAGCGGCTCTACAAGGATCTGCAAGGCAATGGCGTGCGCTGCTGGTTTGCGACGCACGACATCCAGGGCGGGCGCAAGGTTCACGAGCAGCTCGACGAGGCCATCCGGCTGCATGACAAGCTGCTGCTCATCCTCTCCGAGCACAGCATGAACAGCCCGTGGGTGAAGACCGAGATTGCCAATGCGCGTGAGCTCGAGCAGCGGGAGAAGAAGTAGATGCTTTTCGCACCACCCCAATCAGCGCAAGACTGGCGCTGTTTGGGGACCCCGGCCATCACTCTGGCGCCATTTGCCGAGGTCGGGCGGTGGAAGCTGTTCGATGGCGACCGGGGCATCGACTCGGCGCGCACGACCACCCCAATCAGCGCAAACCCGGCGCTGATCGGGGGCCCCGGGTTCTCGCGAGTACTTCATCCCCGACTTCAGTAACTGGAAGAACCACGACAGCTATCAGAAGGCGTTTCAGCGGCTGGTTAGGACTTGAAGGCAATGGCCGGTGGCTAGTGGTCACTGGCCAGTGACGCCAATATTCATGGCAGCGCGGGCGAACAGCAGATCCGCTCGGCTCCGCCCTCCGGGCTCCGCTCGGGATGACAATCTTTCTAATTCGCAGCGGCGCTTCTAATTCGGGCGGCGTTAGAACGTGGCGAGCGTCCTCCGGGCTCTGGTGTTCGCGCTTCAGCACTGATGAGCGGCGGTCATTGGAAATCGGGAACTCGCCCCTCCCCTGACCGCTAGCCTCTCGCCCCTGGCCCACAACCCCTAGGCCCTCTTCTTCACCTCGGCCAGCACCTCGTCGGCGTGGCCTTCGGGTTTGACGGCCTCGAAGATGTGGACGATTTTGCCGTCGGGGCCGATCAGGAAAGTGGTGCGCGCGATGCCCATCACCTTCTTGCCGTACATGTTTTTCTCTTTCAGCACGTCAAACATTTTGGCGACTTCTTTCTTGTCGTCGGCGAGCAGGGTGTACGGCAGGGCCTCCTTCTCTTTAAACTTGAGTTGCGCTTTGGGTGTGTCGGGCGAGATGCCCAGTACCACCAGTCCGGCCTTTTGCAGCTTGGAGTATGCGTCGCGGAACCCGCGCGCCTCCAGGGTTCAGCCGGGCGTGTTGGCCTTGGGGTAGAAGAACAGGACCACGGTCTTGCCGCGAAACTGCGCCAGCGAGACGGGGTTTCCGTTTTCGTCGGGCAAGGTGAAGTCGGGAGCTTTCGAGTTGATGTCGGGCATGGAATATCTATACAGGAAACGCGGCGGCGTCGCCAAAGGCGCCTCGGCGATGCTCGCGCTGGTTTTGCTGGCGACGTGCAGTTTCGCGCAGGTGCTGAAGCGGCCGCATGACGACGCTCAGGGGCCTGACCAGAACGCCTCGAAGATCAATGCGAAGAAGCCGAAGCACTACCCGCGCGCGATCGGGGTGATCGAGTTCCTGCCCGGCGGCGTGACGCGCCTGGTGCCGGTGGCGTTGTGGATTGACGACCGCTTTTATGACGCCAGCTTGTACGGCGCGAATCCTGCGCCCATGGCGGTCGAGCCGGGCACGGTGTACGAGGCCACCGACTATGGCGAGCGGCTCGGGCTGTTCACCGTCGGCAATCCGGAGGAGTTGAAGGGCAGTTGGATCGCCGCGGGCAAGTGGAAGCCGCGCCAGGCGTTCGACGAGAAGCTGGCGCAGCAGGCGGCCAAGCAGCCGAAGCCCAAGCCGGCCAACCCGGATGACGAGCGGCCTACGCTGAAGCGTTCGGCGGAGAGCGGAGGGTCGTCGGGAAGTGCCGGTCCGGGCGGCAGCGGTGCCCGTGCAAGCAGCGGCAGTGCGGGGTCGGGAACGGCTTCGACCTCAACGCGCTCGCCTGGCGAGGACGACCCGGACCGTCCGACGTTGAAGAAGCCAGCGCCGGCGGCGTCAACGGCTTCAGCATCGCCACCGCCGTCATCGTCTGCGACTCCGGCAGCGGGTGCAGGAAGCTCGTCTTCGAGCGCGGCCTCGTCCGACGAATCCGATCCCAGCCGTCCCGTGCTGCGTCGAGGCAAGCCGGAGCCGCAATCGCAGTCAGCAATGCCAGAGTCTGTCTCGGCGGGTCACCCGACCGCCAGCTCGCCAGCTCAGTCGAGTGCGGCACAAGCCAAAGGTGCGCTCACTCCGGCGAGCATCACGCGATCGGTTCCTGCGGTTTCCGATGCCGGCCCCTTCGAGACGCGCTCGCTGCTCTACTCGATGAACGCCGAAGAGCGCGCGTCGAAGTCGGAGCAGATGGGCGCGCTGGCGCTCGATGAAATCCGCAAGTTCATCGCCCAGCGCCACACGCCGGCGTTGCCGAAGGCCGCCGCGATCACCAACTCCGATCTGCGTTCCTACGACCTCGAGTTCCGCAACGTGCCCACCATCGTATTCACCGCGAAACTTCCAGTCCCGGGCGCGAAGGCCTTCGGCGGCGGCGAGTTCAGCTACTTTGTCACAGTAGTGGCGCACGAGGACATCAACGGCGCGCCCATCAAGATCTTCAGCACGGTCAGCGACAGCAATCACCTCGACGCGTTCCCTCGCCTGGAGATCATCGATGCGGTGGACGCCGACGCCAACGGACGCGGCGACCTGCTCTTCCGCCAATACTCCGATACCGGCATCAGCTACAGCCTGTATCGGGTTTATCCCTACGACCTGCAAAAGGTCTTCGAGGGCGGCTCGGGCGTGTGATTGGCGGTCTGCAACAATTCGGTCGCGACTAGCACGAAAGTGTTAGTGCCTGTGCAAAAGTCGCTAGGTATGTTGCTGGATCCCGCAGTTAGCAGAAGCGCGGCCAGCAATACGACACTTGTTGTAAGCCGTTGATTCTGCTGCGGATGTATTCTGCTATAGGGGATGGGCAAACTGTGTAAGTGTCTGAAATAACGGGTGCTGTTGAGGCGAAGCCCCCTTCTTCCACAAAGTTTTCCACAAAAGCTGAGGAATTCCGCTTGCGAGGCGGGTCGGAGCCGCATGATTGGCGGGCAGTCGCCCACTCGGCAAGGGCAATCCGACGCAAACCACAGGCAACAGTTGACAACGCTCTCATGCGTGGGTAAAGTCCCTCCACTCGCAATCGCCGTAGGCCACAAGGAGTAACTCATGACCCTCATCGCGGCAGCCAATCAGGCGAGCGGCGCGCCCTCGACCATCACCCTCGATGTCACCAAAGATCTCGGCAAGTCCAGCGACTTGGGCAATTTCTTCACCGGCAAGGCGCCGGCCATCTTCAGCATCGGCGCCGAAATCGCGAAGTACTCCGGCCAGCAAGTGCAGAAGGCGGTCAGTGCCAGTCCTGCCGCCATAAAGCTTCAGGGCGAGCCGCAGTGGAAGCTGCCCTCCGGCATCGTCTTTTCGCTGACGACAGACGTGAACTGCAAGATCGCCATCAGCCGCACCAGCACGAAGTTCTCGTGCAAGAAGACCATCGACGCCGACGACACGATGGACGTGGTTGCGGGCCCGACCAGCGGCATCGTCTACGTCAACATCGATCTCGACTTCGACATTAAGGGCGATCTCTCCGGCAGCGGGACCGCGGCCGGCATCGGTATCGCCGGCAAAGCGTCGGGTTCGGAGAGCGCGACGTTCTCCTACTGCCACCCGGTCAGCGAGACCACCGAAACCGCCGCCGCTGTGAAGGAAGCCTTCGCGGCCTTGGTGTTCCCGCTCAAGCCCGATTGCGCGCTGACCATGATTGCCGGAAGCGTCGGCAAGGTGAACTTCGATGGCGCATTGAATGTCGAGCTGGATATTACTTACGGCTTCGGCAACTATAAGCTTTCCGCCCAGAACATAGGGCAGGCGAAAAACAGTGTGACGGTAGCCGGCCAAAAACTGAATGCGCCATCGGCGGAGTTCGACACCGGAGCCAAAGGTTCCTTCGCGTACAAGCACACCGATAACTTCAGCGCCATCGTGCAGAAGATCGACGCCAACAGCGCGCGCCTCTTCCTGGTCCGTTCCGCCAGCAACGAAACGACGGAGTCGGCGAGCGTCAGTGTGGGAATCAAATTAGTTGCGTCTTCGGCCAGCGTAAATCCCGGCACGCTGGCGAGCGGCGTCGGACAAATGGCCAAGAGCAACTCCTCGAAGCTGGCCAGCCAGGTGGCGTCGCTCGCGCCCAAGCTTGAGTCGAGCCTTGTATCCAAGGCCAACACGTGGCTTGCGAAAAAAGACGTGGGCTTGATGGCGAGTCTTTCCCAGCAGAAGGACCGCACGGTGATGTACGCCTTCAATGTCGATTTGTCTTCCGACGCGAAAAAGGAGTTGGCCCAGCGGAGTTGGACGTACTTCGTGAGCGGCGACTTGCAGCAGGCCATGAAAATCCAGGGTTTCACGCTGCAACCGGGCTCAGGGATAGCGGAGCATCTGAAGGATTCGTCCAGCATTCAGTTGCACTTCTTCAACTTCCAATTGGCGCAGGAAAGGGACTTCTTCGAGAACCTGGTGACCAAGCTGGGCCCGGATGGCAACATTCGTCTCTTCGCCGACCTTGGTGAGGAGAACAAGTTCACCACCCAGAGCAACAGCACAACGGCCACTATTCACTTCATGGCGACAGCGTCGGAGCAGCCGGCCACGGGCGGTATTCAGAATGTGGAGGTCGACTTCTGTGTCGAGCTGTCGGAGAAGAGCAACGCGCCTGAGGCGAGGAAGATCGCCAATTGTATTGGCGCCCTCGGCGAAACTGCCCCGGTTCTGGCGGCAGAGGGGAAGATGCTGGAGTTCGTAACCGGCAACAAGAGCAAGGCGCTCACGCTGGTCGCAGTCTTCAAGCCTACGGCGTACGGCAAGCTGTCGTGCTCACCGTATATTACCGGCGACGATCACAAGGTGCACCTGCCCGCGCTTCCGCAGGAGCAGGACACGAAGAACTGGAATGCGTTCTACAACATGGTGCAGAGTCTCATGCCCGACCTCCAGTTCGCCATACAGAACCTGAGCTATCGGACCTGGCAGATCTGGAACCTGAAACAGAATAACGATCCCGGAGCTGACCTTTCGAAGAACAGAATGGTGTGCTTGCCTTCGTTGTGCGTCCCGGCAGTGGCGTACCTGACGGCACGCATGTGCCCGATCGCAGGAGCCAGGGAGCGTACGATGAACGCCGCCATCAGCATGTTCGGCCAGAGCAATTGGCAAATTCCGAACAGTTTCCTGCTGGCAAGCACCGGATTCATGAACCTGTGCGACGATCTGCACACGCTGGCGAATGCACAAGCGCAGGTGAACACGCCGGCTGAGTGGGAGCGGCTGATTGCAACCCTCGCCAAGTGGGTGAAGGCGGACACCAATCCTGATTGGTCGAAGCCCGCGTTGGGCGCGCTGCTTTACCTGTGCAGCCTGAATACCTCTACCAGCACGTTCGGCTTCCAACAGGCGAAAGATAACAGCACGTTCACGTGCACCCTTACGCTGTCGTGAGCTGCTTTGGGTCAAGGCACGAGTTTACTCGGCGGCAAACAGAGCGTTCCTTTATGTTGTGTCATCACGAGCGGAGGCGTTGCCTTTGCGCGCCGGCAAAGGCGGATCCCAGAGGCCGCGCATTCTTTCGCTCAGCAAAGCCGGACTCATACCAGAGTCAAATACTTTTCAGCGAGGACAAATCTTATGAAGAGAACCATGGGCCTGGTGTTGGGAGTACTTCTTCTTTGCGGCACCGCCGGAGTGGCCGCGGCGCAGGATCAGCCGGGCATGCACGCGCCGCCCAAGGTGATGGTCATCATGCGCGAGTGGGTCAAGCCCGGACGCAGCGGCCTGTCGCACGAAAAGACCGAGGCCGCCTTCGTGCAGGCGATGAGCAAGGCCAACTGGCCGGTGCATTACATTGCCATGGACTCCGTGTCGGGCAAGAACCGCTCGCTGTTCTTCACCGGCTACGATTCGCTCGAGGCCTGGCAGAAGGACTCGCAGTCAGTGATGAAGAATACGTCGCTCTCGACCGCGCTTGATCAGGCCGGCGTCGCCGACGGCAATCTGCTGGACGGGACCGACCAGGCTGTCCTCGTGTATGAGGACGAGATGAGCCTGCGCGCGCCCGTCGACATTCCCCACATGCGCTACATGGAGATCCAGCTCTTTCACATCAAGCCCGGTCGCGCCCACGAATGGAACGAGGCGGTGAAGATGGTGAAGGAAGCGTATGAGAAGTCCATGCCGGAGGCGCATTGGGCGATGTACCGCCTGGTCTATGGCGGGACCGTGGGCACTTATGCCGTGATGACGCCGTTGAAGTCTCTCGCCGAAACCGACGCGATGATGGGGAACGAGCGGAAGTTCATGGGGGCGTTGGGCGAGGACGGCATGAAGAAGCTGCTGGAGCTGGAATCCGCCTCGGTCGAGTCGCGCGAGCGCAACCTGTTCATGTTCAATCCGAGGATGAGCTACACGCCGCCCGAGTGGATCAAGGCCGACCCCGACTTCTGGGCGCCAAAGGCAAAGACCGCCAGCACACCGGCAACCAAGAAGCCGGCAGCAAAGGCGGCGGCCGGTCAGCAGTAGCATCGTCAGGTAGAAATATCGGTCGCGGTGGCGCCCTTCTCGATGATCAGTTGCGCGCGTTGCTTTGGTGACAGCCCGCGCAGGTCGGCGAGCCCCTGCTCAGTCACCACGGCCGACACATCATGCTCGGTGTGATCGACGTGCGACGCCATGGAACAATGGTCGAGATGCTGCCCTTCTGCGCCGTCGATGGCGCCATGAAGATCGACAGGTATCCGTTGCGCGCGAAGTCGCCCGAGCCCCCGATGCCGTTCTGGATGCGCGAGCCCAGCACGTGCGTCGAGTTGACGTTGCCGTAGATGTCGGCTTCGATCATGCCGTTCATCGCGATGACGCCGAGCCGCCGGATGATCTCGGGATGGTTGGAAATTTCCTGAGGCCGGCGGGTGGCCCGGTCTATCATCCGACGGTGCCCCGTCCAAGCTTCGTTTGCTTGGGCGGGGATTTTGTGCAGCCGATCTGAAAGAAAAATTATGTGCTTTGACTCACCCGGGGAGCGGGCGCTGCTACACCCACCCTAGCCAACCGAAGGCTAGGATGGGGCACCCGCAGGCCTTCGGTGCTGAGGTCTTCGTCGAGGTCGGGCCAGTGAATGCCGTATCCGCCGCCCGAGCCCCGAACGTCAACTCGTCCCCGAAGGGGACAGCATATCTAAGCCCAGCGTTTCAACGCTGGGTAACCGTGTTATTCAAGGCGGAGTCCCTTTAGTGACGACATATGGAAGCCCCGCCCCGGGGCGGACACAACACCAAAAGCCACATGCCGTCCCTCCGGGACTCCGGATCATTTCTTGACCATCACCCAGGGTTGAAGCCCTGGGCTTAGATATACTGTCCGCTTCGGGGACGCTAGCCTGCGACATCGGGCGACGGTCGGCTGGCCTTTGAGACGCTGGATGTCGCCGGAGAATGGGTCTTCCTCCATCGCGATCAGGGCCGCTTTAACGCGCCGCTGATCGTTTACCGGGAGCTTTCGGAAGTCTTCTTGTGCGGGTCCGGCGATTTGCAGATTCCAGGCCATTGAGGAATTCGCCTAGCGATACCGAATCACCACGGCGCACGGCGTTGCGGCCCCGGCGAAGAGCTGCGAGTTCGGCCCTTGTGGGCTGCACGCTGGGATAGCGCTGCTCAAAATACACCCGCAGGGCCTCGCGCACCAACTCGGACCGCGTTCGCGACTCCCGTTTCCTTACTGCCTCAAACTGCCGCAGCATCTCCGGCGGTAGCGATACGGTCATGATTTCGGTGGATCTCATAATGATGATTGTCAGTAATAATAAGTACTACTTATTAATACTGCCATAATGCTACCGACGCATGCTCCACCTGTCAATCCGGGCCGCATATATTGCGACGTTCGCCATGATGCGCGAAGGGATGTGTCGTTCGGGCAAGTCTCGACAAAGCTGTAAGTGCCCAGTCAGCAGCTACTTGGAAGCCGGCCACTTTAGTCCTGATTACTTGTGCCCGCCGGGCCCGAGTTACGCTACCTATGGGCACACCTAAGCACTTTGCCTACAGCTACTTACGGGCGAAAAAATTGTTCTACGTAGAACAATTTTTCGACTAAGGTGCGACGGGCGGCGATTCAGTTTTCCGAGCTCGGTCGCATGTTGCCGCTTCGCAAGTAGCGGTTGTGCCAGCCTAGCGACTCGCTCAGCAGGTGCGGCGTGTGGCGGCCATACGACAGGCGTTCTGCACGGTTGAGGTAGTCGAGCAGCAGGGGCTTGAACTCCGGCGCGGCGCACTTCTCGATGATCAGTTGCGCGCGTTGCTTTGGTGACAGCCCTCGCAGATCGGCGAGGCCCTGCTCGGTGACGATGACCGAGACATCGTGCTCGGTGTGATCGACGTGCGACGCCATCGGCACGATCGTCGAGATGCTGCCCTTCTGCGCCGTCGACGGCGCCATGAAGATCGACAGATATCCGTTGCGCGCGAAGTCGCCCGAGCCGCCAATGCCGTTCTGGATGCGCGAGCCCATGACGTGTGTCGAGTTGACGTTGCCGTAGATGTCGGCCTCGATCATGCCGTTCATCGCGATCACGCCGAGCCGCCGAATGATTTCGGGATGGTTGGAGATTTCCTGCGGCCGCAGCACGATCTTCTCGCGATAGCTGGCCATGTCGGCATTCACTTCGGTCAGCATCTCCGGGCTGAGCGAGAACGCCGTCGCCGACGCCGCGGTCAGCTTGCCCGACTTCAGCAGGCGAATCATGCCGTCCTGAATGACCTCGGTGTACGACGTGAGCCCTTCGAACGGCCCTTCTTCCAGCCCGAACAGCACCGCGTTGGCGATGTTGCCGACGCCCGATTGCAGCGGCAGCAGCGTCGAGGGGATGCGGCCCTTCTTCACCTCCCACGACAGAAATTCGAGGATGTGGCCGGCGATGCGGCGCGAGTTCTGGTCGGGCGCTTTGAAGGCGCTGTTGCGATCAGGCGAGTCGGTGAGGACGACGGCGGCGACTTTCTCCGGCGGCAATTCCAGGTACGGGCTGCCGATGCGCTGGCCGGTGTGCGTCAGTGGAATCGGCCCGCGGTTCGGCGGCGGCTGCAGGCCGTAATAGATGTCGTGCATGCCCTCCAGCGCCTCCGGCTGCCACGAGTTGACCTCAAGGATCACGCGCTCGGCCTGCTCGATCCACGTCTTGTTGTTGCCGAGCGACGAGCTGGGCACGACGCGCCCATCCTCGAGCACCGCCGTGACTTCAATGAGCGCGAGGTCGAGCTTGCCGAGAAAGCCGTACTCGACGAACTGCGCGACATGGCTGAGGTGGATGTCCATGTACTCCATTTCGCCGGCGTTGATGCGCTTGCGGGTCTCGGGGTCGGACTGATACGGCAGCCGCAGGTGAATGCCGCCGGCCATGGCGAGCGCGCCGTCGAGTTCGGGGCCGGTGGAGGCGCCGGTGAAGACGCTGACCTGGAACTTTTTCCCGCGCAGGTTAGCGTCGGCGATGCGGCGAGCGAGCGCCATAGGCACCGCCTTCGGGTAGCCGGAGCCGGTGAAGCCGCTCATGCCGATCTGGTGGCCGTGCTGGATGAGCGCGGCCGCTTCTTCGGCGGACATGATGCGTTGGGCGAGCGCGGGGTTCAGGACGCGAGTGGGAGAAGCGACGGAGGTGGACATCGTGATGCCTTTCGAGGGAAGTCGGCGGATGAGGCCAGATATCCAGAGTAGCGGCGGTGGCGAAAAAGGTCTGTGAGGCGAGTCACAGAAAAGTGGAATCAGAGTGTCGATTACTGGTTGCGGTGGTCTTTTTCTTGGTGTCATCCTGAGCGCAGCCCGCAGGGCGGAGTCGAAGGATCTCTGTAGGGCTTGACGTAGAGGTCCTTCGACTCCGCGACCGGGCAACTACCCCGCCCAGCGCCAACGACGCGCTTGGCAGGGTAGTTGCGCGGTCGCTGCGCTCAGGATGACACCAGAATTGGAAGCAAAAAATGAAAGACCCGGAGCGCTCCCACTCCGGGTCTTTCTTATCACGTGATGTAGCGGGCTCACCTCTACGCTCACGGTCTCCGGGCCATCGGAGAACTGTCTTCGCGTCCTGCCGGCTTCTCGGCCGGCTCGATGCCATCGGAAAAACCGATTGCAAAGCCGCGAATACCAAACAAGCAAGCACACCAAGTTCCACTCGCGAAGAGCAGAGCCGCTGGCCAACGCCGCCCTGCTTTTCAATGACTTACAAAATTGAACCTCGGCGCAGCGCGCGATCGATCCGCTTCTTTTGTAACAATCGCCTATCCGAATGGTTAGTCGCCACTATCCGGCTGGTTGGTGCTCGGAGGTCGTCATAAACCCGTTCCCGTTCGCGCTGCTCATCTGGACGTAGCTGTACTTTGGCATTACTCTCAGAACTGAACTACCTCGATGGGAGGAAGCTTGGACTCCAGGGTGGTAGTGATCTCAGGGCCATCCAAGGGCACGGTGGTCCGCCTCAAGGGCGACCAGCTTTCCGTGGGCCGGGATTCGGCGAACCACCTGTCGCTGCGCGACCGCGCGGTGTCGCGCCGGCATTTCACCATCAGCAAGACCGATGTCGCCTTCCACCTCGTAGACCTCGAGAGCCACAACGGCACCTTCGTCAACGGGATTCCCGTGCGCCGCAAACTGCTGGGGCACGGCGACACCATTCGCGTGGGCCGCTGCGAGCTGGTGTTCCTGATCACCGAAGACGACGAGCAGGTCCACGAGGATGTGCAGTTCCGCGAGCGAGAGCCGGACGACGCCCTCTCCACGACTAACGTGCGCGCGTATCGTTCCGTCCCCCAGAGTGGGACCGATGTCGGCCGCATGGCGCGCGACCTCAACGCGCTGTTCAAGATCGCCAACACCATCAACTCCATTCGCGAACTCGGAGCGTTGCAGCAGAGACTGCTGGAGCTGATTGGCGAAGCCATCCCGGCGGATTCCGGCGCGATTGTGATGCTGCGCCATGGCGATGAGGAGCCGACCTCCAGCAGCGTCTGGCACCGGGGCGGCAGCGGCAATGCCATGCAGATCCGGCGCGAGCTGGTGCAGCGCGTCTTGTGGGAGCGCAACCCGCTGCTGATCGATGCGGACCGGGAAAGCGGCCACAGTGAAAGCGTGCTGTGCGTTCCCTTAGTGGGCGTGGAGCGCGCCATCGGCGTCCTTTATCTGACGGCCGGCAACAAGCACAAATTCGAAGACGATCACGTGCACTTCCTGACTTCGGTGGCGGGCATCGCGGCGGTCACGCTGGAGAATGTGCTGGCCACCGAGGCGCTGCGCAGCGAGAACCGCCGCCTGCAAGCCGAGCTCGACCTGGAAGGGGTGATCATCGGCGAAAGCAAGGGGATGCGTGGGGTGCAGAACTTCATCGCGCGGGTGGCGCGCAGCGACTCGACCGTGCTGATTCGCGGCGAGAGCGGCACGGGCAAGGAACTGGTGGCCCGCGCCATTCATCGCAACAGTCCGCGCGCCGACAAGCCGTTCGTCGCGATCAATTGCGCCGCGATCCCCGAGGCGCTGCTGGAAAGCGAGCTGTTCGGCCACGAAAAAGGCGCCTTCACCGGCGCCATTGCGATGAAGAAGGGCAAGCTGGAAGTCGCCGAGGCGGGAACCATTTTTCTCGATGAGATCGGCGAGCTGGCGCCGCCGCTGCAAGCCAAGCTGCTTGCGCGCTCTGCAGGAGCACGAATTCGAGCGGGTGGGCGGAACGCGCGCGCTGAAGATGAACGCCCGGGTGATCGCCGCCACCAATAAGAACCTGGAAGACGCAATCAAGGCCGGGCAGTTCCGCCAGGACCTGTACTACCGCTTGAATGTGGTTTCCGTGGTGGTGCCGCCGCTGCGCGAGCGTCCCGACGACATCGCGCTGCTCGCCATGTATTTCGCGGCCAGATATTCGGAGAAGTGCAATCGTTCGCTGAAGGGTATTTCGACCGAGGCGCGCTCGCTGCTGCTGAGCTACAGCTGGCCGGGCAATGTGCGCGAGTTGGAGAACGCCATCGAGCGCGCCATCGTGCTGGGGATTGGCGATGAGATCGTGCCTGAAGATTTGCCCGAACCGCTGCTGGAAGTGCAGCCCGCCAGGCAGAGCGGCGCGAAGTATCACGACCGGATCAACGACTTGAAGAAGGACATGATCGTCGACGCCGTGAAGCAGGCCAAGGGGAGCTACACCGAGGCCGCGAAGCTGCTCGGAGTGCATCCGAATTATTTGCACCGGCTGATTCGGAACTTGAATATTAAATCGGAGTTGAAGAAGGATAGCGAAGAGTAGGTCGTGGTGGGAGCCAGGGAAACTCCGAACCAGAATATTGTCATTCCGAGCGGAGCGAGGAATCTGCTGTTGCATTGTTCCGGCAGAAAAGCAGATCCCTCGCGGAGCTTGTGATGACAACTTCCAACTCGGTCCGCGTTTGACTTTGCCCAACATTTACGTCGCCAACGCAACGTTTGCGAGCCCCGCATTTGCGTCCGCGACGTTTACGTCTACGTCCCCAGGAAAATCACGTGCACGTACGTTCCCAGCCGCGGGTTATAGGCCAGGTAATAACCCGGATCGTCGGGGTCGGGGTAGAGAACGACGTCATCGCTGTTCCACACCCAGTTGCCGACATAGGCGATATCCGCCGGGGCGACCTGGAAATAGAACCCGCTAAACCAGAAGCGGTTCGGCCCGCCGCCTGCCAGTCTCCAGACATGGCGCGCACCAATCTCGTCAGGAAAGCGTCCGTGCTCCCAGGGATGGTCCAGGTGATAGCGCGGGTCATTTTTCCCCGCGTTGTGATACTGCCACTGATCGGTGCGAGCGTCGACGTGCGGCGCCGCGGGATGGTTCGGCCGGTCAGGAGTGAGATGCTCCGGTATTTGCTTCGGGGCGGGGTGCGTGGCCGGCGCAGGTCCGTGCGCCGGAATATGGCCGCCGCCAACCTCTTCATGCGGCGTCGCCGTTTGACCATGCGGCTCTCCGCCGCGCTGGGCCGGTTGTCCGTGTTGCTCTCCGCCCTTTTGTGCACCTTGCGGAGGGCCGCCCCGGTTTTCCTGCGCCATCGTCATTACCGACAGCGCGGTCACTGCAATCAGAAGCCTCATCATCTTTCTCATAGTTGCCTCCAATTACTCTTGTCTAAACAAACAATCGTTGGATGCTAATGTGTCGCGGCCCTGCTGTGAAGTCTTGTAAACCCGCGTGAAGAATTGCGACAGGGTGCCCCAGGTCTCGCGCGGTTCGAGACCTGGGCGGGGTCGGCGAACTCCGCTGGGTAATTGCCAACTAGACCATGCTCCCCGCTCTCGAACCCCGCGAGACCCGGGGCACCCAGAACGAAGCCTTGCCTTTTGGTAGTGGGCGACTTTGAGTCAAAGTCGCCTACTACCTGCCTTTTGGGCGCGCACGCGTCATCCGTCCCAAGCGAGATGACAAGCGGCCGGTTCCGTAGCATCCTTGAAGTACTGGCATGAAGCAGAAGGTACTTGTCGCGTTGCAAGTTCCGCTTTTCGCGTTGCTGTTCTTCAGCATGCCCACGCAGGCGCAGGAACGCCCAGCCGTGCGCCCGGTTGCGCAGATGCAGGCGCCGGTCGCGGCTCCGCTGGTCTCCGGGCCGGTTTTGCCGCTGTATCGCGCTCTGCGCGAGGTCGGACTCGATCCGCAGCGCGTCTTCAAAATCCGCGAAGCCGAGATCGATCGCGAAGATGTTCACATCTGGCTCAACGACGGAACCATCGCCTTCACCCAGGCGGTTGATGGGCACGTCACCGGCGCGTATTTTGAAGGTGATGGCGAGGTGCTGGTGCGCCCGCCCGACCGCATGGAGCGCGCGTCGCTGGGGCTGTTCATCAACGCCGGCGTGCTGGAGGAAAAATTCTCTTCCGGCTATCTGCGCTTCAACGACGACACCGCGAAGGAGCTGGAACCATTCCTGCGTCCGCCGGAAGATGCGGCCGATTTCGTCGCGCGCAACGACAGCCGCGCCCGCACGCTGGCCGACAGCGATGCCATGCGGCTGTGCATTTCCTTCACCAGCGCGCCCCGGCCGTTGCGGCCGGCGGTGAAGCCCCGCCGGTTCCCGACCGCCTGCTGCACGCGCGCTTCGCCGGC
Organism: uncultured Acidobacteriaceae bacterium; assembly: GCA_963735915.1. Lineage (GTDB taxonomy): Bacteria > Acidobacteriota > Terriglobia > Terriglobales > Acidobacteriaceae > Bog-257. The sequence goes on along the minus strand of CAVTMX010000012.1, from coordinate 28,313 downwards.
GAGCACTACGGCGTCTTCGATGTCTATCTTCGACACGCGCAGTCCTGAGCAGATCATGGTGGGCAACGCCTCCTCGCACGAGAACGAAGCCTATTACGACCTGTGGATGAGCTTCCCCATGCGCTCGCTGCGCAAGACGCCGCTCTCCGACACGCGCTTCGGAGGGCCCAGCGGGCCGCTGTGGACACCGCGACGTGATGTCCATCAGCAAGTACACCGTCAACGCGACCCTCGATCCTGGCGCGCACTCTTTCTGCCGAGGCCACGCTCGACGTCGACGTGAAGCAGGGCGGCACGCGCATCGTGCTGTTCGAGTTGTCGCGCTATTTGCAGCTGAAGCAGGTGGAGTACGAAGGCCAGCCGCTGGAGTTCATCCAGAACGAAGCCGTCGAGGGCAGCGAGCTGTCGCGCCGCGGCAACGACACCATCGCCGTTGTTTTTCCCGCGCCGCTGCAGCCGGGCGCACATTTCCGCTGCGCTTCACCTATGCCGGCTCGGTGCTTTCCGACGCCGGCGGCGGACTGTTCTACGTGGGCGCGCGCGGTACCTGGTATCCCAATCGCGGCATCGCCATGGCCAATTACGATCTGACCTTCCGCTTTCCGCAGCCGTGGTCGCTGATCGCCACCGGCAACCGCGTTTCGCTGGAGCGCGAAGGCGACGGCTTCGTCGGGCACTGGGTGAGCGAGCAGCCGATTCCCATCGCGGGTTTCAACCTCGGCGAATATGTGCGCAGCAGCGCCAAGGCTGGGCCAACGTTGAAGTCGACGCCTACGCCGCGCGCGGCACCGAAGATCGCGGCGCTCAACCCCAACGCGCGGGTGCGGCTCGTCGCCATTGCTGTCGCCGCATGCACCCGGGACGGTTGAACCTGTGCCGCCGCCGCCAGCGCTTCCAGAATCCCGCGGAGCACGGGAAGTCGCTCGCCGAGCGGGCGGCAGAGACGCTGACTGCGCTCTCGCAGATGCTCGGGCCCTATCCCTTCAGCTCGCTGTCGCTCACGGAAAATCCCAGCGCCGAAAGCCAGGGCTGGCCGGGGCTGATCTTCCTCTCCAGCTACGCCTATCTTCAGCCCGAGCAGTTGCGAGCCATGAATCTGCCGGCCGGCCGACGCCGTCATCTACAGCGAAGTGATGATGCCCCACGAGTTGGCGCACCAGTGGTATCGGCGACCAGGTCTCGTGGGCGAGCTATCACGAGCAGTGGCTGCTGGAGGGGTTTGGCGAACTATTGCTCCCTGCTGCTGCTGGAGCGCTCGCGGCCGGCCGATGTTCAGATCACGCTGGAAACCTATCGCCGCATCCTGGCCAGCCGTTCGCCGAAGGGCCGCCAACTGGTCGAAGCCGGTCCGGTAACGCTCGGCAGCCGGCTTTCGTCGTCGCACTTTCCCAACGGTTACGAGATCATCACCTACGGACGCGGCACCTGGCTGATCCACATGCTGCGCTGGATGCTGCGCGACGCCTCGCGCACCGAGGCCAATCCCAACGGCGATGACACGGTCTTTCTCGCGTTGCTGCGCAACCTGGCTGCAGCAGTTCAAGGGCAAGCAAATCACCAATGCCGACTTCGAAGCAGGCGGTCGAGGAGGTGTTGCCGCGATCGCTGTGGTTCGAAAACCGCAAGTCGCTGGATTGGTTCTTCGATGGCTGGGTGAATGGCACGGCGTTTCCGCAAGCTTGATCTGTCGGGCGTGAAGTTCGTGCGCACGGCCCAATGGCGCGACGGCGAGCGGAGTGATTCATCAGGACTCCGCGCCGTTTGACCTGGTCACCAGCGTTCCCGTGTATGGCGTCGTCGGAGATCGGCAGATTTATCTCGGCCGCGTCTTCGCCGAAGGCGCGGAGACGAGATTCAGCTTGCCGGCGCCGTCGGGCGTGAAGCAGTTGCTGCTGGATCCGTATTACACGGTGCTCACCGCGCCATAGCTTTGTAGGCAAGTCGAGGTGGGCCTTTGCCGTCCCTTGTTTCTATGCTACAAAGGCCGCATGGACAAAACCATCCGCAAGTACACTAATTTCGACGAAATGAAGGCGGACGAGTACCGCTACTGGCAGAGCCGCCCCGTCCATGAGCGTGTGGCTGCGGTTTCCGAACTTACCCAGGAACACTATGCGATGAAGGGCGCGGCGCCAGGTGTACCCAGACTTCAAAGAACTCTTGTCCGTCTTGAACGCGCACCGCGTTAAGTACCTCGTGGTGGGAGCGTACGCCGTCTCTATCCACGCCCAGCCGCGCGCGACCAAGGACCTCGACATTCTGGTGAAACCCGATGCGGAGAACGCGAAGGCGGTTTTCGCGGCCTTGGCGCAATTCGGAGCGCCGCTTCAAGATTTGGCCCCGGCCGATTTCGAAGAACCCGACGCTTTCTTTCGCATGGGCCGGGAGCCGGTTGGCGTTGACATTCTCACGTCGATGCCCAGTGTCGAATTCGACGCAGTGTGGCAGCGGCGGGTTGAAGAAGTTATTGACCCGGCGAGCGGATTGAAGGCGCACTTCATTTCCCGCGATGACCTGATAGCTGCCAAACTGGCCGCGGGCCGACCGCAAGACCTCGCTGATGTGGACGCCCTGCGCAGGGCGGCAGACAGCCAGCGGCCGGAATCGCGAAAAAAGCCTCCCGACCCGGCGACCGGCTCCTAGCGGCGTCGTTTCGTCCTCCGCCGCATCTGTAGGTTCATAACTGTCATGAAAGTTGGCGTGCTCGCATTGCAGGGCGATTTCGATGCGCACCGGCGGCGGCTGGAAGAACTGGGCGCCGAGGTCGTGCTCGTGCGCAATGCGGGGGATTTCGACGGCATCAACGGGCTCGTCATTCCCGGCGGCGAGTCGACGGCGTTTCTAAAGCTGCTGGATGAGCGCACCTTCCAGAAGCTGAACGAGTTCGTGCACAACAAGCCGTCGTTCGGCACGTGTGCCGGAGCCATCATGCTGGCGCGCGAGGTGGAGAACCCGCCCCAGCCCGGCCTGGACGCGATCGACATCGGCGTCCGGCGCAATGCCTACGGGCGGCAGATCGATTCCAGCATCGTGGAGGCGCCCAGTGCGCTCGGCGGCGAGCCGCTGGAGATGGTCTTCATCCGGGCGCCGCGCATCGTGAGTGTCGGGCCGAAGGTTGAGGTGTTGGCGAAGCGCGGCGACGACCCGGTGTTGGTACGCCAGGGACGCGTGATGGTCGCCACTTTCCATCCCGAGCTATCCGAGGACAAGCGCGTTCATGCGGAGTTCTTGAAGATGGTGTGAACGCCCGCGCGCCGCATTTCTTTGCTGCATCGAATTGTCGTCCCAAGCAATGCGCGGGAACCGCAGATCCCTCGGCTCCGCCCTGCGGGCTCCGCTCGGGATGACAAATTAAGAGAGGCGCGGATGGTAAACGGCTGACCGGACGACTATCCCGCCAACTGCTTCAACAACCCCGGTAGCGCCTCGCCTGCCTTGCCCAGCACCACCTCTGCGAAGAACTCGCGGTTGGCGGGTTCCTCCGCGCCAACGTAAATCGTCCTCGTGGTGTGTGCCCGGGCCATACGCACGAAGCTGGCGGCTGGTTCAACCACTCCGGAGGTCCCGACGGTCAGCAGGACGGTACAGGCACGCAGTTCGGCGAAGATGTGGTCCATGCCGAACGGCACTTCGCCGAACCAGCACACGTGAGGGCGCAGGAGCGCGCCGCATTGTTGGCAGGTCGGAATCTCCGCGTGGCTGGTGTAGAGCCGCTCATCGTCGAACGGTTTGCTGCGGCAGCCTTCGCGCGAGCAGCGCGTCTGCATGATGCGGCCGTGCATGTGTATGAGGCGCTTCGAGCCTGCCTGCTCGTGCAGCGAATCCACATTCTGCGTGCACAGGAAAAAGCGCTCGCCGAGGCGGCGCTCCAGATCGGCGAGCGCGAAATGCGCCGCGTTGGCGGTTACGGTCGCGTGCCGCTTGCGCCGCTCGGAATAGAATTGCCACACCATCTCGGGATTGGCGCGGAAGGCCTCGGGAGTGGCGACATCCTGCGCGCGATGGCCGCGCCAGATGCCGCTCGCGCCGCGAAACGTCGGCAGTCCGCTCTCCGCGCTTACCCCTGCGCCGGTCAGCACGAACACCCGGTCTTTCGGCGAGAGCGGCTGAATCACTGACCTGCCGCCGCTGTATTGGCTGACGAGTTCCCCTCCATCACGACGAGCGGCAGTGCCAGGGTGCAAAGAACTTTCACGGGAAGGCGCATGGGCCTCTCCTTTCGTGGGCAAAATCGTGGCCGAAGATCGCTGCGCGAGAACCACCCCATGAGTACCGATTCCCGACACTATATACTGAATGCTTGGCGCTCGCAGGTCGAGCGCATCCGTCTCATTCGGTAGGGAATCTATCACTATAGACACCGCAGTTTACGGTCTGGCGTCCCCTGGGAATACCGGGCCGTGGGAGCCATTGACCCTTGTCCACCGTCCTGATGAACGTAGCCAGCGAGAAGCAGGAGCGCGTGCTGGACGCGTTCCGCCGCTGGGGATACCTGCAAGCCAACCTCGACCCGCTAGCGCACTTCCCGCCGCTGACCCATCCCGAGCTCGACATCCCTGGCGAGATGGCTGACGCCGCGCGGCGCATCTATAGCGGCAGTATCGGCGTGGAGTTCATGCACATTGCCGATCCCGAGCGCCGCCAGTGGATCCAGGAGCGCATGGAAGCGGAGCAGCAGGAGCCGATCGATCGCGCGCGCATCCTCGATCAGCTGGTGCGCGCCGACGTCTTCGAGCAGACCATCCACTCGCGCTATATCGGCACCAAGCGCTATTCGCTCGAAGGCAACACGGCGCTGATCCCGTTGCTGGACGAAATCCTGAATTCCGGCGCGGAGTACGGCGCCGAGCAGGCTGTCCTGGCGATGAGCCATCGCGGGCGCCTGAACGTGATCATCAACATCGTGCAGCGGCCGGCGGCGGAGATCTTCGCCGGCTTCGAGGATGTCGATCCGCGCAGCGTGCTGGGCGGCGGCGACGTGAAGTATCACATCGGCGCGACCGGCATTTATACCGGCGCGAGCGGGAAGCAGGTGCGCATTCACCTGGTCTCGAATCCCAGCCATCTGGAAGCGGTCGATCCGGTGGCGCTGGGCCGCGCGCGCGCCAAGCAGACGCGCATCGGTCGCGACGGCAAGATCGAAGATTCTGCCGGTGCTGATGCACGGCGACACCGCGTTTGCGGGGCAGGGAATTACCGCCGAGACGCTGAATCTCGCCGAGCTGCGCGGCTATACCGTGGGCGGGACGGTGCACATCATCGTCAACAACCTGCTGGGATTTACCACCAATCCGAGCGACGCGTACTCGGGGCGGTTCTCGTCGGATTTGGCCAAGCGGCTGCCGATTCCCATCTTCCACGTCAACGGCGAAGATGCTGATGCGGTGGTGCGCGCGGGCCGCATGGCGCTGGAGTATCGCTACGAATTTTCGGCAGCGACGTTGTGGTCGATCTCATCGGCTTCCGGCGACATGGCCATTCCGAAGTCGACGACCCGACCATCACCCAGCCGATTCTCTATCGCAAGATCAAAGACCATCCGCTGCTCTACCAGATCTATGCGAAGCGACGTCGGGCTCGACCCGCAACCGGTTGTGGAGAAATTCCAGGCCGAGCTTGACGCCGCGGAAAAGGCCGGCAAGAGCATGGTCAAGAAGCCGCCGATGCGGCAGTTGCCCAGCTACTGGGCGCCGTTTCATGGCGGCCCGCACAAGCCGGAGGACGAAGTCGACACCGGCCTGCCGGCGGAGAAGCTGCGCGAGATCACCGACGGGCTGACGCTTATCCCGAGGACTTCCACATCCATCCCAAGGTGCAGAAGTTGCTGGAGCAGCGCCAGGAGATGGGCTATGGCAAGCGCCCGCTGGACTTCGGCATGGCCGAGGCGCTGGCGCTTGGCTCGCTCGCCCTGCAAGGCGCTCCCATCCGCATCAGCGGCCAGGATAGCGCGGCGCGGCACCTTCAATCAGCGGCACTCGGTGCTGATCGACATCGATGACGAGAAGGAGTACGTGCCGCTGTGTCATCTCGCGCCGGGGCAGGCGCGAGTGGAGATCTACAACTCGGAGCTGTCAGAAGCTGCGGTGATGGGCTTCGAGTACGGCTTCGCGCGCGATTATCCCGAGGCGCTGGTGGCGTGGGAGGCGCAGTTCGGCGACTTCGCCAACGGCGCGCAGATCATCATCGATCAGTTCATCGCGGCCGGAGAAGACAAGTGGGACCTGCTTACCGGGCTGGTTCTGCTGCTGCCGCACGGCCACGAAGGCCAGGGGCCGGAGCACTCCAGCGCGCGCATCGAGCGCTATCTGCAACTGTGCGCGCGCGACAACATGCAGGTTTGCCAGCCGTCGACCGCGGGGCAATACTTCCATCTGCTGCGGCGGCAGGCGCTGCGCAAATGGCGCAAGCCGCTGATCTGCTTCACGCCGAAGAGCATGTTGCGGCATCCTGAGGCGCTGTCGCCGCATCAGCGAGTTGGAGCGGCCGCGCTTCCTCAACGTCATTCCCGACGAGACCGCGCTGGACGCGAAGCGCGTGCTGCTATGCACCGGCAAGATCGGCCAGGAGCTGCGCATGGAGCGCAGCAAGCTGAAGATGTCCGGGCCGGCAATCGTTTCGCTCGAGCAGATCTATCCCTTCCCGGAGACCGAAGTTCAGGCGCTGCTCGGGATGCTACAAGAACGCCAGCGAATTCATCTGGGTGCAGGAAGAGCCGGCCAACATGGGCGCGCTGTCGTTTGTGATGCCGCGGCTGAAGAAGTCCTGGGCTCCAAGGTGCGCAGCATCAAGCGCGCGGCGAACTCCACGCCGGCGACGGGCTCAGCCAAGGCGCACGAATTGGAGCAGAAGACGCTGATCACGCTGGCGCTGGGGAAGGGCGAGTAATAATTCAGGGCGCTATTCTGCAAAGTGGAATGTCGGTTTGAACGAAGTCATTTCCCTTGGCGAGGAGCGGCTCTCCGGACATCTTGGCGAGCGCGTACGCGAAACAGTCCCCAAAATTCAGGGCTGCCGGGTGCTGCCCTTTGCCAAAACGAAGAAATGCCTGGCGTGCGATAACGACTTGATCCGCATCGAAGGGTACTACTTCAAATTGCGTCCGAGAGATGAACAGATCAAGTTCCCTGCCGATTGCCTCGCCCCGCCTGGATTCCAATACCATTCCAGTTTCGAAGACATTGACCGCAGACATTAGTCGCACATCGTCGTGGTTGATGAGGTGAAGATACTCTTGCCGCTCGGGTTCAGCTAGAAAGATTGCCACCAGGGCTGAGGAATCAATCACCATCGGCGTGGCAATCCATGCTCGTCATAGCCCAGAATTTCGTCCTCTGAACGATTGTCGAGGGTGGGGAGAGCGTCTACCCTTCGTAATATTTCCCCAATCGACTCGGACATCAGTTCTTGCCGCCGTTTTCGCCGCAGACGCTCGATGCGCTCGCGGAGAGACTGTTCAATTGCCTGGGTGATCGACTCGCCGGTTTCTTTCGCCACCAAGCGAGCCAATCGCTCTGTTTCGGCATTCTTGATGCTTAACGCCATAGCCAACTAACAGAGCCATCGCAGGGCTCTCTCGGCTGATTATACGCGCTCTTCTATACAATGATATATATTTCTATACAACCGAATCACCTCATCTTCAGGTGGCGTGGGAAATCAACTTGTGAACACGCAAACCGTGCTGCTCGTGCTGCATCGAACTCAGCATGAAAGTACCGACCCCGCTCTTTTCACGAACTCTGCTACTGAGTTTTGCGCTTGTCCTAATACTCGCCTTCGCCGGCTGCGGGGCGGGCACTACCGGCCACAACTCCGGCGCCCCCACCTGGAACTACACCGCCCTCGGCGACTCGCTGGCTGCGGGCCTAATTGCAGAGGAAGGCTACGTCGGCCGCTACGCCAGCTACGTCAACATCGATACCGGCGCGAACGTCGATACGACGAACCTGGGTATTCCGGGCTGGACGAGCGGCGATTTGCTGAACTCGCTGCAGAACGATCCCATCGTTCGCAACCAGATCACCGAGGCCATGGTGGTCACGTGGGACATCGGCGGCAACGACCTGAACAACGCGCATAGCCAGTACACGCAACAGAATTGCGGCGGCACCGACGGCCAGGACTGCCTGCGCAACACGGTTGCTACGTTCGAGCAGAACTGGAGCGCGATCATTACGCAGTTGACGGCGCTGCGCAGCACCAGCAATACCATCATCCGCACCATGGACATCTACAACCCGGATGTCGCCGCCGATATGCAGGCCGGCATCTTCGACATCACCGAGCCGTATCTGGATGAGGTGAACAACTACATACACAGCACCGCAGCCGCTGCGGGAATCCCCGTGGCCAACGTGCATCAGGCGTTCAATGGGGCCGACGGCACAACCGACCCGCAGACGCTGGGGCTGATCGCGGTTGACAACTTCCATCCCAACGACGCCGGGCACAAGGTCATCGCCGACCAGTTGCGCGCGCTAGGCTACGCGCCGCTTCACTGACAGCACTCCCGCGGCTGAAACCATATCCTCCCACATCGCACCGAACCGGCTTTCACAGGGCCCTCCCATTTCGCTGCCACTCGGGGGCTTTCCTCATTGGTGCCGCCGAACAGGAGAAAGCGGCTTTTTCTCTTGACCGGGGCAGCCGCTTTCCCTATGCTGGCGAATCAAGTCAGCTCTGCCGTATGTTCCAGCGTCGGAAAGTAGGCACTTGCTCGTGCGTTACTCCCGAACTCCTACGTGCGAGCGGAGTTTACAGGCCCTCGTGAGCGATCGTACGGCACGGAGAAGTGCCGGGTTGCAAGCTCGGGATGGGTAGGAAGAGAACACCTCTCTAACTGAGGATGGCGAAGCCTTGTCTTGTGGTAGCAGTTTTGGCGTCCCGCCAGTCTCGCAGGAACTCGCCGAGGGAGCTGGAATTTCGGCCCTTGCGCAAGGCGAGCACTGGTTCGCCGCCTACATTACGCCCCGGCATGAGAAAGCGGTGGTGCGGCAGTTCGGCGTCCGCCACGTTGAGTCGTTCCTCCCGCTTTACACCTCGGTGCGACGGTGGAAGAACGGTTGCCAGGTCGCTGTCGAGCAGCCGCTGTTTCCCGGTTACGTCTTTGTGCACGTACCGCGCCGGCGCTGGGTCGACGTGCTGCAAGTTCCCGGCGTCATCTCGCTGGTAAGCAGCGGCCGACAACCGTCGCCCCTGCCGTCGCAGGAGATTGAGTCATTGCGCGCCGGGCTTCCCCGCCGGCAGTACGAGCCGCATCCTTACCTGGCCGTGGGTGACAAAGTGCGCATCATTGAGGGCCCCTTCGCCGGGATGGACGGCGTGCTGGTGCGCAGGAAGAAGGACTTTCGGGTCGTGCTCACGCTCGATCTGATCATGCAAAGCGTTGCCGTGGAAATCGGCACGGACGAGATCGAACCCTTCCGCAAGTAAGCCGCAATCTACAGCTCAGGATAGAGGGGGCCCCTTCGGCTGCGCTCAGGGCGGGCTTTCAGGCCCGCGTTCAGCGAAGGCCAAAGCTCTACCATGCCCAGGAAATCTCACTCGTGAAGAAAGCAGCGGAGCGAAGCGTCACCGAGGTGCGCATTGTAGAAGCGGCGGTGCAATTGTTTGCCCGTCACGGCTACAAAGGCACCACTACGCGTGAGATTGCGCGCCTGGCCAAGGTCAACGAGGCTACCGTCTTCCGCTGCTTCGCACATAAGGCGGAGCTCTTCTGGGCAGCGGCGGAATCGCGGTTAATGCGGCTGAAGCTCAACCGCGAGTTACAAACCGGAATGGCCATGGACCTCGAGCCGGAGATCGTGCTGCCCATGCTGGTCGAGTTTCTGATGGAAAACATCTCCGAAGATTTTGAGCTGATGCGCCTGCTCTACGTTGCGGGCTTCGAGTTGCCGGGCGCAGAGCGCATGGTGCGGGAGCACCTGGGGCCCATCTTCGACGCGGTCAATGCTTACTTCCAGCGCTGCGCGGCACGCGGCGCGATCAGTTCGCTGGAGCCGACCTTCGCGACTCTTGGTCTGGCAGGCGCGGTGAGCGCGCACAGCAACCTGCGCCGGCTGTTCGTGGGCGACGACCGGTCATTCGATGCGCAGGCGCTGGCGCCCGCCTATGCGCAATTCTGGCTGAATGCTTTGCGCGGCCAGCCGCCGCTGAACGGTAACGGAGACGGACACCAGGGCAATGCGTGACGCTTCCGGCGCCGGCCGCCCTAACGGAATTCCTGGAGAGCAGCTGTGAAATCTCGTGCAATAAGCATGAATACGCGCATCTGCCGGGCGCTTGGCTCCGGCCTGCTGAGGGGCATGCTGGACAAGCTCCACGCTGTGGTGGTGTGGTCGCTAATCTTCTCGCTTACTGCAATGGCCCAGGAGCAGATCGCACACACCGGCCTACTCGCGCCGAATATGGCGGGGCCTTCTGGGGCGCAGAACGCAGAAGACCAATCGCCTGCCAAAGTGCCGCCGCCGTCCGATTCGGCGCCGGCTGAGGGGGCAGCCGTCACGGCCAACGAAGGGAAGACGCCTCCCGACAGATTCAGCAAGAAGACGACGAAGGAGGAGCAGACCTCGCCAGCCAGGCGCAAGCCGGTCGAACTGACGGAGTTTCAGAAGCTGGTAGCGGCTTCGCTGGGCAAGACCCTCCCGATTTACGGGGAGGAGCTGTTTCAGGCCGTCCCCACGACATTCGCTCCGGTGGATCGTGTGCCCGTGACCGCGAACTACGTCATCGGCCCAGGCGATGAGCTCTTGATTCGTGGCTGGGGCCAAATCGATCTCGACGTTGCCGCACGGGTCGATCGCAATGGCGCCATCTACATCCCGAAGGTCGGCAATCTCAACGTCGCCGGGCTCAGGTTCGAACAGCTACAGGGCTACCTCAAATCGCAGATCGGCCGCATCTACCAGAACTTCGACCTCAACGTGAGTATGGGTGAACTGCGCTCGATCGATATCTACGTTGTCGGTCAGGCCAGCCGCCCGGGGCGATACACCGTCAGCTCGCTGAGCACGGTGGCCAACGCGGTGTTCGCGTCAGGCGGCCCGTCGCCTGCCGGTTCGATGCGGCACATACAGTTGAAGCGCAGCGGTAAAGTCATCACCGATTTCGACCTTTACGACCTGCTGATCAACGGGGACAAAAGCAAAGACGTCCCGCTCATGCCTGAGGACGTGATCTACTTCGCTCCTGTAGGCGCGGAAATCGCCATGGGCGGCGAGGTAAACAATCCCGCCATTTACGAACTGAAGTCCGATACCAGCCTGGGCGAGGCGCTGCAGATGGCCGGCGGACTGGCTACCACCGCTTCGGGCAGCAAAGTCTACGTCGAGCAAATCAAGCAACGCCAGGAGCGCAGCATCGAAGAGGTGAAGCTGGATACCCCCGGAATGGCGCGGCCGCTGAAAGACGGCGACGTGCTGAACTTCGCCGCCATCTCGCCGCGTTTCGCGGACGCGGTCACGCTGCGCGGCAACGTGGCCATGCCCGGCCGCTATCCCTGGCATGAGGGCATGCGGGTCAGCGACCTGATTCCCAATCGCGAGTTCCTCATCACCCGCGAGTACTGGAAGCAACAGAACGCCATCACGCTTCAGCAGTCGCAGACCGGCAGCGCCAGCCCCACCCGCGAGTACTGGAACCAGCAGAACGCCAACACTCCACAACAGCCGGAGACTGGCAGCGCCGCCGCCAAGGCGGCGTTGAATGACGTGGTTCGCAACGCCCCCGAGATCAATTGGGACTACGCCGTGATTCAGCGCATCAGCAAGGAGGACCTTTCCACCGAGCTGCTGCCCTTCAATTTGGGCAAGGTGGTGCTGCAACACGATGACGCCAGCAACCTGCTGCTGCAAGCGGGCGATATCGTCACCATCTTTTCGCAGGCGGACCTGCGCGTCCCGCGCGAGCAGCAGACCAAGCTGGTGCGACTGGAGGGCGAATTCGCGGCGGCCGGGGTCTACCGCGCGCAGCAAGGCGAGAGCTTACGCGAGCTGGTGGCCAAGAGCGGCGGCCTGGCGCCTTCCGCGTACTTGTATGGCGCGGTGTTCACGCGGCAGTCGACACGGATCGAGCAACAGCAGCGTCTGGACCTGCTGATCTCGCAGATGGAAAAAGACCTGGCGCGGCAGAACGAGCAAGCCGCGCTCAACGCCCGCACCGCCGACGAAGCCAGTACGGCGCGCACGGCCGCCGAAGCTCAGCACGCGACGTTGAACAAGCTGCGGGAATTGAAGGCTGACGGCCGTGTGGTGCTCAACTTCCATCCCAACGATGCCGGAGTGGATGACATTCCGGCGATCCCGTTGGAGGACGGGGATGAGTTGTATGTCCCCAGCCGCCCGATCATCGTGAGCGTTTTCGGCGATGTTTACAACCAGGGGTCGTTCCTGCAGCGGCCGGGCAAGACGGTGAATGGCTACCTGCGCGAAGCGGGAGGGCCGACGCGCAATGCCGACAAAAACCGTACCTTCGTGGTCCTCGCCAATGGCGCCGTCGTGAGCAAGGAAGCCTCCAGCACCTTCTGGTCCGGCGGATTCGACAGCATGGTGCTGATGCCCGGAGATACGGTGATTGTGCCTGAGCAGTTGAATCCCGGCGCGGGCTGGCGGCACGCCAAGGACATCGCGCAGATCCTGTTCAGCTTCGGCCTGGCCGCGGCTGCCGTGCATGTATTGACTCAATAGCTCCGCTGGGGAAGCGACGTTATGCCTGAAATGTATAAGACGCCGGACGTCCATTTCGACAGTGAAACCGGGAGGGGAGCGGCGGTGCCGATCCCTCGTGTGGAACGCATGAGCCGCAATCGCGAGATGGATAGCCTGGACCTGCTGCTGGTCCTCTCGCGATACAAGAAGAAGATCGTCGCGGTCACGCTGGGGGCGGCGATTCTGGCTGCCATCGTCGCTCTGCTGCTTCCCAAGATCTACACCGCCAGGACGACCATCCTGCCGCCCCAGGAGAACCAGTCCGCAGCCACGGCCTTGGTCGGGCAAATTGGAATTCTGAGCGGATTATCGGGCGCCGATCTGGGACTGAAAAACCCGGATGACCTGTTCGTTGCCATGTTGAAAAGCCGCACCGTGCAGGATGCGATTGTGAATCAGTTCGATCTCCGCGGCGTGTATCGCGTCAGTCGGTATGAGGATGCGCGCAAGAAACTCGATCAGCGCAGCGAGATTCTCGTCGAGAGGGAAGGAGTGATCTCGGTTACCGTGAGTGATTCCGACCCGCAGCGCTCGGCAGCATTGGCCAATGCCTACGTCGAGCAGTTGCGCTCGCTGGACCAGGGCCTGGCGGTTTCGGAGGCGGCGCAGCGGCGGCTGTTCTATCAGCAGAAGCTCGATGCCGAGCGGGAAGACCTGGCGCAGGCAGAACTCGCACTCAAGCAGGCGCAGGAGAAGACGGGCTTGATTCAGCCCGACGCGCAAGGCCGCGCCATTATTGATGCGGTCGCCAACACGCGCGCCCAGGTGGGAATCAAGGAGGTGCAACTCCAGGCCATGCGCACCTACGCGACCCCCAATAATCCCGACCTGAAACGCGCCGAGCAGGAACTGGCGGGGCTGCGCGGGCAATTAGCGCAACTGGAGCGCAGCACGGGAGAGTTGGGCAATGGCAACCTCGAAATCCCTACGCGCCGGCTGCCCGAAGTTGAGCTCGACTACATCCGCCGCGCTCGCGATCTGAAATATCACGAAGCGCTCTATGAGTTCCTGGGCAAGCAACTGGAAGCAGCGCGCATCGATGAAGCCAAAGAAGCGCTCGTGGTACAGGTAGTGGACAAAGCGGTCCCGCCGGAGCGGAGGTCGGGGCCACATCGCACCGTCATTGTGCTGGTGACCGCTCTGGTTGCGTTCTTAGTGATATGCGTGTGGGTAATTATTGACGATGCGCTGCGCCGCAAGCTGCAGGATCCGGCCGAGAGTACGCGACTGGCCCTGCTGCGACATTCCTTCAAATGGAGTTCGTGAACACAAATCCCGCAACGCCGCGCCTGCGCCCGGGGGCCGCGATCGAGATTCTTACTCTTCTTCGCCCTGGTCGGGATGGGCGCACTAGTGTTTATGCTCGGCTGGCTCAGTCCCGAACAGACCGCCGTGCTGACGCTGGTTTTACTTTTATGCGTGGACGTGCTGGCGTGGAGACGCTTCGATCAGGGACGCCACCCGTGTTTCCTGTTTCTCTGCGTGTTGACCATACTGCAAGCGGGAAAGTTTATCGGCTATTGTGCCGGTATCAACCTTATCCACTGCGCATCGGCAGCATCACCGCGTTTCCCTTTGACATCTCGCGGGCGCAAGCCGGCACCGTGCTGCTGTGCCTGGCGCTCTCCGCTGTCTGTATTTACGCGCCGTGCCGCTGGAATTATCGCCGCATCGCGCCACCCTCGGGCCGCCCGGTCAGGAAATACCTCCCTTACCTATATCTGGTTTTTTATGGCACCTTGCCGATCCAGCTCTTCAAGAATTACCGGTACTACGAATATATCCGGGAGAACGGCGGGTACCTGCAGTTCTGGATCAGCCATGGCGACGTTGCTTCCACTGTTCCCTGGTTGGTGCGGGCCATTGTGCTCATCACTTTGCCGGCTTTTGTCGCGATCTTTGTATTCGAGCGAAGAAAAAAGTGGCTGTACGTTACGACCGTATCGTATTTCGCCACCAGTGTGTTCACGCTGCTGATCGGCCTGCGCGGCGGCCTGTTCGCCCTCATACTGGTTCTGTGGTACGTGGCCGCAATGAAATCCAGGCGTAAGAGCCGTGCGGTTGCTGTCGCGGCGCTCGCCTTGGCGCTGATCGTGGCGGGCGGCGCGATTCAGACTTTGCGCGAAGACACGGACACGACCCTGGCTGACTATACCTTTGCTCCTGTCGAGTTCCTCAACCTGCAGGGCAATTCATTGGAGGTCACCTCGGCTGCGGTTAAGTACAGACAGCAACTAGCTCCTTATGCATTTTCTTACCTATGGAATGAATTACAGGATGCGTTCGTGCCCCGCGATGTTCAGGACTACGCCCCGGGGAGGCGGCTTTCGTACGATGTGACGGTGCTGCTGAACCCAGTGGCCTTCTCGCGTGGCAGAGGCACAGCCGGTTCATACCTCGCCGAGCTATATCTGCTGGGCGGAATTCCCGGCGTGATCCTGTTGTCGCTACTGATTGGAAGCGGCCTGCATCTGCTGTATCGTTTGAGCCGGCATCCGCGCTCCCTGTTCGTGGGTGCCATGATCTTGCCGGTCATCGTCATCATGCCCCGAGGGCAACTATTGGATTGGGCGAGCGATCTGCTCAAGACTGGCCTCTCCCTTATCATTCTCTGGTTGGGCTGGCAGTTTTATTGCCTCTTCCTTTGGTTGAAGCGCTCGCCATCAATAAGCGGCTGAGGCATTCGCCCGCTGACCTGGAACCTTCCCCATCGCAGCGAATAACACATGGTCTCTCTGATCGTAGCTACGATGAGCCGGGTGGCTGAACTGGACCGGTTGTTGGCGAGCCTGGAGCGGCAGACATACCGGGATTTCGAAGTCATTGTGGTTGACCAGAACCCCGACGACCGGCTGGTTCCGGTGCTGTTCCGATATTCCAGGCTGACCATCCGGCATCTTCGTTGCTCGCCGGGTGCGTCGAAGGCGCGCAATGTGGGGCTGCGGGCGGCCCGCGGCGAAATCATCGGCTTCCCCGACGACGACTGCTGGTATCCGGACGACTTGCTGGCCAAGATAACGGCATGGTTCCCGGCGCATCCTGAATGGGATGGGTTGTTCGGGGTACTACGCGACGAGAAGAACCGGCTCACAGGGCCGAAGTGGCCGCAGGTGGGTTGCCCGAGTACGCCCGAGACATTGTGGGGCGCCGGCATTACTCCGGTGGCTTTTCTAACCCGCCGCGCCGTCGAAGCTGTGGGCTCCTTCGACGAAAGAGTCGGACCGGGAGTGGCATCGGGATACTATTCCGGCGAAGATCTGGACTACATGCTCCGATCGCTAACCCAGGGTTTCCGGATGTGGCATGATCCCAGCCTGGCCGTGCATCACCCCGACTTTCACGAACTCGAACGATTAACGCAAAAAGCGTATTGCTATGCGAAGGGTGGGGGGCTGATGCTGCGAATGCACAATTACCCACGCAGTACCTTTTTCCGCGCGCTGCTGAGATCGGTAGCGGGCGCGGGAGTATTCCTGTGCCGCTGCGAGTTCCGTCGAAGCCGGCTCTACCTTCTCAGAGGTGCAGGCCTTCTGCACGGGTACTTGCATGGGCAGCGCGACATCGGCGCGCCAGATGTAGTGACCGAAGCTAGACGAGTTATTGAAGTGAAATGATGCCGGACTTCTCCCCGCGACACTGGAATATCAGTACTCGCGGGCTGCTGAAGGCTCTACTTGCGAATGCTGTTCCCAAATCGCTGTACCTTGGGATCAATGCATATGTTGCCGCTCGGGAAATTGGTTCCCGACGCCGTTGGGCGCCAGAGATTGAATTTCTGCCGCGATTTATCCGCCCCGGCGATAGAGTGGTCGATGTAGGCGCCAATCACGGACTCTACACCTATCATTTCAGCCGATTGATTGGACCATCAGGGCAGGTCCATAGCTTTGAGCCCATCCCCCCCAACCTTCGCATTCTGCGTCACACGCTCAAGCGTCACGGCTTGCACAATGTCGTTGTGCATCCCTGCGGCTGTGGCGACAAGCCGGGACGAGTCACATTTTCTGTACCGATGGATCACGGGATTCCACAGCTCGGGGGGGCGCACCAGGGCGCCGCGGATGGGCTCGGCTTCGAGTGCGAGGTTGTCCGCCTGGATGATGTCATCAAAGCTCCGATTACTTACATGAAAGTGGACGTTGAAGGAGCTGAGTTGCTTGTGCTGCGCGGTGCCGAGCGGCTCCTGCGTGACTACCGGCCGGTCCTTCAGTTTGAGGCGGGTGGCCATACTTCCCACTACGGATATGCACAGCGTGAGGTCTTCGACTTCCTAGCTGCGTTGGATTATCGCTTTTATAACGGCAGGATGGAGCCGCGGACGTGCTTCATGGAACCTATCGATTACTTCGCCGTCCCGCAATGAACCCTGGCTCCATTCGAGTGCAACCGGTTTCCGATGAAGGCGCGCTTAGAAGGTGAACTCCACTCAATGCTAAGAGATGAGCCCGCCTGCTCCGCCGCGGCGACCCTCACAATCGAACGGAATCCGGTGAGCGTGAAGCGGGCCCTGAGAGATTTCTCGAAGAAGGTTCTCGCTCCGGTTGGACTATTACCGTCAGTGCTAAAGGTGTGGCACTCGCACCTAAGGCGTGTAAGCCGGCGCGAACTCGCTAAACTCTATCGGGAATTCATTGTTCCCGGCGACCTGTGCTTCGACATCGGAGCCAATGTCGGCGAGAGTTCGGAGGTAATGCTGCAACTCGGCGGCAGAGTGCTGGCGGTCGAGCCGCAGGCGGAGAACATACGCGTCTTGCAAGCGAGATTTTCCGGGAACCGCAATTTCGTCCTTGTACCGCAAGCTCTGGGGGCGCGGGTCGGACGCGGCGAGCTGATGATATGCGAGCACAGCGAGTGCTCTTCCATGTCGCCGGAATTCATCTCCAAGGTAACGGAGTCGGGTCGCTTGCCCGCGGAGCGTTATCAATGGAATGAAGTCCGCGAAGTGCCAACGACGACGCTGGACGAGCTCATCGCCCGCTACGGGATGCCCGCGTTTGTGAAAATCGATGTTGAGGGATTCGAGGCGGAAGTCATCAGCGGCTGCTCCCAAAAGCTAACCGTGTTGTCGCTGGAGTTTACGCCTGAGCGGCTGCAGCCTGCGCTGAGTTGCATGAATTGCCTGGTTGATGGACCGGGCGATTCAGAATTCCGGTACGAACATCTCCCCTCGGGCTCGACGCCCTGCTGGGCCTGCTGCCGGTCGGCGGCGACGTGCTGACCGGGGTTCGTCCAGGCCGGGCTCCCGTGAGCCTGGTAGCTCTCAAGCACTACCGCGTACCCAGGGCAGTGGCGGCCCGAAAATGATCGAGCAACGTTCTGCTCGACATCGCCGTCGGCACCATGCCGCTGCTACGGCGACATGTTCGACGTGTTCTTTAAAGCGAACACCGCGAACTTGAAACTTCTGGCACCGTACCGGCGGAATCGCGAGAGACTCCCGAAGTCATCCTGGCTCCGTCCGTGCCCTCGCCGAGGCCGGCCCAGATCGCCTTCTCGAGCATCTGGCTCTCCTCACGCGGCGCGTACCCGTGGACGTGCAGCGCGTCGGCCGGCCTGCCGTCCTCGTCCCTCGTGAGCTTGAGGTGCATGGACGAGCCGCTCTCGGCCAGGATGCCACTCAGGTCCGGGTGGCGGATCGTCGGCCGCAGCAGCAGTTCCGCCGACAGCGGCGTACCCGGCGGGTCGTGCCGCCCCGCAACGGCGGAGAAGCGCACGAGGATGTCCGCGCGGCGGCGCTGCGGCCGGATGAAGTCCGCCGACTCCCGCTCACGGTGACCAAGCTCGGCGAGCACCTGATCCCGGCGGTACCCGCGCTGGGCGGTGTCCCGCTTGATCTTCCACTCCCGCCTGATCTCTTCCGGCGGGTTGAGGAAGACCGTGACGTCGAAGCAGGCCGCGGCCAGCTTGGTGTGCAGCGGCAGCAGCCCCTCGACGATGACGAAGTCCCGGGGCTGCACGTACTCCGGCCGGATCAGGGCGCCTTCGCGGTGGTCGTAGACGGGCTTGAGGACCGGGTGGCCGGTAGCGAGGAGCTGCAGGTGCTGCTCCATGATGTCGATGTAGTTGCAGTCGGGGTGCAGGGCCGTGAACGCCAGGCCCGTGCGCTCCTGCCGGTCATAGCGGTGGTAGTCATCAACGCACACCGCGGTGCAGCGCTCGGCGCCAAGCGCCCGGACAAGACCGGACGTGATCGTTGTCTTGCCAGCCGCGCTGTCGCCGGCGATCGCGAGCATGACCGGGCGGTCGCGCGTGGTGTCCGTCCGGTGCATGCGCATGAGCTTGTGCGGCATCCCTGCTCCCTTCGGCCGGCGCGCGGCACGTCTTCCTGGAGCAGTCACGTTACGTATCCGCCCGTCCGTCGCGAATCCCCCCTGAGGGGGGACCACCGGGGGAAGCGGCGGCGCTGGTCGTACCCGGTAAGAGCACTTATCGTGTTCAGTCATGGAAAACCGGCCGGTGCGCGTCGTCCTGGTCGATGACCACGAGATGGTCATCGAGGGGCTGAAGGCCATGCTGGCGCGGTTCGCCGGGCGGGTCCGGGTCGTCGGGCAGGCGGGCACCGCCGACGCGGCCCAGTCCGTGGTGGCCGCCTTGAACCCGGACGTGGTGCTGTGCGATGTCCGGCTCCGCGAGTCCAGCGGCCTTGACCTGTGCCGGCGGCTCACGCGAGCAGGACCCAGGCTGCCGGGTGCTGCTGCTTCAGCGTCTACGACGACGAGCAGTACCTGTACCAGGCCCTGCGCGCGGGTGCCGCCGGCTACCTGCTCAAGCGGGTAGGCGGCGAGGAACTGGTCCGGTCGCTCGAGGATGTGCACGCCGGGCAGACCGTCGTCGACGGCACGCTGGCCGGCCGGGTCGCGTCGTCGGCGGCCCGGATGGACAGCGGGGAGTTCTGGCCGGGCGCGCGGATGGGGCTGAGCCAGCGGGAGAGCGAGGTACTCGGGCTAATCGTGGCCGGACTGTCCAACCGGGCGATCGCCACTCGGCTGGTGATCGGCGACGAGACGGTGAAGAGCCATGCCCGGGCGGTCTACCGCAAGCTGGGGGTCAGCGACCGGCAGGCGCGGTGGCGGCCGCGCTACGCGAAGGACTGTTCAGGTGACCGCGCCGCCCGCGGGTCACCGTCTCGGCCTGGCGGATCCAGAGCGGGAGAACGTGCTGCTTGTCGGCATCATCGAGGCCATCTCGGCGGGCCCGGACCTGCAGCCGCTCGCCGCCAGCGTCGCGCGCCTCATCGTGGAGGCGACCACGACCGACGTGTGCTTCGTGCACGTGCTTGACGACCACGGCGGCGCCTTGACGCTGATGGGGGCGACCCCGCCGTTCGACCGCCAGGTAGGGCAGGATTCACCTCCCGGTCGGCGAGGGGCGAGCCGCTGGGTAGCCAGCCACCGGAAGCCCGCCGTGATCGCCACGGGTAAGGAGGCGGACCCGCGCTACCGCTACTTCCCGGAACTGGGGGGCGGAGCACACGTCGATGCTGTCGGTCCCGATGAGCGCCGCGCCGACGGGGCTCGTCGGCGTGCTGAACGTGCACACCAGGCAGCGCCGTAACTTCACCGACCGGACGTGCGGCTGCTCTCGTCGATCGGGAGCCTGATCGCGGGGGCCGTGCACCAGGCCCGCCTGCACCGTCGGCTGGCGGCCAGGGAACACGCCGCGGAACAGTTCGCGGAGCAGGTGATCGCGGCGCAGGAGGTGGAACGGCGCAGGCTGGCCGGTGACATCCACGACGGGATCACCCAGCGCCTGGTGAGCCTGGCCTTCCACCTGGACGCGGCCGCCGACGCGGTCGTGGAGGACACCGATGTCGCGGTGGGCGAGCTGGCCCGGGCGAGGGAACTGACCGACCTGACGCTGGACGAGGCCCACGCCGCCATCGCCGGCCTGCGGCCGCCCGTCCTTGACGACCTCGGGCTAACCGACGGGCTGGCCAGCCTGGCCCGCTCGATCGCCCAGGTCCCGGTCAGGGTCGTCGGCACCGAATGCGAGCTTCCTGAGCACTTCGTGATCGCCCTGTACCGGATTGCCCAGGAGGCGCTGCAGAACGTGGTCGAGCACGCCCAGGCGACGCAGGCGCAGGTGGAGCTGCGCTGCGACGCCAAGCGCGTGCTGCTGCGCGTGACCGATAACGGGCGGGGATTCGACCTCAGGGCGCGGCCGGACAGCGAGGCCTCCTACGGCCTGCGCAGCATGACCGAACGGGCGGAGCTGATCGGCGGCAGGCTCAGCGTGACGTCTCGCCCGGGAACCGGCACCACGGTCACGGCGATCGTGCCCGTTCGGTCAGCGTGATCGGTCCGCACCGCCGGATCGCCCGCTAGGCGAGGGCGTAACTTCCCGCGTCCGCCGGCCGGTAGGCCCCGCGCAGCGCGGCCAGGTTGCAGGCCACCCGGTTCGCGAGAGCCCGCTGGCCGTCCCGAACCCGGCCCGCGGGCGCCGCCCCAGGCGGCTAGGGCGGGACCGGCCAGCGCGCGGCCGAAGGAAAAGGTGAGCGGCCAGGGGGCCCGGACTCGCTGCAACGCGGCCAGGTTCGCCGTCGCCGCGGCGGCGCCCTGACCGCCGGAGAGAAAGGCGATTCCGGCGATTTCCTGCGGCACGATCCGGCTGAACGCGTCCACCGTCCGGCACGCGACCTGGTCCGGGGTGACGGCCTGGCCCGAGCCGGTGCCCGGCAGGACCATGTTCGGCTTCAGCACGATCCCGCCGAGTTCGACCTCGTAGTCGTGGAACTCGGCGAACAAGTTGAACAGCACCGCCGCGGTGACGGCCGCGCACCGCTCGGCCGAATGGATGCCGTCCGTCAGCGACCTCTGGCTCGACAACCGGGACCACCCCGGCCTCGTGGCACAGCGACGCGAAGCGGGCCAGCGCGTGCGTGTTGGCCCGCAGTGCCTGCCACGACGGGATTCCTTCCCCGACCAGGAAGACCGCGCGCCACCGGGCGAAGCGGGCGCCGAGAAGCGCGTACTCCGTGAGGCGCTCCCGCAGCCCGTCCAGGCCCTCGGTGATCTTCTCGCCCGGCGCCCCGGCGAGCGGCTTCGCCCCGGTGTCCACCTTGATGCCGGGGAGCAGCCCGCGGGCGGCGAGTGCGTGCGGGAAGGTCTGGCCGTCGTCAAGGCGCTGCCGGAATGTCTCGTCGCCGAGGATGACGCCGCTCACCCCCTCGGCCAGGTGCGGCGTGGTAACGAGTAGCTCCCGGTACGCCCGGCGATTCGCCGCGGCGCCGGCCATGCCCGCCGCCGCCAGGCGGGCATTCAGGGCGGGAACGCTCTCGTCCGCCGCGAGGATGCCCTTACCCGAGCGCACTAGGAGTGCCGCTGTCTGCGTGCTGTCAGCCATCCCGCCCCCGCCTCTCAGTGCTGCCTGCGGCCGGAGAATCCGGCCCAGTGCCTGGGCACGACGCTAAGGGCGCGGCGATCCGGCCATCATCCCCCCGCTGGTGGAACGCCCGGGGGAACCGGTAACGCGGCGGGTCACCGTGCGTCCTGCCGCTGCCACGGCACGGCGAGCGGGGCGGCCAGGACGATCCCGGCCGCGCCGCGGGCGATCAGTTGCTCGTCGTGGGCGCGGACCTCGACCCGGGTCTCCCGTGTGCCTGGGATCAGGTGCGCCGCGAGCGACCGGTGGAAAGCGACGGCCATGTGCGGCCAGAGCGGGGTGATCTCCCCGATGATGACGACGACCTCCGGGCCGAGCAGGTTGACCGATCCGGCCAAGACCCGGCCGAGCAGGTCGCCGGCCCGATCAAGCAGTGACAGCACGTCCGGCGTCCCGGCGGCCGCCGCCGCCAGGAGGTCGCCGAGGTCTCCCCCGGGTGCGACGGCACCGAGCCCGCGCGCGCGGGCTAGCAGTGCCTCGGTACTGACCTGAGTCTCCAGGCAGCCCCGGTTGCCGCAGCCGCACACCGCCCCGTCCGCGGAAACCGGAACATGGCCGAGCTCACCCGCCGCGCCCGCCGCCCCCCGGTACGGTGCGCCGTCCAGCACCATGCCAAGCCCGATTCCCTGACCGATCGCGACCAGCAAGAAGTCGGCGCAGTTCGCGCCCGGACCGTACAAGCGCTCGGCCGCGGTGACCGCGCTGATGTCGTTGTCGACCAGTACGGGCAGGCCAAGTGCCTCGCGCAGCAGCGCCGCCAGCGGCATCCCGGTCCACCCCAGGCGCATGGACATCCGCAGCGTGCCGGTCTCCGGCTCGACCACCCCCGGCACCGCGACGCCGACGCCGAGAAGCGGCAGCCCGTTGGCGGCCGCGTACCCGACCTCGGCCCGGATGAGCTCGGTGAGCCCGCGCAGCGGCGCGGGGCCCTCGGGATCGAACGGGTGCGTGGTAGCCCGCACCGTGGTCGCGTCGAGCCTGGTCAGCACCAGCGTGACGTGCTCGCGGGCGATCTGGACGCCGATCGCGTGCGCCGCGCCGGGATGAGCGCCAGCGGGATGGAGGGACGGCCCGCCTGCGGCGTGCGCGGCCCGCCCTCCGACACCAGGCCGTCGGTGAGCAGCTTCCTGGTGATCGAGGTGACCGCCGCCGGGCTTAGCTGAAGGCGCGTGGCGATCTCCGCCCGGCTGAGCGGGCCCTGCCGGGCGAGCAGCGCGAGCACCGCCGTCCGGGTCATGTCCCCGGAAACCGACCCCGCTCCCCACCGCATCCCTGCTCGTCTCCCTGGCACTCGGGTCCCGCCGACGGCCGCCCTTGACGGAGTATTCCCTCGAATGTAACGTCACAGCCGATAATTCACGCCCGAATTAATAGGGGTGTAACGATGAGATCGAGGGCACGTCACCGAAACTTCCTCCCCGCCACCTCCGCCGTCGTCATGATCGCGGCCTCCGCCGCCGCCGTCACCGCCTCCGTGGCCGCCGCCCCGGCCAGCGCCGCCACCACCGCCATCGTCACGGCCCCGGCCCAGACCGTCGCCGGCTTCGGCGCGTCGGGCGCCTGGTGGGTCAACGACCTGAAGAACTTCTCCTCCAGCGCGCAGAGCCAGGTCGCGAGCCTGCTGTTCACCAGCAGCGGCATCGACCTCAGCCAGTACCGCTACAACATCGGCGGCGGCGGGGCCGGCGTCACGGTCGCCGCCCGCGCCCCGCAGACCTTCCTCACCAGCTCGGGCAGCTACAACTGGTCGAACGACCCGGGCGGCCAGTACTTCCTCAAGGCCGCGGCCGCCGACGGCGTGCCCGACCTGATCGGCTTCGTGAACAGCGCGCCGAGCGAGTACACGACGAACGGGGAGAACTGCGCCGGCGAGATCAACACCGCCGACGACGCCGCTTACGGGACGTACCTCGCGACGATCGTGTCCCACTTCGCGTCCGAGGGCGTCACGATCAATCAGGTCAGCCCGATGAACGAGCCGGACGACTCGTTCAGCTCCTGCGGGCAGGAGGGGATGGAGGTCCCGCGCCGAGCGCGCCGGCGTGATCGACGCCGTCGGCTCTGCGCTGTCCGCCGCGGCCTGTCGGCCAAGGTGATCGCCGATGAGTCGAGCAAGACCACCCAGCTGCTGTCGGAGGCGCCGACCTGGCTCGCCGACGCCAGCGCGCCGTCTTACCTCGCGGCCATCGCCCACCACACTACGACAACCCCTCGGACTCCACGCTCGAGCAGGTCGGCGGGCTCGGGGACGTCAACGGCAAGCCGGTCTGGGCCTCCGAGATCTGCTGTCAGATCTCCGGGGGCGGCGGGTACGGCGCGCAGTACGACCCGACCATCGCGGGCGGCCTCACGCTCGCGAACTACATCTACACCGACTTCTCCTACGCCGACGACAGCGCCTTCCAGTGGTGGACCGCGTTGTCCTCCGCGCTCGGCTGCGATCCGGCGACCAGCAGCACCTGCGCCACCAGCGTGAACTCGAACTCCACCGGTTGGAACGACGGCCTGATCTACTACGACCCGTCCTACGCGACCGACGGCAACCAGAGCCTCTACATCACCAAGCGCTTCTACGTGCTCGGTCAGTACAGCAAGTACGTGCGGCCAGGCGCGGTGCGCTACGGCGTGTCCGGGTCGCCGTCCGGGGTGCAGACGATGGCGTTCCGGCAGAACGGGCAGTGGACGGTGGTGGCGACCAACACGAACACCTCCGCGACCACGCTGAGCCTGAACCTCGACAGCGGCACCCTGACCTCGGCGGGCGCGTACCAGACCGACGCCAGCGAGAACATGGCGAGCATCGCGGCGCCGGGCATCTCCTCCTCGACGATCAGCGCGTCGCTGCCCGCCCAGAGCGTCACGACGTACGTGCTGGGCAGCTCCGGCTCGCCCGGCAGCGGCGGAGTAAGCGCGCAGGAACTCGTCGGCGGGCAGTCAGGCAAGTGCCTGGACGTGCCCGGCCAGAGCACCGCCAACGGCACCCAGCTGGAGATCTACACTTGCAACGCCGGCAGCAACCAGGAGTACACGCTCCAGCCCAACGGCGAGATCACCGTGTACGGCGGCAGTGACTGCCTGGACGCCTACAACCAGGGCAAGACCGCGGGCACGATCGTGGACATCTACACGTGCAACGGCGGCACCAACCAGCTGTGGCAGGTGCACCCGGACGGCTCGGTCACCAACGACGAGTCGGGCCTCTGCCTCGACGTCGTCGGCCAGGGGACCGCGAACGGGACCAAGATCGATCTCTGGACCTGCAACGGCGGCACCAACCAGCAATGGGCTCTCGGCTAGGGGAGGCATCCTGACGAAAACGTCGTCTTGGCGGGCCGCGGTTCGGGACCCGCCAAGACGGAAGCGGCGGTAAGGGAGGGACGGCAACCTGATCGACGAGGACGTCTCAGAAACGTCAGGCAGCCCGGGAAAGTCGACTTTTCAGGCTTAATCGATGGAAATGCCCTCAATTTATGCCCACGCAGGCTGCAGGGAGGGATCGTCTGCGTCCGTGGCGTTTTTCCGGAGTGGTCCTTAGCGCTGATCAGTGTGAGGTAGCGGGCCAGGGTGGTGCCGGGTCGCCTGGCACGGCACTGCGGCCGGGTGCGCTGCAGGTTCGCGTACTCCCGCAAATGTCAGACGGGAACGATAACGGTTCTCATCGGCAAGGCTCCGGGAGGCGGTGGCAGCGATCGTGAACAGGGCGTACCGGTTCGCGCTGGCCCCGTCTCCGGCGCAGGAGCGGTGCTGCGGTCGCACGCGGGGGCGGCCGCGGTTCGCGTGGAACTGGGGCCTGGCCCGGTGCAGGAGCGCCACGCGGCGGAGCGGAAGTGGTACTCCGCGGCCGAGCTGCACAAGCTGTGGAACGCGGAGAAGAAGCCCGACCCGGACCTGGCCTGGTGGCCGGAGAACTCCAAGCGCGCTTACCAGGAGGCGTTCCGGAACCTGGAGCGCGCGCTGCTGCGACTTCGTCAGTCGAAGAAGGGCCTGCGCAAGGGGAAGAAGCTCGGGTTCCCGCGGCGCAAGAAGCGGGGCAAGGCCGGGACTCGTTCCGGTTGACCGGCACCATCGCGCTGCGCCGGGGGCACGGTCACCCTGCCCCGCCTCGGGATGGTGCGATCTGATGAGGACACCGGTAGTTTGCCTCCCGGGTCGCGGGCGGCATGGCCCGGGTCATCCGCGACGGTGAAGCCGGACCGCGCAGCGCCGGTCGTCTCTTTCCCGTCGAAGAGAACAAGACGCCCTGCTGCCGCGCGCCCGCCCCGGCACCGCGGTCGGGATCGACCTGGGGGTCAAGACGCTGCTGGCTGGCGTGGACGACAGGGCGCGGGTCACGGTGCTGGGCTGTGGCCGTGCGGCGGCGCTGCGGGCGCGGCGGCGCGCTTCCCGCGAGCACTCCTGGAAGCAGCTGGGGTCGGCCGCGGCGGCGGGCGGCCGGGCGGCGCGGGTGCACGCTCGGGTCGCCGCTGTCCGCGCGGACGCGCTGCAGAAGGCCACCCCCGGCTCGCGGCCCGGTACGCGACCATCGCGGCGGAGGACCTGAACGTCACCGGGACGATCAGCAACAGAAGCTGGCCCGGTCGGCGTCGACGAGGGCTTCGGGATGGCCCGGTGCCTGCTGGCCTACAAGGTGCAGCGCGAAGGCGCACGCTGGTGGTCGCGGACCGCTGGACCCAGCAGCAAGACGCGGAGCAAGTGCGGGTCGTGAAGCCAAGCCGACCCTGCCGACCGGGTCTGCGCCTCGACACGTGCGGGGACACCGAGGACCGGCACGTGACGCGGCCCGGACCTTTCCGTCCCTCGCCGCCAGCCGGGCGGAGAGGCGAACGCGCGGAAGCGGGGGTAAGACCCGGCCGGCCGGGCACGCCGTGCTGAAACGGAACCCGGCACCCGCCGGGTGCGGCGGGACAAGACCGGGACCGCCCCGCAGCAATGCGAGGCAGCGGCATGAGCGCTACGAAGCACTCGATCCGCACGGTGAGGCGCACGTCATCCGCATCGGCGAAGGGTTCGCCGACGGCGTCTGCTTTGCCGAGCTAGGCGGGCTGCGTGACAGCTGACCTGGTGCCAGACGGTCGCGGCCCTGCCTCGGCCTGCCCGAGCAGGACGCCCGGTCCGGGGCGGACGCGGTCCCGACTACCTGCGCGGCCGTCAGCGCTGCTCCTCATCCTCTACCCTGCGAGCACCTGATCGGCGCGTGCGCGGCGCTGGTCGAGCGCGCTGCTGCGCGAGGCGCCGCGGGTCACCCTGCTGGCCATGAGCGGCAGCCGCTCGACGTGCCCGGGCGAGCACTGTTCCCGATACCGCCGCTGCCGGTTCCCGCCCGGCCCGGCAGGCCGCGGCGACGCGGTCGAGCTGTTCGCCCAGCGCGCCGCGGCGGCCACGCCCGGCTTCGCCGGTCACCGACGCGAACCGCGGCCGACGTCGTCGCGGCTGTGCCAGCGGCTCGACGGCATCCCGCTGGCCATCGAGCTGGCCGCCGTTCAGCTGCGGGTACCTCGCTTCGGCGAGCTCGCCCAGCCGCCTTGACCAGCCCTTCGCGATGTTCACCGGAGGGCGCCGGGCGGCGCCTGCCGCACCAGCAGACACTCCGCACCGCCGACCCAGTGGAGCTACGACCTGTGCTCGCCGGCCGAGCAGCTCCTCTGGGCCCGGCTGTCGGTGTTCGCCGGCTCGTTCGACCATCCGGCCGTCGAAGCGGTCTGCGCGGGCGGTCCCCTGGACCAGCGCGGAGATCCTGCCCGCGCTGATCGGCCTGGTGGACAAGTCGGTCGTGCTGCGCCCGAGGAGGATGAGCCCGCGGTACCGGCTGCTTGACACCATCCGCGAGTTCGGTGCCGAGCGGCTCGCCGCTCCGCCGAGCAGGATGCCGTGCGGAGACCGGCACATCGCCCACTTCCTCGGCCTGGCCGAGGACTCGCCGCCACGACAAGGACGGCGACCAACTCACCCGCTACCGCGAGCTGCGCCGCCGAACACCCCGACATCCGGGCCGCCTTCGGCTACGCCCTCAGCGGGCCGGGAACGCCGGGCGACGCCGGCGGCCGCCAGGCTGGCCGTCGCCCTGCGGCCGAACCGGCAAATCTCCGGCCTGTTGCGCGAAGGCAGGCACTGGATGAACAAGATCCTGCCGCGGTTCGGCGGGCCGTCGGCGGAACGAGCCAGGCTGCTGCTTACCCGCGGCGTCCTCGCTACCTTCCAGGGCGAACTCCGCGAGGCGCCCGCCGACTT
>CAVTMX010000011.1:0-45441 GCA_963735915.1 uncultured Acidobacteriaceae bacterium | reverse complement strand
CAACCACCTCGGGCCGCTGGCCGAATGAAGCGCCGCGTGCAGCAGGAGCAGCTGTGAGCGCCTACCATTTGCGGGAATTGGCGAAGTGCTTTTGCGGCAAGCCGACCGGCGTGGAGCTATTCAATTCCTCGATGCGAGCCTCGGCAAGTACTGCAGGAGGTGCGGGGAGCGCCGACTCAAGCAACTTCTCAATGAAGCCGCTGCCACCGAAAAGTGGCAGAAGGCCCACCCGTTAGCCTCGAACTCAACGTCGAGCAGACTCACTATATGGTCGGCAAGAACCAGGTGCCGCGAGTTACCCACGTGCTGAAAACGCTGAACCTCGTGCCGATACCCTGACGACCCCGCGGCGATGGCGCTTGGCTCGGCAACGCATCTCGGCATCCGCTACCTGCTGGAGCAGCGCCTCGACTGGAAGACGCTCGACCCGCTGGTGCTGCCACGCGTGCAGGCCGCGCAGAAGTTTTGCACGGACCTCGACGTCCACCCAATCGCGATCGAGAAGCCGGTCTGCTCGAATCTCGGCTA
This sequence comes from uncultured Acidobacteriaceae bacterium, assembly GCA_963735915.1. Lineage (GTDB taxonomy): Bacteria > Acidobacteriota > Terriglobia > Terriglobales > Acidobacteriaceae > Bog-257. The sequence goes on along the minus strand of CAVTMX010000011.1, from coordinate 44,913 downwards.
CGCCGGCCGCCCGGACTTGGTCTGCAGCTTCGGCAAGACCCAGGAGCGCTGCATCATTGACTGGAAAAATGGGAAGCCCCAAGCCGCCGCCGCGCTGCAACTCGTCGCCTACGCCGGAGCCAGCACCTCCGCGCCGATCGGCAGGATGACCGTCGAGCTGCGCGACGACGCCAGCTACAACCTCGTGGTCTGGCCAGCCTCGCGCTGGTTCGCCGACTGGAAGGCGTGGCTGGCCGCTTTGACTTTGTACGGATGGATCAACCAACAGAGGAGGCAACGTGGAAACGCAAGCGATAGAGCAAGTCGAAAAGAAGGTCGGTAGCCTGCAGCTGAACGTAACGGCCATCGCGATCCGCGACCAGCAGACCTACGGGCGGGCGGTCGAGTACTTGCAGACGGTGAAGGACATGCAGGTTTCGGACGAGATGGTCCAGCTCGAGGACGCGAAGCTGGCGGCTCACGACGCCCACAAGAAGATCAGCGACCTGTACAACCGCGTCATGAACCCGCTCAAAGCGATGGAGCAGCTGCTGAAGACCAAAATCCTGACTTGGGACCGCGCAAAGCAGGCCGAAGAGGACGCCAAGCGCCGGAAGGCCGAGGAGGAGCGCCAGGCGGCCATTCGCAAGGAACAAGAACGGCTGGCAGCCGAGGCGCGTGCCAAAGCCAAGGCGGAGGCCGACGCACGTGCCGAGCAGATGCGCAAAGAAGCCGTCGAGAAGGCCAAGGCCGATGCCGAGCGCATGCGCCGTGAAGGTGAATCCAAGCGCGCTATCGCCGAGGCTCAAGCCAAAGCCAAGGCTGCCTCTGACCGCAAGGTGGAGGCCGAGAGAAAGCAGGCCGAAGCCGACGCACTCGCCCGCACCGCCGTCGAGAACGCCGAGAAGATCGCCACGATGGAGGCAGCGCCGATCCCCGAGACGAAACCCGCATACGAGCGCAGCGCGGCCGTCCAGACGCGCGACAACTGGATGTGGGAATTCACTGGCGCGACTGACGAACAGAAAATCAAAAGCATTTACATCCTGGTCTGCCACATCGCCAACAATCCTGGCGACCTCTACCTATTGGAGCCAGAGAAGCTCCTCGAAACGCACCCGGCACTGAACAAGCTGGCGAAGGCGCAGAAGACCATGTGAGATTACCCGGCGGCCGCGCGGTCAATCTCGGCACGGTCGCGGCCAAGGCGAGCTGATGCCATGCCACTAATCGTGATTATCGCGCTTTATTTCATCTGGCTGGATTTGGCGTATGGGGAGGATTCGTGACAGAACTGGCGATATGGTGCATTACTCGTGGGCTCAACGTCGGGCCAGACCGAGACTACTGCCCCGACCACAAAGGCAAGACGCCATGAACGCCCACACTACCCTCATCCACGCCTACGACTCCCTCGCGCGCCATTGCCACCGGTGGCCCGCCAAGGCCCGCGCGCTGGCGATGGCCGATCTCTGGAGACTTTCGCAGCAAATCAAACAGGAGGAGAACGATGCCTTGCGGAACAAAGCTGGAGGGAAGATTCGGTAGTTCATTCTTTGCCTTGGCCGCACGACACGCTGGAGAAACTCCGCGAGGCTGGCTACAGCTACGAAGAACGGGGAGGCCTGCGCGGACCCGACCTGCAAGACCGTTGTGTATCTGGTTCATCACGCCGAACAAGAAGTGGATGCCGTTCGAGTAGGATCGCGCGCCGCCGAGCCCGCTGGCAGCGCGTTGAGCATTGATGCGCCTACCACCGCACTTCGTCTCGTGCCCTGGCGCGCGCCGATTTTCCCGCAGATCCAAAGACCGGCAATCCGCACGGAGCGAGGACCGCTGAAGGGCCCGACTGCGTGAAGCAGCACGCGGCACGTCGGCCGACACCGGCCTCGGCGCGTGCATCAACTGCCCACGCTGTGGCGGCGCGCTGACCGAGCACCTGCCAGACCAACGCTGGCGGCGCTATTTCGAGTGCGAAGAATGTCTGCTGGCGTGGCGATTCTTCCAAGCGCTGCTGACGCCCGGACGAACGCCCGCCGGCGAGCTGAGTGCGGCCCCTGAGGAGGAGGCCAACCATGAGCGCAACGGCAATCGAGAAGCTGCCTCTGCAATCGCTCGTCTCCATTAATCGCGAGGAAGTGCGACCTCGCTATCTCCACCGCCAATACAATTCCCGCGCGACATGGAACGCGCGGTCAGCCAGACCACAGCGCTGGTGACCTCGACGCCGGAGTTTGCCGGACTGTGCGTCTACGCCATCCCGCGCGGCGGCAAGATCATCGAAGGCCCCAGCGTGCGCTTTGCCGAATGCCTGGCGCACTCGTGGGGCAACCTCACCGTCGTGCGCACCGCGTGGCCGAGGAGCAGGCCGAGCACATCGTCGCGCAAGGCGTGGCCCACGACCTCGAATCGAACGTGCGCTACAGCTTCGACGCGAAGCGTCGCATCACCGACCGCGACGGCAACCGCTACAACGCCGACATGATCGCCACCACCGGCAACGCGGCCTGCGCCATTGCGCTCCGCAACGCCATTCTCCGCACCGTGCCGCGCGCGCTGTGGGGACCGATCTACGACCAGACCCGCCAAGTTATCGGCGGAAAGCAGAAGCCGAAGAACGCTGCAGAGACCGCGGAGGTTGTCGAGAAGCGCACAAAGGCCCTCGACTTCCTCCGCGAACGGTACAACCTGAGCGAAGGGCAAGTCTGCCGGATCCTCAAGGTTGGCGGCACGGACCAGATCGGAGCCGACCAGATCGTCATCCTGCGCGGCCTCGCCACCGCGCTGCAGGACGGCGAGATCACCGTCGACCAGGCGCTACGCGGATCGAAGCCGATCCCCTCCATGCCCAAGCCGAAGCGCGGGAAGAAAGCCAAGACGCACCGCGCCCCAAAAGGCTGCCAGGCTGCGGGCAGGCAGGCCACAGCGCGTGCAACGGCCTCTGCGCAACCTGCAGCGGAGACCCGCTGGCCAGGCCAAACCTGCGCCGCTACCGGTAAGACGATCACGACTGACCAGTACCGCGACCTGATGATCTGGCTCGGCGAGCACGGCATGGACGCCACCGACGCCGCCAAGGTCGCGCGCAGCCTCGGCCACGCCGGCAGCGTGAGGGATCTGCCGGCGACGCTCTGGCCATCGTTTTTCGACGCGCTCGAAAAGAAAGGAGGACGCTCGTGATGGCGCCGGATTGCGAAGCGCGCTCCATCCAGCTGCTCTGCCAGCTTTGCGGCGGCGATTTGGTGCGCGTGGGCCAGCATACCGACAGCGAGCCACGCTTTGATTGTCAGAACTGTGGCGAGCACTGGCTCTATGCTGCAGCCGGGTGGGAGCTGACGAGGCCGCTAGATTTGCACACTCCCACAGCATTTCCACAGACGTAGGCATTGACCGTGCGCGGCGACCGGGATTAGGATTCGCCGCGGTGTGGGGATGGCAGGGGGATGAAGTCCATCCCCACGATGACACGCCCTCCTGCCGTTCCCAACCTGCAAATCACTCCGAGAGGGGCAAGACTTTGGGGAAAAATCCAGCATTCCAGTTTTATCCGGGGGACTGGCTCAAGGACCCGGCAGTTCGCGCGGTCAGTTTGGAAGGTCGAGGTTTATGGACCGATCTCATTTGCCTGATGTGGGAATCACCAGAGCGCGGCGTCCTGAAGACAGGAAAGAAGCCATGGGGCGCTCTGGAGATCGCACACGCAACCGGGACGGACAGAGACACGGTCACCAGGCTGCTCACGGAGCTGTCGAGCGTTGGGGTTCTGTCGCAGCGGTCGGATGGAGCATGGTATTCACGCAGAATGCTGCGTGACAATGAGCAGCGTGCCTCGTGGCGTAAACGACAGACAAAGCATAGGGTTACATGCAGTCACGCGAGTGTCACGCCGATGTCACGCCCCTCTTCATCTTCTTCTTCATCTCCAACCCTTCTTAAAACCACACCCGCTTCGCGCGTGAACGACCCTCAGAAAGAGCTTTTAGATCGGAAAAAGATAGAGGCCCGGGACCGCCGGGAATCCAAAGAGGCAAGTGGAGGAGACGATGGACGGGGACACCAGAAAAGTAATGCAGACCGAGCTTGGGAAAATTTTGAGAAGCATCAGGCCAGCCTTCGAACCGCCTACCGAAGTTTGGGAAGGGTACTACCTGGCCCTCGACGACGTGACTGCCCCGGAGATGATGGCAATGTCGAGGGAAGCGGTGCGAAAGACGTGGCTGTACCTGCCCACGCCGGGTGATTTAAGGGCCATAGTCTTACGCATCCGCGAGGAAATTCCATTCGAGCAACCGCGTGCCTGTGAGCTTTGCGGCGGCACTCGTTTCCGTATGGTCCAACTGCCCGGAGACGGGAATTACAAGGCCGCCGTCCCTTGCGAATGCATGCCCGAGGATCACAGGGAGGCTCAAAAGCGCTGGCTGAAAAAGTTCAACCCGGAGTATGTGTCGAAGGCGTCATGATGCCGCCAGAGGAAGGCGGTCGATGAGAAAGTTTCGCCGTTTAGTGCTTAATGCCCGTCAATCGCCGCTGAATCCGAAGCAGTGGTTGCTTACCTTCGTCTGCGGCCACGAAGTGTGGCATACGCAGAAGACACGGCCACATGGCAGCAAGGTCTGCGCTGTTTGCCGCGCCCATGATGTGATAGCAAAGCGAGAGAAGTGAGCCAGCGATGATCGCAACCTGCACCTGTAGCCAGCGAGCGAACGCATGAAGCCCATCGTTTACGATTTGTTCTGCGGACTTGGCTCAGGATGGACTTGTTCGATGGGTGGTCGGAATTACCTTGGAGCGCGTAGAGTGGAACGGTTCGACCGCACTTGTAGCGCACCGAAACCTAGGAAGAAAGCGTACCTTCGGATCAGCCAAGGGACAGCGGGGGTTGATCCCCGCCTTTCGACCATCCATCGAACAAGTCCAGTCTGGCTCTGGCAGGAATTGCGAATTACGAGGTGATGCGATGAAAGCGCTTGCGACTGACTGAACACATGCGAGCCAAACTTCGATGATGCTGCAAGCGAAGCGGATTGATGCCGCGATCAGGTTGGAACGACTCGCCGCAGATATGATCGAGTGCCGCTGCCCATCCATGCGGCACAAGGATGCCCCAGATGGGCCAAGGACTGCCGCAGGAGGATTCCAGTGTTACATGAGAAGCGCTTCGTTCTAGTGGGATCATTATCAATACCAAGGAAAAGCTACATCGACGAGGCTCTCGTATGTGCATGGTGAAGTTCATTAGCGATGCCGCACTAGCGAGGATGTGCGAAATACGAGTATGCGCTGACGATGAAGTATGTGTATCGGCGACCATGAAGATGTGTCGGCAAACAGGCAGTGGATGACCGATGTTCGTGGAGCATGATCGAATTTGCCTGTGCCAGCCGTGGGATAAACGCATGGAGGTTGGGACAGGTGAGCGACAGATGATCGCCACTAGGCAGGAATTGCGAATTGTGGGGAGGGTGCGATGAGCGAGCGAAAATGTGAGCGGTGCGGCAAAAGGATTCGCAAAAGTGAATACTCCGGTGTCCGCTACTGCTCGGAACGCTGTTCGCGTCCAACGGTTGAAGAGTTTGAGGCCAATCGACGAAAGCGCAAGCGATGATCGCAACCTGCACCTGTAGCCAGCGAGCGAACGCATGAGGCCCATCGTTTACGATTTGTTCTGCGGACTTGGGGGCTGGAGTGAAGGCTTCCTTGCCGAAGGCTACGAATGTATCGGCTTCGACATCGAGCGGCACGACTATGGCTCAGGCGGCTATCCAGGCACGCTGATCATGCGCGACGTTCGGAGCATCCACGGCTCGGAGTTGAAGGACGCAACGTGCATCGTCGCCAGTCCGCCGTGCCAAGCCTACAGCTATCGCGCCATGCCGTGGAAGCGAGCGAAGGCACTCCCGCCGCCCGACAACGAACTATTCAACGCCTGCTTTCGCATCCAGCGCGAAGCCATTGAAGCGGCAGGGCATCACATCCCGCTCATCGTGGAGAACGTGTGCGGGGCGCAGAAGTGGGTCGGGCGAGCGAGATGGCACTTTGGCAGCTACTACCTGTGGGGCGACCTACCAGCGCTGATGCCAGTCGTGTTGTCTCGAAGCGTGATGAAACGCGGCGTTGCTCACCGCGCGAATGGCGAGACGAACTTTCACGGACGCAAGGTTCCCGGCATCAAGCTGAACGAAGTCGGCTTCAATGTGGCAGCGGCGCAGCGATACCGCGAAGGACAGAAAGGCGTATCGCACGCGCCAGTGGGCCACTGGACTAATCCCCGCGAAGCGAACGGCGTGAAGTTCTCGCAAAGCGGCGACTCCCGCAAGGCAGCCTCGGCCATGATCGCCAAGATACCGTTCCCGCTGGCCGTGCACATCGCGCGCACCTTCCGCCCGAGGACTATTGACTCCAAGCGCAATACCGCGTAAGAACAGAAGACCGCACGCGCCCCAGCCTATGCTCAACACCGAGGCGGTTCTTTCCATCAACACCGAAATCCTGCGCAGCTGCCTGATGGCCCACGCCACCAGGGACTTCTCCGGAGACCTGCGCTTTGCCCACGCCGGCGAGACCTTCACCTGGAAGCGCGTGGAGTTTCACAGCGACCGCCAGGACCGGACGCAGACTTCTCCCGTGCCATGCAGGAACACTGGCCATCCGCAGTGCTCTGGATCCCGCGCGAGAACGCCGAGCTCGAGGTAAGCTTCCGCAGCGGTAAGGTGACGCGCACGCAGATTTGCAGTCGTTCGTAGCCCACAGAACAGGACACGCACAAGATCGTGTCGGACCTGAGAGACCACAAGAAGTAAACCCAGCGGCCCGCCACAGCCGCTACCGCGAATTACCAGCCCAGGACCAGCCCGCCAGCGCGTCCCGGAGACCATCCGGGGGCGTTTGCATGGTCTGCCGCGTGTGTGGCCATCCGACCAGAGTGACGAAGACGAAGACAGGCCCAGCCGCCGTCTGGCGCTGGCGCCGATGCACCCGCTGCCAGGCCAAACTCAGGACCAAAGAGACACTAATAGCCCCGACGCCCGCCGATCGCCACTAATGGCCTGAAAGACGCCCCAAGGACGCCTTCCCGCTTGCACCGCTTCGCCGCCTGCCCCACAACTGAGCCTGACCCATGCGAAGCGAATAGACCCTCCTCGGATGAGCCAGCGTCCCCCGGCGCTGGCCTCCCGCCTCGCTCGGCTTCCCGGGCCGACGCTTTAACCCGGTCGACAATTTGAGTCGCTACTGCCTCATCCCGCACTCGGCCACAGACCTAACCCCTTGCCACAAGCATTTACACGTCGGCACCGCAGAGCGCGATGACCTGCTCCGCCACCATGCCGTCGAATGGTTCACCCTGCCGGATAAGAAGGCCCGCACGCGCGGAGTACTTACGCTTCCTCGGATCGTTTGCGGTGCGCGGCTTTTCCGCCCGCTACGGCGAGGCGTTAGCCATGGACCGCCGCGGCTGGCTGACCCGCCTGCTGCTCTCCGAAATGAGAAAGACCCGGATGGAGGACGCCTAGATGCCAGCCTACGTTGCCACGCCGCCGCCGCCCTACTCGATTGGCCCAGGCGAGTCCGTGCAAGTCTGGAACGCCGAGCAGCCGGCCATCGGCGCCGGCGGCGTCTCCGCCAGCCAACAAGTCGCGCTGGTGCGCGTGCCAGGCGAAGCCGTGACCGGCTTCTCGGTGACCGGATTCTTCTCGGCAGCGCCAGGCACCTTTGAAATCGATGTGCAAGTCTCCGACGTCGACGTCGACACCCAGTATCAGACCGTGGCCAACGGCAACATCACCACCGTCGACGCCATCAACCAGACGTTTCACTTCGACGCCTCTACGGTCAACGCTCGCTTTGTGCGCCTGCTGATGCGAGCGCGCGCCAACGCCGTGAACTGCACCGCCGACATCAAGCGATAATGCGCCGACTACTGACCTGGCTGTTGCCCTACATCGCCAGAATCTACGCGCACTATGGCCTTGCGCTGGGCGAACTGGATCACGAGCGTCTGCGCGCCGAACTCATCGCCGATGTCCGCGCGCAGCTCCACGACGCCATGGCCGCCGTCAATGGCGGGCTGCCCGATCGCGGCGTCTCCACGATCGCCACGAATCGCCCGAACGGCGGGATCCCGGGCGCTACGCCGAATGCGCCGGCGCCAGGAGCTGGTCCAGGAACGCCCACCGACAAGGTTGTGACCACGAACGCCGCGGGAGCCCATGACAGCACCGTGCGAACTCACGCGCGGATCGGCTTAGCCCCGGGCGCGCACGTCCTGGCCTTCGTGCTGATCAGCCTCTTCGCCGTTGCGCTTCACGCCGCGCCCGAGCCCGACCCACTGAACGTCATCCGCCACGCGTTCGCGCTCCCACAGGGCGGCGCGGCCAACAGCAATGGCCGGTTCGATTCGAACGGTTACCTGTACGTGAACGTGGCTGCCGGCGGCGCGAGCTGGCAGGAACCAGCTCGAGCTTTGCCGCAGCCTTCCCTGCCACCGGAACTGCGATCGGCGCCAAGAACGGCGCGAACATGGTCAACCTGGTTGCCGACGGCTCTGGCAACCTCGACGTGAACTGCACGGTTGGCTGCGCCGGCGGCAGCTTCAATAACAATGCCGACGCCGTGGCCACCAGCGCAACGAACGGCCAGACCGCTGCCTGGCTTTACGGATTCAACGGCGCCACCTTCGACCGCCTCCAAGTGGACGCCAGCAAATTCCTCAAGGTGAACTGCGCCACGGGATGCTCCGGCGGAGCCACCACACCGACCGACGCCTTCGCTAATCCCACCACCGCCAGCCTGAACTTCGATTTCCTCGCCGGCTGGAATGGCGCAACCTGGGACCGCCTGAAGGAGTCCACTGCAAACGGCCTCGTCGTCGACGTCAGCCGCGTACCCAACGCGGCAAATTGCTCCTCTACGGCCTGCGAAGTCTCGCCAACCACCGCTGCGAACACGAAAACCAATCCGTTTTTCGACGCGCCTTCGGATGGGGCCAACCAGATTACTGCGGCGATTTCCGCGCTGGGCACCGCGCCCACCGGGACAGAAGTCGAAACGGTACAGAGTGTGTTGCTTCCGTTTACCTCGGGCGGTCTCTCCACTAGCTATACAGCAGCGGCAGCCAGCACCAACGCCACGAACGTCAAGAACGCCGCTGGGCAGGTCTACTCGATCACGGCGACGAACACAACCACGACGGCGTATTACCTGCGGATGTACAACCTGTCGTCGGCTCCCACATGCAGCTCAGCGACGGGATTCGTGGAGACGCTTCCCGTGGGCGGCGCTTCCGCAGGCTCGATGGGCGGCTTCACGCGCAACACCGACATCGGCCAGGCCTACTCGACCGGGATTGGCTACTGCATCACGGGCGGCAGCGGCTCGACCGACAACACCAACGCCGCCGTGGGCGTGTACGTGACAGTACTCTACAAATGAGACGCCTCCTCGGGATCGCTCTAGTCTGCCTGCTTGCCAGCGCGGCCTACGCGCAAACGCCCACGCAGGACACCAGCAGCACAACTTCGCAGCCGACCAGCGATTCTGGCGTCTACATCTATCCGCACGTTAGTCCCACCTTCACGTTCGTTTGCGAAGGGACCACCGGCTGTGCGTCCGGTACCAACACCCCAGGCGATTTACTCATCTGGTGCGGGTATAAAACCTCCACGACTGCTCCCAACAATCCGTCGGGATGGACGAGCATCACAACGACCACCGGCAACAGCAACTCGGCGCGGTGCTCTTGCTTGGTCCCCACCAGCGCCGGATCGGTCACACCATCGAGTTCTAATTCAACCACTTCGCGCCTATATCGTGTTCCTGCCTATAAAAATTCCGCGACGAACACTGCTACCTGCAAGACCAGTGGAATTGGGGTGGTGAACCAAGGAAATGGGGCCAGCGGGGCTACGGCGACTTATCCAGCGCTGACCACTTTCACGAACGGCGACAGTAGCAGCATCCCATTCTTCTTCGTTGGAACAACCTCGTCCACAAGTGAAACGCCTCCGGCTGGGACAGCGGCGATCTCGGGTGGAACCTCGACGGCATTGGCGGCATTCACCACGACAGCGACAGTGAATACCTGGACAAGCAAGACCGGGGCCATTTCTCCCAATTCTGTAAGTGCGGTGATTGACTTCGAGGTACTTGGTGCGGGAACCATCGAAGGCCGATTCGCCACAGCCAGCTTAACGGGAAACACGGCCATCTGTGCCCTTGCCTATCCTGTTCGCTCTCCGATTATCACGCCTACGATTTCCGACGATGGCGCAAACACTTGGTCGTCGCCACTATTCGATGCCGACGATGGCAACGAGCACATCCGCATTTGGATCACCACGGGCGGCCTGAACACTTCGCTGACCCATGCCATATTCGCGATCAACGGCTCGACCAACACCAATGGCTTCTACTCAGCCTGCGATGAGTATGACAACATTGCCACGGCCAGCGCCACGGATGGCGTCTGCGGCGGCGGCGCGGCCACAGGCGCAACGATGTCCTGCAATGGGTCGTGTGTGACCAACGTGACCGGCTGCAACGCCAGCATTACGACAGCCGGAGACGGCGATCTGATCTGGGAAACGGCCACCAACGACGGCGCCACTTGCGGAGGCGGCGGGGCGATTGATCTTTTCACCGCCGGGAGCAGCCCGTGGTCGCTTACCTCGGCAGATGGAACGACCCCGCACGTCGTGCAGTCCCAGGTGCAAACCACGCACGGCGCTATAACGCCCTCGATGACGCAGGGCTGCACCGACAACTGGTTCACGGCGGCGGTCGCGCTCAAGAAAGCGACAAGCGGCAGCCTTCACACCGGGATGTACGTCGCCCGCGTTCAGGGAATCAAGCTGGAATCGGTCACGCTGACCGCGAATAAGTTGACCATGCAGATTCCCGGCGAGGGAAACCTGCCGGTGCTGACATGGATGAACCAGGGCGGCTTCGATGTAACGGCGATGACCAGCACGAACCCGTCGTGCACCTGGACGATCAGCAGCGTCTTCGGCTCGGGCTCGACGCCGGCCAATCTGGCTGGGGACATCATGTACACCTGGGCGCCGAACTGCCAGCTCACCTCGACCACGCAATTCACGGCGACCATCGGCGCAAACGTAAGCATCACGGGCAGCGGCTTCGACTTCTACGATGTCGTTGGTGCGCCCACGTCGAGTGTCGTTGACACTTCCGAGACTAATGGCGGTGGCAGCGCCACATGCCGCGTGGCGGGCGAGTGCGACATTGCCGGGTCGCAAGCCTCGCCAGCCACGCCGTTGTCCATCGGCACGGTCATCCAGCCATCAGTGACCGGCGGGATCGTCCTTACGACGATGCAAATCCTTTCGCAGAACATTTATGGATTCACGTCGCCCACCGGTTCCCTAGCCAACCCCGCCGACCAGAACAATGCCTGGAGCGACTACTACAATCCCGGCACGAGCGCGCTTTCCTACACCGTGACCACGAACGCCGCGGGAGCGAATGGGATTCAGAACTGGGCGCTGCGATCCGTTCACTTCGTCGCCCCAGTCGCGGCGGGCGGGGCGCTGTGCACGATGGCCCTGCTGGGAGCTGGACCATGCTGAAACGATTCCTATGCTGCCTTATGTTGGTCACGCTCCTGGCTTCGGCGCAGGCGCTCTCCACGCTGAACCTGCGCGTTCTCTGGGATGACGGATCTCCGGTGACCGGAGGGCTGACCATCACCGACCTTACCAGCGGCGCCAACGTGCTGGGCGTATCGCTCACCAGCGGGAGCTACCGCGGGCAATTACAGCTCAATCCTGCCGACACCTATAGCGCGGCCTTGAACTTTAGCGACGCCTCGGGCAATCCACAGCAACTCTCCGCGCTGCAGCTGCCCACCGGCAACGCCGCGAGCGAGATTGCTTTCCTGGCGAACCAGCAAATTAATCTGACGATCGCTCGCGCAACAAACCAGCTGGCCGGAGCCCCGACACTGACGGCGCTGTTCATCCCGGTCTTCGCCAATACCGATGGCGGCGCTTACACCGATTCACTCGGGAATGTCTGGACGGCAACGCCGTGCCCGCCAAGCTCGCACACCTACAGCGCGAGCCACTCGATCGCCAACACGCCCGACCAGGCGATTTACAAAAAAGAGTGCTGGGGAGCCATGACCTTCACTCTTCCGGTAACGAACGGTGCTCACGTCGTCACCCTGAAATTCGCCGAGCTGTATTGGAACGGCCCAGGCCAGCGGCTCTTTAATGTCGCGGTGAATGGCCAGCCGATGTTGAGCAACTTCGATATTTTCAAGGCCGCTGGGGGAGCATTCATCGCCAACGACCAAACCTTTCCCGTAAACGTCACGACCGGACAGATCGTGCTGAGCTTCACCAACGGAGCGGCCGACAACGCCAAGATCGACGCAATCTCGATCCAGTGAATGGCTTCTGTTGATTTCCATCCGACCGAGCGCGCCGCGCACCGTGGCCGAGGCGCGCTGCTTTCCCGAGGACAGCTGGTTCAGCCAGTTCTACGCACAATGCATCCTGATTTATTACCTGGAGATGGCCCATTCTGCACGTTCCATCCCACAGAGCCAGCCGCGCACGACATCCGAGGAATCCGCCTCTGCTGCGCCTGCCACACGCAAGCGCTGGAGTACTGCGCGGACATGACGGACGAGATGATGGCCACGATCCTCCTGCTGGATGCCCGTCGTGGCCTCTATCGAGTCGGACGCCAGAAGGCCGGAAACTCCCCGGAGAACAAAGCGCTCTGATGGCGAAACTGAACAGAGTCCGCGACCTGATCCCGGACGCGAAGAACGCAAATAAAGGCCGCGAGCGCGGGACGGCGATGCTGGAGCAGTCGCTGCGAAGCTACGGCGCCGGTCGCAGCGTGCTCGTCGACAAAAAGGGCCGCATCATCGCCGGAAATAAGACCGTCGAAAGCTGCGCGGCCATGGGCATGGACAAGATCGAAGTGGTGCAGACCGACGGCAAGACGCTCGTCGTCGTCCAGCGCACCGATCTGGACCTCGAAACAGACGCCAAGGCCAAAGAGCTGGCGGTCGCCGACAACCGCATCGCCGACGTCAACCTCGATTGGGATGCGCAAGCGCTGGCAGCGCTGGTCAACGACGGAGCCGACCTCACCAAGCTGTTTCACGAGAACGAGCTGAAGGACATCCTCGAAGGCGAGATCGAAGAGGAAGCGCCCGAAGCCAACCTCGGAGCCAGCCGAGCAGCTCGCGCAGAAGTGGGAGACCGCGCGCGGTGCAAATCTGGCAGATCGGCAAGCACCGGCTGATGTGCGGCGATTCCACTGAACGCGAAGGACTTCGCCGAATCTGATGGGCCGAGACAAGGCCGCCCTGGTCAACGCCGATCCTCCCTATGGTGTCGATTACGCCGGCCTAGTTGACGGCCGCGAGCGCTCTGGCGTGCCTCAGAAGAAGGGCGGATGGGGCCACCTGTGACGGCGACAAACTCGTCGATGACGATTTTCGCGGTCTTGCTCGAAAAAGTCCTGAAGAATGCCGTCCGGCACTCGACCGACACGCGCGCCTTCTACATCTGGCACGCCTCAGGAACCCGCGCCGAGCTTATCTCTGCGATGAACGCTGCCGGGCTGTCTGGAACGCCAGTGATCACCTGGGTGAAGGACGGCTTATTTTGGGGCAGGCGCACTACAACTGGCAGACCGAGCCCTGCGTCTATGCGTGCAAGGCGGGCCAGAGTCCTGAGTTCTATGGATTGCCGAGCCGAGTCGACCGCTTGGACGGTCAATCCGGTAGCCACCGCCGATGGCCTGAAATCGTCTCGCTATCCGCATGGCGTCCGCATCTCCAACGGCCGAGGCGCCGAAATATTCGTCGCCGCACGCGCACCCGAAGCAAAAGAAACTCCGCCTGATCCGCCTGCAGCCGCAGGACAAGCTCATGATCACAACAGACAGCGAAGTCTCAGGACCTCTGGCAGGTCGCACGCGACCCACGAAGTCGCTGCACCCGACGATGAAGCCGCTAGAGCTCGCCGTCCGCGCGATCCGCAACAGCTCCCTCCCAGGCGAAATCGTTCTCGACATGTTCGGCGGCGCTGGCTTCACGATGGTCGGAGCCGAACATAACCAGACGCGCCGCCTACACGATGGAGCTGCGAGCCGACGTTCACGTGGCCGTCATGCTCGAACGCATGGCCGCGATGAAGCTGCAGCCCGAGCTGATCAAGAAGCCCGCCCTCGTCGCGCATGCCAAGTAGCGATACGCAGTTCGGCAAGGGCCAGAGCGGCAACCCTGGCGGCAGGCCGAAAGACAAACCGTGGGCCGACGCCTTCCGGAAGTTCGGCAAGCTGCCCGTAAAAGAGCTGGCGTCGAAGGACGGCGACACGGCCATCGAGGCCGTGGTCAAGAAAGCCTACATCGCCATGCTGAAGGATCCGATGGCCAGGCTGATCCGCGAGGCTGCCGACCGCACCGAAGGCCGCGTGCCGCTGCCGCTGATCGGATCGACCGACGAGCCGATCGCGATCGTGATACAAAGCCACATCCCGCGGCCCGATCGCAGCAAGAAAGCCATCCACAAGCCCGCGAAGAAGCCGAACTGATGAGCGACACTGAACTCTTGGACGCCATGAAGCAGGCGCGAGCCATGCTGATGCGCGACCAACGCAATTCCCGCGAGGATGCCGAAGACGCCGTGCAAGACGCCGCGCTGTCGGCGCTCAAGACCTCTCGCCCGCATGACGGCCGCGCGAAATTCAAGACCTGGTTCTGTCGCGTCGCCATCAACGCCCGGCTGATGCGCCTGCGCGGCCTCGAAGCGCACGCGCTGCGCGACGCCCTCCCGCTGGACCCGACCATGCGCGTGACTACCGCGACGCCCGAAAGCCTCCTCTGGCGCAACGAACAGCGGGCCACCATCGCCAACGCAGTCACAAAGCTATCGCCGGTGCTCTTCCAAGCCTACGTGCTCCGCTACGACTGGGATTACAGCGTGGAGGAATGCGCCGAGGTGCTGGGCATTCCGCGCAACACCTTTAAAGCCAGGCTATACCGAACCCGCGCCGCCATCGCACAGCAATGTTCCAATCTCCGACCCTAGACGCCACCGACGGCTACGTCACAGTTGAGACGTACAAACCGTTCCCCAGGCAGCGCGCCTTCCACATCTCGCCCGCAAAGTATCGACTCTTTGGCGGAGCTGCCGGCCCGGGCAAAAGCCGCGCGATCCTCGAGGAAGCACACACCCAAACCCTCGAATGCGCCAAGTCGGACGTTCTGGTCCTGCGGCGCACGTTTAAGGAGCTCGAGGCCAGCATCATCAATCAATACGAACGCGAGATTCCCTACAAGCGACTCGGCGTGAAATTCAACCGCGGCGAGCACGTCGCGCACTATCCGAATGGCTCGCGGCTGATCTTCGGCTATTGCCGACGCGAGAGTGACGTGTACCAGTACCAGGGCGGCGCGTACCTGTTCATCGGGATTGACGAGCTGACCTTTTTTACGCTGAAGATGTGGCAATTCCTCACGTCGCGCAACCGCGCCGAGGGCAAGAGCTATACCGCCGGACCGAACAAGGGCCTGCCAGCGTTCGCTTGCATGGCGGGAGCTTCCAATCCCGGCAACGTCGGCCACGCGTTCTGCAAAGCGCTCTGGATCGAAGGGCCGCCCGCGCCCGGGATGGAGCGCGCCGACCAGTACGATCGCGATCCGACTACGATTTCATTCCCGCGAAGATCGACGACAACCCGATCTACGCGAACGATGCCGACTACCGCGCCACGCTCGAGGCGCTCCCCGAGATGCTGCGCAAGGCCTTCCTCGAGGGCGACTGGAACATCTTCGCAGGCCAGTATTTCGACATCTTCCAACGCGGCACTCATACCTGCGATCCGAAAGAGCTGCAGCCGAAGCCGTGGTATCCGATCTGGATCTCGATTGACTGGGGATTCGAGCACAACGCCGCCGTCTACTGGCACCGCCAGGAAGGCGAGCGCACCGTCACCTTCCGCGAGATGGTCAAGAACCACCTGACGCCCATCCAGCTGGCCAGCGCGATCGTCGACGCCATGCGCGAGAAAGACAAGTACGGCCAGCCCACCGGGCCCGTCACCGAAAAGATTCACGACGTTTACCTCTCCGCCGAGACCTGGGACAAACATAGCTGGGGCGAGTACTCGATTCCCGACCTGATGGATGACGTATTCAAGGAAGCCGGCGTGCCACGCTGCGCGGCCGCCGACAATGACCGCGTGGGCGGCTGGATGCTCATGTACCAGCTGCTGCAGAACGAGTGCTGGATGATCTCGGAAGATTGCCCGCGGCTAATCGAAACGCTGCCGATGATGACCCGCGACATCGAGAAGAACATCGAGGATTGCCTCAAGGTCGATGGCGACGATCCGCCAGACTCCGCGCGCTATGGCCTCAAGTCGAAACTCTCGCCAGGCCGCAAGCCCGTCGCTGTGCGCGTGGCCGAGCGCGTCGCCGAGCTCAAGGTTCCCGCTGACAATCCCACGGGCACGATGATGCTAGCCGCGAAGATTGCCAAGGAAGAAAGAAAGAAATTCAAGCCGCGAAGGATTTTCGGGCCGCGCATGGGCGGCTTCAGGCCTTAAAAACTCTCAAAGGAGAAACTTCAGTGAAGAAAAAGCTACTCAGCATCGCGCTGACGATTGCCCTCGGCGCCGGCCTCGGTTGGCTCCTACCCGTTCCGCCCGTGCACGCGCAGCAAGCCGGATCCACGCTCTCGCGCGTCGCCGGCCGCTACATGGCCAGCAACTACGCGCTATGGCGCGGCAATGTGATCGTCGGCATCAACGCCGCCGCCACCGCCGCACTTACCGTAAGCAATCCATCTCCGCTGCCCGATGGCCGGGTCATCTCCTATTCCGTCGGCGAGCCGGTCAACGTGGACGGCGACACCGAAACACTCACCGCCGTCACCCCGGTCAGCTGCCCCGGCGCAGGCTACTCGAACGGTTGCGCGTCCATCACCGCCGCATGGGCCGCCGCGCATCCGGGAGGCACCAACGACATCGCCACCGGAACCTTTGGCGTGCAGGAAGCCATCGACGACGCCGCAGGCTTCGTCAGCGGCGCAAATACCGGCAATGGCGGAGTCGTGGTCGTCGACAATCCTGGCGTCACCAACGCGATTCTGACCGCCGCGATGGTCATGCCGAACGTATCCATCGAGGACGACCGCGCAGGCGCCGCTCGCCCGTGGAACGCGACCCCGACAGGCCTGTATCTGGCCGTTCCCACCACGCTGACCGCGCAAGCGGCTTGCGACGCGACGCATCAGTTCTGCTCGGATGCCTCGGCGGCCGGTTCGGCCTCTTGGGGCTCGACCGTCTACGGGTGCGTGGCTTACGTCGACATCATGGGCAATGAAGGCCCGTGCTCGGCGACATCGACCGTCTTCACATCCGTCGCCAGCATGGCCATCGACGTGGCCGCCCCAGCCGCATCTCCGGGCGCAGTCGGTTACGTCGTGTACCTGTCGCTTTCGGGCGGCAGCTACGCCCTGGCCTACCAGGTTCCTTCAACCAGCGCGAACTGCACGCTGACGACACTCGAAACGATCAACGCCAGCATGCGCGGTCGCCAATGCGACCTACGGGCAAGCCGCGTCAACGTTTGGAGCGGACGCGCTGTTCACCAAGGGCGGCTCGCAGATCGCCACCTACCCGCTGAACACCGCGCAGTCGTATCCCATCCTGGCCACCACGGCAGAAACACTGCTCGCGCAGCACCCCATCAGCAACTCGGCCGTCACCTACTCTTACGCGCCGTCAAACCGCGTCGGGGCCTGCGCCATCTCTTCGGCGAACACGGTCACGCTCGCCAGCGCCTCCGGCATTTCGGCTGGCGGCGCGACCACCGTGCCGAATCCGCTGGCCACCTGGACCATTCCGGCAGGATGCCTTAACTACATCGGCGCGGAAGTGCGCGTCTCCGGGCTGTTTACCTACACCGACGCGGGCTCGGGCACCAGCACCATCGTCACCGTCTCCTGGGACGCCAATGGAACCAACACCACGTCAGTGCCTCTGAAGCTCTGCCAGATGAATGACACGTTCACCAGCGTCTCTGGCGCCGACAACGTGGAATTTACCTGCACCTTCAAGGTGCTCACGACCGGAGCCACGGGCACGGCGCTGGCTTGGGGTCACTCGGTCGGAGCGATCGCGGCCGGCGCAACCACGCTGATGCGTACCAGCCTCAGCGCGGCCGTCGCCGCCTCCGGCTCCATCAACCTGACCGGGCCGGCTCGCGTCACCGCGATGTTCGAGCCCGTCGGCCAGACCACCACCACCGGCGCACAGACCATCGACGCCACACTCGAAGTCCTCAACTAGCATGAAGTGGTACCGCAGCCGTTACGTTCAATTCCTGGAGGCGGAAGTCGCTCGCCTCCAGGAGCGCGAACGATTGCTGCTCAACCGGATCATGCCGCACCTCGGCTACGACCCGGTGGACCAGCCGGAGAAGAAGCCGCCCAGGGAACCGAAGGCGCGGCGGCTCTCGCCTTTGCAGTGGGCCACCAAGAAGATGCGCGACGCGCGGAAGCTGCCGACCGAAGTCGTGCTCGAAAACGTGCCGCGCCCCGAACGGAAGGAAACCGATGGCCACGCCGTACAATCCGCTTAAGATGTTCGCGCCAAAGGGGCGAGATGTTCAATCCACCAGAATGGACGCCGACCCGAGCGGACCTGGCCGAGGCGCTGCGGGTGATGGTAAAGAACCTGCCGACCAAGCCGGATACATGGAGCTCGAAGGCGCGACCAAGGACAACGACTGCACCAAGGTCCAAGTCGACGGCGGCGTCAGCTCGGAACTCGGCTGCTGCAACGAATTCAGTCCGCAGCCCGGTGCGCAGGAATTCGAGTGCGGCACCTGCACGTTCCTCGCGAACCCGCACAGCGAAAAGAACGAAGGCGAGGAAGCCGCACCTCTCGCGGGTGGAAATTCGCAGCCTGTTGTCTCTGGACAGCCGTCGTAGATAATGGCCGAATTAACCAGCAAGCGGCGCAATGCAATCCCCAGCTCGAACTTCGGATTGCCGGATGAGCGCAAGTACCCGATGCCGGACCGCTCCCACGCCGCAAACGCCAAGGCGCGTGCTTCGCAGCAGCTCAAGCGCGGCAACCTATCGTCCTCGGAAAAGGCGCGCATCGACGCCAAGGCGAATCGCGTGCTGAAAATGCACAAGCCGCACTGACCGGAGGGGCGATGTTCGGAAAAGACAAAAAGAAACGCGACGACGGCGAGAACTCGCCCGTGAATCTGCAACCTGACCAGGCCCAGTGTTTCGTGCGGCACGAGCCTACCTTCCTCGACACTCTGCGCTCGCGCCGCCTCGATAAAGTGAAACACGCCAACGACGTGGACCGCGAGATCGCCGGACTGGACGCTGAGATCACTTGGCTCGAACGCCATCCGCAGGCCGACGACATCCTGCGCGCGTTCTTCGAGGCGCACAAGGACGATGCCCGACAGTAAGGCCCAGGTTCGCGCCGCCCACGCCGCACTGAACGGCGAGAGCACCATCGGCATGAGCAAGGACTTCGCCCGCGACGTCGTGCAGGGAATGCACGGCAAGAAGATGAGTAGCCTGCCCGAGCGCAAGACGAAGAAAATGCACAAGCCCAAGGGGAAGCGATGAACCTGGCATTCTGGCGCTCCGGAAAGCAGCGCGACCGCGAAGTTCACGCGCCCGGATATCACAAGCCGAAAGTCTTCCGCCCGTGGCAGCTGCGCCAGTGGCTCGGCCTCGGCGACAAGGGCAAGAAGACCGAGTTTCGCGTGAAGGTCGAGGCCATCGAATCGCTGCAGACGCGCCAACGCCGGCGCGCCGCCTTCCGTAAGCTGTCGTTCGAGAACGTGAACGCGAACTACGGCCCGGAGCCGCGCCACGCTCGCCGCAGCATCGCGCTGAAGCTGGCCCAACGCGCGTATCGCGAGCACATGAAGACGCAGTAAACATCCTCAAAGAAGGAGCGAAAAAACTGTGAACATCAACGCGACCGGAACATTCGACGCAGAGAAGGGCACTTTCACGCTGGAGATGGACCTCGAAGGCCACACGGAGATGGAGCACGAGATGCTCGCGGCGTTTTTCGCTGATAAGCGCTCCGTGATCGTGTTCCCGACGCACGAAGGCGACGTTCTGAGCGCCTCGTTCGTCATCGCCGACCATGACGCCTTCGACCTCGCCGTGCACAACCTCGAAAACCGCAAGCGCGCGCAGGACGGACGCCCGTCGCTCGAACAGGAAGCCGCCGCTTCCGCCGCGCAGGTCGCCGCCCAGCATCTGGCCCAAGCCAATGCAAAGGCCAATGCCGAAGCCGCTGCGAAAGAGCAACAGGAATCGCGTGACCGCATCGAGAAGCTGGCCGCGCAGGAAATCGCCGACCGCACGCTCGCGGCGAAGCTGCCGCCCGCACCGGCGCCGCGACCTGCCGAGACGGCTGCGCCCGCGGCAGCGGAGCCCAAAAAGGTCCAGTGAACGCGCTGTTTGAAACGCTCGACGGCTCCGTCTTCCTCGCAAACGTGAAGGGCCGAGCCGACGAAATCCAACTGGGACGGCGCCGCTTCTATCGCTGTCCCGGAACCTACGCGCCGCAGCTCTTCTCCGAGAGCCTCGACGCCGCACTCTATTTCCCGTACCGCCTCAACTTTGGCGGATTAGAAGGCTTCACGCCCGAGCAGCTCGCACGACTCATTGGCGACGACAGCGCAGTCGATAGCAACCCAGGACTCTGACGAGCAGAAGTTCGCTCCCGGTCAGATCGCTCCCGCTGAAGGCACGCCCCAAAAGAAAGCCGCGCCTGAACTCGGCCCCAACAATGAAAAGCTAGAAGACGTCGACGCCAAACTGGTCAGCACACTGCGCGAGCTCGTGCTCTCCTACCGCACCGAAGGTATCGTCGCGCGCCGCCACGAAATCAGGCGAATCAGGCAGGCGCATCTCTACTGGGCGGGCATTCAGTACGGCTACTTCAGCGGCAGCGATTGGCAGTGGCATCTGCCCTTCGGCACCAGCGTCGGCCTCGGCCTCGGCGTCGAAGACACCGCAGATGCGGAAACGCCGCGCTACCAATTCGTCACGAACATTTATCAGGCCTTTGGTCTCTCGTACATCGCGCTGATGAGCTCGAACATCCCCAGCGTCGAGTTCTATCCGCAGTCCGCGCAGAGCGAACAGGACATCACCACCGCCAAAGCTGCCGACGACGTCCGCAAGCTGGTCGAGAAGAACAACAATCCGAAGCAATTGCTCGCGAAGGCCTCCTGGCTGATGTGGACCGACGGCAAGGTCGGCGGATACGTGCGCTACGTCGCCGACGGTCAGCGCTTCGGCTGGCAGAACGCCGACGAGATCGCCCCGCAGATGACGCCGATGGGCGAGGACAAGTACATCTGCCCGACATGCGGCGCCGAGACTGCTGTCGAGCAGAGCGAGCCCAGCCAAGGCATGACCGGAAACGAACAGCCGGGAGCCGACACCTCGTTCGGCATGGGCACGCCGGCATTCTGCGAGCAGTGCGGCACTGAACTGGGCCCTGACAACTTCTCGCCAGCCGATCAGATGGAACTGCCGATGGTCACCGGGCAGAAGCGCTTTCCGAAGGGCCAGGAAGTCGTATCGATCATCCCGGGCCTCGAATTCCACACGCCGCCGTGGGCCGATGAGCAGCACGAATTCCCGTACCTGCAGTGGAACCTCGAAGTCCACATTGCTAAGCTGAAGGCCAGCTTCCCTCATGTCGCCAAGAAGATCATCGCAAGTGGGCCGATTTCTGCTGATGATACTTTTGCTCGCGCCTCACGCATTTCTGTTAAGCAAGGGTTACCTAGCACCCACCCCGGAGATGCTCTGGCTAACCTTGTCACTTTTAGCCGCACTTGGATACGTCCTTGGTGTTTCTGGCTGGTAGAGGACGACGGGCAGCGCGAAAAGCTGCTCGAAATGTTCCCGCTGGGCTGCTACATCGCCTTTGCCGGCGAGACCTACTGCGAATCGCGCAACGAAACGATGGACGACTGCTGGCGCGTGCTGCAGGCCATGCCAGGAGACGGGCAGAACCGCCCCAGCGTCGGCGATTCGATGATCCAGATTCAGGAGCAGTACAACACCTGCTCGAACATCGAACAGGAAACCGCAGAATTCGGCATTCCGCCGATCCTCGCCGATGCCGAGACCATCGACTTCGATGCCATCGAGGGCCAGACAGCGGAGCCCGGCGTCATATACCCGGTCAGCCTGCGCGCCCAGGAGCATATTCAGGACAAGATTCTGCAGCTACAGCCATCGACCGTGGCCGACCAGATGATCTCGCGCCGGCAAGAGCTGATGGGTCCGATCGGGCAGTTTCTCTCCGGCATTACCCCCACCGTCTTCGGTGCGCAACTCGAAGGTAACGACACCGCCCGCGCCTATGAACTGGCCAGAGAGATGGCCATGGGCCGAATCACGCTCTGTTGGAACGCACTCAAATGGTTCTACGCTGACCTGATGTTGCTGGGGGTCGAATGCTTCATCCAAAACCGCCCCGAGGACGTGGAAGCCTCCGACAAAGAAAACGGCCAGTTCAAGTCGAAGTGGATTCGCATGGCCGACCTGAAGGGCAACATCGAAATCTACGACGACCCCGACGAGACCTATCCAGAGCTGCCGAGCCAAGTCCGCGCGATGCTGACGCAGTTGATCGACGATCCCGTCTTCGGTCGAGCTGCTGATGAAGTCGCCAGCGAACCTCGGGACGGCCAAGACCTACCTGGGCCTGGCCGACTTCGAAGTGCCCGGCGAGGATGCCCGGATCAAGGCGATGCGGGCGATCGAGACGATGCTCGAAGGGCAGGGACCGATGCCCGGGGATCCGCAGATCGACCCAACTACCGGCTCGCTTATGCCTGGGCAGCCGCAATCCTCGGTACCGATTGATCCGCTGTTCGACGACGCCGACAGTGAACTCGCCGAGTACAAGCGCTGGGCGAATAGCGACGCAGGCCAGAGCGCGCGCGTCGAGAAGCCCGCGCAGTTCGCCGACATTCAGGCGCACGCGGGAGCGCTGCAGAAGCTGGTGCAGGCGAGCCAGCAGGGACCGCCGCCGAAGCCGCCATCCGTCTCGCTCTCGGTGAACGCGAAAGACCTGCCGCCGGCCGGACAGGCCCAAGCTGCCGCAGAAGTGGGCATCCACGTCGACCCCGCGGAGATTCAAGCAGAGAAGGACCAAGAGAAGGCTCAGAAAGCCGCGCAGTTTGCCGCACGGATGAACGCGGGCCCGGGCAAGAGCGCACCACCGCCCTCGGCTTAATGCATACAACTGCATAACGATTTTTCGTATACGCACCACCGAGGCCGCCTTTCAAGGGCGGCCTTTTTAATTGGAGGCAATCGAAGTGGCAACCACACCAGTGGTACCTGGAGGCGACGCAGCGGTAGGCATCAGCATTGCTGGTGCCGCGGCTGATTCGCAGACTGAGGACCAGCTTTTAGACAGTCCACCGTCTGAGGGCGAAGCCGCAGCCGTTGCAGATGCACCTCCGGCCGGCGCAGCCGCCGAACCCGGAGCCGACGGCGAGCCTGCTAAACCTGCAGCCGCCGAACCTGCCGCAGCTGCAGCCGCTGCCGCAGACAACGTTCCCTCGGCCATGCCGAAGGAACTCACCGCCCTGCTCAAAGACCCATCTGTAGCGCCAAAGCTACAAGCCGTGATGCCGCAAATCCAGAGCGCATTCGACCAACTGGCCCGCATCCGCGAAGTGTTTCCAACTGTGCGCGCCGTCCACGAATTCGCCGAGACCTTTCCCGGCGGCCTCGAGGAAGCTAAAGCGGCCCAACAGAAGTCGGCCATGCTGGATGAGGCTGACGATCAGTTTGGCGGACCCCCGGAGCAGCAACGCGCGCTCGCCGAGGAATGGATCGACGACAACCCCGAAGCCTTCAAGTCCATGTTCGTGCAGTCGGCCTCCCTGCTGCGCGAACGCGATCCGCAAGGCTACGAGCAGATTACCGGACAGGTTTTCCACGACCGCATGGAATCTTCCGGCTTTGCCGAGCAAATCGAGGCCTTCCGCTCGATTCTCGCCGGGCCAAAAGAAAGCTGGGCCGAGAAGCTGCCTGGCTACGTGCAGTGGCTGATCAACAAGGCCGACGAGCTGGGCGTGAAGTGGAATCGCCAGACCGGCCGCGTCGATCCCGCCGTCGCCGCGGCCAAAACCGAACGCGAGGCTGCTACCGCCGAGCGCTCGGCAGCATTCAAGGAACGGCTCACGCTGTTCTCGGGTCAAGTCGGCGCCTCGATCCACACGAGCATCAACCAGTCGGTCACGCAGCTGACCACCAGCCTATTGAAAGACACTGCGTTCTCCGACAAGGGCAAAGAGCGCATCCGGACGGAAATCATCAGCACGATGGACCAGGCGATCAAGGCCGATCGCAACATCCAGCGCACCATTACCAGAATCACGCAGGAAGGCTTCCGTACCGGCAAGACCGAGGATGCGAAAAAGCAGCTCGTGACCTTGCTTACCGGACGCGCCAAGCAGCTCCTGCCCAGCACGGCCAAGCGCGTCATTTCTGAGCGCACGGCCGAGCTGATCGCCTCGAATTCCGCAGTCAACGACAAAAGAGCCGCAGCCGCCGGCAGGACCGATGTCGGGACCGGAGGAGCCTCGCCTGCCATTCGCACGCGAAAGCTCACCACCGCCGACACCGCGTCCATGTCAGACGACGACATCATCAACGCCTGACCACCACGCCGCCGCGCTAACGCCACAAGGAGAACACCGCAATGCCCGCACAATCTGGCGCAAACGTACTCGCCGTCGAACTGGAAAAGGTTCGAGACAAGGTGCCCCTGCTCTACGAGCGGGACGACCTGTTCTTGAAGCTCATCCAGACGCGCGGCGACGTGGAGAAGGTCAGCAGCCGCTACATGCGTCTGCCATTGCAGCTCGTCCCCGGCGGCAAGGCCGGAGCATTCGGCGCCGACGGCACCGACCTCGGGCGCGGCTCGGGAACGATTTACGACGTCGCCCAAGTCACCCCGCAATTCTTCAAGATCGGCATCGAATTCACCAAGCTGGTCGAATGGGCCACCAACACCAAAGAGAAGGCTGTCGAGAACGCCGTCAAGCGCGAAGTTAAAAACGCCATGGCGCAGTTTCGCTCGTTCCTCGACAAAATCCTGCAAACCTCCGGAAACGGCGTGATTGGCACCATCACCAGCGTCGCTGGGCAGGTGCTGACCATGACCGTGCCGAACGGCGCCGCGCTCGTTTACGTCGGCCAGGACGTCCAAGTCTACGACACCACGCTGACGACTAACCGCGGCACATTCACCGTGGGCCAAGCCGACCCAATCAGCTCCACGCAGACGATCACTGCCGATCCGACCACGCCGCTGCCTGGCGGCACCGTCGGCACCGACGTGCTGGTCTATTCCGGCCTTTCCGGAGCGCAGCCCACCGGGATCTTCGGCATCCCCTACCATCAGAACAACGCCACCACCGGGACATGGCTCAACCTCAATCGCGCCACTTACCCGCAGCAGCTCCGCACCAGCCGCGTCAATGCCGCTGGAGCCGCGCTCACTCCGGGCAACGTGCGCCTCGCCTACAACCTGATCCGCAAGAGCTTGGGTGTCGACCAGGCCGGCGGATCCGGAAAGCCGGCGAAGATTCTGGCCTACGGCCCGGTCGAACAAGAGCACGCCTGGGAGAACCTGGGGATCACCATCAGCCAGGTGATCAAGGAAGGCGGCAGTAGCCGCGCGAACGACATTGACCTGCTCTTCTCCGGGCAGAAGACCATGGGCGGAGCGCCGCTCAAGGTCTCCATCAACGCCAGCCAGACGCGAGTCGATTTCCTCGACCTGTCGCACTGGGGCCGCGCCGAGATGCTGCCGATCGACTATTTGAACTGGGGCGGTCAAACGAACTGGCCGGTATACGGAGCGAGCGGCGGACTAAGCACCGCAGAGCTCTTCTATATCGGGACAGGGCTGCAGGTATGGGTAGATTCGCCTCGCAGCGGAGCCTTCATCGACACGCTGGCGCGTCCGTCGGGCTACTAAGCCTAGCTGTTGGCGCGTGTGTTAACATCTGCGCCCGGAGGAGTAGTCAAAAACCTGGCGCAGTTGCGGATAGCGGGGCGGCGGACCTGCAGGTCACCGCCCCGCCTCCTTATCAGACCGGAGGGGCAAGCTACGGCCGGATGCGTAGATGAACCCATTCTGGTGCACCCGATGTCAAGTCCGGTGTTTCCTGTAGCCGACAAGCCACGCTGGGCTCCGTATTGGCGGAAGAAGAAGAAGCGCGACCGCCGGCAGCAATCGTTTTCATTCCTTGAGAGACCAAAGAAGGCCATCCCCGCCGCAACTCGGCGGGCGATCTCGACAACGTGCGAGGTTGCGAACTGCGGCAAACCGCGCAAGGCCATTGACCACCTCTGCCCGATCCGGCTCGCCGCGCAGTCTGAAGCCGATCCGCACGACCTCCGAAATTTGCTCGGCGTCTGCGTCGGACACAACAACAGCAAGAAGCGCGCCGAGTTGATGCTGGCGGCAGGTAACCGACTGGGCTTTCTCGAATATTTACGCATGCGCAACTGGCCGATGGAACGAGTAGAATCGGCGCTGGCAATCTATGGATGGTGACCTCAACATCCTGCCCGACTTCAAGTTCGTCGAGGGCGGCAATATGCAGGTCCACATCGGCCACAACGGGAAGGGCGTCTTCATCGACTTCGGCAAGAACGTGAGCGCCTTCATTATCTCGCCGGAGCAGGCGCTGGCGTTCGCGCGGAAGATCGAGCAGGAAGCCATCGCGGCGACAATTGGTTTGTGAATCGGAGGGGCAGAGTGCCAGCAAAGAGCAAAGCGCCGCAGAAACCGACTGAACTGAGCCGCACGCCGTATCCGGGCCGCCTGAACCAGCCGGAGCCATCCTTCCACATGGCGAGCGACGAGGAGCGCGGCATCTTCAGCGTCGTCTACAAGTGCAACAACTGTGACGACACGCAGACGCTGCGATTTTTCCGCCACGAAGTCATGCTACCCGCCACCAACTGCGTGAAGTGCCGCGCCGGATTCGGCAACAATCCCGGCGGCATGTTCCCGATGATCGGCGACGAGGCCGCGCCCAACTGACATGGACCGCAGAGACTTCCTCCAACTGATCGGCGTGGCATCCGTTGCGGCCGCGCTGCCGCCTCTGGCGAGGGGCGCAGAAAACGGCCCGAGTCCCGACGCGCCTGTCGGGCAGGTGCACGAGGCTGCGAGGATCGCGCAGCGCCCGGTGGTCGCCTCGCCAACACTGCAATCGCTGCTCGAGGAATGCCGCGCGGAACTGCCGGACGGCGTGCACTTCTACACGCTGGGCGGGCAACTGTGCTGGGCCGTTTACTCGGCAGATGGCGGCCTGTCATTAAAATCAATGGCGTACCTGCAATCCGCGCGCCAAGTGAATGTGTCCAGCCTGCAGTTCGATGAGCGCATCGCCCTCGGGCGCGGCTCGGGAACCACATGGGAACTACGGCGAACGACCATCGAGTTCGACTGGTTGGATTTTGCCCCCTACCATCCGGACGCGGCGAGAAACATCGTGCGATTCAAGGTCAAAGCCGCCCTCGCCGACCACCTGCGCAAATGCGAGTTAGCGTAACCCGCGAGCAGCACGACCCGCCCGACTACGCGCAGCGCTTGCTTCTTCTCGCTGGCGGCCTGAATCGCTTCGGTAAACCCAATTACAGGTGGTGTTGGGGATGGAGCCGCCTGACGTGGATCGGCGGCCTCTGGACCGACCGCACGGCGAGCGATGGCGTGCTGCGGCAAGTCTTCGAGATGCGCCAAGTCCCCATGCACCTGCCGGAGAATCGCTGGCACCTCGAACGCTGGTGCCCTCCGGAGATTTACGGCTCGCCGCGCATGTGGAATATGGCCTCGCAGGAAATCCACCAGGGGCGTTCGCTTCCGGCGCTTGGCCCGTACCCGCAATTCGGCGAGTGGGAGCACTCGCTCACGCTCGATGAGCCATGCTTCCTTGCATCAAGAAGTGCCGCGCCGGCATTCTGCGAGCACCGCGGATTCGTGCAGCTCACCCCGGAGATCGCCTTCCGCATGGCGCGAGCGATTGAATTCTCTCGCGATCTGGTCGAAACCGACCGCCGCGCCGCCGTCGAACGCTGCCACGAACGCGACGCCATGCAAGACGACCGCGCGATCGATGAAATTCTAGGAGCGGATCCCGTGGAAATCCCGCGACGACGCCAGCAGTATTTAGACCGCGTGATCGCCCCCAAGCTGGACCGGGCGCTGGCCAAGGCCCACCAGAGGAAAGCGCAATTACCGAACCCGACCGCCAGCCGCTACCCGGCCTCGGTCACGCCACTCTCCATCTTCAAAAAATAAAACGCCCGGGCGCCGCTCAACCCTGCGAGCGGTCACCCGGGCCCCAAACGTTCAGAACGGCTGCAGTATCAGCGAAAAGGAGCCGCCATGCCAGTAGTTGTGCCCGAACGAACAAATCGCCGCGTGAGGAACCCAATTCCAAAGCGCTACGTCGACGCCATCACCAAGGAATCCGTCCACCTGATCAACCTCTCGCCGATCTCGTTCGTTTTTGGCCGCAGCTACGGCCAGTACGTGATCAAGGGCGTGAGGCCCGACGAGGAATACACGTCCATGCCGATCTTCGGCCGCCTGGAAATGCTGGACGAGGGCGACGAAAAGTACGGCCAGCAACTCACCGAGGCCGGCGCCATCGGCGAGGACCTGGCGCGCCAGGCCAACGAAGGGATTCTCTGCGAGGAAGGCGTCGAGAGCTTTATCGGCGTCTTCGTCAGCCCGACTGCGAAGCCGGGCCGAGCGCTGCTCGATGAAATGACCGCCAAGCTGATGGCCTTCTACGACGCGCAAATCCGGCTGGCGGATACATTTTGGGATTCTCCTGCGGACCACAAGCAAATTTCATCCTTGCATCGCCGCGCCGCGAAAGCGCGGAATCAGACGCGCCCCTGGACGTATGAAGTTACGAACATGGCCTCGTGCCCGGCCTGCAGCGCCTCGATTCCGCAGGGGATGGCGATCTGCAAGAGCTGCGGCGCGCTGCTGGACGAAGGCAAAGCGCGAAGGTATTTCCCGCAGTACTTCCAGGGCGAAGCCGAGACCGCGACGCCGAAGCCGCGTCGCCAGAACAAGCCAGCCGAAATCGCCCAGCCATGAAACGCGCCCTCTTCGCGCTGCTCGCCGTTCTGGCTCTCTGCGGAACGGCGAGAGCGCAAGGCTACATTTACAGCGCTCCCGTCACCAATTCGCGCGGATTGCCCGTAGCCGGGGCCAACGTCGCCGTCTGCACTGCATGGCGCTACGACCGCCGCGAGCGTCTCCAGCAACCTCGCGACGCTGACGATGCGCCTAATCCGCACACCGCCGGATTCGCGTCCGGCTCCGAAATCGTCGTTAACAATTTTACCGGCGCCGATACCTATTTCAACGGGACTTTTCAGGCCATCCTCGTCAGCCCCACGCAGATTTCGTATGTGCTCACGCACGCAAATGTCAGCGCCAGCACGAATGGGAACGTGGTCCAGAAGGGCACGGCCTCAGCCCCTTGCGCGCCACTTTCGCCGATCTACACTGATCAGACCCTGAGCAGTAGCGCGCCTAATCCTTTGACCACGGACGCTTTCGGGAATCTGGCGTTCTGGGGCGTCCCGCAGAATTACTCCGTATGGATTTACGGACCAACCGTCACATCGACCCTATACACCGTCAGCGCTCCCTGCATGCCGGGAAGCGCGGGCTGTGCCGGCTCAGGCGCAATCACCGGCGGGGTCGCCGGCAACCTGCTCCAAGCCTCAGGCCCGACGACCGGAACCGATAGCGGCATTGTCACAGCAAATGTGGCGCAGAAGCCACCCTTTACTCATCCATCTGGATACGTTAATGGCGGTTACATCGCGCAATATGCGGCACCATTCGGTAATGATGCCAATGATGGATTAAGCTGGGGAACCGCAAAACTGACATGGGATGCGGCGGCAGAAGCATTAAATGGGGGTAGCGCGACAGGTCCGGTTCTTGGAAACAGTCATGTGATCGGAACGGGAACCATCTACATTTGGAATGGAACGCAGGCATGCCCTGCAAGTTCTAGCGATGGAATTTACATCTCTAGGTGCGGCCGGTCCGGGATTCCCGTCGACATCTACCTGTTGGGAAAATACCTACGGCGGCCAGATACAAACAATCTGCGTGGGGGGAAGTGGTGGGACCGATAATGGAGCTGGTAAATGCCAAATCATCGGTGGAAATGCGTCAGATAGTTGGCACCCTGGCTGTGGCTATCCGCAGCTGGTTCATTTGAATGGAAGAATGTCAGTTTCGGCGGGGAAGCCGTTCCCATCATCATCGGATATTGTCCCGATCACTCATCCCCAAATTCAGGACAATGCGGAAGCGGGAATATAAATTTCGATGGCCTCAACGTGAACACGGATCAAGGTTCCGCGAGTGGCCCAGGAATTCTGATTGGAACAAACACCCTATGGGTGTCGTTTCACAATTTCTTTATTACTGGAAATTCAATGGCCTCCGGCTTCCCAACTTCTGATGCTTCGGCTGCTGTCGTGATCGGTCCCCATGGAGGCAATGGCTCAGGATTCATCACCTTCGATACCGGAACGGTCTATGGGGGAGGATTCAAGATTTATAATGGAACGCAAGGCAGCGGTGTCAGCATTTCCCATCTAGCAAGTGAATTTAATATGGAAGCCATGGTTTGGATTCAGGATAGTGGTGCAAACACCAACAAATATTTGTTGATGTAGGGCCGCCATCTGATTGTGCTGGACCGCCAGCGGACTGCTATACGTTACGAAACGATACCCTTACTCCGATAGCTTCAGTGGGAGGTGCGGGAGTAAACGTCGGTCCTGTCCAGAATTACGAACCCGTAGTTCAAGGAAGCGGAGTCCTGATTCCCACGTCATCGAATACCTACGGGTTTATATCCCCCTGGAAGTGGAGGGCACAATCAGACGCAGCGGCTCGGGAATTCCCTGCGGTTGTCGCTATTGCTCCTCCGCTTGTCAGTTCCACGCTAACATCCGCACTAATCTCAGGTTGCGGTACCTGCACTTTCACAGCAAGTGAACCGGATCCGGCAGGCGGAACGAATGCCGTCCAAGTTAGTGATACAGGGTCTGATACGCTGCATTGGGCTGCCAGCAGTGCGGGCGGAGCTGTCGTCGGAGATACATTGGTGTATTCCATTTGGGCAGAATCAACGAACGGCGGCGCTCCTACAGTTCTGGTCCCCGATTGGTCTATGGTGGGAGGTCTGTCATGTTCTGCGAGCACCTTTCCAAACGCCAATAATGTCTACAGCCTTGCTCAGTCTTGGCAGCACTATATCGCGTACTTGCAAAATAGCAACGATTCCAATGAGTAACGGACCGGCGATGGATTTGGCAGTATCTTCAACGGCCACAATGCGGTATTTCAATCCGCAGTTGTTCTTCATTCATGGTGCTACAGACGATGAAGTATCTGAGATTACGTTGAATCTTGGGACATGGAGCAGCGTGTGCGCGCCAGGCGACCTGTGTGCAGTGTCCGGGCCGCTACCCTCGGTTGCAATTCCGAATGAAGCCGCGACCGGAACGACAATCAATACGTTGGCCAAGCTGACGGGTGCGCCTTCGACGGCCATCATTGCCGCAACGACTGATACGGGCGGGATGATCGGCATCGTGATCGAGCGGCCCGGGTAAGTCCGGAAACGCCCACATCGCCGTCGGCGGCCATGCTTCCTGCGTATTTGACGGCGCGACCACCGCAGGCCATTACGTGCAGATCAGCTCGGGAACCGCCGGAGACTGCCATGACACCGGAGCGGCGACATATCCAGCGGCTGGCGGCCAAGTACTCGGACGCGTGCTGTCCACCAACGGCGCCGGCGGCACTTATGACATGGAGCTGTTCCCCGATGAAATCCAGGCCACAAACCTTCCAGCTCCTGGCGCCATCGGAGGCACAACCCCTGCAGCCGGAAGTTTCACGACGCTGACAGGAACGACGCTTGCTACGACGACAAACTGCGCGGCCGTCGGGACCGCCGCCAATCCGTCGCTGGTTGCATGCTCTGCCGCAGCGGCGGGCGCATTCTCCTGCTCGACAACAGCCTCGACAGGCACCTGCGTCGTCAGCACCACCGCGGTCACGGCCAACAGTGAAATATTTGTAACGCAGAACGACGACGAAGGCACGCGGCTGAGCGTCACCTGCAACACCGGCGTGGACCTGCCGGCGGCAGCTCCACTTCTCGCAGCCAAGTCTGCCGGCGTGAGTTTTACGATCAACCTGGGAACCGTGTCCGTGAACCCGGCCTGCTTCGACTATCTGATCATCAACTAGATGCCCGGAATCGGCTCGTCAGCGTACCAGCCAGTCACGCAGGTCACGACCCTGGTGCGCGCAATGCTGAACGACCAGCAAGGCGCATGGGCGACCGACGCGTTCTTGATGCCGTTCGTCGCGGCGGCCTACCGCAAGGTCCAGGCCAAACTTGCCAACACCGGCCAGACCACCTTCATCGCCGACGAGGTGCTCCTGGTGGTGCCCGCGATCGGCGCGATTGACCCCTCCGCGCAAGTCTCGATTACCGACGCTACAGCGCCGCCGAACCAGCTACCCGTCGACCTCATCGCGCCCTCGAAGCTGTGGGAGCGCCCAAACCTTTCGGTCGAATCCTTCACCGAGATGATCGACATGACCGAGCACGACGGCCTGCCGTCGGAGCCGCAGGGCCAGACGCTGATCTATTGGGAGTGGCGATCGGACGGAATTTATTTTCTCGGCGCGCTACAGGATACGCAGATCAGGCTGCGCTACGTGAAGCAGCTCGCCGACCCGACCTCGGCCTCCAGCCAAATCCTGATCCGCAACTCGATCAACGCCACGGCCTACATCACCGCAGCGCTGGCAGCCAACAGCCGCGGCGTTCCGCAAGCCGCAAATCTCGACACGCTGGCGACCGACGCCCTCTTTGACCTTGGACTTCAGGCAGTACGCAGATCGCAGAAGACCGGCCGCCGGCGCAGGCCCTACGGGCACCGCTCGGGATCCACGGGCTGGGGCAGCGCCTCGTAACTCAAAGGAGAACACATGGCACTCGCAATCAACGGCACGGACAACAATCCGTTTACCACCAGGGATATCGCCGCACTGGACGCCAACTTCGTCTGGTCCTTTCACCGCGTGGTGCCTTCCGGTAATTACGCCACCGGCGGCGATACGCTGGACCTGTCGACCATCGCGGGATTGATTCCTTCCGGGTCGTTGCCCGTCGTGATCTACGTGAACGGGCAAGGCTCCGGCGACTGCCAGACGGCCGAAGGCGGCTACTACAGCGTGAAGCAGGGAACCACGCTCAAGAACTTCCTGTTGCAAGTATGGGAACCCGGCGGCACTGAACTAGGCGCCGGTGCATACGACCCGGAAGTCATCGCCGACGTGATCACGCTTGAAATCCTCTGGCGCAAACTGATCTGACGTGGCCGTAGCCGGCTTGCAAGACTTGCCCCTGGAGATCTTCTCGGGGCTGGTCAACGACCTGGCGGCGTCGGATCTTCCGCCAGGGGCAAGTCCAGCACTCTCGGACTGTGCCTTCGAGCTGGGCAGCGTGCTCACGCGGCCCGGCCTCGGCGCTGGCGCAATCACCGGACTTGCCGGCAATCCCACCGTCAACTACCTCAAGACCTTCACCGACCTGCAGGAAAATCAGCGCCTGCTGTACCTCGACTCGCTCGGCGTGTTCCGCCAGGACTTCCCGCAAGGCACCGAAACGATCATCGACGCCGCGCTCACGCCCGGAGACTTCGCGCAGTCCACGACGCTGTTTGGGCGCGAGTATGTCGCGTTTTCCGATGGCAAGGGCGGCCGCGACATTCCCCGGCAGTGGGACGGAACCAATTACGATCGCGTGAGCCAGTGCGGACCCGGAGCACCTCCAATCGCCGTCGATGGTGGGAGCTCTGTCCTTAGCATTTCGAGCATCAGCCAACCGGCGGCATTCAACTTACTGCAATGCGTCGATCGGGATTTCTCTGGAAACCCTCTGCCAGCGGCCATCGCAGACGCGTATCCACTTCATGCGCAACTGCCGGCGGACTTTGTCGCCGGGATATTATTTACAATCGCAGGCGTGGGCGGCGGCTGGAATGGCGCGAATTATACCGTCACCAGCGCCTACGTGAGCGGCGGCACGGGTGAGTTCACCTTTCTGCCTACGCCAGGAGTGGCCAATGTCGTAGGCGCTCCGGCAGGCACAGCGCAGAGCCAACTTGCCACGGTAGTGACAGTACTCCCGCACGGCCTGATCCCCGGCAAGGCAATCACTCTCGCGGGAACAACCGGCGCGATCTATGACGGGAACTTCGTGGTTTTCTCCATCATCGACGACTTTACCTTCACCTTCAATATGGCCTCGGCAGGCAACGCCGCAAACGGCGCCGTCGGGACGATTACCGCCGCCGGCCACATCCCCGCAGGCATCCACAAGGTCAGCGTGCTCTTCGTAACCCGGCAAGGCTACCTGACGCGCCCCGCTCCGCCATCGAAATACACCGCTGCTGGAGGCCAGACCGCGCTGGTCAGCGGAATTCCGACTGGGCCGCCCAACGTGATCGCGCGCATCCTGATTTTCACTACCGCCGGCGGCGCGAACTATTTCTACCTTGCGTCGAACGTCGCCTTTGGCGGCGACAGCATGGTGATCAACGACAACCTGACGACCACGGTCAAGGTGGACTTCGACGACACCACGCTGGCCAGCGGCCAGGACGTGGCCGATCTTTTCACGGTCAACGAACTCGGCGAATGCCTCGGATTTATCGGCTACAGCTCGCGCCTGTTCGGATGGGGCGAACGCAGCAAGCTCCAGAACCTGCTGAACACTACCTTTGACGGCGGATTCTCCGGCAACGTGCCGCTGGGCTGGACCGCCGACCCGACCAGCGGCCCTGGCGGATCGCAGGAAACCGCCACCGTCATCTGGGGCAACGCCTACCGCATCACCGGCGATGGCGCGACGGCCGTCCGCGGCCTGATCAGCCAGCCAGCTTTTCAGGACTGGCTCGGAACGCCCATCATCCAGACCAACGTCGCTTATTCCGCCAGAGTGCGCCTGCTCAAAGGCGGAGGCCTCGCGCAAGGAACATTTCGCATTGAGCTATACAGCCCATCGCTCGGCGTGCTGGGCAGTTTCACCGTAGCGCATGCCGCTATCGGCGCGACCTTCGCCGAATTCTCCGGCGCGATCGCCGGCATTCCGAACGCGCTCGGTAATCCAACAGACCTGCTGCTGCGTGTCTCGCTGACCGGAACGCCGACAAACAACGGCTACGTCATCGCCGACAACATCGAAATCTTCCCGACCAACCAGCCGCTGAACAGCACCATCGTCAACGCCAGCTACGCCGAGGATCCGGAAAGCTACAACGGCCTGACCGGATTCCTGAATGTCGCCCCGTCGAATGGGCAAGCCATGCGCGCCGCCTTCGTGCTGCGCGAAAAACTCTACCTGGTGAAAGAGCGCAGCTTCTACGTCACCGAAGATGACGGGCAGAACGAGCCGGACAGCTGGGCGATCAACGAAGTCTCGAACAAGGTGGGAACCTACTCGGCGCAGGGCGTGGACGTCGGCGAGGAATGGGCCATGATCGCCGCGCGGCAGGGCCTCTACATTTTTTGGGGGCCTGAGCCGGTCAAGGTCTCTCAGGAAATCCAGCCGACTTGGAACCGGATCAACTGGAATGCCGGGCAGTTTATCTGGGTGCGCATCGACGACATCAATAAGCGCGTGTTGGTGGGCGTTCCGATCGACGGCAGCACCACCGTCAACCGCGTGCTGATGTTCGACTATCGCGGCCTGGACAGCGCGGCCGAGATTGCCGACCACTGGACGGTCCGCTACAGCTCCTATACCGGAAAAATTCTGGCGATCGGCAACGCGCCGAAATGGTCGCCGTGGACCATGTCCATCAACGCCGCCGCGATCGTCGAGCGCAACGACGGAGCCGCGCACCTGTTCATGGGCAACGGCACAGGCACCGGAAAGATTTACGACCTGCTGGATCCGCAGCAGCCTGGCTCGGGCGGCGTCTATAACGACGACGGCGCCGGAATTCCGTGGAGCTATTCGACCTACTATGTGCCAGGGCACCAGGACGAGCAGGCGCTGCACCTTGGAGCGCACCGCAAGCTCTTCGGCTACCTGACCGGACTGATCGAAGGTGCCGGGCAGATGGACATCTCCGCGCAGCAGATCGGGAATTACACGCCGATCAAGCTGCCGAGCATTCAGACTGGTAAGCGCCTCGACGAATGCCGTTGTCGCCAGCGCGTCGCGGACCAACGGCCTGACGACGATCACCTGCACCGGCAGCCATGGATTGCAGGCGAGCGACACGCAGGCCGTGCTCGCGGGCCTTGGCGACGCGAGCGTCGATGGCACCTTCCCGATTCTGCAACTTCTGAACCCAACGCAGTTCACGATCGCGCAGCCGTTTTTGCCGGACCTCGTGCCAGTAGTTGGCGGCACCGTGACGCGGCTTTTGCGCGACTTCGAGATGACCACGAACATTTTGGCCGAGCGGTGTAGCTACACCTTCTCGAATCACGCGAACGCGCCGAACTCTTGGTTTCGAATCCAGAAGCTGATCCCAAGCCTGATGATTGATCCTTGGAGTCCTGTGAGGGGGGGTAACTAGACCAGTGGCAATTTCAATTCCCAACACGCCGCGCATCCGCGCCACCGTGGACAGCACGGTCGCCGACGCGCTGACGCAAGTCACGAAGTACATAAACACCAACGTGACGCCGGTCGCAGGCACCCGCATCCCGCCGCCGACAAACAAGACCAGGCCGATCACGCCCACGGGCCGATGAAACTGCGCGCCTACCAGCCGGGCGACCTCGAAGCCTGCAAGGCGCTCCATGCGCAACAGGGCTTTGCCTACCCTTTCCCGAACCTCGACAGCCCTCTTTTCATGATCAAGCTGGTCGGCGAAGCCGACGGCAGAGTCGTGCAGGCCGCCTTCGCACACCTGACCGCCGAAATCTATTTCCTCCAAGACCCGAAATGGAGGACGCCGCAGGAGCGCCTGCTGGCGTTTCTGTGCATGCAGGAAGTCGGCAAATCGCTGGCCTACAAGCCAGGCGGCCTCGAAGACCTGCACGCCTTCGTGCCCCCGCAGATCGAGAAACCATTCGGCAAGAGACTGTCCGCCCACGGCTGGCAAAAAGTCTCTTGGCCCTGTTTTGTGACTGAGGTTTAACCCATGGCCCGAGGCGGACTCGCACAGCAGCAACTTAATACCACCAACGCCGTAGCTGCAGGCCAAGCGGGCGACGCCGGTCAAGTCTTCGGCACCGATTGGAACGCGGTCCAGCAGCAACTCAATCCCAGCGACGCCACAAAAGCTGCCTTGACGCAGACGCCGATGAATGCGGCCAACGCCGCCTTCGCCGCCGCGCAGCAGAATGCCACCAACCGCGTCGCCAAAACGAACAATTCCGCCGGCTACGGCTCACAGATGGACGACCTCGCGCTGAAGAAGGCGCAGGCCGACTCCGCCGCCGCGCTGTCGGGCCAGAACGCGATCCTCAACCTGCAGAACGAAGGCGTCAAGAACGCCGGGGGTCTGTTCGGCACCAGCGAAGACACCATGGCCAAGCTGTACGGCACCAGCGCGGAGAATACCAAGACGGCGACCCAGCAGCATCCCTGGTCCGTAGGCATCGGGCCAATCGGGGTGAAGGGCAGCTAGATGGCCTTCGACATCGTACAAGCGATCGACGCGCTGCTCGGCCAGCGCCAGCGGCCGCAGCCGCAGATGCCTCCCGCCGGGCCTGTGTCACCAGCCGCAGGAGCTCCGCCAAACAACTACCCTCGCGAGCAGGACTCCGGCCTCGCCAGACGCGGCGCGGCCGAGGCTACCGTCGCCGGCACGCCTGGATACATGGTCCCAGCGCCAGGAGCGCCGTCAGCCGCAAGCGCCGGGCCAGGCCGTACCGCCCCGCCTCCCACGTCTGCAGCGCCCAGCGGCCCCGGAGCGATGAGCATGTCCCCGCCAGGACCCTTCACCCAACGAGCCCAAGCGCACGCCGCGCAGCCGCCGCCAGCCCTCCACGGATTTAAGAACGTTCTCGACACCGTCGGGCAGATTGCCGCGCCAGAAATCGAATCGCGGATCCCGGGCACTCCCGGACAGTACGTGGCGCAGCAGGAGCAGCTGGACAGGCTGGCCTCTGACGAGCAAGGCCGAGCCACCGCCGCATCGACGCAGCAGCGCGAAGCCGAACAGGCCGCCAAGATCGTGAACCCGGTGCCCGTCTACGCCGCTCCTGGCACCCCCAACGCTGGTGAGCAGATTGGCGAGAAAGGCTACGACAGCCGCGGCGTCTACCACGAAAGCATGTACCCGGGCAGCGAGCCGCAGCCCGCCGCGCAGCCGACTCCGCAACGACCGACCGTCGGCCAGCAATCGGCCCCGCCCGCCGTTCCGAGCCGCACCACCACGACCATGAAGCCGCTCGAGCCGCAGCGCGCCCCTCTGGCAACGCCCGAGGAAGCCGCCAAGCTCGCGCCGGTCGGCGACCGCGCCGCGCAGTATGTCAGCCAGATCAAGGATCTGCCCGGCATAAGCCCCAAGGACTTCCCAATCGGCCCAACCACGTCGACCGAGCAGGCCGAGAAGACGCTCGCCGACGCCCGCGCCGAGTCTGCCGCGAAGCGAGCCGAGAAATCAGCCGAGCACGTGGCCGATGCGCCTGCCGCCGCCGAAAAAGAGAAAGAGCGGCACAACTTCGGCTATACCGTCGGGCCAGACGGCGCGGTCATGTACACCACTGAGGCGAAGGCCGGCGAACTCGGCGCGCCGTTTGAGCCGATGACGCCCGCCGACGTGAAGAAAGACCGCGACACGCTCTCGCTGATGGGTAACGTCCAGCTGAACGCGTCGAACTATAAACAGGCCGTGCAGGCGATCCCCGAAGCGATCCCTTCCGACCATAGCGCGCTCATGCAACGCATCCTGGCGGATCCGAAGCTGGATTCCGGAGCCATCCTCAACGCGGCGTCCCTCGGAGCCGCCATGAGCATCATCGCCCAAGGCGAACGGGCGAACGCATGGAACAAGCTGACGGCGCCAGAGCAGAACGCCGTCACGCAGTACCTACGGGCCAAGGGTGCCGTGGTCGCCTACCAGCGCGCGCTGACCAACCAGGGCCGCACCAACCCCGAAGCGCTAATGATCGAACTCGACACCATCCCCGAACCATACGTCGGTGCCACCGTCGCCCTGCCGCGCTTCGATTCTTTCCAGGCGAACATCGACCAAGTCTCGCAACGCCTGCCGACAAACCTGCCGGGCATCCCGTCTCCGAAAAGCATCCGAGACAGGATCGAGAAGCCGACCGCTGGGCCGAAGGCGCTCCCACCCGGAGCGCAGCCCGGCATACTCAACGGCAAGCACGGCTACGTTCTAAACGGCGAATTCCATGCCGACTGACCTCTCCGGATTTGTGCCCGATGCAGCGCCGGCGCCGAAGCTCCCGCCCGGCTTTATTCCGGACGCGAAGACGTCCGCAGCATCGACGGACCAGGGCACGCTGACGGCTTCCATTCCAAAGGAAACCTTTGACGCATCCGGACGGCAGGTCGGCCCGAGCCAGAATTTCATCTCGCGCAAGTTGCGCGAGGCCGAGAACCTCACCGAAGAAGGAAAGAAGGCCCATCCGGTCGAGGCCTTCGTCGGCAAGGTCGCAAACGCCTTTAAGATGCCGACGAATCCGGTAAACATCGTCGGCCAGATGGCGCCGCTGCTGTTCGCCGGCGAGATGCCCGCGCCGGAAGACGCCGCGATCGCACCGCACGCCGAACGATTCGCGGCACCGAACGAAGGCAAGGTCGCCACCGGGCCAGCGCCAGCGCAAGCGTACAGCCGATACGGCATGAAGCCAGAGAACGCGGTGCCGAACGCTGCAGGCACCCGCGACGTCGGTGTGCGCGTCACGCCGCCATCGACCGGCGGCACGATGCGACCCACCGTCGGCGAGACCGCTCCGCTGCGGCCCGAGCAGAAGCTGCTGCCGGCAGGGCCAGCGCAGCCGACCGGCCGTACTGCGCGCGAAGTCTTCGCTCGCAGCCCGATCACAAGTCGATCGACGCCCACTGGCCCATCGGTACCCTTACCGCCAGAGCTTCACGCGGACCTGGAGCGACAAGCGGGACGTTCGCTGACTGACGCAGAAGCCAATGCTCTGGATCGAGCAAATCTGGAACGCGGCATGATCGACGCCAGCGGCCGACCGGATGAAGCCTCTGCAATCCGTGAGGCTAAACGTGCGGAACTGGAACAACCGGGCCGGCCAGAGATCGGCCAGAGCGCGCCTGTGACTGGGCCGACCATCTCCACGCCCGCAGAAGCCAATGCCGCACCCGGACCGAAGCCAACCGCTCGCCAGCAGGTCGGCAAGATCGTGGACATGGCCACCGGGCGTGAACCGCTCAACCCGAAAGTTTCGCTGCGCGAGCAGATCGGACGCACCGTGACGCCGCCGAACGCGAAGACAGAGCTCGAAGCGAAATATCCCGACAAGGCCGTGCGCCAGATGGTTCATGTCCAAGGCGAGCGAATGGTCCAAGCCATCGGAGATGACAAGCAGCTCATGCGCGACGTCCACGACCTGACCAAGGTGGACCTTTCCCGCGCGGCGGAAAACGGCGGCCTTGACCTCGGCCAGAAGGCCATCACCAGCTCGAAGTTTGCGGGCGAGGGCGGCATCACCCGCCAGCAAGTCTTCGAGCAGCTCCTCGACAAAGGCTACAGCCCGCGCGAGATCGTGGACCTCGCCAAGAAAGAACCAGCCCAAAATGACCGCCGACCTCGACAACATCAGCCACATTTACCGAAATTTCGTGGGCACGACCACCGGCTTTTGATCGTCGGCGGCGTCGCGTGGTTACGTGATCCGCGCGATCAACAAAATCGCCGCCGCACTGCACGTCCACGACGCGAAGTAGGCGACGCTGCGCTGCCCGAAGGTACGAGCCCGCAAGCTCCAGGTCGACCACGCTAGCGCAAGTAAATGTGGATCGTACGAGCAACTGATGGCTGGCTCAAGCGCGGCAATCGTGCGCGAGGCACAAGGCTTCTCCGGCGCACCCGAGGAGCCAGAACGACCCCGCCTTTCAGGACGTGCCCGACATCGGCCCGATCCCGCGCGGCGACTACATCATCGGCGAACCCATCGACAGCCCGAAGCACGGACCCGTTCGCGCTGCCGCTCAGGCCCGACCTGACAACCAGATGTTCGGACGCAGCGAATTCCTGATCCATGGCGACTCGCTCGAGCACCCAGGCGCCGCCTCGGAAGGCTGCGTCATCATGCCGCGCTCGGCTCGCGTGACGGTGTGGGGATCCGGCGACCGACTGCTGCGCGTCGTGGATACGCTCTCGAACGAAGAAAATGTCTGGCCCAACTCCTAGACCTGACTTCATCGTCGTGCGGCACTTCCCGACGCCGCGACAACGAGAATGGCATCTCTCGCGGCTGGCGCCCGACCGGCATCGACCGGAAGGCCGCCGGCGAGAAGCTGCTGCCCGACGTCGCCGGAACGCTCAAGAAGCACAGCGTCGACCAATTTGGTGAGCTCCACGCTGCCGCGCTCCGAGCAGTCAATGGACATGGTCGCCGACGAGATGGGCGCGACGTCCGCAAAGAATCCACCAACCGCCTCAAGACATGGAACACGGGCGACCAAGTCGCCGGCAAGCCCGAGAGCAGAAACCGTCCCGCTGCGCCAGAAGTACATGAAGAATAGCGAGATCGAGATGCCCGGTGGCGAATCGTGGGACGAATTCTTGGAACGCTTTGGCACCGAAGTGCGCGCGATCGCCAGGCGTCGCGACAAAGGCGAGCAAGTCGCGCTGATCGGCCATGGCCACCACATCCTTGCTGCGCCAGCAATTCTCAGCGGCACAC
This sequence comes from uncultured Acidobacteriaceae bacterium, assembly GCA_963735915.1. Lineage (GTDB taxonomy): Bacteria > Acidobacteriota > Terriglobia > Terriglobales > Acidobacteriaceae > Bog-257. Next base: position 2,901 of record CAVTMX010000011.1, on the reverse strand, counting down.
CGGCCGACCCGAAGGCACTGGACTCCCTGGACGAAAAGTACCCGCCCGGAAGTGTTTACGCCATGTATGACGACGGCCGCGTCGAGCGGCTCGACAATCCCAAAGGAGAAACAGATGAGAAAGCTTCTTAGCCTACTGATGGTTCCCGTTTTGTGTGCGTTCGCTCTTACCGGCTGCACCGCCGCGCAGGGCGCGCAGACCGCCGACTCGGTCATCAAAGGAATTCTCGCGGTTGCCCAAGATGAGGAGGCCGCGCTCCCAGCCTCCGACGCGGCGATCATGGCTCCGTGGGTAAGCCTCGGGCAGACGCTCGAGGGCCAGCTCGCCTCCTGCATTTCCGGCGCGACATCCGGCGGGAGCAAGTCGTCGGCCTTCGTCGGCTGTTTTAACACGTTCGCCAGCGGCCTTCTGAATCCAACCGAGCTCGCGCAACTCCGGATCATGACCGCCAAGTCGCAGAGCCACGTTCAGCTCGTCGTGACGACCATCGTCATCGCCGTGAACGGCGCGTTTACTGCCTACAACGCCGCCACGCAAACCGCGCCTGTGATTACGGCCGCACCGTCGACGGCCGAGCTGCAGGACTTCCGCGAATCCGTCGAGAACAAGATGGGCCTGCCCGACGGCGCGCTCGCCAGTTACGGGGGCTTCTAGTGATCGAGGCGCTGCCCGTCCTCCTGCAGTACGGCCTTCCGCTGGCGGGTTCGCTCGTGGGCTACATTGCGGGCCGCATTCACCAGCACCACATCAACAGCACGGCGCCGAAGCCGCCGCCGATCGTCATGGGCACTGCGCCTACCACCAAGGAGAAACCGTGAAACACCTGCAGAAGTTCTGGAGTGTCTACGCGATGGCCGTCGCTTTTCTGACGCCGTTTTTTCCGTTCATCAACGCGGCGATCACGCAAGAAGTCGGAGCGCACGCGCACCTCAAGGCCGTCATGCTAAGCGTTTCGCTCTGGCTGGCGCATCGCGCTACACCGCCCTCCGCAGTTTAATCCGCCCGCAGCGGCGCGCTGGCTGACGACCGACGCGCCGCATCCCTCCTCGCTAGAACCCGCATAAACACAGCATATCTTCGCTCTTGACTTATGTTCGCCCGTGTCACATGCTGTCACCCGCAATGAACACCCAAGCCAAGGTCGCCATCGAAAAGCAGAAGCACCCGGAGCGATTCTGCCCGGTCACGCGCTGCCTTTGGAGGACGTCGCATCTTGAAACGAAACAGATCGACGGCGAGTGGGTGAGCACGCGATACCAAATCTTTGAAGGCGGGCGCTGCCCGCGACACGGAGGGAAACCATGTGTTCCGATTGCGCTCCCGAAACAAGCTTCTACCGCGCCGGAAGTATCTGCGACGGAATGACCTGCCAAGATTGCGGCGATCCGATCCGCCCCGGCGAGATGATCGCCGAGCTGCCGGATGCCGGATTCGGCGACGAGTACATCCACGAGCGCTGCGCCGAACGGCTGATGGCTGCCGAGCTCGAGGACCAGCCCGACCTCAGTCCCGCCGGATGGTTCGAGAAATGATCTGCGCGTGCGGCCACCCCGCCGAGAAGCACGTCTGGAAACCGCAGACGCGTCACACGCAGCGAGGCGAGTGCGTGGCGTTGTTAGTCGGTGTCGTAACAGACGCATGCCGACCCCGCACCTACTGCGCCTGCAAACAGTTTCGAGCAGCACAATCCACCGAGGAGACGACCATGCCGAAGAAGAAGCGCAAGAAGCAGCAAACGCCCGGAACGCCGCGCGTCGGGAACACCACCGCGAAGCCGAAGTCGAACAAGCCGCCCGCGCTTGCGGAGTATGTCGACCAGATTACAAACCCCATCGTCGCGCTCTTCAAGGGCAAGCGCTATGAGGCCACGGTCGAGAGCGACGGCCAGATCAAGTACGACGGCAAACTCTACCGTTCGCCGTCGGCTGCCGGAATGGCCATCGCCGGAAGGCCCGTCAACGGTTGGACGTTCTGGGCGTTCGAGAAGGACGCCGACGTTTACGCCGAACTAGACCAGATGCGCGGCAAGAAGTCGCCGCTCAAGACGAAGGAAGCGGCGGCCTAAAACAAAAGGGGCCGCAGCAACGCGGCCCCGCTCCAACCCTTGACCGGACCAGATTCTACGACACCGGAGGCAAAATGGCAAAACGCCCAACAGGACTGCTGGAAGATCGGCTCAAGGAATTCCGCTACAAGCGCAACTGGACGCAGAAACAGCTGGCCGTGCTCGTCGGCGTGCACCCGCGCACGATTCTGCGCGCCGAGGCCGGCGAGCCGCTCTCGCCGCAAACGTTGTACCGACTGGAAGACATCCTCAAGAGGGAGGCAACTGCCGCATGAGCCACTGGAATTCAGGCCCCGACCGAACCGAAGACCTGCGCCACAGCGACCCGATGACCCCTGAGCAGGAAGAACGCGAGGCGCTCGAACGTTTGTACTACCGCGAATACCGCCAGGAGATGACGCGTGGCTGGCAGAAACGGCTGGCGATTCTACTGCTGCTTGGCGGCGCGCTCTGCGCCGTCGGAGTCTGGCTGGTGCTGCGATGAAGCCGATGGAACTGGCAGCCAACCTAACCGAGATCGTCGCGCGCCACACGCAGTCGCAGGCCGTTTGGCGCCGCGAGCCGATCACCCATGAGGAGATGCTGGCGATTGGCGCGGAACTAGAGCGCTACCTGCGAGGCCTGCACCGCGAGTGGCAGAAGGCCACCGAAGCGCGGGACATTACATGAGCGACGGGCCGATCGGACCGCGCTTCTCGGTCATCGCCAACCACCACGCCAGCACCCGCAAAGACTGGCCGTGGGCCATCCTCGACACCAAGACCGACGAACTGTGCGCCTTCGCCAGCAACGAGGAGACCGCGCACACCACCGCCAACGGACTGAACCGGCACATC
>CAVTMX010000010.1:0-7270 GCA_963735915.1 uncultured Acidobacteriaceae bacterium | reverse complement strand
CACATCCACAGACGTCTTGGCCACAGCAGTGACACCGACCGTCGCATCATGTGCGCTCACCGTCGCAGCCCAACCGTGCTGAACCGACCACCTCTCCAGTGTCGGACGCGAAACCCGCAACTCCGGGTGCTTAGCCCGCAGCAATCGCTCAAGCCACACGATCGACCTGGTGGGACCCATGTTCATATAGATCTGATAGACCTGCTCGCGCTGCCGCATCTTGGCTTCTGGCAGGGGGCGACCATTGGTCCCCTTCGCTATCGTCATTGCCTTACGTTCCTCGATGTTGCAGGGTGACGGCCGGAGGCGAGTAGAGAAGTAGAGTTTTCACCTATCTTCCTGCCTATACCCAGGGCCTTGTTAATATCGACGTTTTGTCATGGACATTAATTTTAATTAAGCCTAATTGACTAACGACCTATAAGGCCCGATTTACCTCGTAAAAACTCTACTTCTCTACACACCGCAGCTGGCTTGGGTTTGGTGGTCGAGAACACGCTCTACCTGCACTCTACTCGGGCCAAAAACTCTACCGATTTGCGAAGGAAACGACGTTGCCGCTGCTGTCCGTTAATGAATTTTCATTCTTATAGGTTAATCCCTCGAAGACCATTGTCCCCTTGTTGGGTTGCCTCGACCGCATCTTGTATGAAACTCGACCGTCTGTGGCGAGCCGCAACCCCTCTCTGAAGTCCGGTTTGGACATGTGGAACTTCGGGTTTTGATCGACCATGAAGGCCCTGAAAGCGGCGAATGCGTCCTTCGCGTTGATGTCCTTATCAGGGTCTTCCGCCATCTCCTCTTCGATCCACTGCAGGAACGGGTTCGCCTGGCGCCGATAGGCCTTCGCAGCCTCCTTGAACGGAGCAGCCAGATCGCCCAGGAACGACCCGCCGGCATCGAGGCTTTCCCACCCCTCCTGCGCCCCCTGCATGAACCACATCATGATCGCGGACCCTTCGCGCGCGATGAGCTTCTCTGCAAACTGCTCGTCGTCGGGCATGAGGTCAGCGATTTTTCTGTTCATCGTCAACACTAGCAGGCGCCGGTCGATCCCGCTTGCCTCGGAGCTCGTCACGAATGATGGCCTGTGGTTGCCAGTGATCGTCACAGTGGCCGTGTTACGGAAGTCGATGAAATCCCTGCCCTTGCCCTCAGCGCGCAGCTTGCTGCCATTGTGCATGGTCAGGAGCATCATCTCATCCCATGTCGAGCCTTTGGGCGTCTCGTCGGCGATCGCCATCCGCTTCTTGAACAGCTGATAGAGTTCGAACGTGCGTTTGTCGTTGGTGCGGACGAAGAACTGCTTGCTGACGGGTGTGCCGTATGTGTGGCCAAGCCGCAGGATGATGTCGACGAACACCGTCTTGCCCGTACCTGGCACACCGTGGATGAACAGGAAATGGGGCCCGATGATTTTGCCGACAAAGTTATAGCCGCCCCAGCGCTGCAGGAACGGGATCACCTCCGGCCGGCCATCAGCGATGAAGTTGAGGTAGGCCATCCAGTTGGGGCATGCCTTCTCGTAGTTGCGGTAGGCCAACAAATTGGGTGTGACCGCTGTCTGCATCCGCATCAGCGCGCCGTGTGCCGTCAGCGTGCCTACGCGCATGTCCCAGACGCCACCAGGCGTGTTGAGCAGCCACGGGTCGCTGTCAAACTCTTCCTTATCGACATACAACGCTGGGTGCGAGCGCATGACTTTCTCTACGTTTTCTATTTTTCGAGCGCTGCTGAGCATGATATCGATCTGCGCCTGTTGCGGGCCTTGCGCCCTGTACGGCCGCCCGACCTCCGCGCAGATGTCACCGACCGGCCGCAGAATTGTATCATCCTTGACCCACACGCCACTCTTCAGCCTGCCCCACCCTTGATCGTTGCTGTAGCGCCGTTCGTGGGCGAGGCGCGCAGCGGCGATGTCGGCCAGCGCCCGATCGGTGTGATTGGGCGGAAGAGGTCCGCCTGAGCCGCCTTGCACGCCGCCCATTGCCGAGTTAGCCGTATTCGGGGTAGCCAAGCCCTGAGCGCCTCCATCTCCCCCTTGGGAGGCTTGCGGCAGCGGGCGACCCGCGAAGATCTCCACCGTTCTGGTGTCCTTGCCCTCCATAAAGCCGAAGGCCGATGCGATATCGTAGACATAGTCGGCGCCTAGCGAGCTGTCAGAGAAGCTGTCCCATTTTGCCTCCATCTCTTCAATGCCGAGGTCGGCATTTTCGCCATTGTCCGCGAGCCAGGGCCAGACTGTGTTTAAGAAGAAGTCCTGATCGCCGCCGCATGCCGCCTTGATTGCGACCAGTAGCTTGATCCATGCATCGTAGTCGGCGAGCCGATCGTCATTGATGTCGATGGCGCGGACGCATCTTGCGAGCAGGTCCATGCTCGATGACAGGAGAGGACTTTCTTTTCCAATCTTTATCGACGGACCACGGTCTTTTCTGATTGGCAGGGGAGGTCTCACAATAGTGAACCCCCGCTCTTCCGCCCAAGTGCGAATCGCCGTGACGCACCTCCAAGCTTCCGCAGCAGCAATATCGACGAGTTCGCTATACGAGTCTACGAGCCCTTTCCCGTCGAGCCAGTAATGCATCTTGCCCTTCGCGTGAGGACCTTCAATGACAACCTGCTGACCCCGGCCGAGGATCTCTACGATGTGGGTTCTGCCTTCTTTGTCAGTGAATGCAAGGCGCATTTTTTGCACTGGGGCCCGATCCCGGTTAGGACCTGGCGTCCACTTATAACACAGTACACGCCGTGGGCTTTCTTCACGGCACCGCACCGGCGACCATCCGAGATGTTCCAGGGCTAGTTTGCAGATCGCTTCCACGATTTCAGGATGGTCACTGTCGATATCGACCACTGGCAACTCCGCCGTTCGCATCCCAATGGCGATCGGAACGTCAGGGGTTTGCCAGCTGTGCCAGCGCTGCAGATCGTTCTGGGTAGTGGAGTGCTTCTGCCACTCGTGAAATCCAGCCCATTTGCGCGGGCCTGGAAACCACTTGCCTGGGATCTTGCCGAGCTTGTCGGGACTGAGCTTACTGTCTTTCGTCAGCTCAGCGCCGGCTGGGATGATCGGCAGGATCCAGCTCTCGAACGGCGTGCCGATATATTTGAGGAAATCGGTCGGGGGGTTGGTCATAACATTCTTCCCCAGCCCAGCTCGTCCGCTACGACGGCGGCGTAGTTGCCGGATAGCCCATATCGATTTTCTAGCCAACGGACGGGATAGGCTTGTCCAATAGGAGATTGTGTTTTATTCTTCTCCTTACTTCTTAATTCTTCTAAGTTCTCGTCGAGCATTGTCAGGGTAGTGGCCCGGCGCCGCTCTTTGTTTGTCGGTGCTGCTGCGCGGTGTGGCGGGACAGCAATACCTTGGCCGGGCTCCCCCGGCTCAAACTCGGTGTCGTACATTCGCTGTCTCCGGGTTAATGTTGGGCAGTCAGGCCGGCCGACATCTCGAGAAACCGTTGTCGCTCTACCTCGCTGGCCTCATTCGCAGCAGCCCGAAAAGGCACCAGCCTTTCGGTTACGATGTGATGCTTCTCCAGGATTCCGCCCAAAACCGATTGCCGAGCGTAGAACTGCGTGTTCGACTTAAGATCCTCGAAGATGGCCATCAGCTCTTCTGCCGAGATGCCGGCTGACGTCTCGGTTGACTCCGGTAGTGCTTCGTTTGCCATTGCGCCGGGACCATCGTCGGTCGCGGTCTCTGCTTGAGTATTTGGTGACAACTGCGATCCAGCAGATGCCGGTTGCTCAATCCAATCTTGCGTTTGAGCGTGGCCATTTTCTTGTCCGGACTTCGGCGGTGTCGCCTGTTGCGCCGGCTCGCCGTCCAGTAGCTTCACAGCTGCCAACGGGGCGCGGGCGGTGTCTGGTGGTTCGGCGCTTCCCTCGATTTGCTGGTCCTGCGCACTGGGAGCGTCACGCTCCGAAGGCCCTTGCGCTGCCCCCGTTGCGACCGTCTCAATGCAGTGTGTTGGGACGACTGGTGTAGCCGGTGGCGACACTGGCAGTACAGCTGGTACGGCGAGATCAGCTTCCGACAGCTCATCGAACTCTGGCTCGGCAGAAGTTAATTGCCCCGTCCCCGCGGCCGCTAACCCTGTCGTGCACTTCGAGTTCCCCGCCATTTTCCGAGGCGGCTCATCGGGGCCTAGCTCATGTACTTCGACGGATCTCTCGCGACATTCCTTCACAGCCTCAACAACCCGGATAAGATCAACCTTTTTTAGCGCCGCCAAAAACTCGTCGATCCGGTCCCAGGCGATAAGCATCCCAACAAGTTCATCTGTGGCCAATGCTCGAGCAGTCGACCTATGTTCGTTGCCCTGAAACTCCACGCCTTCCCGCAACTGTGTGCGCACTCGTTTCGCTGCGCTTTTGACCTCGGCTATGCGGCGCTTGATCTCCGCAGCAGTGGGCCTCACGCCGGCCGATATCTCCTCCATGATCTTGCTGACGATCGGCTCGGGGGTTGATCGAGAGGCGAGAGCCAACAGGCCATCAGGCGGCAAGTACGACAAGTTGTCGTTCTTTGCGACAAGCTTAACGGCCTGCATTGCTCTCTCCGCAGTACGGATGTGCATTAGGCAGGCCGTTCGGACCCATTCAGAAAAGTAACGATGCTCGACCAGCGCCTTTGCCGCCAACAATTCCCGGCCGACTTCAAGGACCGAAGCCCGCCGGATTTTAAAGATGCGGCTCGCATGGTCGCGCATCTGATCGGCCACGTACGGAAAGAGATCGCCGTAGTCGAAATGCGGCAACATTTCCCCCGACGGACTTTGCGGCGCTATCACTTCAGCGGGGGTCATGGCGTTAAGCTGCCTTCGGCCCGGCATCAGCGCTATCCAGCAACCGATGCAAAGCTACTTTTGGCACGCGGATTTTGCGGCCGAGACGGATCGTCGGCAGTTCCCCGCGCTTCGCGGCTTCGTAAGCCGTATTCCTGGAATAGCCGAGAAGCCTTCCGGCTTGAGGGATACTGTATGTCAAGCAGTCGTTGTCCACGTTGGGCCTCCATTTCCTGGGGTAACGTATGCCCTTTTGTACCCCATTATCTTCTGCCGCACAATGCGAAAAGGGACCCAAGCCCATTCCGTGGCAGCCGGAGGGGTCGCGTGGTACCCGACAGAAGCTTCGACGCTATTACGGGACATCGAGATCGCGTGGTCAGCTGGTCTCGCATGACCCCCACCACGCGCATTAATTTTTCGGCAATTGGCCGGGTTGAGACAGAGCGAGAGGTCAAGCCCATTCATCGTAGGTAGCGGGGGACCAACGCCTAATCGTACATGGGGTTCGTCGCTGTACAGCTTTGTTGCCGCGCGTCACCAAACCTTTTGAACGGTTTTTCTTGCTGCAGCATGATCCCAGAGGACAAACACCCAGCCTAACGATTGACATGGGGGTCGTTGCGGCGTACATCGATACTCATAAGGGACTTGATAGAGGAGCCAAACCCATGTCATGTGAGGACACAAATGTTGCCGACTCCTTCGGGGACATGATGCTGCCGCGTAAAGAAGCACCCACGGGCGCGTTTCAGATGGTGGCCCGGGTACCAGAAGCACTCAAAACTACTCAGTTCAAATTCCGCCTTTCGACTGACCTCAATCATCAAATCGAGGCGGCTGCTGGGCGCAATGGTTGGGGTGCAAGCGAGGAGATCAGACGCCGGCTCGAAGCCTCCTTCGCTCAGGAACTACGAGCCGGCGACGAGGAGACTTTCCGTTTAGTAGAGGCGATCAGGACCGTTGCTCAGAACCTAGAGGTGCCATTTGGCTCTTGGCACGAGAACCGGTTCGCGTTCGACGTGTTCATAGAAGCCGTAAAGGTCTTGATGGCCCTTTACAGGCCGCCCGGCGATTCTGTGCGGCCTTCCGACAATGAGATTGCCGATCTTTATCTTGGGACCGCCGGAACACCCGAGGTGGCCGGCAGAATGTTGGCGGGGGGCGCTGCGGCGGCGGCGAACATACCTTTGCCGGGAGCGCCCAAAAGGCACGACCACGCGCGATCCGAGACTAAGAAATGAGCGGCAACATCACCCGACGCGGCGCACACAGCTGGCGGCTCAAATTCGAGGGTGGCGAGCGGGATCCTGTTACCGGTAAGCGGAAAACGCGCTACATTACGGTACGGGGTACCAAGAAGGATGCTCAGCGGGAGCTGATCCGGGTTCTGGCGCAAGTCGAGAACGGTACGGCTGTTGATCCCTTGCGTGTGACGGTCGCCGAGTATTTGCATGATTGGCTCGACGCGGATGAAGGCTTGTCGCCGAAAACATTGGAGCGTTATCGCCAACTCGCCGAGCGCCAGATCATCCCGCACCTTGGCGCCGCGCTACTGCAAAAGCTTCGCCCAGCGCAGGTGCACGATTGGCATAACCTTTTGCTGAAAACCGGGCTCGCCGCCCGCACCGTGGGCCACGCTCATCGAGTCTTACATCGCGGTCTTGCTCGCGCGGTAACTCTGGAAATCACTAGTCGCAATGTGGCGCACGCGGTACCGCCGCCGAAACCGGACGCAGCTGAGGTCGCGATTCTGTCGGCCGCGGAGATTGGCCCGTTCCTTACTAAGCTGGATGGCCACCCGTTGCACTCTATCGCTGTTCTTGCGCTCGGGACAGGGATGCGCCGTGGAGAAATTTGCGGGCTCGCTTGGGGAGCACTCGATCTTGACGCAGCGACGGTTCGGGTCGAACGCAGTTTGGAGGAAACCGCAACCGGCTTACGCATCAAGCCACCAAAGACCCGTCACGGGCACCGCACGATCAGCTTGCCAGCCGGTGTCGTTGAGACTATGCGAGCCCACCGGCGCCACCAAGCTGAGCAGCGCCTGCTGTTAGGGCTCGGCCGGCCAGGCGGAGAGGATAACGTCTTTACGCTGCTGGACGGCTCACCCTACCCACCCGACAAGCTATCTCGGGATTGGGGAAACGTGGTTCGGGATCGCAAGCTGCCTCGGGTTATGTTTCATGCGTTGCGCCACTCGCACGCCTCTGCGCTGATTGCGGCGGGGCTCGACGTGGTGACGGTCAGCAAGCGCCTCGGCCACGGCTCGCCAGCGATCACGTTAACGGTGTACGCCCACAAGTTCGCGAGCAAGGATACCGCTGCCGCCTACGCAATCGATGCAGCAATGTTCGCCGGCGCCAAACCACCAGCTTGAACCGTACCGGTGCCAATCCGGTGCCAATCCCTATTTTGTTCTCTTGTCGTTCCTGAGATTGCTGTGCTAAGCCCTTGGCCCCGCTCAGTCGGAG
>CAVTMX010000009.1:0-275381 GCA_963735915.1 uncultured Acidobacteriaceae bacterium | reverse complement strand
CATGGCGGAGACGAACAGCCGGCGATGGTTCCAGACGACTCCCGCATAGCCTGTGTTGGGCGCGATGCGGAAGGGCTGAGCCCCGACCACCGGCGAGTAAGCGCCAATGGGGATGTTGGGGATTAAGGGATTAATCGCCGGCTGCAGCGCGCTGCTGGCAAACGATTGCTGCACTACCGCATCGGTGTAGGTCCAGCCGCCACGCAGGCTCACGGCGCTGTTGATCCGGTATTGAAAGCCCAGCTCCAGGCCTTGCGCCCGATAATTAAGGGTATTGACCGCCGCTCCGAAGAACCCCAACGCCTGCGCGACCTCCGAGGGCACACCCAACTGCACCAGATATTGCGGATCGACGTATTCGGCCTGGTTGGTGAATTCGTTGTGGAAGTAAATCGCCGACAACTCAGCCTTGCCGCCGAACAACTGCTGCTGCACCCCGCCGTCGAAGGTACGCGAGTCCTCCGCCAGGAAGGGTTGAATGTGATACTGCGCGATGAGTTGCGGCCCGTTAGGAACGATGGAAGTATTGCTGAGCACGCCATAAAGAGAATTGTTCTGGTAATAGATGCTGGGTTCCTTGACACCTTTGGCGAAGTTGAAGGTGAGGCGCGTGCCGCTGAAGATGTTGCTGCTGCCCGGCCGTATCAGGTAGTACGCCAGCGACGCGCGCGGCGTGCCAGGCCACTCCGAAGACGGTATTTTTCTCGATGCCGCCGCCCAAGGTATAGAACAGGCGGCTCCAGAGGCCGCCCTGAATTTCCATCATGTAGCTGAAATTATTGCGGTCCGTAGACTCCAGTCCGGAATAGCCGTTGTAGGTGAAGCCGGTCTCGTTGGCGTAGCGGAAGCCGAACAGCGCGGTCAGCTTCTCGTTGAAGCGGTAATCGGTCTGCGCATAGAACGTGTTGGTATTCGTCAGATAGGACGATAGCTCGGGATAATTGCCGGCATACTGGTAAATTGCCTGGCCGGGAAGGGCCAGCGTGGGCTCCGCCGCGGCAATCGCAGCCGGCGTGATGACGTAGCCGTTTGCGCCCTGCTGGGTGACCGGGGCTCCCAGGTAATACGAAGGATAGCCCAGCCCATAAGGATCATAGGGAATGCCGGTGGGCGCCCAGTCGTTATATTGCTGGCGCAGGCGCACGCCGCCAAATTGCAGCAGCGTATGCCAACGGTCGGCGGCGCCGCGATGCTCCAGGGTTGCGCCAAAGTCAGTATCGCCTTCGTCGGTGGCAGCGTCGTCGGGAATGCCGTAGGCCGCTACCGCGTTGGCGGTATTGAATCCCGACGACAAGCGCCGCACGGTGGCGCGCAGCGTGGTATTGGTGTCGAGCTGCAATCCGAAGTTGGCGAGATACACGTCGCGATGGTATTGGCTGTCCGGCACGTTGTTCTGCGTGCCAAAGCCGGAGTAGCCGGCGAAATAATCGAAGCGCTTCCAGTAGCCGCCGACGCTGTCGTCCAGGTGGTAGGTGCCGAAGGTGCCGCCGTCAGCGCCAATGGTGAACAGCGGCCGGGGCGTATCGCCGCGGGTGGTGCTGACGCTGACCACGCTGGCCAGCGCGTCGGAACCATAGAGGGCGCTGTTCGGGCCGCGTTGAAATTCCACCCGTTCGAAGCCATCGGCCTGGAGAAAGGAGAAATCCACATTGCCGCCAATGTCGTTGAGGGGAATTCCATCCATCAGCACCTTGTTGGCGTCGCCCGGGCCGCCCCGCACATACAGGGCTGACAATCCGCCCATTTGCCCGGTCTTCACCACTTGGCTGCCGGTTTCGTCGCGCAGCGTCTGGTCGAGATTGAGCCGGGTGGAGAGGGCGGTGCTATCGATCACGCTGACCGACGTTCCCACTTGCGCCTCGGGGGTCGCGATGCGGGTCGCGGTCACCACCACGTTCTGCGCCACGGTGGAGGGCGACAGCGTGACCCAGATGTCGACGAGGTGTCCGGGCTCGGCAAAGATCTCGTCGCTGCTGGAAACCGCAAAGGTCTTGGCTTCCGCGCGCACCGAATAGCGACCGGCAGAATCGATTTTGAATTGAAATTTGCCGGCGCCATCGCTGGTCGCGGTGGCGACGTCTTTGCCGCCTTGGAGGAGGGTTACGGTTGCCCGGGGAACTACCGCGCCCAGGGAGTCGACAACCGTTCCGGAGATGGCCGGCTCAGCACACCATGCCGAAGCCGTCACTAGCAAAAAAAGAATAGCTAAAAGAGCAGTGACGCTGCGTTGCATAAACTCCCCCTCGGAAGTCTGGCTTGGTTTTCACGGGACCGGTCTCCTGACTCAGGACTCGGCTGTCACCTTCCCGCTGGGCGCAGTGGTTGTCGACAGCCGATAGATCGTCCATAACAGTTGCGGGGCAGTGGCGGAATTTCACCGCGCTTCCCGAACATCCCGTGTTGTGGTTGTGGTTTTCCATGCGATCTCAATGAGATTGCAAAGCGTGTATCTGCCGGGCCAGATCTTCCAGTCCGTCGAAGGCCACCGGCGCCGGGACCTGTATGCGGTTGTCGATCACGATCACTCGTCCCCGCTCGACCGCCTCCAGCGAGCTCCAGCCCGCACTTCGTTGCAAGCCCTTCAAGCTGACGGGCCCGTCCTGCATCAGCAGGATGTAGTCCGGCTTGCGTTTCAGCATCGTCTCCACATTCATCTGTAGCCAGTCCTGCTGGATGTCGTCGGTCACCGAGCGGGCCCCGGCCGCGGTAATCATCTGCGTGATGAAGGCATTCTTGCCGGCGGTGATCAGCGGATCGATCGACAGGACCAGTGCCACCGAAGGCTTTACCTTGCCTGTCGACTGGGCGCGCACCTTGGCTTCGCGCGAGCGCAGCTCGGCGACCAGCGCCGCCGCTTCCCGCTCGCGGTCCAGCAGGCGGCCGACATTTTCCACGCTGCGATAGATATTCGATATATCGCCGGTGGTGAACAGGAACACCGGTATGCCCAGCCGCTCCAGCCCGGCGATGGTCTCCGCGCCATTGAATTCGGGCAGCGCCAGCACCAGGTCCGGATGAAGCGCCACAATGCGTTCCAGCGAGGGATTGACGATAGCGCCGACGCTGGGCTTCTGGCGGGCGGCTTCGGGCGGATAGCTTGTGTAATCGGTAATGCCGATCAGGTCGCCGGCGGCGCCCAGGGCGTAAACCGTATTGGTGATGCTGGGCGAGAGTGACACAACGCGATGGACCTGATCGGCGATAGCCACCGAACGGCCAGTGTCGTCGCGCTCCCAGCGCACCGCCCAGGCGCAGGAGGTCAGCAACAGCAGAAGCAGCGCACAGCCGGCGAAGGCGCGCCCTGCTCCGGCGATGAGGCAGCCCCTCATACCAGGGCCTCCGCAGGCTTCTTGAGCACCAGCGGGCAGCCCGCGACCAGAAGAATCACTTCATCGGCGACGGCGGCCACCCGCTGGTTCACAAAACCCAGCAGATCGCGGTAGGCGCGTGCCAGTTCGTTGTTGGGATGAATTCCGCTGCCGACTTCGTTCGACACCAGAATCACGCGGGCGGGGACGCTGCACAGCACTTCGGCCAGTCGATCGGCGCGGGCCAGAACGCGACCATCATCCGAAGCCTCGGACTGCATCACGTTCGCCGTCCACACCGTCAGGCAGTCGACCAGGACGGTGTCGAATTCGTTGCCGCACTGCCGCAGCGTGTCTTCGAGGGCAAGCGGCGCTTCGAAGGTTGTCCATGAGGCCGGCCGATTGCAGCGATGCCGCGCGATACGCTGGCGCATGTCGTCATCGCAGGCCTCGGCGGTGGCGATGAACGCCACGCGTCGGCCGCGCATGGCCAACTCCTGCGCGTACCGGCTCTTCCCGCTGCGGACTCCTCCGAGCACGAGGACCACCCTTCGTGCTGACTGCTCAGACATACTTCATCCCGCGCACAAGTCGGTATCGGACGGGAAATCTCGTGCCGCAAAATCTTCCAGATGACCTGGCGAGCAGGTCCTCAAGACACCGATCGGCCCTCCCATCGAGGCCACATCGGACTAAAGGTAAGTGTCTGGCCGGAATCCTGACTCGCGCCTCATCGGTCCTGGACCGCCTTCCCAGAGCTTTCGCCCCAGTGGCTTGCTGGCCGGACCTCCGCGCTTACAGTTGCGGGGCAGTGGCGGATTTTCACCGCGCTTCCCAAACTACCAGACATGTTGTTTGTAGTCCGCCGGGAGGAACGTTGTCAACGACATCGCGACGCGCAGCGCGGCAGGGGCCCGCTGTCTTTCCAAGTGACGAAACAGCAGGTCCCTCGCCCGCCGCGGCGGGCTCGTGATGACAATCTTCTGGTTCAGGCAGCCATGGCGGCGTTCGCAAGGGCGTTCGCAAGGAACCCTCCCGGCAGGCCTGAAACAGGCTGCTGAAAAACTCGATTTGATGGCCTGCTCGGTTCGTGTTTTGCTGACATGTACCTCAGGGCCTAAAGGCCCATCGATAATTTCTGCCGAACGCGGCGCTGAAGCGCCGCACTACCCGAACCGGCTTTCCCATCAGTTTTTCAGCGGCCTGTGAACAGCGTGCTCAACCCTGCGCGCTGACGGATGACTGTTCCTTTTCGGCCGTTTTTGTAGTTTCCGGTGGTCATGTCCAAGAAAAACGTAGTTACTATCTCTAGTAGTAAGTGCGGCCTCAAGTTAGTCTTTCGGCTTCATGAAGAACCGACTCAGAGTCACCCACTTCGCGTTGTGTTCGCTGTTGGCATGTTGTTTGTCGACAACCTTTCTCTCCGCTCAAACCGATCTTGGCAATGTTCGCGGGCATGTGCAGGACCAGCAAAACCAGGCCATTGCCGGCGCCTCCGTCGAGCTGCGCAACCCGGCGACTGACTTCGATCGCAAGGTGCAGACCGACAGCTCGGGAAACTATTCCTTCATCGGCGTTCCGCTCACCGGCCACTATGTGATGACGGTCAACGCGTCGCAGTTCAAGCCGCTGGAGCAGAAGGAAATCCTGCTGCGCGCGGAGGGGACCGCCGTCCTCGACTTCACGCTGACGGTTTCCGGCGCCAACACGCAAGTGAACGTCTACGGCACCACGGACACGGTGCAGGTCGAGTCGAACCAGGTTTCGACGCGCCTGAGCCAGGAAAAGATTGAAGACACGCCCATCATTGAGCGCAAGATCACCACCCTGCCGCTGCTGAATTCCTCGGTGCGGCCGTCGCAAACGACGGGTGATTTGTTCCTGAACGAAACGCTGTTTGTGATCAACGGCAATGGGCGGCGCCAGACCAACTACGAGCTCGACGACACGACCGCCAACGACATGTGGGGCCGCCAGTCGGCGATCGCCGGGCTTGCCGTTCGCAGCGGTGCAGGAGTTTACGGTCTACACCAACGCCAGCTCCGCCGAGTGGGGATGGAACGCCGGCACGGCCGTCAACATCGTCACCCGCTCCGGCTCCAACGACTGGCATGGAGACTTTACCGGGTTGGGCAGCCCCGAGGGCACTAACGCCAATATTCCGCTCACCACCAAGTCGGCGAAGCAGAGTCTGGCCCTGGGCAGCGGTATGTTCTCCGGCCCCATCGTGAAAGACAAAACCTATTTCATGGTGTCGGCACAATACACCAACCAGAACCGGCCCGCGGTCATTACCTCGCCGGTCGATCCCGGCACGTTGTACAACGGCACCTTCGGACAGACGCTCTTCCTCACCCGTCTTGACCAGCAGTTGACCGAGAACAACCGGCTCACGTTCCGCGGCAATTTCGACCGCTTCAGCGATACCAATCCGCAGGACGCGGTGAGCGGTGTCACGCTGCCGACGGCGGGCCGCGTGTTCACCCGCAATACCTACCAGGCGGCGATCACCGACACCGCCATCATCAACAGCCACACGCTGAACGACGCACGCTTCGAGTTCCTGCTGGGCTCGCCGATCACGCAGTTCATTCCAATCAGCCCTCAGCCGCAGTTGTTCGTCTCCGGCTACTACACTTATGGCGACTCGCGGGTCGCTGACCTGAGCAATCACCAATATGAGTGGGCGGACACCCTCAGCATGACGCGCGGCCGCCATCAACTGAAGTTTGGCACCGACATCTACTACTCGCACTCCGGCGGCTTCGGGCAGGAGTTCGGCAGCGGCTATCTTGATGGGCGCTTCCAGATCAATGCGCGCTACGAAACCATCCCGATCGCCACGCTGCTGACCTATAACCCGGCGCTGCCGCCGCCCGGTTCGCCGCACGGTTCACCGCCCATCGCCAGCAGCTTCACGCAGTCGTTTGGCAATCAGAATTACAGGATCAACGACACGCTTTACGGCTTGTTTGCGCAGGACAACTGGAGCATCCTGCCCAATCTCAACCTGAACTTCGGCTTGCGGTGGGACGGCGAGACGTTTACCGGGGAACACGCGCTGTTCTCGCCGCGCGTCGGGCTGGCGTACAAGTTGCCGAACAGCAACACGGTCATCCGTGCGGGCTATGGCCTTTACTACTCGGAGGAACGCACCGACTTGTACGCCAGCGCGGCGCTGGGCGGCCCCACAGGCGCGTTTACCTACACCGCCGCCCCAGGCGGGTTGGGCTTCCCCTCGAGCTTCGCGCCCATCTCAGGCTTTCCGCCGGGGGCCCAGTTGCCCGCGCGCAATTTGACTGTGCTTGCCGGACAATGCGGTTTGCTGAACCAGTTTCTGCCTGTCAGCCAACTCCACTTCTGCGACAACGATTTCAAGAACCCTTACACGCAGCAGTGGAACCTCGGCTTTGAGCATGACCTGGGAGAAGGCTGGCTGCTCTCGCTGGACTACATCGGCTCGCACACGATTCACATCGAACAACCGGTTGACCTGAACGCTCCGGCGCCCTTCATTCGCACCCTGCCGGGGCAGACGCGGTCGGTCGCTGCGGCGAATGCGACCCGTCCGATTGTGCCCGTCGCCGGCGGGTATAACCAGGTCCTTCAGTACGTCAACATCGGCGATGCCTGGTACGACGGGGTTCAGGTCGGCGTGCGCAAGCAGCTAACGCACCGGCTCTCGGCGCTGCTCACGTATACCTGGTCGCACGACATCAACACCGTCGAGTGGGACGGCACCGGCCAGAACCCGAACGACTATAGCTGCCTGGTGACTTGCGAGAAGGCGACCAGCCTGCTCAACCAGACGCACCGCGCGTCGCTTAGCGCGACCTATCAATTCCCCTGGGGCTTCATGTTTTCGGGTTGGCTGACGGCGGCCACGGGATTCCCCATCAACGTCACCACCGGTGTGGACAACAACGGCGACGGCAATACGTCGGACCGGCCTGTCATCAACGGCGTGGTCATTCCGCGCGACGCCGGTCAGGCGCCGCCGACCAACGATCTCGCGCTGGCGTTGCAGAAGTCGTTCCGTATGACCGAACGTGCCAGCGCCATCCTGCGCGCGGAGTCGTTCAACACCCTCAATCACCTGAACCTTTTCAGTCTGAACGGCACTTACGGGAACAACACCAACGGGCTGCCGGTTGCGACCTTCGGCACTCCGGTCGGAGGCCTGGCCAACGTTGGTCCTCCGCGCCAGATGCAGTTCGTGGCACGTATCGTGTTCTAGCCGGAAGGGGGCCGGCTTCAGCCGGGCCGTAGACTGGTCCTAATTGTCGGCTTTAGCCGCTGAGGAAATTCGCCGGTGCCACCTATGCAAGCTACCTCAGGGGCTGAAGCCCGCTTCTGAAGGGAACCTGCAACGGCGCGGCTGAAGCCGCCCCCCTTCAACTCCCTGTGCTCAGCGTCTCCGTGGTGAACAGCCTTTGCAAAAGCCAGTTCTCATCTTTGCTTCATTTTGCCTTTTGCTCGCATCGACTACCGGATGGTCCCAGTCTGCGGCCTCGCGTGGCGTCATCAGCGGCACGGTCACCGATCCCCAGGGCAACGCCGTACCCGGAGCGCAGGTCACTATCCGCAGCGCCGACTTCAGCTCGACTCGTACTCTGACAACGTCAGACACCGGTATGTTTACCGCGCCGCTGCTGCTCGCGGGCGCCTACACGGTCGAGGTGAAGGCCCCGGGATTCCGGCTGAAGAAGCCGGCACGCGTGACCCTGGTCGTGGGCAGCAGTGTGCGGCTCGATATTCAGTTAGGCGTGGCCGGAACATCGGAGAACGTGACCGTCACCGGGCACGGCCCGACCGTCGAGGGCAACACCCTGCCGCCCGCCGTCAACAAAGAGACGCCGCAGGTGAGCAACACCATCGCCGGCCTGACGGTCACGTACCTGCCCAACCGCGATCGCGACTTCACGCAGTTCGCGCAATTGGCCGCGGGCGTCGAACCCGCCCCTGATTACTCCGGCGTGATTGTCGCTGGCCAGCGGCCCACCGCATTCAGCGCGGCTGTGGATGGGTTCGACTTCACCGATCCCTTGAATGGCGGCGAGCGCGGCGCAACCGACGGCTCGCTCTTCTTCCCGCAGACAGTGGTACGCGAGTTTCAGGTGGTGCATGCGGGCGCGACCGCGGAGGTCGGCGGCACCAACGCCGGCTTCGTGAACATCGTCACCAAGGAAGGCAGCAACAAGTATCACGGCGAGGCGTTCTACATCGGGCGTCCCTCGTGGACTGCGGACGATGCTTTCGGCCATTCGCTGGATAACGCGCAAAACGAATTCGGCGGCTCCATCGGCGGGCCTATCAAGAAAAACAAGGCGTTCTTTTATGTCGGCGCCGAGCAGGACTACCTCAACATTCCTTACTGGACGCAGTTCGAGCCGCAGCCGCCGGGCGCTGTAGTCCCGCCGGGGCCGGCAAGCCTGCAACGGCAAATCGTCGGCCACAGCGACCCGACATCGGTCTTCGCGCGCACGGATTTCCTGCTGAACAAGGCCAACACGCTGAACCTGGAATTCAACTTCAATCGCGTGAACGCGACGGACCTCGACGAAGGCTCGACGCGCAGCATCGCGCCCATCGACAACGCCGCATCGCTCACGGGCGACAGCTACTGGGTGCGCGGCAACCTGACGACGGTGTTCGGCGCGAGCAAGGTCAATCAGCTCTTGGCGCAGTGGGCGCAGGACCAGCGAACTCTCACCCCCAACTCGAATGCGCCCGAGTTGGTCATCAACGGCTTCGGCGTGCTCGGCGGCAACGCGCTGGCGAACGAATCGTACTCGTCAACCATCAATCGCTATAACGACGACCTGGCGATCACCCGCGGCGGAATCGTGCTTCATCTCGGAGTCGATTTCGGCTACGACCCGGCGAGCCTGCGCCATGAAGCCAATCTGAACGGGCGCTTCGATTTCGACTCGCTTGCCGATTATCTCGCCGGCAATCCCCGGCGTTATCAGCAGACGTTCTACACCGGCGATCCGTTCTACAACGGCGCGGTGAAAGAGCTGGGATTCTACGTCGATTCAAAATTGCCGGTGACGAAAAAGCTGACCGTCACAGCGGGGCTACGCTGGGACGGCCAGTGGAACCCGCAGCCGTCGCACCCCAACTCAGGGATCAGCCAGACCACTTCTACGCCCAACGATCTGAGCCAGTGGCAGCCGCGGCTGGGTGTCGCATGGAACCCGGCTTCCAAGACAGTCGTGCGAGCATCGGCCGGTCTCTACGACGCGCCCACGCCCGCCGACATCTTTCAGCGCGTCTTTACCGATAATGCGCTGAACACGGTGGTCGCCGACAGCTACTTCGATCCGCAGGTCCTCCCGCTGGTCACGTCCGGCGGCTATCACTCACTCAGCGCGCCGCCAGCGGGATTGACTACGCCCGCCGCACTCGTCGTCGGCATCGCACCCGACTTCCACAACCCGCGTTCGTTTCAAGTGGCCGGCAGCGTCGAGCAACAGCTCACGCCCAAGCTCTCGCTCACTGCGGGCTATGTTCACAACAGCACGTGGGACTTGCAGCAACTGCTCAACAGCAATCTCGAGCCGCCGACGTACGACGCGAGCGGCCTCCCGATTTTTCCGCTCACGCGGCCCAACCCGACGATCGGACAGTTGCTGGTGAACGAGTCATCGGCGCATTCGACCTACGACGGCATGCTGCTGACCGCCAACATCCAGCTTCCGCACCGCTCGCAGCTCACGGCCAACTACACGCTGGCGCGCGCCCGCGACGACAATTCCAGCGCCGGCCCGTTTTCGCTGACACCCGCGCTGAACCCGTTCAACCTCGCGGCCGAGAGTGCTTACTCGAATTACGATGTCCGCAACAGCTTCAACCTGAGCGCGATCACCAATCTGCCGCTGGGATTCAAGTTCAACCCCATCATCGTGGCGCGCTCGGGACTGCCGTACACGCCGATCGTCGGCTTCGACCTGCAAAACGACGCGAACGACTGGAACGATCGCGCCATAATCAACGGCGAGGTGGTCGCGCGCAACAGCTTGCGTCAGCCGGCTTTCTTCGATTGGGACATCCGCTTCGTGAAGGACATCACGCTGCACGGGGAAGGCCGCCACCTCGACCTGTTCATGGACATCTTCAACATCACCAACGCCGCCAACCGCAACTTCGGCCCGGAAGCCATCAGCGTCTTCGGCACGCCCGCGGCGCCGATCTACAGCGCCGGCCAAGCGCTGTTCGCGCCCGACACCAACCACTTCGGCAGCGCCCGCCAGGTGCAGTTCACCGTGAGGCTCACCGCCTTCTGATGAGCAACACTCATCTTCGTCCTTTCTTCGCCTTCTCCGCGATCCGGCACGGGGTGAAACGAACGAAATTCCCATTGTGTCTGCTCTGACACAGCGTGTCTGCCCTGACACACTCCTCCCTCGTCTCAATTTCCGCATTTTCCAGCATTTTCTTCAGCGCGCCGAATGGCTGCCCTCGTGCTTTTTAGAAAAGCGCAAGCAGTCGCGAGGGTAGCGAGATGCAAAATGCAAGCAGCACGCGGTACCACTCAGACCAA
This sequence comes from uncultured Acidobacteriaceae bacterium, assembly GCA_963735915.1. Lineage (GTDB taxonomy): Bacteria > Acidobacteriota > Terriglobia > Terriglobales > Acidobacteriaceae > Bog-257. The sequence continues at coordinate 264,527 of CAVTMX010000009.1, read as the reverse complement.
GCCAGACTGATCTTCGCCATCTTTTTCTTATTGAGCTTTCCGGCTTACGCCCAAGTCCAGGTCAACGACAAGCGGCTCCTGCTCATCAGCCTTCCCGATCGTCAGCTCGCGCTGATTGAAGACGGGCAAGTGAAGAAGATCTACTCCGTCGCGGTCGGCAAGGAGAGCACGCCGAGTCCGACCGGGAGCTTTCGCATCGTCGCGCGCCTCACTGATCCCACCTACTACCACGAGGGCAAGGTCATCGCGCCCGGGCCGCGCAATCCGCTCGGCAATCGCTGGATGGGGCTTGACCGCAAAGGCTACGGCATTCACGGGACGAACGCGCCGCAGTCCATCGGCAAGTCGGCTTCGCACGGCTGCATTCGCATGGCGAAGCGCGATCTGGAAGAGCTCTTCGCGATGGTGAAGGTGGGCGACACGGTGGAGATTCGCGGCGAGCGCGATGCCGAGACCGCGGCGGTATTCGGTACGGCTTCGCCGGCTTCGACGAGCGTGGTCGCGATGGCGCAGAACGCTGCGACCGAATCGGCTGGACAGTAGTTGGGTGGAGGTGAGTTGTGCAAGGCGCTGCAACCGCACTGACGACGCTGGGAGGGCTGCTGCTCTCGCTCGCCTGCGCGGTGCTGGTGGAGGAAATGTTTCTCGGTGGATTGTTCCGGCTGTTCTTCGCTCCTAAGCCGGGCAATCAGAAAAATCGCAGTTCGGAGCGAGTGCGGTAAACGAAAGAGGAGGACGAGATGCTTGCGTTCAAGTATTTGCTGATGACGATTGGTGTGGGCCTGTTCGTCGCGGGCGCGTCGGTGCTCGCCTACGATTTCTGGCTCCTGTTGCAATACCGGCGTGCGGTGGAGAGCGGAGTGGAGGATGCCGTCGCACCGCAGCCCGTCCGCTGGCGCACGACCGCCGCGCTGATTGCGCTGGGATGGGCGCCCCTGCTCATCGCCCTCAGCATCGTGGTGGTGCCCGGCGGCATGGCCGGCGTGCGGACCAGCGAAACGCGCGGCACCGAGCCGGGCACGCTCTATCCCGGCGTGCACTTTGTCGTGCCGTTCGTCGAAGACGTGCAACTGTTCGACATGCGCGACAAGCTCTTCACGACGGGCGTAGTCGAAGACGGCAAAAAGCCTGAAACAGGTTCGAAGGCCGGCGTCCTGAATGTGCAATCGAAGGAGGGCCTTAGCATCGGCCTCGCGATCACGGTGCGCTATCAGCTCGATCCGCGGCGGCTCGATTATGTGCAGTCGCACTTGCCGCAGCCGGTGGAGACCGAAATCGTGCCGCCGGTGGTGGCCAGCGCCTGGCGCGAACTTGCGCCCGGCTATACGGTGCGCGAAATCTTCAGCTCGCACCGCGAAGAGGTGCGCCAGCGTGCCGCCGACGTCATCACCCGCAAGCTGGGCGCCGACGGCCTCATCGTGAAGGAAGTCATGCTGCGCGACATCCAACTTCCGGCTGAATATGCGCGCGGCCTTCAGGACCTGCTGCTCAAGGAGCAGCAGGACGACCAGCTCAACATCCAGACCGACATTCAGCAAAAGCAGGTGCGCATCGCCGAGCTGGAGGCCGAAGCCGAGAAAGTGCAGAAGGTGAAGGCAGCCGAAGGCGAGGCCCAGTCCAGGGTAGTGGAGGCCAAGGGTGAATCGGACGCGATGCAGTACACGCTGCCGCTGAAGGAGAAGCAGATCCAGCAGTCGAAGCTGGAAGCGGAGGCGCGCAAGGAGGCGACCATCCAGAACGCCGAGGCGGCGGCGCAGGCCAAGGTGATCGACAGCAAGGCTGAGGTTGAGCGCCGCGACCTGCTGGCCGACGCCGAAGCCAAGCGCATTCGCGTGACCGCCGCCGCCGACGCCGAGCGCATGCGCAGCGAAGCCGCGGTGCTGCGCGAGACGCCGCTGCTGATCAACAAGATCGTCGCCGAGAAGCTGTCGGACAAGATCCAGGTGATGATGGTGCCGGCCGACGGCAAGTACTTCTTCGCCAGCGATGTGTTTCGCGGGTTGGGAGGGAAAGGGGGCATGGCGCCGTATGCCGACGAGCCTGACCCGGCGCCCAACCAGAATCGATGAAAAGCAGTTGTCAGTTGTCAGCGGTCAGTTGTCAGTTTCAACTCACCGGTCTTGTGGGTGCCCCAGGACTGGCGGTGTGCCAGACCTGGGGCCTTCCGACAACTTTGACTGGCGCCCAGGTCTCGAACCCCGCGAGACCTGGGGCACCCGGGGTGTGAACAGGTCACAGGCAGAATGAAACTAGCGGGATATAATTCGCCACAACGGATGACCTCCTCCAATCGGCTCCTGGTTGCGATATTCGCGCTCGTGATCGCTGCATCCGTCTGCACGGCGAATACCTGTTCGGCCCAAGAGAACACAGGCCACGATTCAGTGAAGTCGCAATGGGACGCACCCGCCGCCGACTTGGCCAAACAGATCGCGGCGCTCAGCGGCCCCGGCACAGTCACACTTGCCGTTACGAACCGCTCTTCTTTTCCCGCCGACGATGTGCCGAAGCTCCGTCGCGCCCTCCAGCGCGAGCTGCGCAGCGCCGGCGTCGTTGTCCGCGAGAAGAACGCCGACTGTGATGTGCGGGTCACCTTATCGCAGAACCTGCAAGGCTGGTTGTGGGTCGCCGAGGTGCAGGAGGGCATCGAGATAAAGGTGGCGATGCTCCCGGTGGCCGGTCCCAAGGGCCCCGCGACGGCCGAAGCGGCGCCCGCGATGACCTTGCAGGCCACCGGGGTCGTAAATGGGGGCGAGACGATTCTCGATCTCACTAAAATCAGCGCCGGCGCCGAGCAATACACGATCATCCTCAGCTCCGACAAAATCATCGTGTCCTCGCCGCTGGCCCAGATGTTCGACATCGTGCACACGCAGCCTTTGCCGCGCGATCCCCGGGGACGCATCGTGCCCGCTCCCGACCATCTGTTCGACGCCTATTTGCCCGGCATGGTCTGCGCGGGCAGCAAGGTCGCGGACACCGGGAAGTTGACCATCGCCTGCAAGAACAGCGACGACCCGTGGCCGCTCGGCTCGCAGAGGGCGTTCTACAACCCTGCGCGAAACTTCTTCACCGGCGTCGTGGTTCCGGGCTTTGGGCCGAAGCTTCCGCCGTTCTACTCGGCGGCGGAGCTGGTGCGCGCGGGCAGCACCGCATTTCTTTTTGCCGATGTGAGCGGCGCAGTGCACATCCTGGAGTCCGGCTCGCACAAGCTGCTGATCGGGGCGCGCGACTGGGGCAGCGACATTGCCGCCGTGCGCTCGGGATGCGGCTCGGGGACGCAGGTACTGGCTTCGGAGGCAGGATGGGGAGTGGCCGATTCCATTCGCGCCTACGAAATTTCGGGCCGTGAGGCGACGCCGGTGAGCCCGCCGTTAAACTTCGACGGAACGGTCACCGCGTTGTGGCCGGCGGCGGACGGGAGCTCGGCGGTCGCGATTGTGCGGCAGCTGCGGGGTTCGGGATATGCGGGATACATTGTTTCGGTGGTTTGCAGCCATTAGTGTGGTGGCTGCGCTGCTGGCGCCGGCGGCCGCGCGGACGCGTCCGCGTTACGGCGGAACCCTGCGCATCGAGACCCGCTCCAATCCGCTGAAGGCGCCGGACGGAATCGCTCGCAAACTCATCTTCGATACTTTGATAGACATGAACGGGGCCGGTGGCCTGGCTGTGAGCTGGGAGGCGCAAAGCGAGAACCATCGCTGGGAATTTCATCTGCGGCCCGGCGTGCGCTTCCATGACGGCTCGCCGCTCACGCCAGCGGCAGTGGCGATGTCGCTGGCGCAAAGCTGCACGGGATGCGGCTGGCGCGTGCGCGCGGCAGGCGACTCCGTGATCGTCACCAGCGAGTCGCCCATGCAGGATCTGCCCGCCGAACTGGCGCGCAGCGAGTATGCGATCACGCGCAAGGATGACGCCGGCAATCCCGACGGAACCGGGCCGTTCCGCTTCGCCGGCAACTCCAATGGCACGCTATTCCTGACCGCCAATGACGATTCGTGGCAGGGGAGGCCTTTTGTGGATGCCGTGGAAATCTATGGCGACCGCGCGCTGCGCGCGCAGTGGCTGGATTTCAGCGTTGGCAAAGCGGACCTGGTGGAGGTCCCGCCCGAACTCCTGCACGCGGCGCAACAAGACCATATGCCGCTGGCCCAGTCAGACTGGCCTGCTGACCTGCTGGCTCTTACAGTGTCAGACCAGCGCCTTGCGGATGTGCATCTGCGCGAGTCTATTGCCCTCGCCGTGGATCGGACGGCGCTGTTCAATGTGATTTTTCAGAAGCAGGGCGAGATGACCGGGGGTTTGCTGCCGAGCGGGCTCAGCGCATACTCGTTTCTTTTCCCGACGGCCGGAAATGTCCCACGCGCGCGTGAGCTGCGCGGCGGCCAGTCGCCTCCGTTGCGGCTGGGCGTGGACGCCTCCAACCCCGTGCTGCAACTGGTTGCCGAACGGCTGGCGCTGAACCTTCGCGACGCCGGCTGGAGCGTGCAAGTAGTTTCGCAGGCGGCAAACGTAAAGACCGATCTCACCTTGACTGTGGTGCACCTGGAAGCCGGCGGCGCCGCTCCCGGATTGCGCGAGATGATCGGGAAGTTTGGGGGCGCGCTCAATGACGAGGGCGGCGATCCGGCTTCTCATTATCGCGCCGAAAGAGCGTTTCTCCGCTCCTACACTGTGGTACCTCTGCTTTATTTGCCGCGCGCTTATGGCGTGAGCAATCGCGTGCACAATCTTGTCCTGGCTCCTGACGGCATGCCGCTGGTGGCGAATGTCTCGCTGGAGGATGCGAAGTGAGCCTCCGCCAGAAGCTGCTGCTGGTGATGTCCCTCACTGTGGTACTAGCAGTGGCGGCGGTGGCGTGGATTGTCTCGCTGCGCACGCGGCAGGCCTTCGCGCAGGCCGACCAGAAACGCGCGGCGGCGCTTGTCGATCAATTCCGGCGCGAGTTTCAAGGACATGCCGACGACGTCGCAGCGCGGGTGGACCGGCTGGCGGCCAGCGATCGGTTGGCCGGCATCGCATTTGGCCTCGCGCGCACGGGCGATGCTTCGCCCTACCTGAATGAAGCGGCGGCGCTGGCCCGCGATTATCAACTCGACTTCCTGGAGATCGTCGCGGCGGATGGGAGCATTGTCTCGTCGGCGCAATGGCCGGCGCGCTTCGGCTATAAAGAGGATGTGCGCGGCGCAGGGAATCAGCCCAGCTTTCTAAAGCGGGAGGCCTTGCCCGACGGCACGAGCGAGGTCGGGCTGTTCGCACTGCGGACGGTGCGAGACTCCGACGGACCCACGTTAGCCCAAAGGATGGGCGAACCCTTCGACAAGCTCAGGGCAGGCTGTGGGGCACCCACCCTGTACGTGCTTGGGGGCAGGCGGCTCGACCGTGGATTTCTTGCCAATCTGGCCGAGCCTGCGGACGCATCGGTGCTCCTTTATCCTGTGCTGACTCCTGGCTTCGATCCACGCGAGCTGGCGAGCACTGCGGGCGAGGTTGCGCAGCCCGCGCGTTATCAGGCGTTGGTTGAACGGGCGCAATTGCAAGCGAAGGAAGCGAGCGGTGTCGTCTACATCACCGATCGCCGCGAGGACAGCGTGGACGCGACGGCCATGCCACTGGCTGCGCCGGATGGATCGGTGTTGGCGGTGGTGGTGGTCGCGAATTCGCGGCGCGGCTTGGTCGAGCTGCAACAGCACATTCGCGCGATTGCCTACGGTGTGGCGGGTGCGGGGATTCTGTTGGCGATCGCGGCGAGCCTGTGGATCACGTCGCGCATCTCGCGTCCGATTGAGCAGTTGGCGGTGGCGGCGAGCGAGGTTGCCGCGGGGAACTGGCACGACGCACGTGGATGTTGCTTCGCGCGACGAAGTGGGCGCGCTGGCCGCAGCTTCAACCACATGACCCAGCAACTATTGGAGCAGCGCGAGCGGCTGGTGCAAAGCGAGCGGGTGGCGGCGTGGCGAGAGCTGGCGCGGCGGCTGGCGCACGAGCTGAAGAATCCGCTGTTCCCGCTGCAAATCACGGTGGAGAACCTGATGCGGGCGCGCAGCCTGCCGCCGGCGGAGTTCGACGAAATTTTTCACGAGAGCACGGCGACGCTGACGGCCGAGATCGCGAATCTGAAGAACATCATTGCGCGCTTCAGCGACTTTTCGAAGTTGCCGAAGCCGCAGTTGGAGCCGGTGGACATCGCGGAGATGCGTGCGCAAGGTCGCGCAGCTTGTACGAGCCGGCGCTGGCGCAGCATCAGCCGCACATCGCGCTGCGATTGCGAACTGCGAGATGTGCCGCTTGCCGATGATGGCCGATCCCGACCTGCTGCATCGCGCGCTTTCGAACCTGGTGCTGAACGCGATGGATGCGATGCCCAACGGCGGTACGCTGACGATGACGGCCGAACGCAAGGACGGCGCGGTTGCGATCTCGCGTCTCGGACACCGGGAGCGGGTATGACCGCCGGAAGAATGCGAGCGGCTGTTCACGCCGTACTACACGACCAAGCAGCACGGCACGGGCCTGGGGCTGGCGATCGTGCAGTCGGTGATCGTGAGCGATCATGGCGGGACGATTCGCGTGGAGAGCGTGCCGGGCAGCGGAGCGACCTTTGTATTGGAGCTGCCGCTGCGGCGGCGAAGGCGGCGAGCGTATGAGCGAAAGCGCGACATCCTGATTGTCGATGACGAGGCCAACACGCTGGCGTCGCTGGCGCGCGCGTTCCGGCTGGCGGGACATGAGGCGACGGTGTGCGACAACGCGGCGCGGGCGCTGGAACTGGCCAAGGCGCATGTCTTCGACCTGATTCTGTCCGACGTGGTGATGCCGGGGCGCGACGGCCTGGCGCTGCTGGAGGATCTGCAGTCAAGAATGACGTCGGCACTCCGGTGGTGATGATGTCGGGGCAGGCGCACATCGACATGGCGGTGCGGGCGACGCAGCTGGGCGCGCTGGATTTTCTGGAGAAGCCGATCTCGACCGACCGGCTGCTGCTGACGGTTGAGAATGCGCTGAAGCTGCAAGCGGCTGGAGGCGGAGAACCACCGAGCTGCGGCGGCGCGTGGGCAAGCAGTACATGGTCTGGACGCAGCGAGGCCATGCGCACGCGCGATGGCGCAGATTGAACGCGTGGCCGCCAGCGAGTCGCGCGTCTGCATCTACGGCGAAACCGGCACGGGCAAGGAATTGGTGGCGCGGACGTTGCATGAGAAGCAGCCAGCGCGACAGAGGACCGTTTGTGACGCTCAACTGCGCGGCGGTGCCGGCGGAGCTGATCGAGTCGGAGCTGTTCGGGCATGAGAAGGGCGCGTTCACCGGGCGCGGCTGCAGCGGCATGTCGGCAAGTTCGAGCAGGCGCATCGCGGGACGCTGTTGCTTGATGAGATTGGCGATATGCCGCTCACGATGCAGGCCAAGCTGCTGCGGGTGCTGGAGGAAGGCGAGGTGGAACGCATCGGCGGAGACAAGCCGGTGGCGGTCGATGTGCGCGTGGTGGTGGCGACGCACCGCAATCTGAAGGACTGGTGAAGCGGGGCAAGTTTCCGCGACGATCTGTATCATCGCGTCGTCGTGTTTCCGGTCACGCTGCCGCCGTTGCGCGAGCGCACCGGACGACATTCCGCGCTGGTGGAACATTTTGCGCGCGCAGGTGTGCGCGCAGAATGGGTGGAAGCCGGTCGCCGTTCACCGACGGATGCGATCGCGGCGCTGCAAGAGTATTCGTGGCCGGGGAATGTCCGCGAGCTGCGCAATGCAGTGGAGCGTTTGCTGCTGCTGGCGACGTCGGAGACAGTGGACGCGGCGACGGTGGAGCTCGCACTACCGCGGGCGAATCCATTGGTGGAGTTGGCGGCCGGCGAGGAGCACGGCGGGCTGTATGACCGCATCGCGGTCTTCGAGCGCGAGACCATTCTGGCGGAATTGCAGCGGCAGAACCATCACATTACCAACACGGCGCGGGCGCTGGGGCTGGAGCGCAGCCATCTTTATAAGAAGTGCGAGCAGTTGGGAGTCGATCTGCGTGCGGCGCGCGGGGCGGCGCAGCGTGATGGTTGACGCGGTTTAGTTCGACACGCGAGGCTTGAGTTTGAGGGCCAGCAGCTTGAGCTTGGCGGCGTTGCGGTTGGCGGGATCGAGCTTCATGGCTTCGTCGGCGCTCCACACGGCTTCGTCAAGCTGGCCGCGCTCCAGTTGCGACTGGCCCTTATTGACCAGTTGCTGCGCCAGCTTTACCTGCGCACGCTGATGGAGCGTGACACACTCCGAATTCGGCGCCTTGCCCAGCACGCGCTCGCAATTGTCCATCGCGCCCTTGTAATCGCCGGCGTCGAATTGGGCTTGCGCCTGCTTGGTCAACTCCTGCGCCTCGGCCGCGTCCTGGGCCTTGGCGGCGGTGTCCTGCGCCTTGGAGGCGGCTGCTGCCTGCCGTGCCTCGGCCGAGCGCCTGCCGGCTGCGGCTGCGGACTGTTGCTTCTTCGCCTGCTGGATGGCGTTCTCGTCGATGGGCTGCAAGGGATGGCCGGTGGAGGGATTCACGCCGGCATGGTCGAAGAAGCGGTAGTGGCCGTCGCTATCCTGTGCGTACCAGACGCGGGGGCGGCCGGCAACGTCGAACCAGGCGTAGTCGGCGGCATTGGCGATGCGAATCTCGCGCGGGGCGGCCAGCTTGCCGCTGCCGTTGCGCAGCACCTCGATCTGGGCCATGCTGCACGGCTGGAACTCCGTCCCGTAGATTTTTTCCTTGCCCGGACCGTCGGAGAGCGAAATGCCTTCCGGGGTGTCGGCGCAGTATTTGTAGGCGTAGGCATCGAGTGACGCCCAGTACATGGCGCCATAGAAGATGGCGATATAGGCGATGATGATGGCGCCGTATTTGTTCTTGTAGAAGCCGAGCGGGTTCCAGCCGAAGCCCAGCAACGCGAGGATCGAGCGCGTGAATTGTCCTATGGCGTAGAAGAAGGGAATCGTGGCCGCAATCACGAGCGAACGGACGAGAAAGAGGCTCAGGCCGGAACGGTTCGCCAGATTACCGACAACATAATTGATGGTGGTGATTACAAACTGCCCGGCGAAGATGACGGAAGCCAGGAGGAAAAGCAGCAGCACCGACGCGATGATAAGGACAAAACGGGCGGCGCCTCGCAGGGGTGTTCCAGGCATAAAGTGCATTTCCTCGTACCGAGCGTGAACTCTACACAGTTACATCGCAGGCAGTCAACGCAACGTCCACGTATGCCCGCTGGTGTCCTTGATGCTGTTGCCCTGCAACGTTACCACCGTAGTCGAATTCGTCTCGGTGATGTTCAACTCCAGGCTGTCGCCCTTTTCGGTGAAGGTACCGTGATAGGGCTGACCGTCCTCTTGCAGCGAGAACGACTTGTCCGCATTCAGCTTGAGCTGGTCGCCCGCGTTTTTGGAGTTCACATAAAGGGCCGGCAGCTTCAGTGCAGCGGGGGTGACTTGTGCAGCGGGGGCAGCTTGTGCGGGCCTTTGTAGTATCCAGGTAATCCCGCTGGGATCTATAAGGTCGGCGCCCTCTACGGTTACCATCGCCGTTTTATTCGCCTCGCGGAGGTTCAATATCAGGGTGGCGCCCTTTTCGGTGAAGGTCCCGTGATAGGGCCGACCGTGTTCTTGCAAAACGAAAGAATGGTCGGCGTTCAGCTGCAGCTGGTCGCCGGAGTTCCTGGAGTTTGCGTACAAGGCCGGCAGGTTCAGGGCACCGGGGGCAGCTGGTGTCGCCTGCGTGCCGGCTGCGGTTTCGACAACTCCGGCCGGCTGACCTTCGGGCTGCTCTGAGGTCAATACTTCGCCGATCTTCGCGATCACCTGGCCGGGAGTAGGAGTGGGGCCCTTGTCGAAGGGGAACTTCAGGTCGCCGTAGTACAACATGCCGTCACCGGGATTGCTGCACAGGCGCAGAGTCACGTCAGTCGGGTGAATGTCGATCTTGATGACCCATACCTCATCGTTCGCGGCGAACTTGTGGTGCGGGTATTGATTGGCCGTTTGCGCCCCGGGCGAGGACATGCCAATCAGAATGTCTCTTCCAAATGCGCCGCCGCCCTGCGTGATCCTTCCATTCTTATACGTATTCGACGACGGCATGGGCGAGGATGTGCCGTACATGACCAGTCCATCCTTGTTGAGCCGCAGGGTGGTGCCGGTGCTGACGATGTTGCTCCGGTCCAGGGTCATCTGCGTCAACTGGAACTGGCTATTCAGCCGCTGTTGCAGAGCGCTCTGGTCGGTCTGAGCATTTGCCCAGCAGGTTGTGATGACTACCATGGCCGCTAATTGCGCCACTTTTCTCATGGGAACCTCCTCAATTCCCCTGATCGCAGTTGGGGCGGAGTGACCGCCCCGTTAGTTCTGCCCTACCTGGGCTTCCAGTTTTTCGCCATCGCTTTCCTGCGCCAGAAGAGTCGTGTCGGCGTCGCTGGCGGGAGGGCAGGTGCCCTCGGCCACAGTGCGGACATCGGCGGCGGGCGCCTTGGGCAGACCCTTGCCGTCGTTGTCGGCCATGACCTTGAGCCCGGCGTCGATGTTTTCGCGGAACTGGTTATGCATCTCCTGAAGGTCGGCGAGCTTCACCTGGAGGTCGGATTCGGAGGTGCAGTCTCCCGGCTTGCTGCTGACGACCTCGACCTTCACGTTGCCGTCAGGGTCCGCGTCCTTGCTGCGCCGCTCAATGATGTCACCCGGGGTGAGCGAGCAGGGCTGGCCGTCGCTGGCGAGGTCAAGATGAGAGGAGACGACGAAGAACTTCAAGTTCAGCGCAGGAGGCGGGGCATCGCCGCCGGGGCCTTCGGGCGGCGCTGCATTCGCGTTCGTCGTCGCGGCGGGAGCCTGGCCGGCTGCGGCCTGCTCGGTGGCAATCTGTTGCCGCACTTCGTCGGCGATGGCCTGGCGGACTTCAGGCGTGATTGCGCCATTGGCGTTCGCGTTGGCATAGGCGTTCGCGTTCGCGGCCTCGGCATTTGCATCGGCAGCTGCTTGTTGACTTTCATAGGCCGACTTCAAATTCTCCGCCAGCAAGTAGTCCGTTAGCCAAAGATCCGGTGAGGCGTAGACGGGCGCCGGAGTGAAGTAAGCGGGATAGGCGTAAATCCAGGGCGCGACGATCGCGCCGCCCCATCCATAGGCCACGGGCGCGGGCCACGGACTGGCTGCCCAGTAGTAAAAGCGCGGCCCGTAGTAGTAAGCCGGGACGTATCGGTAGTAGGCATAGCCGCGGTAGCTGTACTCGCGATAGACCACGGCATAATGGCGTCCGCCATAGACGTAGGTGCGCGAATAGTAGCCCTGGCGCAGTGGCCGCTCAACGAAACCGCGATGAGGTCCATAGTTGACCACGCGCGAACCCGGGCGGCCGGTCTCGATCACCCGGCCGTAGCGCGTGTGATTGATGGTCATTGATCCGGCCATGCCGTGCTGCGCGGTAATGTGAGTCACATGTCCATTGGGGTCGGTCCTGATCGTGCGATTCGCCTCGTGGTATTCGGCCCCGCCCTTTGGCAGAGGCCTCGCCTGAGCAGTCGCCGGGGGCCGGTAAACTCCTGGCTGGTGGGGCTGCGAGAAGTTATTGTTCGGGTGCGAGCCGCTAGCTACGGAAGTGCCGCCAGGGTGGGAGCCATTGTTGATGTTTGCGTTTCCGGGCCTGCCATTAGCTCCCCCACCCACGCCTTGGTTCCTCCCGGGTTGCGAACCTAGGCCCGTCGAATGGCTGGCGCCCGTAACCGGTATCTGATGCTGCTGGCCGGGATACTGCTGTTGCCCGGTACGAGGCACCTGCGTCGATTGCCCGGTACGCGGTACCTGCTGCTGTTGTCCAGTGCGCGGTACCTGCTGCTGCTGCGACGGATGCTGTTGCTGAACCGGGTGCTGCTGCGGCACGGCCGCGGGATGCGGCGCCGGCGCCGGCGTGCTTTTCTTAGTGTCCGTTGCCCAGCCCAGGGCCGACAAAGCCACCACAACAAGGAAAATCGCAAAGCGACTTGAGATTGCAAAACGGGGTGCGGGTGACGACATGGCGTTCTCCTGAATTCTGGGAGCGATTTTCCAGACTAGGGTCTTGCCTGACTCCGAGAGCCGCGATGAATCAAGTACGGCCAGCGCGGCTGAACGGATTCGGTACGAGGAGCCTACAAAGTTGCCTCGGTTCGACTCGCTTGTCAACACTTAAGTTGCAGTCCGCGGCTTCGCGATTACCAAAGTCGAACGGCTTGGGCCTCTTACCGCGGGCGGAATAATGTCCCCGAAACGCGACCACCCTGCCGGATGGGTTTTCGCGGCAGGGTGGAGGCGGCTGAAGGGCTTCTCGGGCTGGCCGCTTACGGTGCGAAGTAGCCGGAGATGTCCAGGATGAGTTGTGTCTGGGAGGATGCGAATGCGTCGATGGAGCCGTCATTGGTCGGCACAATCGCCAGGTTCGAGGTTATGAAGCCGTCGTTGGCGTTCAGCGTCGAGACCGTGGGCTGGGTTTCTCCATGCGGCCAGAGCGTGAGATACAGCAGGCGGCCAGGCGGCACCACGGTCGCGTTGAAGACGTAGGCCTTGGCAGCGCTGGTTACGGCGCACGGGCTGGTCTCCACGCCGACAACGATCTGGCCGTTGAAGCCGCTGCCGCTCTGGCGCGTATCGAGCGTACGGCAGGGTACCGCGGGATACAGCGACAGACCGCCCGTGCCCGGCGGGGCGAAGTAGCCGTCAACATCGACCAGCAGGTCGGTGTTGTGGTTGTGGGGGTAGAAGGCGGTCGCGTTCTGCGAGCCTGCGGGCACAATCGCGGCGTTGGCGACGATGGTCCCCGTGCTGTCGTTCAGCGTTGAGACGACGGGTTGCGCCTCACCCTTGGGCCAGACCGTCAGGTAATCCAGGCCGCCGCTCGGCGGAATGACCGTAACGTTCAGCGAATAGGCCTCCGCGCTGCCGGGAATATCGCAGTTCCCCGCGATGTTGTAGTCGCGCTCTACGCCCGCCTGGAGCGTTCCGCCGTCCTGGTTGTTACGCGTGTCAACGATGCGGCACGGAGTTAGTGGGTAGAACTGAAGCGTGCCCGACCCGGGCGCCGTGAAGTAGCCATTGATGTCCAGGATGACGTTGGTGGTATTGCTGGCGAAAACGCTGACGGCGCCCTCATAGCCGGCAGGGACAATCGCCGCGTTGGCCTTCGTCCGGCCATCCGGCGAGTTCATGGTGGAGACGACCGGCTGCGCCTGTCCGGTCGGCCAGATAGTCAGGTAACCCAGGTGGTTCGACGTCCCCGGGACCACGGTGACGTTCAGGGAATAAGCAACGGCATTGTCGGGAATGCCACAGCCGCCCGCGCCCGGAATGACGAAGTTCTCCGACGTGCCACCCATAATCGGGCCGCTACCGTTGGGCGGGCGCGTATCGTACAAACGGCAGGGGGTCACATTGACGAATTGGATCGCATTGGGGGCGACTCCGGACAGCACGGAGACCGTTTGGTCGCCCACGTTCGTTACGTAAACGCGATTGACCACCGGATTGACCCAGGCTTCCACCGGCGTATTGCCGACGTCGATGGTCGCGATGGTGGTCAGGGTTGCGCCATTAATGACGGTCTCGGTGTTCGAGCCGGAATTGCAGACGAAGATGGTATTGGTGGCCGGGTTCACCTCGACATCATCGGGAGCTGTGCCGACATTCACGGTGGAGACAGCAAGGGTCGCGCCGTTGATGACCGATATCGTGTTATCGGTATTGTTGCTGATATAAACCGCATTCGCCACATTGTTGTAGGCCATCGCTACCGAGCCCTGGCCCGTAGCGACGGTCTGTGTCGCCAGTGTCGAACCGTCGATCTGGGTTACGGTCCCAATGACGTTGGTGTTATCGCCGGTGATATCGCAACTGGAGGTGTTGCCGCACGAGTTCTGCGCATAGATTTTGTTCGTCACCGCGTTTACGAAAATGATCGCAGGGCCGTAGCCGACCGTGACCGTGGCGGTCACGTGATTGGTCGCGCCGTCAATCACGCTGACCGTTCCCGGAGCCGGCGTGGCGTTGCAACCAAACTGGTTGCCGCAGTAGTTGACCACGTAAATCTTGTTCCGGACCGGGTCGACGGCCACGGACACCGGATAGTTGCCGACCGTCACCGTGGCCGTCACCGTGTCGGTGTTGCCGTCGATCACGCTCATCGTGGTGCCTTGGCCGTTGCCGTTATTGACGACGTAGATCTTGTTCGTTATCGGGTCGACGTCCTCAACGACGGGATGGGAGCCGACAGAAATCGTTTTAATGACCGTGTTCGTGGCGCCATTAATGACCGAGACGGTATTGTCCTTGCGGTTCGTGACATAAATCTTGTTCGTGGTGGAATTGATTACCAGGAATTGGGGATTGTCTCCCACGGTCACGTTGGCGGCGACCATGTTTGTCGCTCCGTTTATAACGGTGACCGTGCCCGGCTGGGTGCCGTTGCAATTGGGGATCGTTCCGCAGGTGTTGACCACATAGACCATATTGGTCGCCGAATTCGCCGCCAGGTAATAGGCAGCGTTCTGCACGGGAACGGTGGCGATGTTCATCTGGCCGTGCGCCGGCATGGCCATCACGGCCAACAACATGACAATGACTAAGCAGGGAATACGTCGCATGAATTTGGCTCCTCGCATCGCGCTGACACTTGAGAAAAGGGTTGCAGACAAGCCCAGCAGGCCGACAGACACCGGTTTCTGAATGGGCACGAAAGTTGGCCAATACTCCGCGAACTCTGCTGTGAGGAGCAAGGGGCATAAAAGGGCAATTCGGGACATTTGTGTTAAATGCCTGAATTGGCGGAGCTTTTTCTTCAGTTGCGAGGAGTCAGCTGGGCTTGCTGTCCATCAAGTAAACCCGGTTGGGGTTGCCCGGCTGGATCTGGTTCTTCTCGAAGCAGGCCTTGATGCGGCGGCGCAACTCGCGACGGACGGCATCTTGCGCTCCCGGGCGGGTCTTCACCAGCATCAGGTAATCGACTTCGTCGCCGCTCACCTTCTCGATGCCCGGCACCTGCGGCCTGGCGACGATCATCGGGCCGAAGTCGGGATCGGCGGCCAGCTCGTCCCCTACCTCGTTCAGCACCTTGATCGCTTTGTCGCTGTCGGTCTGATAGGCAACGGAGATGTGCAGGGCGAGCTGCGTCCAGTCGCGCGTGAGATTGCTGACGACGGTGATCTGGCTGCTGGGGACGTTGTGGACGGTGCCGTCCGCATCGCGCAGGGTGGTGCGGCGCAGCGTCATCAGCTCGACCGTGCCCTGCACGCCGGCGATGCGGATGGTATCTCCGATGTCGTATTGATTCTCGACCAGGATGAAAAAGCCGTTGATGAAGTCGCGCACCAGCGTCTGCGCGCCGAAGCCGATGGCCACGCCGGCAATGCCTGCGCTGGCCAGCAGCGGCCCCATATTGATGCCCAGTAGCGGCAGGATTTGCAGCGCCGCCAGAAAGATGATCATGAAGACGCCGACGCTGTAGATGACGCTGGCCAGCGTGCGGATCTGTTGCGCGCGCAGCGCCGAGGGCAGCGCCTCCCGCTTGCTGAGGCCGCTCAGGTGCCGGGTGGCGACTTTCAAAAGGCGCGTCAGAATGAAGGAAAGAATAAGAACGGCGACGAAGCGCGGCACCTGATGGCGAATGAAGTCGAAGGTGTCGTCGCTCCAACTGCTCAGGATGTTGAGGAAGTTGTGCCGGGCGTCCGTCGGCCCCAGAGTCACCCCGGCAAGTCGATGCAAAAAAGAGGACATTCTGGCGGATTATAGTGTCTCAAAGGCTTTCAAACATTGTCATCACAGCGGAGCCAGGGATCTGCTGTCCTTCCGGGTCACGAAAAACAGATCCCTCACTCCGCTTGTGATGACAATTTCGCGATTCGCGCGGCGTTTGGATGACGCGCGCGGCAGCAATATAATCACGAAGTTCCCATGAAACACACTGCGTCTCGCTCACGTCGCTTGCAAGCTCGTGTCCTGGTTATCGCTTTCTTTGCCGGCTCGGCCGTCTACGGGGTGGCACAGTCACGGCCGAGCTTGCCGGCGCCGCCGCAACCCGATGCGCAACAGCCGACCGTCGGCAGCCCCAGCGATGTCTGGCAGGAACAGCAGCGCAAGGAAATGGTGAAGAAAGCCAACCTTCAGCGCCAGGCCGATATAAAGAAGGACACCGCAAAACTGCTGGAGCTGGCGACCGAGCTGAAGCAGTACGTCGACAAGAGCAACGAGAACACGTTGTCCTTGGACGTCGTCAAGAAAGCGGAGCAGATTGAGAAGCTGGCGAAGCAGGTAAGAGAGAAGATGAAGGGACCGTAAGGGCGGTGGGCCGTGGGCGGTGGGCGGTGGGCGGTGGCCAGTGGCCAGTGAATGGCATTGATCTAATTTAACTCAGTGCCCGATTGCCGGCCCCCCGCTCGATTCCAAGGGCATAAGTTAGAACGGCTTGCGGCGCAAGACGCCAGCCAGGCCGAGGATACCGGAAACAAACAGCATGATGCTGCTGGGCTCAGGTACCGAGGTGCTGGAGGTTGTCGTGTTTCGCCAGTACGGTGAACGCTTCCGAAGGAATGGTTCCGACCGAGTTCTCCGAAGCCGAATGACGGACCGGAGTTCTCGTCCCAGTAAATCGGGTCGCCATGGGACCACCGCGTTGTCCAGGTTCAGCCAGTACGTCCCGCCTGCCAGGTTGACCGGAATCAGCGAGCCGGTCTCCGTGCAGACATTGAAGCCATACTGGTTGCCCGAGCAGCCGCTTTGAGTGAAGCTGACGATCTGATCGGTATAACGTTGTGCCGCCGAACTCCGACGAGGTGATGGAGACTTCTGCACTCTCCAGCACGTCGCCCTGGAACAGCCACGCGCCAAACGACAGGCCAATGACGACGCCTGCGCCGCCGCTGCTGAATGTGTCGCTAACCACGAAACCGAAGTTGATGGTCCAGGCATCGGTGGTGCCGTTGATTGGACCGTTCGAATAGAACGATTGCGACGCGGCCGGAACAGCGGACAGGCAAAGAACAAGAAGCGCCAGTGAGACGATACATAGTTTCACGCGCCAAACCTCCTTGCATTTCAACCGGGTCAAATCCTGTCTCAACTTGATCGCGTGAACGCTATCACACCTTCCGGCGCAGCAGACCGGCCAGCCCCAGGATGCCGGAACCGAACAGCATGATGCCGCTGGGCTCAGGTACCGAAGTGCCGCCAGTGGTCATGGCGCCCAAGACGGTGAACGATTCCGAAGGGATTGTTCCAACCGAGGTCTGGGAGGCCAAAGACGGGCCGTCGTTCTCGTCCCAGAAGATCGGATCTGCCAGCCTCGGTCACAGCGTTGTCCAAGTTAATCCAATAGGTACCGGCCGCCAGGTTCACCGGGCTCAGCGAACCGGTCTCCGTGCAGACGTTGAAGGCGTACTGGTTGCCGGAGCAGCCACTCTGCGTGATGTTGACAACCTGATCGGAAAATAACGTGCCGCCGTCCTCGGCCGAGGTGATCTGCACTTCAACGTGCAGGAGTACGTCGCCCGGGTCCGCCCAGACGCCGAACGACAGGCCGTTGACGAGGCCGCCATTGGTTGCGAACGTGTCGCTAACCACGAAGCCGAAGTTGATCGTCCACGCATCGAGTGTTCCGTTGATAGGACCATTTGAGTAAACGGTCTGCGCCATGGCCGGAACAGCAATTAGACAAAGCGCAAGCAGTGACAGCGAAAGGATACGCAGTTTCACGGTTCGAATCCCCCTCACATTCAATTTCCCGTAGGAATGCGGATCTTTCGTGGCCGAGGAGGGTGTCGTAAAGATTTGTGCAATTTCGCTGCCACCATAAGTTCAATCACTGCATGAACCTTTGGCGATACGTGCGCAGGCGTTTGCGACTGTTTTCCGCATGCGTTTCCCCCAACCAGGCGTGGAGAATCGGCTTGGCGAAGCCGCGGTCGTACTGCCTTTGCAGGCTCGCAGAGTCGCAGGTTAACCACGTAAGCGTTGAAATCCGACCGGCATGCCTCCTCGATTCTTGATAGGCTTTCTTGATCGATTCCCCAGCAAGGAGTGTCTATGCCGTTCGATAAATACGTGAAGGTCCCCGGCAGCGAACGTCAGCCCATGAAAGGCGCAACCACGTCCGGAACGCTCGATCCCGACGAGATCATGCAGGTCAGCGTTGTCCTTCGGCCGCGTTCCGGGGCGCATCCCGAATCGCTTGCGAAGCTGGTCGCCTCCGGCAAGCAAATGTCGCGCGAGGAATACGCCGCGACCTATGGCGCCTCGCCCGCCGATGTGCAGGCGCTGCTGGACTTCGCCAGCCACTTCGGGCTGGCCATGAGCAATGTGAATCTCGCCGCTCGCACGGTCACGCTCAGCGGCAAGTGCAGCGACTTCGCCAAAGCCTTCCAGGTCAAACTGGAGCGCTATCATTATCCCGGCGGCTCCTATCGCGGGCGCACGGGCGCAGTCAACATTCCGCAGGAACTGCACGGCGTCGTGCTGAGCGTGCATGGGCTGGACGACCGCCCTCAGGCCAAACCGCATTTCCGCATGGCGACCAGCGCTGCCGCAGCCGCCACTTCCTATACGCCGCTGCAAATTGCCAAAGTGTACAAGTTTCCCACCAGCGGCAATGGCAGCGGGCAGACCATCGGAATCATCGAGCTCGGCGGCGGCTACAAGCAGTCCGATCTCACGACCTACTTCAAGAACCTGAAGATTTCTCCGGCGCCGACCGTGATGGCCGTTTCCGTTGACGGCGCGCAGAACGCGCCCACGGGCGACACCTCGGGCCCCGACACGGAGGTAGGTCTCGACATCGAAGTGTGCGGCGCGATCGCACCCGGCGGGAAGATTGCCGTCTACTTCGCGCCCAACACCGACGCCGGTTTTCTCGATGGTATCAACCAGGCCGTCACCGACGCCGTGAACAAGCCATCGATTATCTCCATAAGTTGGGGCGGGCCGGAGTCGAGCTGGACGGCCCAGTCACTGCAGTCCTACAACAGCGCCTTGCAGTCGGCCGCGGCCATGGGCGTGACGGTATGCGTGGCCTCCGGCGATAACGGTTCGGATGACGGTGTGGGCGACGGTCTCGATCACGTCGATTTCCCCGCGTCCAG
The DNA here is from genome assembly GCA_963735915.1 of uncultured Acidobacteriaceae bacterium. GTDB lineage: Bacteria > Acidobacteriota > Terriglobia > Terriglobales > Acidobacteriaceae > Bog-257. Next base: position 245,424 of record CAVTMX010000009.1, on the reverse strand, counting down.
CCCATACTCGCTGGCGTGCGGCGGCACCTCGCTCCAAATCAGCGGCAGCTCCATCTCCAGCGAAGTGGTATGGAACGACGGAGCCAGCGGCGGGGCAACCGGCGGCGGCGTCAGCGGAACCTTCACGTTGCCCTCGTACCAGGCCAACGCCGGCGTGCCGCCCGGCACAAATCCCCGTGGCTTCAAAGGCCGCGGCGTTCCCGATGTCTCCGGCGACGCCGATCCCGCAACTGGCTACAACGTCACCGTCGACGGTTCGAGCTTCGCCGTGGGCGGCACCAGCGCGGTGGCGCCGTTGTGGTCGGGATTGATTGCGCTCCTGAATCAGTCGCTAGGGAAAGCCGTCGGCTTTCTGCACCCGGCCCTCTACCAGACCGGCGAGACTGCGGGAGCGTTCAACGACATCACCTCTGGCGACAACGGCGACTTCAGCGCCGGGCCGGGATGGGACGCGTGTACCGGGTGGGGCAGTCCGGAGGGAGCGAACCTTCTGCAAGTATTGTCGGGTGGCGCGACCACAAATCCGCCTCCCACTCCACCTCCAACGCCGCCGCCCGGTCGTGGCAAACCCAAGCCCAAGCCGAGACCCAGGCCGAAGCCAAAGAAGAACCGGAAGAAGCGTTAGAGTTGCGATTGTGACAAAGGAAGAACTGCCCAGGCAAGAAGCGGAAGAGAATCCGGCAGCTTCGCCTTCGGGAAGGGGCGAGCCAGGCGGTGTTTGCTCGCTCCTTGAATGTATCGACCGGACTGATAAGCCAAGGGGAGCGCGGGGAGAAGCGGCCGCAAGGAGCATCTTTGAAGCTATTGAACCTTGTGGCCAGCAAGGGCCTCAGCACTGTCGCCTAAGAATCAGTGCTGTCGCATAAGAGAGGAAGCGCGTAAATTGGGCTAATTAAAGTAGTTTGCGAGCAGACCGATTTTTCGCATCCGCGACGTTTGTTCCTCATCCTATCAAGCGAAGTCGGAAGTAGAAGCTGGTAGTAGCAATAGCAAGCGAACGGCCTCCCCCGTTCGGGATGCGGCGCAAGCCGCGGTCGGACTTACCCCGGAGGCAACCATGAAGACCCGCCTGAAAATTCTGCTCAGTGCAGCCTTTAGTCTCCTCAGCCTGGACATGCTGACCCGCTTCTTGCAGTGGATGAATCGGCCCAGCGATGCCTGGTTCTATGCGGGAGCGTTTGGCTCGCTGTCGTTGCTGGTCGCCGCGTCGGCTGTTTTCGCGGCAATCTGGCGCGACCATTTCCCCGGACTCAAGCGGCCTTAAACAAAATTCGCTGTTTCGCCGGCTTGCGTGCGGGGCGACAATACCCGTGTACCCCAACCTTAGTTATTCATTTGCAGGTTCCTCTGCGGAGGTGTCTATGAAATACACAACGATCACCGGTTCCGGTGGAGTCGACAAAACCAACTATGGTTTCGACGGCAGGAAATTCACTTCGATCGGCAAGTTCTTGCTGATCGGCGCGGCCGTCGTGATCGTGTTGGTCCTGCTGGTCAATGTCGTGCGCGTGACGCGCATCAACGCCGGCTACGTCGGCGTGGAAGTCAACCTGGCGGGCACGCAGCGCGGTGCGCAGGACATTCCGGTGCGCACGGGTTGGGTCTTCTACAGTCCGTTGAAGACGCAGATCATCGAGTTCCCGACCTTCGTCCAGACGGTAAAGTGGACTGCCGACACCCACGAGGGACATCCGCTGAATGAGGAGTTGGTGTTCAACTCGAAGGAAGGCCAGGAGGTGCGCGCCGACGTGTCGCTGTCCTATGCGATCGACCCGGTGAAGGTGCCCGAATTTTACGTGAAGTATCGCGCCGACGACCTGGAGAAGTTCACGCACGGCATCCTGAAGGACATCGTGCGCAACTCGCTGAATGAAGTGGCGTCGACTTACACGCTGGAGGACATCTACGGCGAGAACAAGGCGCGCTTCCTGCTCGAGTCCCGCGACCATATACAGCAGCAGGTGGCCGCGGTCGGCGTGGGCATTCAGCAGTTCGGCTTCATCGGCAAGCCGCGTTTTACGGCGGCCATCGAGGAGGCGATTACGCAGAAGACCCAGGCCATCACCGAGGCGGAGCGCGCGCGCAACCAGTTGGCCGTGACCCAGGCGGAGATGAACAAGCAGGTTGCCGAAGCCGAAGGCGCGGCCAAGAGCCAGATCGAACGCGCACGCGGTGAAGCGGAGTCGGCCATCGAGCGCGCGCATGGTGAAGCCGAAGCCAATCGCCTGCGCCAGGCGTCAATCACGCCGCAACTGCTGGAGTGGCGCCGCCTGGAGAACGAGCGCGCGCGCATCGACAAATGGAATGGCGAGCTGCCGAAGACGCTAATCGGCGGCAAGCCGAACATGCTGATGAACCTTCCGGGCGCGGGGAAGGAAGACTAACTCACGGGTGCCCCGGGTCTCGCGCCGTTCGAGACCCGGGCGAGTGTGAAGGATGAACCCTGGAGTTTGTGTCGGGCGGTGATGGTGAGTCCACACCTTGACTGATTGGGGCGCGATAGTCCCGGGTCTCGAACCCCGCGAGACCCGGGGCACCCGGCGTTCAACACAAATCTCCACCCAAACAAAACCGGCTTGGGGTGGGGCACCAGGCAGGCGAACCCAAATTACAAAAGTGAGCAATATTGCTCAGACGGCGCAGCGGGAACTCCTCCATTATTCAGGTGAATCCCCGGATAACGTATCCCAACCGCAGCTTTGCGGCGCTCTTGCGCTCCAAGCCCTGGGAGGGCCCATGTTGCCGACTAGCCGACCATTCTCCCGCGTGGTCGTTGACGCCTCAAACCCTAAGGCGCCGCTGATCGCGAGCTACTGTCCGGGATGCGGGTTGTTGGTCGCCGCCAGCCTGCACCCAACACTGTTAGATGTCTTCGAGGAAAAGCACCTCTGCCCAGAGTCGAGTGCGTTCGTTAATCCTGGTCTAAGAGACAGGCACCGTATCATCTAGCCAGAATTGCGATTTGCCCCGCCGTTTCCGGCGGCATCCCGTCATTTTGCGACTTGCCTTATTGCCGTCATTTCTTCACATCTAACTCTCACCGCAATATTCCAGCTCACGCCGGGCATCTGCCGCTGGCTCATCGCATCTCAATCGGGTGCCCTTCGCCGATGTCGGTCCGCTGAAGATCCCCGACGGAATTCCCGACGAGAAGCTGGTCTTCCTCTCCGACATCTTTCCCACCGGCTACTTCGGCGCGGTCACGCCGACATCGAGGCCGGCGACACCGTGGCCGTCTGGGGCGCCGGGCCGGTGGCGCAGTTCGCCATTCGCTCCTGCTTCATGCTGGGGGCCGAGCGCGTCATCGCCGTCGGCCGCTTCGACTATCGCCTGCGCATGGCCGAAGAGGGTGGCGCCGAGACCATCAACTACGAAGAAGTGGATGACGTGGTGCAGACGCTGAAAGACATGACCGGAAACATCGGTCCGGACCGGTGCATCGACGCCGTCGGCATGGAAGCGCACGATCACGGCGTAATGTACATGGTGGACCGCGCCAAGCAGATAGCGCGAATCGAGCAGGACCGGCCCATCGCGCTGCGTCAGGCGATCCAGGCATGCCGCAAGGGCGGAACGGTCTCCGTGCCCGGCGTCTACTCGGGGTTCGACGATAAGATCCCCATGGGCGCATTCATGAACAAAGGCCTCACCATGAAGACCGGGCAGACGCACATGATGCGCTTCATGAAACCGCTGCTCGACAAAGTAGAGAGCGGCGAGATCGATCCCAGCTTCGTCATCAGCCTTCGCGTGCCCATCGACCAGGCGCCGCAGAGGTACAAAATCTTCTGCGACAAGCAGGACCACTCCACCAAGGTCGTCCTCGATCCGTGGGCCAACGGCGCAATGGCCGCTTAGCGTGTTGGATCGTTCTGGAGGAGTGAGAAACCTTGATGCCAGGATTCTCCGGTCACAACAATGAGCAACACAGGGCCGGTCCGCAGCAATGGATCGGCCCTTTTCGTCACTGACGATGTACCCCGGGCCGGTGCGGCAGCGCGCCGGAAGCGCTACACTCGTCACTCGGAGGCTTCCGATGCCGACCCAGGCGGAATACACAGCGCGCATCCTTTCATTCGTACAAGGCAAAGACCCCCTCGCGGTCCAGCGCCACACTCCACAAGCCATCGCGCAACTGATCGCAGGAGCGCCCGAGGATGCGCTCACGAAGCGCCCGGGAACGGGGAAGTGGTCGGTGGCGGAACTTCTGGCCCACCTGGCCGATGCCGAGATCTCTGCGTCATGGCGGTATCGCCAGATGATCGAGCACGATGGCGGCCCGCTGTCGCCGTATGACCAGGAGTTGTGGAATACGCTCGGACACAACAGCTCCCGCAATCCGGCCGACTCGTTGCAACTTTTTCGCCTGCTGCGGGAGGAAAATGTGCGCATTTTCGAGCGACTGACCGAGGAGCAATGGATGAGCCGCGGCGTCCATGCCGAACGCGGCGAGATGACCGTCCGCGACTTGATGCGGCAGATCGCGGGCCATGATCTTAACCATGTGGAGCAGATTCGGAATATCCTGACCGTGCTGTGAGTCGTGACCTGGATGTCTGTGCCAGGTGCAGTCGGCGTAGTCCAATCCAAAATTGGAGGCGAAGATGTATCGAGTGTTGTTGCTGACCTGCTTGTTGTCTGTGGCCTGCGCGGCCGCTGTGGCGCAGGACGTGGTGACCGTCCCCGGCGGGGCCGAGACCCACAAAGTGCTGCTCGACAATACGCACGTTCGCGTGCTGGACGTTCATATCCAACCCGGACAGAAGGTCGCGATGCATTCGCATCCGGCCAGCGTCGTCTATTGCGTTACCGACGCCAAGATCAAGTTCAACTTTCCCGACGGAACCACCAAGGTTGGCGAATGCAAAGCCGGCACCGCCGCCTGGCGCGAGCCCGGTACTCACGCCGTAGAAAATGTCGGTACTGCGGAGCTTCATCTGGTGCAAACCGAGATGAAGGGCGAGACCACCAAGCCCGCATCGGAGATGAAATAGCTGGGTGACCCACTCATTCGCGGTTTTCGAATGAGTGGGTCGGCACTCTTCCGCATGATGGTGCGCCATCAGCGCATCTGGATGCGAATGGCGACGTCGAGCTTGGAATAGTACTTCTTCACGTCGCCGGCGCCGTATTTCTCGCGGAACTTCTCGACCACGGACGCGACCTGTTGGGCATCGCTGACGGGAATGGCTTCCACTTCCGCCTCTGCGCCGCGCGCCTCGATCCGCATCTTTGAGTGCTTGAGGACGTTCTTGTACCACTGCGTGTCCGAGCCCTGCACCGGCAGAAGATAAAGCGTGGGGTCCTCGAAGACGAACCAGACCGGAATGGAGATCGGCCGTCCCGACTTTCTGCCGGTCACTGTGATCTTGATTTCGCGATATCGCGTAAGACGATCTGCTAACGTGTCCTTCTGCGCTGGCATGGTTCCCTCCTGCTGCCTGCCCGTAGAGCGATTCACAATCGGTGCGGACCGGGTGGAACACGCCTTCAGGCGTGCATGAGAGACGGACCACCCAGCCCGCGGCTTTAGCCGCTGAGGTGACTCCGGGCAAAGCCTTATGTCAGGGCTAAAGCCGGCCTCAACTCATTCGCTCCAAATGCACGGCTGAAAGGCGTGCTCCACCCCTGCATAACCTGGTTCGGGCCGCGCAATTCTCAATTAGGATATACGCATGAAGAACCTCTTACTCGCGCTGCTGCTCGCGGCCTCGCTGACGCCCGGCTTTGCAGCCAACCCGGAGAAGATGCCCGCGCCGAAGATCAAGGTCGGCGATATGGCGCCCGATTTCACGCTGGAAGACCAGAACGGCAAGCAGGTTTCGCTGCACGAATTCCGCGGCAAGAAGAATGTCGCGCTCGCGTTCTATATCTTCGCCTTCACCGGTGGCTGACAGAAGCAGATGCAGGCCTTCCAGCACGACTTGAGCAAGCTGGAAGCCGCCGACACCCAGGTTCTGGGTGTAAGCATGGATTCGCCCTACGCCAATAAAGCCTGGGCGCAGCAGATCGGCGTGACCTACCCGCTGCTCAGCGACCTGGGCGGAGACGTGACCCGGGAATACGGAATCTACGATCCTAAAGAGAAAGCGGCGCGCCGGGTGAACTACCTGATTGACAAGGACGGCAAGGTGATCGAGATGCAGTTGGACCGCGATGCCATCGACCCGACCAAGGTCGTCGACGCCTGCCAGGCGCGGAAGCTGAACCGGTGAGCGCGCGACGCAACCGCGCGTCTTAATCGGCGCTCTTATATTGTTCTGGGGGAACATGCCGCAGCCGCAGAAATCCTGGATGCGCCGCCGCGTGGAAGATGCCGTGCGCAGCGCCTTCCTGAAAGCCTACGACACCATCAAGGTCGATCCCGCGCACTACCTCGAACACCTGCGCATGGCCTACAACCTGCCGGCGCTGACGTACGACGGCGTGTACTCGGTCAACCCCGATCTGCTCGACCAGATTGCCGAGGACACCATCCGCGCGCACATGCGTATCGCCGCCGCCGAGGGAGCGGGCCTGGGCATGGGCGGCCTGTTCACCATCCTGCCTGATCTCGGCATCCTTGCCGGCATCACCCTGCGCATGATCCAGAAACTCAGCCTGATTTACGGTTTCTCCTACGACACGGAAGAAGAGGAAGCGGAGTTGTGGGTCGCGGCCGCCAGCGCCGCGGGCGTCGACATCAGCCGCGAACTTCTGGAGAAGCAGTTTGTGAAGCGTTTCGTGCCGCGCGTCATCCAGCGCATCGCTGCCAGCGCCAGCGCCGAGATCGTGGAGAAGTGGGCGGCGCGGCTCATCCCGATAGTCAGCGGAGCGATCGGCGCGGGACTGAACTACTACTTCGTCAAAGTCTGGGGCGAGCGCGCCATCGGACACTTCCGCCAGAGGCACCATCGACTACGGCAGCAGAAGGAGGCCATCCCGCTGCCGGCCGGGACAATGTAGCAGAGCTCACGTTGGTAACGACCTCCAGGAGGAGTAGTCCAGCACCAACTTGCCTTACCTCTGCGGCATACCACCCGTTCGCGACGGCGGGAATCCAATGATGCATCCGCTACAGTGCTCGCGAAAGGACGACGTCATGAAAGCTGCATTTCTGCTAGGCCGGATGATCTTCGGCGGGTTCTTCCTCTACAACGGCATTCATCATCTCCAGGAGCGCAAGTCGCTGGCGCAGTACTCGGCGGCGAAGCACGTCCCCGCGCCGGAAATCGCCGTCACGGGGTCAGGAGTGCTGCTGATCGTGGGCGGCGTCAGCATCCTGCTGGGGGTGAAACCGAAGTGGGGAGCGCTGGCCATTATGGCGTTCCTTGCCGGAGTGTCGCCCGTGATGCACGACTTCTGGAGCCAGCAGGACCCCAATCAGCAGCAGAACGAAATGATCAACTTCATGAAGAACATGGCCATGCTGGGTGGGGCCCTCGCGCTGATGGGAGTGGAAGAACCCTGGCCGGCGAGCCTGCCGGTCGGGCAGCCCGACGCGACCGAGCGAATACGGCGTTTCGCGCGAAAAGTGGCAGCGTAGAGGCGCGTCCGCGATCAGCGCACGCTTTCTCGGAAGATTCGAGTGGAAGCCGATCCCGCGCAAGTCAGCCGGCACTCACCACTGGGGTCAAAATTTGGACCTCGCTGGCGCCCAGAACTACTGGTAGCGCCGCGGCCGGTCCACTGGTCACTCCATCGGCAGTGAAAAAACGGGCCGCCGCGATCTGCTGGACAGTGCCCGTACCGCTGCTGCCACGATTGCTGAACGCAACCTGCATCTGACGCGGTGTGGCGTTGATGTCGCGGTCTACGATCACCGAGCCGGAAAAGCTGCCGCTTGGATTCGTGTTCGCCACGACGAGCACCTCGCGGTCTACCAGAATGCGGGAGAACGCCACGATGCCGCTGTTCCCGCTGGAGTGCCCGAAGTCGGCGCCATTGCCGGAGACTTCCCGGAAGTACAGGCGGCCATAGCAGAGAGCGGGCTCGTTCATTCGCAGCGTCGACAGCGCCTTGATGACTTGGTACTTGGAATGGGTTTGGTCGAAGGCCACCGGCGTCTTGCCCCACAGCGCCTCGCGCACCGACTCGTTGGAGTCCAACTCCGGTGTGCCGTCCGGCTGCACCGTGCCGGAGAGGCCCTGCTCAGTACCGTAGTAGACGCAGGGAATGCCTTGTAGCGAAAACAGTACGGCCAGCGCGAGCGTGACCTGATCGACCGGGGTGCTGGGATGTTGAATGCGCTGCTGCTGATCGTGGTTATCGAGGAAACTGACAAAGTAGCGTCCCGCCTCGCCGTGCGAGCTCAACTGCCCGGCTTCGGCCGCCTTGCGGTCGTCAAATACCTGGCGGATTAGTTCCACGCCGGCCATAGCTTTCGCCACCGCAGGCAATTTGTAGAACAGCGGAAAATCGAGCGCGGCGTCGATGCCGAATCCTTCCCCACCTCCGGTGCGGCGGCCAACGAAGTTGGCAATGGTCTGCTCGTTATCGTAGATTTCGCCGAAGGTAAAGAAATTCTCCTTGCCCACACTCAGGCCGAACTCCCGCATGGCATTGCCAAAGCTGCGTACGGCGTCGGGCAGAACGTACTTCACGGTGTCGATGCGATAGCCATCGATGTCGTACTTGGCAATCAGATATTGGTAGGCGCGAATCAGAATGCCCAGCACCGGCATGGCGCCATAGCTTGCGCGCACAGCCTCCTGTCCCGGGACTGACGCATCGTATTCCGCCACCAGTTGCCGCATGTCGCCGAAATCGCCGGGTACGAAGCCGCCGGGTCCGGGCGCATCGGTCAGCTTGCTCCCGCGCCGCCGGAAGAACAGGCGATTCCGGAAGTCCGTGGGCCAGACCGCGTCATCGGCTGAGAGCGTGGAAGGAGCCGGAAGATCATCGCGCCAGTCCGAGCGGGGAAAGCCAAACCCGTTGAGCCATTCGATATCCGGCTCGTCGCCCAGCGGTCCGTTCATCACGCCGGGATCGGAGAACGTGGACACCACACCTTCCGGCCGCTCGTAGTCGAACACACGCCCCGCATGGTTCAGCACGATGTCGAAGATCACATATGAACCTCGCGCATGGGCCTCGTCGACGAGTTCCCCCAGCTCGCGTTCCGCGGTGGCGCGCGTGCCATCCGAGGCAAAGCGCTCATCGACGTTGAGAAAGTCCTGGGTGGAATACCCGTGATAGTTGTAGTTGAAATCCGGCTGGGAGTTCTTAAGCACCGGCGATAGCCAGATGGCCTGGGCGCCGAGATCGGCCAGGTAGGCGAGTTGCGATTGCACGCCTTTGAACGTGCCCCCCTGGCGATGAGAAAAGACCTGGTTCCAGGCGCCGCGGGGAGAGGCCGATGGATTGGCGAAGCGGTCAAGCATGAGGAAGTAAATCCAGCAGTCGCGCCAATCGCCGGGAGAGGGAAAGGGGAAAGCAATGTCCTTCGGCGTACCGTCTACCGTGACGCGCTTGGTCTGGGGCTTACTCGCCGCCGTCTGCATTGCCTGAATCGTCGTGAGGAGGTCTGGACTGGTGATGGAAGTGGGCACGTGGAGCCTCCTGGCATTCTTAGGTTGTGCAGCGCCGGTGCCTCCTGACGGAGTGGGCGAACTCTGCGATGGTGTGAACTTTACGGAATCTCTGGAGATCCCGTCTTACACTTCGCAGTTTACTTTATCTGGGGCGCTTTGAGCCGCGAATGAATCGACCGCCAGCCGAGGTTTTGCGCGCACGATGGAAAGAGGCGCTCTCGCGCGCCAAAGGGTGGGCGGCTAACCAAGCAAACATGAATCGACTGGAGATGTTGAATCGCGCCCTGGATCGCACGGATTCCTGGGACTTATCTTAGCCAAGGACAGCATTCGGTAATGTCGCTGCGACGTCGAGACGTCAACGCACACCGTTCACCGTGTACAAGTCCCACAGTCGCAGCCGGTAGCCGAAGCCGTAGGTTGAGCCATCTGGGGTGATCACCGGCGCTTCGGGGAAGATACCTTCGATCGGTGGCCGGGCCAGGTCGCGCCACGGAGTCGCCGCGCCGGTATGCGGATTCACCTTGTCGATGTGTACCGTACTGCGCGCGCCGTTGGGAAGCGTCGCCACGTAGAGCTGGCCATCGCTGGTCCATCCCAGGATCCTCTGGTTGCGCTTGATGAACGGCAGCTCTTGCGACTTACGCGTCTCCATTGAGAGCAGCCCCGGAGTGTTGTCGTTGTCGTACGTGACGAGCCACTTGTCATCGGAGGAAATCTGCCAGCCGACTAATCCCTCTGGCGTAACCGTCCGAGGCGCCCCGCCGCTCAGGTCCTGAAGCCAGACGCGAGGACGATGCCCCGTCTCATTGGCGGCATAGATGATGCGGCGTCCATCTGACAGGAAGTTGGCAGGGAAACTCATTTGGAGATTGGGAGGGCTGATGCGTCTCGCCTCGCCGGGACCGAGCGGCAGCAACCAGAGTTGCAGCGGCTCAGGCAGCTTCTGCGCGAGCGCCCAGCGCTTGTCGGGCGACAGCACGACTCCGTAGCCTTCGCCGATCGGCGTGGCCGGCGAGCCGTCGAGGTCGCGCACAAACACGGTGTAGTTCTGCGACTCGCTCCCTTCCTCTTCAAACAAGAATGTCTTTCCGTCGCGGCTGATGTCGCGCAGATAACCAAAGTCAAGCCACGAGACATCGTGTTCGGAGTCGCCCTTGCCGATCACCATCCCGCGGCGTGCGATGCCTTGGCGCACGATAAGTTGTCCGTTCGGCGCAATGTCTTGCAGGAACAGCCGTCCGGGCACCTCCATCGGCGTGCGAACTTTCCCCGAGAGGTTCATCGCGAAAATCTGTCCCGTCTCAAGCGGCGAAGTCGTCCACACCTCGTTACCCGAACGGCCCCAGGCCAGGCCCTGCGCGCTCGAATAGAGCCTGCTTGCGACCACTTTCTCTCCCGTCCTCCGCAGGACGATCACCGTCCCACGGTCGTCATCCGCGTTGTCATGGCTGATGAAGGCGAGGTAACGCCCGTCGCGCGAGAAGCGCAGGGCGTCGACGTTCGCTGCGCGATGGAGCACTTTGCCGATGGGATATTCCAGCTGGCACATGCGGGCGTCGGGGATGTAGCGGACGATGGCCAGCTCGGAGCCGTCGGGCGTGAAGTCGGCGGCCTGGATGTTCTCGATCTCCGGCTTGGGGGCACCGGTGAATTGTGTGGTGCGCGCCAGCGTGCCCGGAATAAGGAATTGCGTCAGCTCCTGCGGCGCCAGGGCAACCGCCAGTTCTCCGCGGCTCGAGACCGCCAGCAGCCGCGCATTGTGGATGTCGAGGGGATGCCCGCCCTCACCGTTGGCTGGAACGGTATAGAGTTCCGGTGGCGAACCCTCCCACAGTGCCGTGTAGATGACGTTCTGTCCGTCGGGCGTGAAGCGCGCCGTACCAATCGTGCCGCGGCGATTCGTGAGCTGGTGGAATTGCGCCCCGGTTGGCGGGCTCTTCGACGCGGCGACCGCGAGCGCTACGGCAATAGCGATTGCCATCAGCAGCGCGCCGGCCGCGACGTACAGCCACTTGCGACGCTGCTTGGCTTTGATCGTGGCAATTGTGTTGGAGCCGGTGAGGGTCGGGACCGATTCGAGGTCGAAGGCCAGGTCGCGCGCCGATTGGAAGCGGTGGTCGGGCGATTTCTCCAGGCAGTGGCGGACGATGCGGTCGAGCGCGGGCGGAACCTGGCGTCCCGACTCCATCAGCTCCGGCGGATCGTCATTCAGGATGGCGGCCATGGTATCGGCCGCTGTATCGCGCCTGAAGGCGCGCTGGCCGCTCAGCATCTCGTACAACACCGCGCCGAAGCTGAAGATGTCGGTGCGGCAATCAACTACGCCGCCGCGCACCTGCTCAGGCGACATGTATCCGGCGGTACCCATCACGACGCCGGCTTCGGTGACGGGCGCGGCCGCGGTCATGGTCGCGCCGCCAGCGCCCGCGCGGGCTGCGGGATTCGGCACCGTCTTCGCCAGCCCGAAGTCGAGGATCTTCACCCGGCCTTCGCGCGTGATGAAGATGTTGTCAGGCTTCAGGTCACGATGTGCAATGTCTTTGCTGTGCGCCGCGGCCAAACCGTGCGCGATCTGCACGGCGTAATCGAGCGCACGGCGATGGGACGGCACGCCCCGCTGCAGCGCCTCGCGCAGGCTTTCGCCTTCCAGCCACTCGGAGACGAGGTACGGTGCGCCGTCGTGCTGGCCGATGTCGTGGATCGCCAGAATGTTGGGATGGCTGAGCGCGGCGACCGCACGCGCCTCCTGCTCGAAGCGGCGCAGGCGCTCCGCGTCGGCGGCAAACGACGCGGGCAGAAGCTTCAAGGCGACATCACGGCCCAGGCGCGAGTCGCGAACTCGATACACCTCGCCCATTCCGCCTGCGCCGATCAACGAGATGATTTCGTAGGGGCCAACTTTGGTACCGGGTGCCAGGGACATGAGTGCCCCGCATTATAGCCCGAAGCCACCTCACGCTTCGCCAAGTATTGCGCGGCTTCGGCACCCTATCTAGCCCCTGCGTGCCCTCACAGCAAACGCTTTCACGGGCAGCCCGACAAATCTCCCGCCTTCCAGTCGAAGATCGGCTCAAGACCGTTTCTTCTCAACCGGCCCGCGTACTCGGGAGCATCGTAGGATTTGGAAGAGAACTGACAGCCGCAATGCGCAAGCGAGTAGCCGCCCGGCGTCGTCGAACAATTCAGCGTGAACAGGCAGCCGCCACCGCGAGCGAGCTCAAGGCAAATGTCCCAGTCTTCGCGCGTGCTGACGAATGGGGCGGCAGTCGGCGCGAAGAGGTTATGAAGGGCGACGGTGACCAGCAGCTCGTCGCGCGTCATCTGGCATGGCGGCTGTTGGAGCAGGGCGCCGGGGGCCAGCTTTAGCCGTGGCGTCCCGATAATCGTCGCCCCGCGGCCACAGTGCTCGTGCAGATATTGTTCGTGCAGCATCAGCATGGCCCAGTCGCGGCGCCAGGCGGCCAGACCGGAAAGCACTCCCATACCGACCCGCTCCACCCCGGCGGCCAGCATGCGTTCATGGGCGTCGAGGCGATATTCGAAGTTCGCTTTCCTGGTCTTGCCCGGGTGAAGCTCAGCGTAACGGACCTGGTCGTAGGTTTCCTGCCAGAGTACGGACCAGCACAACCCGGCATCGACCAGCCGCCGATATTCATTTTCATCCAACGCCTCTGCGCTGATCCCCACCAGGCCACCTTCGCGGGATTCCAGCACATTTCGCAACAGCTCCACATGACGGCACATGGTATCGACGCGCCCGCGCGGGTCCGAGGCGTAAACCAGTTCCAGCACCCGCAGTCCCTTTTGCTCCACTAGAAAGGTGGCTTCCTGTTCGAGCTCATCGTCCGTTAGCCGCCGGCGGTCAACTTCGATTCCCTTGTTGCCCGCGCGGTAATTGCAATACACGCACTGCTCCTGGCAGATGCTGGTGGCGTAGATGGGTACGATTACAAATACCCTGCCCTCGTAAAGGGAAAACTTAACTTCCTGAGAGCGGGCAATGATGCGACGATCCAGATCTCCGCCCGAACCCAATTCTCCGCTCCAAAGCAGCGGCACGAAATCCCCGGCCTGCATGGGCTGCAGCGAATCCAACGAGCGCGGTCGGGCGCTGCGTAACTGCTCCAGCTCCTCACACGCCATGCGGTATCGTTTGGAAAACATAGAGGCGCCTGCTGCAACGATAGAGGCAATACAGCACGAGGGTCGGTGATTCGGCACACCAGCTCTTGTGACGGCGCCCAATCACAAAGCCTTTGGAGTGCGCGTGTTCAGAACGCGCATGGCGGGCATTGCGCCGTGTTCCGACCACGAGCCGGTGACGCCAAGCCCTCAGCCAATGCGAAGGCTCACAGCCCATTGTGACATGCGTACTAGTTGTCTCCGCAGCCGCAGCCTAGCGTAGTTGGTGGGAAGTCATCGTCCGGCTTGTAAGTGGTCAGAGCGTCCATGTGGCAGGTCCATCTCGATTGCCAATCGACGTCATTTTTCCCGTTGCATCACCAGGCTGCCTTCGTCACTGCCGAGCCGCGACCGGCGTCGCCCGCAAATTACGTTCATGGAATCTGGAGGCCGTCATGCCCATTAATAAACAGGATGCACTCGACTATCACTCGAAACCACGGCCGGGGAAGACCGAAGTCACTCCCACCAAGCCGTGCCTCACGCAACGCGATCTAAGCCTCGCCTACACCCCAGGCGTTGCGGTCCCCTGCCTTGAAATTGAGAAGAATCCGCAGGACGCATTCAAGTACACCAACAAGGGCAACCTGGTCGCCGTAGTCACCAACGGCACCGCGGTACTCGGCCTGGGCGACATCGGCGCCATCGCCGGCAAGCCGGTCATGGAAGGCAAAGGTGTCCTGTTCAAAAGATTCGCCGGAATCGATGTGTTCGACATCGAGCTGAACACCAAGAATCCCGACGAAATCATCAAGGCCTGCCAACTGCTGGAGCCCACCTTCGGCGGCATCAACCTGGAAGACATCAAGGCGCCGGAGTGCTTCTACATCGAAGAAACGTTGAAGAAGACGATGAAGATTCCGGTCTTCCACGACGATCAGCACGGCACGGCGATCATCACCGGCGCGGCGCTGCTCAATGCGGTGGAATTGACCGGCAAGAAGCTCGACCAGATCAAGGTGGTGATCAACGGCGCCGGCGCTTCCGGCATCGCCACGGCGGAGCACTACATCTGCATGGGCGTGAAGCGCGAAAACATCACCATGGTCGACACCAAGGGCGTCGTCTACAAAGGCCGCAAGGAAGGCATGAATCCTTACAAGGAGCGCTTCGCGCAGGACACCCCGATGCGGACGCTGGCCGAGGCCGCGAAGGGCGCTGATCTGCTGCTCGGTCTGTCGGTCAAGGGCGCGTTCACGCCGGAGATGATTGCGTCGATGGCGCCGAATCCGCTGGTTTTCGCCATGGCGAATCCCGATCCGGAGATCACCTACGAAGAAGCGCGCGCCGTTCGCGAAGACCTCATCATGGCGACGGGCCGCTCCGATTATCCCAACCAGATCAACAACGTGCTCGGCTTCCCGTCCATCTTCCGCGGCGCGCTCGACGTACACGCCACGACCATCAATGAAGAGATGAAGCTGGCGGCCAGCTATGCTCTGGCAGCGCTGGCGAAGGAAGACGTTCCCGACTCCGTCTGCCGCGCCTATGGCGTGGAGTCGTTGAAGTACGGCCGCGACTACATCATTCCCACTCCGTTCGATCCGCGCGTGCTGGTTTGGGAAGCCACCGCGGTGGCCAAGGCGGCCATTGAAACCGGCGTCGCGCAGAATCCCGTCAACCTCGACGAGTATCGCGATCAACTGGAGAATCGCCTGGGCAAAGGCGCATGGCCTGATGCGGGCAATGATTCACAAGGCGCAGGCGAACCCCAAGCGCGTGGTCTTTCCCCGAAGGTGCGCACCAGAAGATCCTGCGCGCCTGCCATATCCTGGTCGACGAGAAGATTGCCACTCCCAGTGCTGCTGGGTCGCAAGACGGAGATCGAGCGCAAAGCAGCGGAGCTGGGCGTTTCTGCTCGAAGGCATGACCATCGTCGATCCCGACACTGCGCCTCGCCGGACCGCGTACGTCGAGGAGCTGTATCGGCTGCGGCAGCGCCGCGGCGTAACCCTGGGCTCGGCCGACGAACTGATGAACGACCCCAATGTGCTCGGCTCGATGATGGTGCGCATGGGCGATGCCGACGCGCTCGTCTCCGGCGTCTCGCAGAACTATCCCGACACCATCCGGCCGGCCTTGCAGGTGATCGGCGTGCGCGAAGGCATCCACAAGGTCTCGGGCATTTATCTGATCATCACCCGCAAGGGCGATTTGTACTTCCTGGCCGATGCGACGGTCAACATCGAACCGACGGCCGAGGACCTGGCGGAGATCGCTCTTTGCGCCGCGCAGGAAGCGCGCCGCTTCGGCATCGAGCCGCGAGTGGCGATGCTGTCCTTCTCCAGCTTTGGAAGCACCAAGCATCCGCTGTGCGAGAAGATGAAGCGCGCGGCCGAGCTGGTCGCGCTATGCCGATCCCACGCTCATCGTCGACGGCGAGGTGCAAGGCGACGTCGCGGTCAATGCCAAGAAGCTGGAAGCGGCATTCCCGTTCTCCACGCTGAAGGGCGGAGCCAACGTGCTGATCTTCCCCAACCTCGAAGCCAGCAACATCGCTTGCCGGCTGCTGACCAGCATCGGCGGCGCGGAGACGCTGGGGCCGATCCTCACCGGCATGGCAAAGCCAGTGCATCTGCTGGCGCGCGGTGTTGAGGTGGAAGAGATCGTCAACATGGCGACCATCGCGGTGGTGGACGCGCAGGACGTGGCCTTCACGCCCGCGCGCGAAACGCGAGGCCGCGGTGGCGTCGCGGTAGCTGCAACTGAATCGTTTCTCCAATTCGGGCGCGCGTCTCCGATCGCGCGCCCTGTTTCTTGCCTTGTCACGTTGCGACGTGACCTGCGTCCTTGCCGGTCGCCTTCGGCATGGATTGAAATTGGTCAGTCATCAGACCAGTGCACCATGACATGTCGTGGAAGCACCACCGCGAACCGGCTTCGAAGCGATCTCCCGGCATAAGGTCTACCAGGAAGTCGCCCGCCAACTGGAGCGGCACATCCTCGAAGAACTTAAACCCGGCGATCTCCTGCCGCCGGAGCGGCAGCTTGGGCGACTGCTGCGAGTCAGTCGTGGCTCGGTGCGCGACGCCATCCGCAGCCTGGAGCTGAAAGGGCTGCTTGAGCCGCGGCAGGGCTTCGGCACAGTGGTTTGCGATCCCGGCAGTGCAACTGCGGCCGATCCGCTTGGCCCAAGCGCTGCTGGACAGACGCCAGCTGGTTGCGGAACTGATCGATGTCCGCAAGATGATCGAGCCGCATGTGGCGGCGCGGGCCGCCCTACACGCCTGCAACGAGGACATTGCCGAGATGGAGGACATTCTGGCGCGCCAGGAAGCCAAGGTGCGCGGCGGCGAACCCGGCCACCGAGGAAGACACCGAATTTCATTATGCCATCGCGCTTGGCGTCGCGCAATCGCGCGATTGTAAAGGTGATGGACAACCTGATGGATCGTATTGCGGGAAACACGGGAGAGATCCTCGCAGGGAAAGGGCCGGCCGCAGAAGTCGTTGGCCGGCCATCGCCGCATCCTGGCGGCCCTGAAGCAGCACGATGCTGCTGCTGCGGAAGCCGCCGTAGTCCGGCACTTGCAGGAAATCGAAACCATCGCACTTAACAAGCTGTAAACGAATGGAGGTTGCACATATGGGCCAGCTATTCGCGGTCGAAGTCATCTACCGTGGGGTCTTTCAGAAGACCCTGGCTAAGAACATAACGCGCGGCATAGTTTTGGCCGCGCGCAACGAAGGCAAACTGGGCATCTCTTTTGGACGTTATGGAGACGCCCCGGAGCGCAACGGCATTCCCGCCAAGAGCTTCGCCATCGTCGCCAACGATGAGCAGACGCTGGAAGCCGGAATGGCGCAGTACGAACCCAAGCAGGTCGACGTGACCGTGGTTCTCGACGACACGCTCTGCAAGGGCGCCGAGTCGTGGGCATGGTACGGTCTACAGCCCGTGCATCATGCTCTGAAAGCAGGCGCCACGCTCGCCGTGGTTTCGCTGGACGACACGCCAGCACTGCTGGAGAACATCCATCGCCGCGAGCAGCCTTACAAACTGGGAACCATCAAAGGCGCGGCCAGCTTCTCGGGCATGTGGGTCTACAAAGACGACCACACCGATGTGCGCGTTCTCGGCGTCATCGCCAAGGTCCTGCCGGATCTGATCAGCCTGAAGTCGGTGGAGCAGTTCATCAACGAAAAGCTGAAGAACTCCGCTCAAGGTGACTTCGGCTCGCGCCGCTTATGAGCGTTTCACTACTGTCCGAGGTCAAGGCCGGCGAAGGCAATCCCGAAGAGCTGTTTAACTTCACATTGCCCGGCTGGCAGAACATGCGGGGAGGCGTTTCGGTCGCGGGACAGCCACAAGGCGGTCCCTATGCCGATCCCGACCACGGGAGAGGTCGGCGGCTTCCGTCCGGCGCGCAACGAGCTGTTCAAGAAGTACTCGACGCGCACCATGCGGCCGGTCGTCAACTTTAAGACCTGCACCAAGTGCACCCTGTGCTGGCTCAACTGCCCGGATGCGTCGTTCGACGTCACCCCGGACGGCACCTACGACGTCAACCTCGAGTCCTGCTGCGGTTGCGGCGTTTGCGAACAGGTCTGTCCGGTGAAGGACTGCGTCTCCATGGTGAACGAGTCCGAATTCCACGATAACAACAGCCAGTGGGAAGAGTTCAAGAAAGATCAGGACGCCTACTTGAAGTGGCTGGAAACGACCATCCAGAAGGCCGAGCCGATCGCGAAGCGGGCCCATGGATTCCGTTATCGCGGCCAGTACCAGGAAGAAATTCCCGAAGCCCTGGAAATCGCTGCAAAAGGCTAATGGCCGGGCGGCAAGCCTGAAAACAAGGAGATTACGAAGATGGCGACATTAACAGTACCTGTCGAGGAAAAGAAGAAAGTTCAGGAACAGGAAGCCCTGATCACCGGCGCCGAGGCCATTGCAATTGCCTGCAAGCTGGCCAACGTCGATGTAGTCACGGCCTATCCGATCCGGCCTTACGACACGGTTATGCAGTACATCAGCCAGTTGGTAGCTGACGGCGAGATGGACTGCGAGTACATCGTGGCGGAAGGAGAACATTCACAATTTGAGATCGTCAAGCACGCGTCGGTTTGCGGCGCGCGCGTTTTCTGCGGCTCCAGCGGCGTGGGTTGGATGTACGCCATGGAAGCGCTGACGGTCAGCCCGGCGCTGCGCGTTCCCATGGTCTGCATGGTGGGCAACCGCGCGCTCGACGATCCCGGCGCCTTTGGCGTCGAGCACAACGATGCCCTGGCCGTTCGCGACCTGGGTTGGCTTCTCACCTGGGTCGACAGCGCGCAGGAAGCGCTCGACACCGCCTTAATCGCTTATCGCGTGGCTGAAGACCCCCGCATACTCGTGCCTCTGGCGCTGAGTTGCGACGGAGCATTCCTTACCCACTCGCAAGCGTTGGTGAACATCCCGACGGCGCAGCAGGTCAAGAATTTCCTGCCTCCTTACAACCGCGGCAATCTGCTGATGCACCCCGACAACGTGATCTCCATCGCGCCGCAGGCCAATGAGGACTGGGTGATGGAGATTCGCCGGCAGAACTACGGAGTCACCGAGATCGCCTGCGACGTGATTCGCGAAGTCTATGCCGACTTCGAGAAGACCTTCGGACGCAAGTACGGCAATCCGTTCTTCGAGGAGTACATGACCGAAGACGCGGACGTCGTGCTGCTGGGCATGGGCACGATGTCCACGCCGGTGAAGGTTGCGATTCGCAAGCTGCGCGAACAAGGCAAGAAGGTCGGCTTTGTCCGCCTGCGCTGGTTCCGTCCGTTTGCCGGTCCGGAGATTGCGAAGTCCCTGGAACGCTTCAAGGCCATCGGCGTCATCGATCGCGACTTCTCGTTCGGTTCGCCTGACCTCAGCGGCGTAGTAGCCACGGAAGTTCGCTCGGCCATGTACACCAGCTCCGCTACCCGGCCACCGGTGCTGGGCTTTATCTGCGGGCTGGGTGGACGTGAAGTCACCGTGCCGGACGTGGAGACGATGACCGATATCGTGTTCCAAGCCGCCAAAGGTAAGGCGCAACCCCTCACACAGTGGATCGGGCTGCGGGGATAACGCGTTGCGACGCGTTTTCCAGAGCCGGAAAGGACAACATTCATGAGCACATTAGTAGATGAGAAACCGACACAAAACCTGGAGCCCTTCCACGGAGTGAAGAAGGTTCCACACGAGGAGTACTACACGTCCGGCCACCGCACCTGCCAGGCCTGCGAGTCTGCGCAAATCATGAAGTTGATGGCGAAGGCTGCAGGGCCCAGGACGATCATTCTGGGCAGCACCGGCTGCATGTACGTGGCGAACACCTCTTACTATGCCACCCCCTGGGGCGTTCCCTGGATGCACACCCAGCTCGGCAGTTCGGGCTCGGCAGCGCTGGGAGCGGCCGCAGCTTTCCGCGTGCAGATGCGGAAGGGCGCCATGAAGGACGAGCCCATCAATGTCATCGCGTTCTGCGGCGATGGCGGCGGCGCGGACATGGGCCTGGGCGCCATCTCGGCCACCCTCACCCATCCCGACTACAACCTGCTGATCCTGATGTATGACAACGAGTCGTACGCCAACACGGATATCCAGATCTCCGGGACATCGCCGTATGGCGTCAACACCTCGTTCAGCACGCCAGGAAAAGTAAAGCGCATCATGAATCAGCGCTGGAAGAAGAACATGGCGCCGATGATGATGGCGGGCCATCCCACCTGCAAGTACGTAGGAACCATCTCCACCTCCTACCCGCTGCAGGCGATGAACTGCGTTCGCAAGGCGCTTTCCGTCGGCGGGCCGACGTTCATTCACTGCCTGAACCCCTGCCCCAAGGGCTGGGACTTCGATCCCGTGCTGTCGGTCGAGCTCGGCGAGCTGGCCGTAAACACCGGCATCTGGCCGCTGTACGAGATTGAGAATGGCAAGCTGAAGCTGTACGGCAAGACGAAGGACATTGCCAATGGCAGGTTCAAGCGTCTGCCGGTTCGCGACTACTTGCTCAAGCAGGGAAGGTTCGCTCACTTCGTCGAGGAAGATATCGAATTCTTCCAAGGCAAGATCGACGAAATGTGGAACGAGTGGTTAGTGCCGGGGGTCATCCCGCTGCAGCAAGAACGTCGAAGGTTAACCTGCACCCGCCCTGCGCAGGGGCGGGTTTCTTTCGGCCGCACGCTTGCCGGATCCAGCTCCAACCTGAGCGTTGGCGGGTCCGGCAGCGTTCGACACGAAGCAAGAGCGAAGTGCTGAGGCGATCGCCGGGGAGGCTGCCTCTATGGTCACACCCTGTGGCCTCGTTGCTTCGTAGCGAACCTCAGAGTGTCAATCTCTGGGTCTGGGACTGGGCCGCTGCCGCTCCACGATTCTGATCATCGCGAAGCCTGCAGCATGCCCCAATTGCGCTCATACGACATCTCACTACAACTCTGCGTGCCCGCCTTGCCAGCTCCAAGTTGCGACTGACCTGCTTGCCTCCACCCCGATGGATAGCAGTCGAAGTGCGGACCCAACTTCACCTCTCTACCAACACAATTCGTCTTGCTCGATATGCAGCTAGGAGGAAATCAGGTATGAGCACGGAATGTTCGCTGCGGGACAGCGAGACACCGCAGCGGAAAGCTACCGCGGCATTGCCGGAAACCGCTGGATCCAGCTCGTGTGCGGCATTGTCGCGATGATTGTTATCTCGAACTATCAATATGCCTTTACGCTGTTCACGCCGGGCATGAAACAAACCTTCACGGGAGTGCACTACGCCAAGATTGCCGCGATCTTCTCGGCTTTCATACTCTTTGAAACATGGCCCATGCCCGTGGCGGGGTACTTCGTTGACAAATTTGGCATCCGCAAACTCATGACCGTCGGCGCCCTTCTCATCGCGCTGGGATGGGTCCTGGGTGGAACGATCGCCACGTCCCCACTTCACTTGTACATCTACTACGGCATCATCGCCGGCACCGGTGCGGGGATCATTTATATATCCTGTGTCGCCAACGCGGTGAAATGGTTCCCGGACCAGCCGCGGACTCGCCGTGGGCTTGACGGCCGCAGGCTTCGGCGGCGGAGCGGCCCTGGCGATCATGCCGATCGCCGCGACGATCCACTCCATCGGATGGGCCAAGGCGATGGCATTCTGGGGTTTGGGCCAGGGGATTATTGCCTTCATCGCCGCCATGATCTTGCGCCATCCCCCCGCGGGCTGGGCCCCTGCCGGCTGGGACCATGCAGAGCATGCGGCGCTAGTACAGTCCAAAATAAATTATCGATGGAACCAGACTCTTGCCAGGCCCGAATTCTACCTGCTCTATGTCAATGTTCTTCTTTGCGTGCACGGGCGGGCTGATTGCTACTGCGAACCTGTCACAGATTGCGAAGGTACTCAAAGTAAGTGACGCGAAATTGTGGGGCATGGCGATCGTACCGCTTACCGCAACGCTCACGTCCGCCTGCAACGCGCTGTCCAGAATTTTGTGGGGCACGGTTTCTGATCGCCTGGGACGCGAAAACACCATGTTCCTGACATTCGGCATCGAAGCAATACTTGTGTCTTGCCGTCACCAAAATAGCAGGCGCCCCGCTGGCGTTCGTCGCATTGTTCTCGTTCATCTTTCTGTTCTGGGGCGAGATTTTTTCGCTCTTCTCGGCCAGCACGTGGCGACGTGTTTGGACCGAAATACGCCTCCGCCAACTACGGCATGGTGTACACCTCGAAGGGACTCGCTTCGATCTTCGCGGGATTCGGCGCAGCAACGATAGCCGCCTATCTTCGGGGGCTCGTTCGCCGTACCGTTCTACATTGCGGCCCTGCTCTGTGCTGTAGCAGCAATTCTGTCGTTTGTCGTTCTGAAGCCCTTGCTGCGCAACAGAATCAGTCATGAAACTGAAATAGCTGCCTCGGTACGAGGTTGCCGCCGAAGAGGAGCAGCCCGAGGACGAGCTGGCAGGGGTTCACTGATTGAGCCAAAGACAATGGCGCGGTCGCGCGCTGCCACAGAACCGCGCATCCGGCGCGACGAGTGTTGTCCATGCCAGGAAACAAGTGAGTAGATCGGCGCCGTGCCGATCGGGACCGGCGAGTGCCGCAGGATGGCTTCGCGGATTTCGCCAATGCCGCCTTCGGGGGAGAGGTCCATCACCGTGTCCGCCACATAATGGACGGAAGTGTGCAGCTTCTTTAGCTCCTCATCGACGTTGCTGGTCACCGACGAGTCGCCGATGTTGTCGCGATCGCAAGCTGTCGAACCGTGGCGCTGTGATCAGTTACGCTAAGGCTTCCTATGCTCCCAGAGCCTTTCAGGCGCACATAGTTCGTTCGGCAGGCTTGGACCCGCACGAAAGGCCGCAAAGCCGAAGCGGGCTTTTTGGGACGCGGCCGCGATGGGTTGAGGGAATCCTTCGCGTCAAGCTATCGCTCCGCGGCTGATCTCGCAAGCAATTCGCTGTACTTCGCGACAGCAGTCTCAACATTGAAGTGCATAGCCTCTCGCCCAAGGGTTTCGCTCAACGGCGAGCGCTGGACCATCTGCAAAACGGTCGGGTTCAGTCCGACAATCCAAAGGGACACGCCACGCTCGCGCTGCCTCTTCTCGGCTTCCGTCAACATCTTCAGTGCAGTGTATTCCAGGTCCGGAACACCGCTTAGGTCTAGTGCAACGACCCTTGGGTTTGCCTCTTCCACTAGCGGTTTTACTTTCTGTGCGATGTGTTCGGCATTGGCAAAGAAGAACCTGCCATCCAGGCGCAACAACAACAGACCGGGGAAAGTCTCGTCTTCCGGATGCTCGTCTGAGATGGGTCGGAACACATTCGTCCCAGGCTTGCGGCCCAACACATAGACTGGCGGGTCAGCGGCCTGATGGGCAAGCATGACCATCGACACCACAATGGCTACGATGATCCCCTTCAGTGTTCCGAGCAACATGACTCCAGCGAAAGCGGCGAGAGCCCAGATGAACTCGGTTCGGCGAACTTTGAGAATGTCGCGGAATTCTGCGGGCTTAACCAGCCCAATCGAATAGACGATGACCACAGCCGCCAAAGTCGCATGCGGCATAAGGCCAATGAGGGGAGACAAGAACAGCATTGTGATCAGGCTGATGGCAGCCGTGACCAGCTCTGCGACCTGGCTGCGCGCGCCTGCCAACCGGTTCACTGCAGTCTGAGTCGTACCACCACCGGCCGGCATAGAACCCAGGAAGGCGCCGCCGACATTTGCAAATCCCGTCGCCAATAACTCGCGATTCGCCTGAGTAGGCGGTTCTCCCCCCTTTGTGAAGGCCCGCCCTGCGGCGATGGTCTCGGTAAAGCTCATGAGGGCGATGCCCAAAGCCCCGGGCCATAGCTGCGCTGCAAGTTTGAAATCTGGTATTGCAATTGACGGCAGCCCTGACGGAACCCTGCCAACCAGCTCGACTCCGTGAGCCTGCAGGCCTAGCAGACCCGAACCGGCGATGCCGGCGGCGACGGCGATCAGCGGAGCAGGCGCTTTCGGAAAGAATTTCTTCGTTCCCACCAACAGCGCTAGCATGGCGAGGCCCACTGCCAAAGTTGGCAACGAGGTGTGCGGTATTTCGCGGACCGTAGCCCGCAGGTTCTGAAGGAAAGTGCCCCTGCCAAAATGGATACCTAGAATCTTGGGGAGCTGGTCCAGCACAATCACCAGACCGATTCCCGCCTTGAAGCCGACCAGCACCGGTTCGGAAATGAAGTTCGCGATGAATCCCATTCGCAGCACAGAGGCCACTACGAGGAAGCCGCCTACCAGCAGGGTTAACATCATCGCAGCCCTGAGCAAGGACGCTGCATCGCCTCCGGGAACGACTTCGCCGAGCTCTGCTGCGGTCAGAATGGCAAGCGTTGTGGTTGTACTCACGCTGAGCGGCCGAGAGCTCCCCAAGAACGCATAGATCACCATCGGAAGGAAGGCGGTGTAGAGCCCCACTTCCACCGGCAATCCGGCGATCGTGGCGTAAGCCATTGCTTTGGGAATGACAACGGCGGCAGCCGTCAACCCGGCGATGACATCCAGCCGCAACCAGTCCTTGTGATAGTTGGACAGCCAGTCCGGCAGCACTGTGAACCGTCGGAGTTTGGTGCTTCCTGTCACAAGTTCCTTTTGCAAGCGACGTAACTCTTGGCCGCAGAGACCGTACCGCTTCGAATCCTAGCTATCAGCACGTCGCTCCGCACCTAGGGGTTTACCTAGTAGCGTGCTCCTGCGTCGAATAGTAAACAGAACGAAGGGCCCGTAAAGAACTAGAGCCTTGAATCCAATATGAGCAGCCCTCGTCGAGCCTTCCGGAGCAGAACATCGCAGCAGCCCTGATTGCCGCGAAGCTTAAGCTATATCGCTTCGACAAGACCCATCTTGATGTGGCTGCCCTTGTATTGCCGGTGCTCTCACAGCCCGGGAGACTTAAGTTTTCCATCAACATCGTTATTGCGTTAAATTCCTGGGCGACTTTACCTGGAACATATCGTTCTATGGCAACTGGGATAATCAGCCACCCCCCAGCTTCTCCGGCAGTGACTACGGTACCAGCTCGGAGCTTGGATGGACCTTTGGGAATCGCTGAAGGAGTCATTCTGTTCGGCGGGCGGCAGCTCTCGGCTGCGAAGCACGGAGCCAAGCGACGATATCGCAAACCGACTACGCAGGAAGTCCCACAATGATTTCTACGCATGCGGCTCAACAATCTTTAAGTAAACCAGGAAGTCCGATCCCAGAAATACGCATCTCGCAGCGTGTTGCCTCCATTGACTGGATGCGTGGAGTGGTCATGGTCATGGTCTTGGACCACGCGTCCATGGCCTTCGACGCCAACCATCTGGATAAAGACTCTGCCATGTATGCCGGCGCCAGCACGATGGTCCTTCCAGGATTCGAGTTCTTCACGCGCTGGCTCACTCATCTATGCGCACCAGCATTCGTGTTCCTCATGGGCACAGCTCTGGCTTTGAGTGTTGAGCGTAAGGTGGCAAAAGGCGTCAACTCCTGGAAGATTGACAAGGACATGCTGGTGCGCGGCTCGATCATCGCACTTCTCGATCCAACCCTCATCTCTCTCGGCTCCGGACGTTGGACCTTTCAGGTGTTGCTGGCCATCGGGCTCTCGATGATTTGCATGGTTCCGCTTCGGCGCTTGCCCACCTGGGCGTTGCTGTCCGTGGCCATCGGCTGGATGGTACTAGGGGAGATCGTGACCGGCTGGTTCTGGACACCGCCTGGGAACTCTTCTGTGTTGGCCGCCTTCGCCGTTGCGAACTACGGCGGTGACACGATGATCATCAAGTATCCGCTGGTACCCTGGCTGGCCGTCTCGATCCTTGGATGGGTGTTCGGCAGACACCTGATTCGTTTTGCCGCCGGCCAGAGCAAGATTTCGGGAAGGAACGTGCTGTTTATTTGCGGAGTCGTGAGCCTGCTGGTCTTCGCAGTCGTCCGAGGCATCGGCAGATACGGCGACATGTTTCTGCATCGCTCGGATAACTCCTGGCAGCAGTGGCTTCATGTGAGCAAGTATCCGCCGTCACTCACGTACTATGCGCTCGAGCTTGGCATTCTCTTCCTCTGCCTCGCGTTACTCAGGACACTCGAGCTGCGGACAGGCGTCCGCGACAACGGCGTGTTTTATGTGTTCGGGCAAACCGCCATGTTCTTCTACCTTGCGCATCGCCTTGCATTTGAAGTGCCGGTGACGTATTTCGGCCTCCGAGATGTCGATGGCTTGCGCGCCACATTCGGTGCCGCAGCCGTAGCATTCGCGCTGCTCTATCCAGCGTGCCGCTGGTATCGCACGGTTAAGGCTGCGCACCCCCGCTCGATCTTGAAGTACATATAGCCGGGCTGCCTTTCCCTATGGCCGAGTCCATTGAGCATCAGTGCTTATAAAGTCGGCTCAGACGGCACGACGATCCACTATTCGTGTTTGGCCTGATTGGAGTCAATTGCAGCGCATCCAACTCTTTTATGAGCTCCTGCCATGCCTTCGAGTCCGGCTTGGTTGCAAACGGTTTGTCCAGATCAGAGTAATAAGGGACAGGAAGTCCCGACGCAGAGCGTCCGAGATAGGCCGGCCGTTCGTTTTGTCGAGCAACCTGGCATAGGTTTCGTCAGTGAGTCCGTAAGTGGCTGCACCGGTTATTATTCCGGTGTCAAGATCATCGTTGGGCAAGTGGAGCCGGCCCTTCCGTTGGGCAACGAGCAGCGCCCGATAGTGGTCCAGGGTTTCGTTGAAGCTGTGCATATATAACTGCTCCACAGCCGGTGTGGGTGGACGAAACGCCAAGCCGCTGAACGGGCCGATTTTGGGTATTCCACGCAAGAAGAACGCTTTGAGCTTCGCGAAGAAGCCCGGCTTTCGAACGGGCCGCCTAGACGCGCTAGCTGCTCGGTCCCCGCGCCTGCAGAGCCAGCGTCGCCGCACGAACTCCGAATGCAATGACAATACCAGTCAGTAACAGCCCCAAAATGGCGATGAGGATAGCAGCACTTTTTGACATCTTCGTCGTCGGCCGCAGGTCGCCGTATCCAACGGTGGTCGCAGTGATAAACGACCAATAAAAGCTGTCAAACCGCGACCAGCCTTCCTTCTTTCCAACTATTTGCCCCAGCAGGGTTATCGCAGCGGCCAAGCTGAGCAGTAAAGGGCTCCCCAGCCAGAGACCAGCCACGAATTCCTTAAGAAAGGTTAGAGTTAGACCTGTAAATATCAATTTTCGATCACCTCGCGTGCATGACACAACAGCGTTACAAGCGAACGACGGAGTTCAACGAAAGCGCTATAACAATCCCGGTCACCACGGTAACCATGCCCGGCAACATGAAACTGTGGTTCAGTAAGTACTTTCCAATCTTCGTCGTTCCGGTCTGGTCAAAAGAAACAGCAGCTAGCAGGGTTCCGTAGGTTGGCAGGAAGAAAACACTATTGGCGGCCAAGTAAAAAGCAATTAAATGGGAGGGCTGTAGGCCCAAAGCCAACCCGAGAGGCATGAAAATAACGACCGTAGCTGCAGCGCTGAAGAGCAAGTTAGAGAGGATGAATAGGCCAGCGGCAAACATCCAAGGATAATGACGAACCAGGTCGGACAGGCTTGTGACGATGTACCCCCGATTGGCCTCGAAAAACGAGGATCCTAACCAGGAGACGCCGATGATTGATATAACGGCCATGATTCCACCCCGCATGATGCTGCCTTTCAAAGTCTCTTCAGGGGAGGCCTTGAAGACGATCATGGTGATGCCGGCGACCGCAATCATGATGATCATAATCACCGTGCCCATGCTCACCTGGTCGGTGTCGGAAATGCCGTTCTTAACAGTCTGGTATTCCGGAAGGAGATTGGGGAAAATGCCGATGACCACGATCAGAAGAATGGCAACAAAGAAGAGAATCGTCGAGCCGCGAGCGTTTAGCAGATCCCTTCCGCGAAGCATCGGGGTGGGTTGAGGGAGCCTCAGCTCACCGGTCGCAAGGCGGCTCTGATATTCGGGATCTTCGCTTAGTGCCTTGCCACGCCATGCGACTGACAGGGCGCCGAGCAGGACCGCGAGAAAGGTCGAAGGAATAGTGATTGCAAGCAGCTTAGGAAGGGATATATCTTTGGTCGCTAGAATGCTGATCATAGCGACCGTGGCCGCGGAGATGGGCGAGGCGATAACTCCCTGAAACCCAGCGATGACGCTGATTGACATTGGCCGTTCCGGCCTGATATCAGCCTTTCGTGACACCTCGGCGATCACAGGAAGAAGCGCGTAGATTACGTGAGTGGTGCCAGACGCAAGAACCAAAATGTACGTGGCAACAGGAGCAATGAAGGTTATGTACCGTGGATGCTTGCGCATGACCTTTTCGGCGACTGCTACAAGATAATCGAGCCCGCCAGCCGCTTGCATGGCAGCCAAAGCGGTTATGACCGCTACGATCATGCCGATTACGAGTTGTGGAGGTCCTCCGGGAGGCTCCTTGAAGGCAAACACAAAGATCAGCAAGCCAATTCCAGACACTGTGCCAAGGGCAATTCCTCCCAGCCGCGCCCCAACCAGAATGCAGGCAAGGAGAATGGAAAGTTCAATCCAGATCATGATTCTCCGTCCTTTAGGCAGCGGCAGCTGGCGCGACTATTTACGCGCGGGTCAGTAGCTCTGAAATAACTGTTGGATCTCGGCGGTGCTGCGCGGTTTCAGCAAAGCGAGCATCAGCAAGATTCTCGACTTTTGAGGATTTAGTTCATCGGAAGCAACGAAGCCCATCTCGTCGTCATTCACCTCGACGTTGCGTCCGACAGCTCCAGTCGCGACGCGGCTGCTTCTGACGATCACAACTCCCTTCTTTGCCGCTCGTTCGGCAGCTTCCACTGAGGCTTTATTCATATTGCCATTGCCGACGCCTGCAATGACAATTCCGGCTGCGCCGTCCGCGACGGCAGCGTCGATCAGGTCCGGCGACATATCTGCACAGGCAAAGATGATGTCCACGCGAGGCAGCTTGGTTACATTTGTTACGTTAAATTCGCTAGCCGTCGTATGCTTCCATTGCGGGGCGTTATAAAAGTCATTCTTGCCATACGTGGAAACACCGACCAGTCCTCGTTGTGGTGACATAAACGTTTGCACGGCCGTCGTGCTCGTCTTGGTCAATGAGTGCGCTCCGTGTATCGAGTCGTTCATCACAACTAAAACGCCGAGTCCCTTGGCATGCGGATCGGCAGCAACGGCGACAGCATCGTATAGATTCAATGGTCCGTCGGCACTGACCGCAGTCGATGGCCTCATGGAACCGACCAGCACAACAGGCTTGTCGCTCTTCACCACCAGATTGAGGAAGAAAGCAGTTTCCTCCATGGTGTCCGTGCCATGGGTAACAACAATGCCGTCCACCTCAGGGGTCACCAACAATTCGTTGATGCGCTTTGCGAGCGTCAGCATGATGCTGAAGCTCATGTCCTGCGATCCGACATTCGAGATCTGCTCACCCCTGATGTTAGCGACCTCCTTGATACCTGGGACGGCAGCAATCATGGAGTCGATCGTTACAGCTCCCGACGTGTAACCGGCCTGGGTTCCGGTCGCTGCTGCGCCGGCAATTGTGCCCCCGGTAGCGAGTATCACGATGTTGGGGAGCGTCTTCTGCTGGGCAGAACATAAGCCGCTCAGCAGCACTGCAATTGCCAGGACCTTCACAACGACTTTCCGACTCGATCGCATGGACGAACTCCTCTCTTCGGCAGGCTCATTTCCCTTTGGAATATTTGCTCGTGTCCAGGCCTGTCAGCTTTACGGGATCGAGCAATTCATTGATCTGCTGTTCGGTTAAGATGTGTTTCTCTCGCACAATTTCAAGGATCCCCTTGTTGCTTGCGTACGCTTCTGCCGCCAGTTCGGTTGCCTTTTCATAACCGATGATCGGATTAAGTGCGGTGACGATACCGACCGTGGTTTCCAAGTAGTGCTGCAACATCTTCTCGTTCACGGTGATGCCATCAACGCACTTCGACCGTAGGGTGATCGAAGTACGATAGAGCAAGCTCTGAGATTCGAGCACTGCGAGAGCTTCGATGGGCTCGTAAGCATTCAGTTGGAGTTGCCCATGATCTGCGGCCAGGCTCACGGTGTAATCGTTGCCGATCACTCGAAAAGCGACGACATTCACCAGTTCTGGTATTACAGGGTTGACCTTACCCGGCATGATTGAAGAGCCGGGCTGGACTGCGGGCAAGTTGATCTCCGCAAGTCCTGCCCTCGGACCCGAAGCCAGGAGGATCAGGTCACCTGCAATCTTCGAGAGCTTTACCGCTACACTGCGGAGAGCGGCCGAATACGCCAGAAATCCCTGTTGGTCCCAGGTTGCGGCGAGCAAATCGGAAGCGGGCACTATAGGCTTACCTGTCAACTCAGCGAGGCGTGCCGCACACCTTTCGCTATATCTTTTCGGTGCATTAAGTCCTGTTCCAATCGCTGTTGCACCCATGTTGACTGTGTAAAGATACTTCTCCGCATCGCGCAGTAGCTGAATCTCGGTCTCGAGCGAAGCTGCGAATGCATAGAATTCCTGCCCCACCGTCATCGGCACCGCGTCCTGCATCTCGGTGCGCCCCATCTTCACGGTTCGGAGGTACGCATTTCCTTTGGTGCGAAAAGAGACGGCCAGTTGCTCCAACTCGGCGATAAGTTTTTCATTGCGTAACAGAATCGCCACTTTGATCGCAGTCGGATAGGAATCGTTCGTGGACTGAGACATGTTGAGGTCATCATGCGGATCGACGAACTGATACTCGCCTTTCTTGTGTCCGGAAAGCTCAAGAGCAATGTTGGCCAGGACCTCGTTAGCGTTCATGTTCGACGATGTGCCGGCACCTCCTTGATACCAGTCCACAACAAATTGGTCATGATATTTGCCGGCAAGCACCGCCTGGCATGCCTTTTCAATGGCAAGCAGCTTTTCCTGGTTCATTGCGCCCACATCGGTGTTCGCTCTCGCCGCAGCCAACTTCACGATCGCCCATGCCTCTACGAATCCTGGGTAATGGTTGATCTCGATGCCGGAGATCTGAAAGTTCTCAAGGGCCCGGGCCGTCTGTACACCGTAATAGGCATTTACAGGGACCTCTTTTTCCCCTAGCAGGTCTTTCTCGACACGCGTCGTCTGGCCGTTAGCCGCGAAGGTCAGCAAGCAGAAAATAAAAGCAAAACCAACAAAACGGTGAAGTTTCATGCTGTCTCCAGAAAATGCGAGTGCGATCCTATTTCAGCCCCACCGACCCGGGGGAGAAGATGTTGTAATTTAGGTGGTCCGCAACATACTCGATCACTCTTTGTGCTTTAACACTGTTCCCCGCATCGTCGAGTCTTGGTGCGAAGACCGCGATTGCGCCTTTACCCGGAGCTATCGCCACAATGCCGCCGCCGACCCCGCTTTTTGCAGGAAGGCCCACATGCCAAGCCCAACCCCCAGAAGCGTCATAAAGGCCCGCCATGGTCATGGTCGATAGGATATAAGGAATATCTTCGCGCTTGATCACCTGCTCACCGGTCGCAGGATTAACTCCGTTATTCGCGAGAGTCGCTCCCATGCGCGCGAGCTGCACGGCATTTACGCCGACGGAACATTGCTTTGTATAGATATCGACAGCCTCGAAGGGGTCAGCATAAATGCGTTCGTACTTGGCCAACAGCATGGCAAGAGCTTTATTGCCCGCATTTGTCGCCGCTTCTGACTTGTAGACCTCTTCGATCAGCGACAGGTGTTCCCCCGCAACCTTGCTGTAGAACGTCAGAATCGCATTCCATTTGTCGGCTTCATCTTTGCCATTGATCAGGCTGGTGGTCGCGATGGCTCCGGCATTTACAAAAGGGTTTCCCGTATGGGTAGGCATGTCCACTACCGCATTAACGGAGTTAAAAGGCCTTCCCGTCGGCTCGGAGCCAACTCTTTGAAATGTTTTCTCGGGGCCGAGTTCCTCCATCGCCAGGGCCAGGGTAAATACCTTGGAAATGGATTGAATGGAAAAGAGGTACTTCACGTCGCCCAACGTAAATACCTGGTTATCTGTTGTGACGATCGCTATGCCGAAAAGCTTTGGGTCGACTTGTGCGAGGTACGGTATATAGTCGGCATTCTTGCCGGCGGTGTCACTTTGATATTTCTGGTAGGCTTCCCGAACCGCTTCTTCTGCCTGCGCTCGAGTGGGTGCCACCGGGCTCCTGGATTGCGCCCAAGTTGTGACCGACAGAGCGATAAAGGCAACCATAACGATGACCGCAAGCCGACCGATACTTCCGTGGCGATTCATTAGACCTCCTGCTCCATTTCGGCAACCTAACGGCCAACGTCAAAGCCGAACACTTTAGCCCACTCATATCTGAATGAGAATTGAAGGCGATAGTCGTTTGTGTTGAAGCCATCGCTGAAATTCACGCGGCGGCCGTACTGGAACTCGCTTCCGATCATCACTGATTTGACCGGGTAAAAGAGAAGGTTTCCGACGGCATAGTGGCCTTGATGGAACGCCGATACAAGGTCTCCGTCGGTATTCTCGATGTTGACAAGCGAGTACCCGGTCGAGCTGGTGAACCTTGGGCTCCAGGTGTGGTCAAGAAACGCTACGACTCCCAAGACCGGCAGAGCTACGCCCTTTATAGGACTCGCGGGGTTACCCGGGGTGTTCTGAATACCGATGTCGACGGGCGCGTCGTTCATGTAATTCTCAATTCCATGACCGTACACCACGGAGAACTTGCCTGTGTTGCTGGGTGTGAACTTGAGATTGGAGCTGACGTTTACCCCCCATCCATAGGCGGTACCGCTTAAGTTGTATGGGTGTGGATTGGGATCCACCCAGCTAATCTTCCTAAAGATGCCCGCAACCTGGAGGTATCCCTTCTCCCTCATAAGCCGAACATGGCCCGAGATATCTGGCACGTTGAATCGCGGCTTGACATTCTGGATCTCGATGAAGTCACTGTATGAGCCCTGATCGGCACTCGCTCCCGGGCGCTCGGCTGCAATGGTGACGTTCGTCCGATTCCCCCTAACGGGCATCCAACGGACTTGAACGTTCCGATAGAACACCATGCCATTCGGTCCCCAGTACTCAATCGTATTGGGGAAGACATCGATATCCATGAATGGACTCCATGTCTGACCGGCCCCAAACGCTCCCAGCTCACCATATGCATGGCGCAATCGGAAGGTGGTCTGTCCAGCATCGACGCCAGTTCCATACAACTCGAACTCAAATCGCGTGGTTAGGTCCCCGAGCGTGGTGGGTGTGGATGTCTTCACTCCGAATCGTGTCTGCCGTACTCCGAAAAAAACTTTCCCGTCCGGCCCGAATTCTCCGGGGAAGGCATTCAGCTTCGTGGGTCTCTCAACGTCAAACCAGTCCGGGTTATTGGTTCCGAAGTCGTATCCGGAGTCGAGCATCACAAAGCCGTACAAATCGAGGGTGGTACCTTGCTCTGCTGGAAGCGGCGCGTTACCAACCTCCTCAATGGGCGTTCGCGCTGAAGCTTCTTCGCTCTGAACCTTTGTCAAAGCTTCTTCGGTCTTGGTTGGCGCCGGCTGTGGCTTTGGAGCTTGCAGAGCGCTGATCTGCTGCTTCAGCTCGAGCATCTGTTTTTCCATCTGCTCAAGCTTGCTTTGGAGCTGCTGCAGGTCAGGGCTCTGTTGGTTCTGAGATTGCGCGTAGCAAAGCCGCACGAAGGTAGTGGATAATACCAGCGTTATGAGTGCAGTGCGTGCGGCCTTTATCCAGATAGTTGCAGGGTGAGTTCCCATACAGCATCTGCTCCTTTTTAATCGCGGAGTACCGAGCAGTCGGGGTGGCGCCACAAACAATGAGTGCACTTCTGAATACTCGCGGAGGGCAGGCAGCACTCCTCATAGAGTTCGTAATCCACCATACCCTTATTAAGGCAAGACACAAGGTTCGGCAACTAGGGAAATCCCTAGCAGGTAGGCCGGAATACACGCCTGATCCAATGTGACAGCTCGAGGAATGTGATCTGTCGCTAGGTCAACATGCTGAGTTGCGAAATGCCGAACACTTGAAGAAGGCCTAAGTAACCTCTGAATAAGCGCAGTTTTCGATGTGCTACGTCGTAAACTTCGGGATTCAGACGTTCATAGATCGTGGTTTGGGATCCCGTCCCATTCCGTGGGAGCTGCTTCATTGGGGATGAACGCTCTGTCTATGGGCCTATACCGCCGCCCAGCGGAGCGGTTTCATGCGAACCAAACAAGTTCACCAAAGCCCAGGCTGCGTCCCGCGTTCAAGCCAACCACGCCAATGAAAACCGCGAGGCCAATCGTGTCGAAGACCCAGAGTGCCGGCTCTGGGATGCGACCGAATGTTAGGCGAACGGATCGCAACCAGCCGAAAACCAGCCCCATGATCAGCGAGCCGCCGCTAGCCGTGAGACTGAGCGGCAAACCACCAACCCTAACTGACAACAATCCAATCAAGCCTCCCACAAAGATACCGAGCCAACGAAGGCGACGTCAGTCTCACTCGAGGGGCGCTCAATGTAGCCAAGGACCTTGCCTACGCGCTCCACGTGCTGTGGCGCCTGTCCAACCTTGGTTTCCTTCGATGCAGCTACGCCGTACTCATCTCGGTCGGGCAGAGCATCTGCGACAACAATCTCTTTAATCACTACGCCTACGAGAAGCTTTCGACATTGCTTGCGAAAGTATCGTCCGTCGCGAGTTTCAAACCAATTATCCGCATCTTCACTCACGTGCAATGGCTTCCTCCTCGATGCATGCAAATTTACAACTGCTGGGAGCATTGTGTCAGTGACCTCCAACGCACGGCGACGTGACAAACAATGCAAGTAGAAACAGATATGCTCGCGTCTGTACATCACAGCAAAGCTGTTGACGCCGTTGGTGGAATTGGTTCACCAAATGCTAGAAAATCTCAACTTGAAGAAGAAGTTCTCGACAGAAGAGTACAAGCGGATATTGCCCGGCTTGCAGGCGCGGCTCTACGAGATTTCAGCAGCGACTCGTGGTCACGGCTGTGCGCGGGTTCTGTGCCGCGTCCCTACCTCTCCTAGAGTTGTTGTTTACACTTCCTGCCGTCGGCAGTTTGGCGGGGCCAACAAGGTTCGCGGCCGTCGTTTGGCGGTCCTGCAAAGCTGTGGAGCGTGGTCAAGGTTTGTGCCGGCGAGGCAATCGCCGTCGCGGCGCAAAGGATGAGGACGGTGCAGGCCAGTCTTAAGAAATTAAGCTTCTCGGCGGGCGAATGGAACGTAGTGAGCATGGTTTCCTGCTGAACGGAGTCACTCTAACGATGTTGAATAGGGCGCATCGTATCATTGAAGTGATTTTCCGCAAGTGAAATTGTGCACGATGCGCGCCAACCAGGTGCCGGATGTCATCGGGCCCGTCACCAACAATCTTCGAGTGGTAAAGGGGTAGAACGGCGCCGGGGCTGCGCGAGCGGAAATCAGTGGACAGCCTTGAGCTCTCGGCCCGTCCGCATACGATCGCGCTTCGAGTTGCGGCTCACCGCTGTCGTACACTGATTGCAGCGATGGTCGTCCTCTACGGCATCCATGCGGTCAGCGAGGCCCTGAAGTCCGGGCGCACGCAGCTTCGACTATGTCGGCATCGCGCGCGAGCGCCACGACCAGCGGGTGCAACGCCTGATTGACGATTGCCGCGCCAGCGGCGTACAGGTGCGCTTCCTCCCGCGCGAGCAGCTCGACCGCACCGCCAATACCAACACCCACCAGGGTGTCATCGCCGTCACCACCAGCAAGCAATACGCCGATGTGGACGCGCTGCTGGAACAGCGCCGCGGCAAGCATGCCTTCCTGGTGGTGCTGGACGGCGTCGAAGATCCGCACAACCTGGGCGCGCTGATTCGCACCGCCGACGGCGCAGGCGCCGACGGCGTCATCATCCCTGATCGACGCGCCGCCGGGCTGACCGGCACCGCCGTCAAGGCCTCCGCCGGAGCCTCCGAACACCTGCCGATCGCGCGCGTCACCAACATCTCGCGCACGCTGGACGAACTGAAGGAGCGCAATGTCTGGACCGTCGGCCTGGACGAGCGCGGCACGCAGAGCTACGACGCACTCGACTACAACATGGATTGCGCCGTCGTGCTGGGCGCCGAAGGCAAAGGCCTGCACGACCTGGTGCGCCGGCGCTGCGACTTCCTGGTCTCCATTCCCATGCTCGGACACGTGCCGTCGCTGAACGTCTCGGTGGCGGGAGCGGTGGTGATGTACGAGGTCGCGCGCCAGCGCCGGGCAGCGCAGCCCGCCCAGAGGACGAAGTCTTCACGATGAAGTTGTACCTTGTCTGCAAATCCGCCTTCCGCATTGTCCAGCTTTGTAACAGGGCGCGACTTCAGTCGTGCCGAACAGGGCGCAATAACGAAATCGGGGCTTTAGCCCCGGTAATCCGCCAGCGGCTAAAGCCCACAGACTATCGGGGCCGCGCGGCACGGCTGAAGCCGTGCCCTAATACAAAGCAGCTCATCAAGTCTGTTGCAGTAGTGGTGTTCTGGCTCTTCCCTTTCGTTGGCGCACACGCGATCGACCGCGAGGCCTTCACCGTCACGCGCTATCAGCTCGAGGCGCAGGTCGACCGCGCGACCCACGTCATGGCCGTCACCGGGACGCTCACATTGCGCAACGATTCTAAAGACCCGCAGAAGGTCCTGGCGCTACAGGTCACTTCGTCGTTCGCGTGGAACAGCATCACCCTCGACGGCAAGCCGGTACAGTGGCTCAGCGATAACTACACCTCCGACATCGACCACACCGGCGGCCTGACCGAGGCGATCGTCAGCCTGCCGAAGGAGGTCCCGCCGGCGGGCACCATCACGCTGGCCGTGCAGTACGGGGGGACCATCACGCCCGACGCCACACGCCTCACGCGCGTGGGCACGCCCGCCGATGTGGCCGCGCGCAGCGAGTGGGATGAGATCAGCGACGCCTTCACCGCCGTCCGCGGGCTCGGCTATGTCACCTGGTATCCCGTCGCCATCGAGGCCGTAAGCATGAGCGACGGCAACGCTGTGTTCGACGCTATCGCCGCCTGGAAACGCCGCCACGGGCACAGCGAATTCAGCGCACGGATCTCTGTGCCGGGCGCGGAGAACGAGGCGCTTTGTATCGCGCTCAACTCCGGCCCGGGTTGTGGCGAGGCGCACGTCGTCACGGAAGCAGAAACGGGCGGCAAGGCACGAGAGTTCAGCAACACGCTGGCTCTTAGCGGAATGAGCGCGACCGTTCCGACGTTTGCGTTAGGCAACTACGTCCCGCTGTCGCGCCTGACAGTCACCTTCCTGCATACGGGCGAGCACACTTCCCTGGCTCGCGATTACGCCGTCGCCGCCGAAGCCAACGACCCGCTGCTGAGAGACTGGCTGTGGGACCCCCGCCAGCCCGCGCGCGTCATCGAGCTGACTGAGCCGAAGGCGTTGCCTTACGAAAGCGGCGACGTGCTGTTCACGCCGCTGCGCCCCTGGCCCACCGACACCCTGCAACTGCTGTTGCTTTCCACCCAGGTGGCGGCGCGATTCCACTCGACGCGTCCCTGGATCGAGGAGGGCCTGCAGCGCTTCCTGCAATGCATGCTGATCGACGGCCGCTCCGGGCGCAAGGCTGCGCTGGACTACCTCGACGACTTTCGCGAGCCGCTGGTGAAGGCCGAAGAGGCGACCCACCCCAAGTCCGGCGACGCAGCGAAGGCGTCTGACAACAACAGCGCGGACAACACGCTGCTCAACACGAACGACGAGCTTTACCTGCGCGGCAAGGGCAGCTTCGTCTTCTGGATGCTGCGCGATATGCTGGGCGACACGCGCCGTGCGGTCGGCGCTGGCCAATTATCGTGCCGACGCGGACAAAGACCCGGCGTACTTGCAACGCCTTCTGCAAGCCAGCTCCAAACGCGATCTGGAGTGGTTCTTCGACGACTGGGTCTATCGCGACCGGGGCCTGCCGGAGTTTCATGTCGATGCTTCCTACGCGCGGCCGCTTCTGGCGGAAGGCAATCAGACCTATCTTGAAACCGTGACCATCGCGAACAGCGGGCGCGCTGGGGCCGAGGTGCCGGTCATCATACAAACTCCTTCAGGCGAGAAGACGGTGCGGGTGCTGGCCAAGGCCGGCGAGAAGGGCACGGGACGCATCGAGGTGCCGGTTGTGCCCGATAAGATCGTGGTCAACGATGGCAGCGTGCCGGAGGCGGACATGGGGAACAATGTGTACGTTGTGCCGCCAGCAAAGCCATAAAGATTCAGCTTTTTGGTTCGCATTTAGGTTTACGCCGTCGCGATTACGTTTAGTCCGTTGCGATTATGTGTCGTCGTCGCCCTTAGAAGGTTGTCATCCCGAGCGCAGCCGAGGGATCTGCGGTTCGCTTCGAGCTAGTATCCGGTGCGAGTCCACCACACTGGTGTTGGTATCAATACGGCGAGAGGTTGCCACTACGGGCGAACCGCAATATCCCTCGCCTCCGCCCTCCGGGCTGCGCTCGGGATGACAACCATCCAGTTTGGGCTATCATGCCAATTCGGGGCACCATGATTGCGCTGCAGCGTCCCGCAGTAATCCCCCTTTTTCTCGACTATGTGGTGGAGGAGTGCCAGCAGTACCCGCACTTGCCAGGCCTGCCCCGCAAACGGTACAACCTTCTGTTGCTATAAGGAACGAGGACAGCTTGAGCTATATACAATTTCTCGGCGCCGCCGGCGTGGTCACCGGATCGAAGCACCTGGTCCACATTGACAACAACGGCGGCCGCCCGATGCAGGTCCTGATCGACTGCGGGCTCTTTCAGGGCCAGAAAGAATGGCGGGAGCGTAACTGGCAGAACCTGCCGGTCGCCGCCAACACGATCGACGCCGTCATCCTGACGCACGCGCACATCGATCATTCAGGCTGGATCCCGCGGCTGGTGAAGCAGGGCTTTCACGGCCCGATCTACGCCACGCCGGCCACCGTCGATCTGTGCAGCATCCTGCTGCCTGATTCCGGACACCTCCAGGAAGAAGACGCCGCGTTCTACAACAAGACGCGCTCGTCGAAGCATCATCCCGCGCTGCCGCTGTACACCATGGAAGAAGCGCAGCAATGCCTGACGCTGTTCCGGCCGGTCAACTTCGACGAGCCGCACCCAGTGGGCAGCATGTTCTCGTTTCGCTTCGTGCGCGCCGCGCACATTCTCGGCTCGTCGATGGTGGAGATTGCCACCGAACGCGAATGGCCAAGCGCAGAAGCTGCTGTTCACCGGCGACATTGGCCGCGTGCGCTGCGACGATGCTCCCGGCAAGCTGCTCGACTGCGGTCCCACCCAGGGCGAAGATTGCGATGTGCTGGTGATGGAAAGCACGTACGGCAATCGCGCTGCATCCGCATGACGATCCCGCGGCCGGAACTGGCGACGTTAATCCGTACCACGTTGCAGCGCGGCGGCAGCGTAGTGGTGCCGGCATTTGCGGTCGAGCGCACGCAGAAGTTTCTCTTCCTGCTGAAGGAGCTGATGGAGACCAGGCAGATTCCGCGCGTCCCGGTGCACACCGACAGTCCCATGGCGATCAAGGCAGTGCAGGTCTTCCTCAAGCACAGCGAGGAGTTCACGCAGGACGCGCGCGCGCTGATCGCGAAATACGGCTCGCCGCTCGACTGGTCGAACTTTTACTTTGACAGCACCCAGAACGACTCGAAGAAGATTAACGATTCGAAGCTATCCCATGATCATCGTTTCCGCCAGCGGCATGGTGACTGGCGGGCGCGTGCAGCACCACCTGATGCAGCGTCTGCCCGATCCCAAGAACCTGGTGCTGTTTATCGGCTTCCAGGCGCCGGGGACGCGCGGCTTCAGTATCAAGAACGGCGCCGATTCCATCAAGATGTTCGGCGAGCAAGTCCCCATTCGCGCGCAGGTCGCGGCGCTGGAGCAGTTCAGCGATCACGCCGACACGCCGGAACTCCTGGAATGGCTGCACACCTTTCGCCGCGCGCCGCAACAAACCTTCCTGGTGCATGGCGAGCCCGACGCCGCAGCGCAGTTGCGCGATGCCATCCGCAAAGAGCTTGGATGGAATGTGCAAGTGGCGGACTATCGTCAGCAGGTGGCGTTGGTATAGGCCACTTGACGGCCCTCGGGCAGACAAGCTGGCAATTCTAAGCGCCAAAAAAAAGGAGAGGCTCATCGCCTCTCCTTTTCCACTTCCGCGCTATACCAGCTTTCAGTAGAGGCGGAAGTTCACTTCAACATTGATCTGCACTGCGACCGGCTTGCCGTCTTTCATCGCAGGCTCGAATTTCCAATTGCGCACGGCCTGGATCGCTTTCTCATCCAGTCCCATACCCAGCGCGCGCGCCACCTTCATGTCGCGCGGCTTGCCATCGGGTCCGACGATCAGCCACAGCACGCAAGTGCCCTGATACTTCGCCTTGCGCGCTTCTTCGGAATATTCGGGATCGGGCGTATCCAGCGCGCGGGGCGGCGACACTCCACCACCGACGCGGAACACGCCGCCGCCGATTCCGCCACCATGGCCCGGACCAACGCCGGGACCGGTACCCGAACCGACGCCGCCGCCCGTACCCGAACCGATTCCACCGCCGCCGCCGGTGCCATTCGAAGGAGGTCCGGAGGGCACAGCCGACATCGGGTTGCCGAGGTTCGGCATGTTGGAAGCCAGCTTGATCTGCGGCGGAACAACCACCGTCGGCTCAACCGGCAAGCTTGGGATGATCGTTGCGAATGACCATCGCGGGAGGCGTAATCTGCTCCATCGCCGTCTTCGGAAGCTTGCCCTTGGGCGCTTGCAGCTTGTCGTGATCGCCGCCGCCGCCACCGCCGCCCGAGGTCTTCGCGCTCGGCTTGGTCATCGGCAACGGCGGAGGAGAGAGGTCCGGCGCAATCAGCGTTACGGTCTCGTGCGGCTTGTCCTGCTTCACCGCGCGCGCGCCCATGATGGACAGCGCGATCAGCCCGGCCACCATCGCCACGTGCACGACCAGCGACACGCCCGCGCTTTCCTTCTTGTAGTTGTACTCGCCCCAGATGTCGCGGACTTTCACCGGCCGCGAGGTCAACTGGAGTGGCGGCAACTTCTCCGGAAAGAAAACGGAACGGAGGTTGCCGGTCAACGACTTCCACAGGGAGTCGTCGGCCGCAGTCCGCAGCAGAAGGTTGAGTTCCGGTTCACGCGCTTGCTGGGACGGGGGAATCAGCGTGTCAGTCACCATACTCGTCAGTCCCTTTGATCTGCGCCGGCCGCTTGGGCCGTCACTTCACACGATGGATGAGCGCTTCGTAACCTAAGTTGCTCATCCCTTAAACCCAAAGTTAACAAACAGGTTGCGGAGCGGAACACCCTCCGGCCTTACCTAATGCGAGTGGCCGCTCCTATTCTTAGATGCGCGGCTACCCACATCGTTGTGCGCAGAATGACAATAAGTGAGACGCGGCCGAGCAGCAAAGGCGAGCGTTGGGTAGAGCTCGCTTTCAGGCCGAAGGCTCAACGCTTTACATCCATGATCGAGAGCCGATAGGCGCGGCGTGCTGCTTTTTCTGCCCCTGCACCAGCGCGTGAGGCACATAGACGCGCATTTTCCGGCTCCCTATAATGAAGAAACGCGCACAAAATTTTGCCTGCGATTTCACAATTTTGTCGCCCGGAGAAACGCGTATTGCCGCTCGACCTGAAAACCACGCTAAACCTGCCCAAGACCGGCTTCCCCATGAAGGCGAGCCTGCCCAAGAACGAGCCCGCCATGCTGGAGCGCTGGGAGGCGATGCGGCTCTACGAGCGCATCCGCGAGGCGCATCGCGGGCAGCCGATCTACGTGCTGCACGACGGGCCGCCCTACGCCAACGGGCCTATTCATCTCGGCACTGCGCTTAATAAGACGCTGAAGGATTTCGTGGTGAAGTCGCGCAGCATGAGCGGCTTCGACGCGCCCTATGTGCCCGGTTGGGACTGCCATGGGCTGCCCATTGAGATCAAAGTCGACAACGAGCTGGGCCGCAAGAAGCTGGAGCTCGACCCGCTCGCGGTGCGCGAGGAATGCCGCAAATACGCCGGCAAGTTCCTCGACCTCCAGCGCTCGCAGTTCAAGCGCCTAGGCGTGCTCGGCCGCTGGGAGAAGCCCTACTCCACCATGGACCCGCAGTACGAGAGCGTGGTGCTGGAGACGTTCTACAAATGCTACGAGGAGGGGCTGGTCTACAAGGGACTGAAGTCGGTCTACTGGTGCATTCACGACAAGACGGCGCTGGCCGAGGCCGAGGTCGAGTACGAGATGCACACCAGCCCGAGCGTCTGGGTGCGCTATCCGCTGACCAGCGATCCGGGGAAGATTGCCGCCGCATTGGCGGGTAAGAAGAACGTTGCGACGATCATCTGGACGACGACCCCTTGGACCCTGCCCGCCTCGATGGCGGTGACCTTCGCGCCCGATGCGGAGTATGTCGCGCTCGACACCGGCGAGTGGATCTACATCGTTGCCAAAGCGCTGGCGCAGGAGACGATCGAGAAGTGCCATCTCGGCAATGCGGAGGAGGTTGCGTCATTCCCCGGCGCAAAGTTGGAGTATGCGACCTTCGCGCACCCGTTCCTTGATCGCGCTGTGCTCGGCGTGCTCGGCGATTACGTCACCATGGACACGGGCACGGGCGCAGTGCACACCGCTCCCGCGCACGGCGCCGACGACTTCAACACCGGCGTGAAGTACGGCATCAGCCTGCGTTGCGACGTGGACGACGCCGGCATCCTGCGCAACGGCTTGCCGGAATACGAGGGCCAGCAGGTCTTCAAGGCGAACGCGGCGATTGTCGAACTGCTGAAGTCGCGCGGCGTACTGCTCGGCTACGAAAAGATCGAGCACTCGTATCCGCACTGCTGGCGCTGTCACAATCCCATCATCTTCCGCGCCACCGAGCAGTGGTTCATCTCGATGGAAGCGAAGCTGCCGTCTTTTTCCGTGCCCCCGGCAAGTCCCAGTGTTGGACTTGCTGGGGTGGTCGGCGGAACGCTGCGCGCGCGCTCGCTCGATGAGATCAAGAAGGTGAAGTGGGACCCGGCCTGGGGCGAGGAGCGCATTACCAACATGGTCGCAGGGCGTCCCGACTGGTGCGTCTCGCGCCAGCGCGTCTGGGGCGTGCCCATCGCGATGTTCCAGTGCGACGGTTGCGACGAGTTCGTCGGCGATACCGCAGTGCATCGTCTGGTTGTCGATCTGTTCGCGCGCGAGGGCGCGGACGCCTGGTACAAGTACTCGGCCGAGCAGATTTTGCCTTCAGGTTATGCTTGCAGTAAGTGCGGGAAGAGCAAGTTTCGCAAAGAGATGGACATCGTCGATGTGTGGTTCGAGTCGGGTTCGAGCCACGCCGCCGTGCTGGGCCGTGAGCCCGGACTGCCCTGGCCCGCCGACCTCTACCTCGAAGGCGGCGACCAGCATCGCGGATGGTTCCAGTCGTCGCTGCTCTGCGCGGTTGCGACCAGGGGAGCAGCGCCGTATCGCAGCGCCGCCACCGTCGGCTGGGTCCTCGACCCGCAAGGCCGCGCCCAGTCGAAGTCGCTCGGCAACGTCGTCGATCCGGTGGACATTGCAGACAAGCTGGGCGCGGAGATCATTCGCCTGTGGGTGGCGTCGGTCGATTTTCGCGAAGACGTCATGAGCTCCGACGAGCTGATGCAGCGCATCGCCGAGAGCTATCGCAAGATCCGCAATACGTTTCGTTACATTCTGGGCAACCTCCACGACTTCGATCCCGCGCGCGACGTCGTGTCGTTTGGCGAGATGCACGCGCTCGATCAGTACATCCTGCTGCGCGCCGCCGAAGTAACGAAGGACGTGCGCCAGCACTACGACGAATTCGTATTTCATCGTCTCTATCAGCGGCTGAAGGACTTTTGCATTGTGGATCTCAGCGCGATTTACTTCGACGTGCTGAAGGACCGCCTCTACACCTCCGCGCCGAAGTCCGTCGCGCGCCGCTCGGCTCAGACGGGGCTGTGGCGGATGGGCGAGGCGCTGGTGCGACTGCTCGCCCCGGTGATGAGTTTCACCGCCGAAGAGATTTGGCAGCTTCTGCCTGCCGTGGCGGGCCGCGCGGAAAGCGTTCACCTTGAGCACTTCCCTGCTCCGCAAGACCTCACGGGTGTAGTACCCGAGAACTTCGATGCGGCGTCGCTTGACTCCTATTGGCGAGTGCTGTTGTCGGTTCGTGATGAGGCGTTGAAGGCGCTGGAAGCGGCGCGGACGGAAAAGCGCATCGGCAGCAGCCTGGAAGCTCAGATTCGCATTGCCGCTCCCGGGATCACATACAAAGTGCTGCAACGCTATCAAGACCAGTTGCGGTATCTGTTTATTGTCTCAGACGTCATATTGGAGAAGGCTCCCGGCGCCAACGGCGACGCCGGCCTCGCTATCGAGGTGAGAGAAGCGCCGGGGCAGAAGTGCGAGCGTTGCTGGAACTA
Organism: uncultured Acidobacteriaceae bacterium; assembly: GCA_963735915.1. GTDB lineage: Bacteria > Acidobacteriota > Terriglobia > Terriglobales > Acidobacteriaceae > Bog-257. The sequence goes on along the minus strand of CAVTMX010000009.1, from coordinate 200,796 downwards.
CTCGACGCACGTCGGGGAAGACAAAACATACCCCACCGTGTGCGAGCGGTGCAGTGCAGTGCTGGAGGAGATTGAAGCGACGGCACAGCCGCGATGACAATGCGACGCTGCGAGCGAGAATGAGGCAGCATCGAGTTCGTGCGGTTTGTAACAGGGCATGGCTTCAGCCAGGCCGGAAGAACAAGAAGCCGGGTGTGGCCCTGCGACGGAGTCGCAGGGCCACACCCCAAGATCATAAGGAGCATCGGTTCGACGCGGCTAAAGCCGTGCCCTGTTACAAAGCAAGCAGACCGATCGGCGCTGCGTAAAGCCGCTCGCTGTCGCAAGGCCTCACAGGGAGCGGCGACCGGTGCTTCTTTCCGGCTCTGCTCGCGTCTAATGGAAAACAGGGGAAATCGACCGACTTCATGCGCAAATACTTCTTCCTGATCGCCGTCCTCGTGCTCCTGCTGGATCGCGTCACCAAGTGGGCGGTGGCCGGCAACATCGCACTGCATGACAGTGTGACGGTCATCCCCGGCTTCTTCCGTTTCACCCACGTGCAGAACACGGGCGCGGCCTTCGGGCTCTTCGCCGAATCCTCGGCGCAATGGAAGGTGGGCGCGCTGGTCAGCTTCTCGGTACTGGCACTCGTGGTAGTGGCGGCGCTGCTGTGGAAGAACGGCCATTGCCTCAGCACCACCACCGTCGCTCTTTCGCTGATCCTCGGCGGCGCCATGGGCAACCTGTGGGACCGGCTCTTCACCGGCCACGTGGTCGACTTCCTCGACTTCTACGTCGGCAGCTATCACTGGCCGGCGTTCAACGTGGCGGACAGCGCCATCGTGATCGGCGCGCTGCTGCTGGTTTCCGAGATCGTCTTCGCCAAGTCGCCCAGCCAGACCGTCAAAAGCAGCGGGTAGTGGACAGTGCGGCCATGAACCTGGCAACCGCGCCTTCTATCCAGCATCCACTAGCCCCTATCCACTGGTTTTGAGCATCCGGTCGGCGGCAATAAAAAACAGAAACGCCATCGACACCAGGCCGTTCATGGTGAAGAAGGCGGCGTTTACGCGGCTCATGTCGTCGTGCTTCACCAGCGAATGCTCGTAGGCCAGGAGGCAGGCCACAAACACCACGCCGGCGATGGCGATCTTGCCTAAGCCGAACGCCGCAACCATCCACGCCAGCAGCAGCACGGTCCCGACGTGAAACAGCCGCGCGATGCCGAGTGCACTGCGGATGCCGAACGCCTTGGGAACCGAGTACACCTCGGCGGCGCAGTCGTGCTCGTAGTCCTGGCAGCTATAAAGAATGTCGAAGCCCGCACCCCAAAAGACGACGGCCGCGCTCAGGATGAGAATTCGGGGATCGAACAAGTCGCGTACCGCAATCCACGCGGCGGCGGGCGCGATGCCCATCGCCAGTCCGAGGACGACATGCGACCAGCGGGTGAAGCGCTTACTGAACGAATATAGAAATACGATGGCGAGCGCCACGGGCGAGAGATAGAACGCAAGCGGATTCAGCTCCCACGCGGCAAGGATGAGAATCGCCGAGGTGATCACAACGAACCACGCGACAAAGCCCCTGCTCAGTTTCCCCGCCGGCAGCGCGCGGGTTCGCGTGCGCGGGTTGGAGGCGTCGATGGTCGCGTCGGCCAGCCGATTGAACGCCATCGCCGCCGAACGCGCCGCCACCAACGCGACGATGATCCAGGTGGAGGTGTGCAGGCTGGGAATGCCGCCGGCCGCGAGCACCGCGCCGGTCAGCCCGAACGGCAGCGTGAGCACCGAGTGCTCCCACTTGATCATCTCCAGCGTCGTACCGATGCTGCGAAAGAGGGACACAAGAAGATTTTACTTGCTAGTCGCTGCCGATTCACATCCCCTGCGGCAGGGGAGCTCGCGCCCATTGCCGCTCCCAGGCGGCCACGGTGACGCGCTCGGCGACGATGGCGGGCTTGCGCGCCCAGCAGATTACGCGCGTGCCAAACGGCAGGTTGATGTAGCGGATGAGAAAGCGTTCGCAGTCGAGCAGCGCGACCATGGCGGCGTCGGCCCACTTGGGCGACGGAGCCGTCACTCGGCGCACGATTGTCTTGCTGAAGATGGCCTTGGCGATTCGCTCCACCACGGCGGGAAACAGTCCGACTGCCACAACGTAAGACACGCGCGTGACCTCAAAGCCGGAATTATTGAGCTTGCGCCGCAGCTCGCTGGCTGTGTAACGGCGGCGATGGCCGCGGGCCTCGTCTTGCTCGCCCCAGAGTGAAGGATAAGCGGGAACGGTCAGGCAGAGTGTCGCGCCGTCTTTCAGTACGCGGCGCAGCTCACGCAGCGCGGCCAGATCGTCGGACACAGTTTGGAGGACGTCGCCGGCGAGCACCACGTCGAAGCCGTTGGAGCAGAACGCCAGTTCCTCCGGAGCGGTGCAGATGAGGTCGCGGCGGCCCTCGATCTGACGAAACGCCAGAAGCGGCAGGGAGGAATGCGCATTGAGCGCACGAATGCCGGGGGTATGGAAAAGGTCCAGGTCGGCGCTGCAGCCGAAGTCGAGCACGCGTGCCTCGCGCTTGTCGCGCAGCGCCTGCGCCAGGCCATCGCGCAGCAACTTGCGTCGCGCGATGTACCACCACGAGGAAGTTTCGCGACGCAGTGCCTCGAATTCGAGCTGGGTTTCCATCCCAGAACCTGAGCTATTTTACGACAGAGAGAGATGCGCCAGTTGAAACAAAAAAGTTCACCACGGAAGCGCGGAATACACGGAAGCCTTTGTTTTTGTTTCTTTTCGATTCCGTGTTTTCCGCGTTTTCGTGGTGAATAGGACGTATTTACGTCCGGAAGAAGTCCTTCACCGCCTGCCACATCACCTGGCCGCCGACGTCGGCGATGGACTTCGTGAGCGGAATCTCCTTCGGGCAGACCTCGACACAGTTCTGCGCGTAGCCGCATTCCTGGATGCCACCGTCGCCCATCAGGGCCTGCAAGCGATCGATCTTCAGCGCCTTGCCGGTGGGGTGCGAGTTGAACAGCCGCACCTGCGAGATGGTGGCCGCGCCGACGAAGCCGGTTTTCTCGTTGAATTGCGGGCACGCCTCCATGCAGCAGCAGCAGGAGATGCAGCGCGACAGCGGATAGGCCTCTTCCTGGTCGAGCGGCGACTGGCGCGGGCCGGGGCCAAGATCGTAGCTGCCGTCGACCGGCACCCATGCCTTCACCGTCTTCAGGTTCTCGAAGAGCACGCTGCGATCGACCGAAAGATCGCGCACCACGGGAAATTTCGAGAACGGCTCCAGGGAGATCGGCTGCTCAAGCTGGTCGATGAGCGCAGAACATGCCATGCGCGCCTTGCCGTTGATGAGCATGGCGCACGAGCCGCACACCTCTTCCAGGCAATTGGAGTCGTAGGTGACCGGCGTGGTCGCCTTGCCGTCGCGCGTGACCGGCTTCGCGGCGATGTCCATGAGTGCCGAGGTTACGTTCATGCCCGGCCGGTAGTTCAGTTCGAACTCTTCCCAGCGAGGCTTGGTCTCAGGGGTTTCCTGGCGCTTGACGCGTATGATTACGGATTTCGAATTAGTAGCCATCGTAGTAAGTGGGCCGTGGCCCTCGTATAAGAACGTGTCATCCTGAGCGGAGGCGCGCGTCTTTTGCGCGCCGGAGTCGAAGGACCCCTATAGCCGAATATCCGCCGCGTTCGGCTCTACGTCGCCGCGTCGTACCTTCTCGGCCGCGGCTTGATGAGCGACGTGTCCACCGGCTCGAACTCGAAGCGCGGCTCGTCGGCGTCGGCGGCGAAGTAGGCCTTTGTGGTCTTCAGCCAATTAGCATCGTCGCGCTCCGGGAAATCCGGCTTGTAGTGCGCACCGCGTGACTCATCGCGCATACCTGCGCCCTGCGTGATCACCCTCGCCAGTTGCAGCATGTTGTAAAGCTGCCGCGCGAAGACAAACGACGTGTTCGCCCACATCGAGCGGTCGCTCAGGTTCACATGGCGATAGCGCTCCAGCAGCTCGACCAGCTTGGCGTCGGTCTCGCGAATGTTCTTGTTGTAGCGGATAACCGTGACGTTCTTGGTCATGATGTCGCCCAGCTCGCGCCACAGCAGGAACGGGTTCTCGGTGCCGTCGTTGTTCATCAGCCGCTGGTTGATCTCTTCCTGCCGCTTGCGCTCGGACTCGAACAGGTGCCCCGCGGGATTCTTGCCGCTCTTGATCAGGTTGTGCGCGTACTTGACCGCGTGCGGGCCGGCGATGAATCCGCCGTAGATGCACGAGAGCAGCGAGTTCGCGCCCAGGCGATTGGCGCCGTGGATGGAGTAGTCGCACTCGCCGGCGGCGTACAGGCCTTCGATGTTGGTCTTCTGATCGAAATCGACCCACATGCCGCCCATGGTGTAGTGCATGCCGGGGAAGATCTTCATCGGCGTGTCGCGCGGATCGTCGCCGACAAACTTCTCGTAGATTTCCAGGATGCCTTCCAGCTTGCTTGATCGAGGATCTTGCGATCGATGTGCGTCAGGTCGAGGTAGACCATCGGCTGGCCGTCGATGCCGAGGTGGTGCTCGTAAACCACTTTGAAAATGGCGCGCGTGGCAATGTCGCGCGGCACCAGGTTGCCGTACTTGGGATACCACTCTTCCAGGAAGTACCAGCGCTCGCTCTCCGGAATGCTCCTGGGATCGCGCTTGTCGCCGGGCTGCCTGGGCACCCAGACGCGCCCGCCCTCGCCGCGCGCCGACTCCGACATCAGGCGCAGCTTGTCTTCGCCGGGAATGCACGTCGGGTGCACCTGGATGAATTCGCCGTTGGCGTAAAACGCGCCCTGCTGGTAAAGCGCCGATTGCGCCGAGCCGGTGCACACCACCGAGTTCGTCGACTTGCCGAAGATGGCGCCGTTGCCGCCGGTCGCCATGATGACGGCTTCGGCCGGGAAGGTCTGCACCGCCATGCTGCGCAGGTCCAGGCGCAGATGCCGTGGCAGGACACGATTGTCGTCCATGACGCCGGAGAGAAACTCCCACCCTTCGTACTTGGTGACCTTGCCTTCCGATTCGTAGCGCCGGACCTGCTCGTCGAGCGCATACAGAAGCTGCTGGCCGGTGGTGGCGCCGGCGAATGCCGTGCGATTGTAGAGCGTGCCGCCGAAGCGGCGGAAATCCAGCAGCCCTTCCGGCGTGCGGTTGAAGGTCACGCCCATGCGGTCGAGCAGGTCGATGATGCCGGGCGCCATGTCGCACATTGCCTTCACCGGCGGCTGGTTGGCCAGGAAGTCACCGCCGTAGACGGTGTCGTCGAAGTGGATCCAGGTGGAGTCGCCTTCGCCCTTCAGGTTTTTCGCGGCGTTGATGCCGCCCTGCGCGCAGACCGAGTGAGAACGCTTCACCGGAACGATGGAGAAGAGGTCGACATGACCTCCCATCTCGGCGATTTTGATGGTGGCTGCCAGTCCCGCCAGTCCGCCACCGACCACGATGATCTTAGGATGAGCCATAAATTCGTTTCGGGCAGAGCGAGCCTTCAGGCTCGCGTCCAACCCTCTCTCATTTTATTTCTTTGCCACTGAACTCGGTTCAGCGGCAAAGCAGGTACTTATTTCAGATCCTCTTAACGCGGCCTGAAGGCCTCATTCCAATCCTAGTCGTGCTCGACGTAAGGAACCTGCGATCGCGGCGTGCGCAGGAAGCCGCCCACGCTCCACATGCCGATGCCGACCAGCGCAATCGCCAGCGCGAGGCAGACGTATCCAAACTTGCGCCGCGCCTTTCGCCGACGGTCAATCCCCACTTGGCGGCGAACAGCCAAACGCCATACGAAAAGTGCCACGAGGCGGCGGTAATTCCGATCACGTAGAACGCCACGACCCAGGGGTTCTGAAAATCGAACCAGACCTTGGAGAACGCGGCGTTATAGCCGCCGCCCATCAGGTGCACGCCGGTGAAGCGCATGTCCCACACGTGATAGCCGATGTAGATGAAGGCGATGATGCCCGTCCAGCGCTGCGCGAAGTACAGCCAGTTGCCGCTCCAAGGATATTCGTTGACGTTCGAGTCGCCGCGATACCAGATATAAATGCCGTAGAGCGCGTGATAGAGCAGCGGGATGAAGATGAAGACCCACTCCAGCACGTGCACAAAGGGCAGGCTGGTGAGGAACTTCACCTGGTCGTTGTAGGCCTGGACACCGTTGGCCGATTCGGAGTTCGAAATGAAGTGCTCGATCAGAAATGCGCCGATGGGCACGATGCCGGAGAGCGAATGCAGGCGGCGCAAAACAAACGAGTAGCCCTGGCCGGCACGCAGCGGAGCTACTCCTGGTTTGACTCGGGCAGTGGTCTCGACAGTACTGGCTGGTGCAGCCACGGAGCCAACTCCTTATGAACGCTGGAGCGTATAGATAAACATTCAATTATCGAGTTTCGCCGAAAGCGCCGTCAACAAAACAGGCGTTCGTTTGAGGCCTCGACCCAGTTCGCAGCATAGAGGCGACGAACTGGGAGTTCGCTGAGGTGGGCGATTCTCGGGCCGAACGATCCTCAGGATAGCGTCTGCGCGGGCCAGGCGTTTGTGACGTGCGTCACGTTACGGAATGATTCTTCGGCAGCGGCCGCTCCGATTACTATTGTCGTCGGACCCATGCTCATCCGCGAAAATGTTCCGTTAGCTCCGCTGACGACGCTCGGCGTCGGCGGCCCCGCGCGCTACTTTGCTGAGGCAGGCAGTGAAGCGGAGGTCGTCGAGGCCGTGGAATTCGCGCGTGCGCGCGGATTGCCGCTGTTTGTACTCGGCGGCGGCAGCAACGTCGTTGTCGCTGACGCAGGATTTGCCGGGCTTGTGCTGAAAGCCGGTATCCCTGATGTCGCGCGACGCGATGGACCGAACGCAATAGTCATCTTCACTGCGGGCGCGGGTTACGACTGGGACGCGCTGGTCGAGCAAACGGTGAAGGCCGGTAGCGCTGGGCTGGAGTGCCTGAGCGGAATTCCCGGCACCGTTGGCGGCACGCCGATCCAGAATGTTGGGGCGTACGGGCAGGAAGTATCGCAAACCATCGAGCAAGTCCGCGCTCTCGATTTGCAATCGCTCGAGATTAGGACGCTGGGCAACAGCGATTGCGGCTTTGGCTATCGCTCCAGCATCTTCAACACCACGGACCGCGGCCGGTACATCGTTCTCTCGGTGTCGTTTTCGTTGCGCGCTGGAGGCAGGCCCATGCTGCGCTATCCCGACTTGCAGCAGTTCTTCGCCGGAAAATCGGGTGACCCGACGCTGCGTGAAGTTCGCGCCGCCGTGCGTGAAATCCGCCATCGCAAAGCCATGCTGATCGTCCCGGGGGATGAGGATGCACGCAGCGCGGGATCGTTCTTCAAGAACCCGGTGGTGGCGGAGGCGTTTGTCCACGAGCTGTCGACCCGGCTAGCGGCGCGCGGGTGGCAGCTGCCCAGCTACCCCGCAACGGACAGCTTTCGCAAGCTCCCGGCCGCCTGGCTGGTGGAGCACGGCGGATTCGGTAAAGGGTACACCCGAGGGCGTGTGGGCATCTCGCACAAACACGCATTGGCAATTGTGAATCGCGGTGGCGCGACCGCGGCGGAGATCGTCGCACTGAAAGACGAAATTCAGCATCGGGTGCTCGACGAGTTCGGGATCATGCTGGCGGCCGAGCCGGTGCTGGTAGGCTTTTGAAGCCTCGCCTCGGACTCAGAAGCTCAGGGTCATTTGCGACTTGCCGTCCGGAAGCCGGAGGTCGACCCCCCGTTGGCGATTGGCGTCAACGGTGGCATTGCGATTCAGCGCACTCATGGGAATTGTGCGCTGGCTGCCCTTCTGGTTCACGCGCAGCGAATCGGCGGTCAGGACGTAGTCTGTGGCTTCCAGGCGCTCGCCGTTGGAAAGAATGAAGACCGCGGGCGGAGTCGGTTTGGACGGCGCCTCGTCCTTCGCGCGCGCGTTCTTCTCCTGCCAGACGTTGCCCTTGGTGGTGCCGTACGGGTCAGTGTGGCGCCTGCTGGAATGCGCGCTCGAGGTAGGCGCCGCCAGCGCGCGCACCGAGTGCGTCGATAAAGTGGAATATTCCACCATCGTCTGCGCCTGCGCGACTGTGACGAGGCCAACGGTGGCTGCAAGAACGACGACGAGCATCTTCGATTGCATGGTCTTACCCTTGGCACCTAAGCAAAAGCCTGGTGAGTTTCGGAAAGCGGCGGCATTCAAGTGGCACTTATACCCCCGTCGAGGTACAGCTTTCCAGGGATTTCGCGGTGCGTAAGTTACGTTAGTACTTTGACCGGCCCGGCAGTCGGAACGTGAGGCCGTCTTTCGATCTCCTCATTGGCACGTGCCTCGGATGTAAGAACGGTTTTGCGAAACTGAGATCAGGCCCGATTACGACGATGCTATGGCGTATATGAGTCTGCTCTATCGGCAGAAAGCGGAGCACGAATGCGACGATCCCGCCGCACGGGACGCGGACTCGAAGACCGCCGACGAATGGGTGGCCCGCACCATGGCTACCAAGAGGGCGAAAGCGGAACGCGGGCCGGCTTCGCATTGACATTAAGGAGCGCGAACCCGCGCTCGGAAGACCTTGCGGCCTGCTCCGAGCGCAGTCGAACTGTGGGTTCCCCCGCTTATTTCGAGGATGGCATCGGGGTCTCAGCCGGTGTCCCTTGCTGCGCCGGCGCGAACGGCACCATCACCAGCTTCTGAAATCCCACCGCCTGCCCGCAGCGCATGTAGGGGGTGAACTTGTACTGCTGTACCGCTTCGCTGGCGGCGGGAGTGAAGTCCGGGTCGGCGCCGCCGATCGGCATTGCCTTCTGCACCGCGCCGTCCTTGCCCACATCGGCCAGCACCCACACCACACCGTACTTTTTGGCCTTCTTCGCCGCTTCCGGCATCTTCGGTGGAACCGTCCTGTTCAGGTGGGGCGCGGTGAAGTTCTTGTCGACATCGGCGCACGAGGGCAAGTCGCGGGCCGTACTCTTCTCAGGAGCAGCAAAGAGATTGTCTGCGAACTTCTCGCCACGGGTCACCGTGACCTTGCCTTCGGCCAGGAGTTGCTTGTTGAAGCTCACCTTCACCGTCTGTGGATAGGCATTATTTCCGGCGGCAACGTAGTCCGAGTATTCGAAGGTGGTGAAGTCGGCGTCGGCGGTCAGCAGATGGGCGGTTGCCGGATCGACGCAGAGCGTGTCAGGCGGCTGTCCGAATGCCATGCAGCGAGCGTCAATGCTGCCGATCTTTTTCTTCGAGCTATCGAGCTTCGCCTTCTGCCAATCCAGCGGCGGTGTTGTGGAGTACGGTCCGGCGGGATTGGCGCCGTCGAGCGTCGCGAGCGCAGACTCGAATAGCATGGCAAAAACGATCGGCTCCTTCTGGTTGGTGAAATACGAAAGCTTGCCGTTGTTGAGCACAGTTACGTCCTGCAGGCCCTGGGCGCTCCACTCCGCGCGCCACTTGTCGGGCCCCGCCCACGAGATGGTGTACTCGACGGTGACGTCGCCGCCGCCGCCCGGCTTGGGCAAGCGGACCTCGGCCACCAGTTTCACCGGCCCTTGCGTCCAGATGTCCGCCTGCTGGAACGACTTTGCCATCAGCTCGTGCGGGTCTTCCTTTGCGAAGGCCGCGGATGTGTACAAAAGCATCGCCAGTGCAAAACAAAAGAACTGCTTATTCAGTTGCGCCAAAATTCCCTCCCGATCGTCGAGATTTATGACAACTCAGTACTCAGAAGACTAACGTCGCAGCCGAGTTGACCGCTGACTAAACTTGTTCTCTGCTTCACGGTACAGCAGCCCCGGTCAGAAGCTTCAGATAGCGGTAATAGAAGTCCAGTCCGGCGTAAAACGATGTGCTCCGGCACCCGCTCGTCTTTGCCGTGGGCGCGAACGTCGCCGACCTCCATGCCGACGCCGACCATGCTATAGGTCGGCATGCCGGCAGCGTTGGTGTAGATACGCTGTCCGAGGCCCCGGTCTCCATGCCGGGACCACCGGCGTTCCCGCCAATATATGCAACTACTTTCTGAAGGCTGCATGATGTCAGGACGCAGCGAAACTGGCGGCCATTCCTTGTTCCGGCGCGCCGCTTGAACACCTCCGCCGTTGTTTGCCACGTATCCCACCGCGACCTTGGGATCGGCGAACATGCGCGATCAGATCCTGCCGCACCTCCTCGCGCGAGTGCCCCGGCAGGATGCGGCAATTCACATTGGCCTGCGCGCGTCTGCGGCAGCGCGTTGTTGGCATGGCCGGCTTCAAGCGCGTGGGAATGCAGGTGGTGTGCATCATCGAGTTGTATTCCGGCGATCGGCGGAGAGCCGGATCGCGGCCGCATCGGCGGCGTCTTCCAGCACCGCCCTGCATGTCCGCGGCGGTCTGCCCGTTTTCGATCTTCGCCATGCCGCGAAATACGCGCGCGTGACCGCGTTCAGCTCGATAGGGAAGCGATACTGCTGCAGGCGCGCCAGCGCGTCGGCGAGGTGGTAGATGGCATTGTCCGGCACGCGGCAGCGAACTGTGCCCGCCGGGATTGGTGACGTCCAGCCGGTAATCGGCATACAGCTTCTCGGTGGCATCCATAGCGACGTCCACCGGCTTGCCGTTTATGGTGTCGACCGCCACCGTTATCGGGATTGAGCACGAACTCCGGCGTCGATCAGCTCGCGATGGTTGCGTCAGCAGCCAGTCCACGCCATTAGATTTTCCGCCCTCCTCGTCAGCCGTGAGCGCGAGGATGAGATCGCGGTCGGGCTTGTAACCTTCTTTATAGAAGCGAATGAGCTAGTGACGAAGATGGCGTCGTCCGACTTCATGTCCTGGGTGCCGCGCCCATAGTAGAAGCCGTTCTTGTCGACGAACTGGAAGGGATCGGTGGTCCAGTCCTCGCGCCGCGCCTCCACCACGTCGAGGTGTCCGTTGAGCAGAATGGGCTTCTTCGCACCTGTGCCGTGTAGCCGCACGACTAAGTTCTTCTTGCGATCGTTCGGGCCGATTACCTCAATATCAGCAGCAGGAAAGCCCGCATCGCGAAAGCGCTGCGCCACGGCCTCGGCCGCGGTGGTCACGTTGCCTGCCGAGTCAGTGGTGTTGATCTCGATGAGCTGCTGGAAGATGTCGTGCGCAAGCTGGTGATATGGGTTGGCTTGCGAGTGCGCGGTCCCGGCGAAGATGATGGAGAGTACGAAGCAGCCGAAGGGCAGAAGCCAGGATCGGAAAGCGCATCCCCGCAACGAGTTGGAACGGCGCCAATTCAAACAAGTGAGAGTATCAAAGCACTATCGTGAAATCCAACTCCGACACGCTGGTGCCTCCGCTGCGCCGGCGAACTCTCGCGGGATACGTATGGATCCGGGGCCGTCCGCTACTCACTCCCGCAGCCATTGGCAATCGGCTCAGTAGGTTGGGCGATCATCTCGCGCTCATGCCTGCTTCATTCCGCCCTCACAACGAAATCAGCCGCTAGCCATTGATCGCCGCCCGCGAACGGGTGCATTGTCCCGCCAACGAGGGTGGGGTGAAGCCATCCCGTCCGGCCGCGGGAACAAGCGACATGAGCGGTGACGTTGCTCCCCCGGCAAAGACCCTTATTGCCGCCACAACCTGTGACCCAAGGAGGTCATGATGAAGACAAAACTATTCGCAACCCTGGCCGCCGCGGCGCTTCTGATCTGCGGACCAGTGTCTTCCAGCTTCGCGCAGGAACAGCCCCCGGCGGGGCAGCCCTACGACTTCGATGGGCCTGCGGTCGACACCAACCAGGCAATGTATGAGAGTGCAGCAGGCATGACCCTGCCCATGTGGCAGCGCAACAACGTGCAGACCTTCAGCAATTACGCCAGCACCGGTATCTACAACTGCACCGACCCGAACCGCTGCTCGATCGTTCCAAGCTTGATCCTGCTGGGCCGCGATCCGGCGGTTGCGGGGCCGCCACCGAACAATGTGACGCAGATCCCGACGACCATCGTGCCCCTGATCCTGAAGTTCCTCGACGCCGATGGCCGAACCGTGCGCTATACCTTCGACGCCTTTAACAATAGTGCGTGCGCGGGCAACAAGTCGCCGACGACCTTGACTATGCAATCGCCCCTGTTCACCGACACTCCCATCCAGGCCCCGTACTGGAAGCCGTTCTACGACCAACCGAATCAGGCGACCCAGTTTGTGGACGCGGCGATGCGTTCGGAGTTCTATAGCTGGATGTCGGCGCAGAATCCCTGGCACAACAAGTTCCACGTGACGGTGGCGGCGCCGGTGACGCGCAACGTGCCGCGGCGATACTGGGGCACGCGGCGCCCGGCCCAGGGCGGCTGCGGGGCATTGGGGGCCGTCGACGAGAAGAACTGGCTGGATCCGGTGTTGCGCAACATCGCCAACACCTTCGGACCCAACCAGTTCGTGTTCTTCATCACCTATAACTTGATCGAGTTCGACACGAACGGCGACGATTTCCTGGGATATCACAATGCCTATGGCAATCCGCCGCAGGTCTACGCGATCGCGCCGTTCGACACCAGCCTGCGCTACGGCATGTCGGACGTAAGCGTGATGGCCCACGAACTAGGCGAGACGATGAATAACCCTCTTGTGACTACCAATGGAAACGCCACGCCCGGCTGGAACATCAACCGGGGCACCGGCGGCCGGGTGTCCTGCCAGGGCAACTTTGAGGTGGGCGACCCTGCAAGAATTCTGGTCGGCGTAAACGGCCATCAGATCACGATGAACGGCTTCACCTACCATCTCCAGGAAATCGCATTCGCGGGCTGGTTCTATCGCATCAGCGGTCTGGGAATACCTTGGCCGGGAAAGCCTGCGCCGGCTTACTCCACAAACGGGACCTTCACGACGGACGCCGGCACTACCTGCGCACCGCCCTTCTAGAGGCTGACGAAACTCGCGCAATGACCATTGAAACACCCGCGGCGGCGGCCGTACCTGGCGGTAGCCACAGCCAAAAGGAGGATGGGCATGGAAAGGCAAATGAATGACGCAACCGCGCCGAAGCTGGGGCCCTTCCTGGTGCTGCTGCTGAGGTTGTGCCGTCGCAGGCCCCGCCGCCGGCGCGCCATCCGCAAAGAGTTAACTCTGCCGCGCGGATGCGTCCTCGCGGTGCGGTATAGCTCGCGATGAAGGTTTGGCATGGGCCGCGTTCTTCAGGGGGGAACGCGCTCAGGTGAGGAGCAGCGGACGCGGTGAAGCTGCTCCTCCACCACCCACCCAAGCCGATTTTGCTTGGGTGCGTTTCTTTTACCACGTCGATAGACTCACGTTATCCAACCACACCGAGTACGGATCCTGGCGATAATCTCCATCCATCTGGAAAGCTACATTCACGTCGCTGCCGCGATAGTTTGGCTGGGGATTGTAGTACTTGTTTACCGGGGTGACGTTGTCGTCGACGGTGACGCTGATGTAGTGCACCTGGTTATTCACCCGTTCTACTTGCCAGGTGAGATGGTGCCAGGCCTTGGAAGAGACTACCGGACAAGGTACATCGGTGGTTTCCCAAGCTTCTGTTTGCGGGTTCCAGATGTCCCATTTGCCGGTGTTGCGATAGCTGCACTCGGTGCCCCAGGTGTAGCGAACCCCGTTCATGCTTTGATTGATATCGAACTCCAAAGCCTCCGGCGCACTGGCGTCGTCAATGTAGAAGTACAGATCGTAGACGAAGTGCGTGGGCGTACTGTTTGCGCCGAACGATTTCCACCACAGCGCATTGGAATATTGCGTATGGCCCCCGAGAGTAAATTTCGACGACTTGCCGCTCAAGGAAGGCGTCGGCTGATTCTGGGTGATGCTTGAGGTCGCATTACCCAAGTCCGCTGGCGCAGGGTTTGCCGTTGAGCTTCGCCGTGCACCATTGCCAGTCCGGAAGCGCCTGAACGGACGCATTCGTCACGGCACCCGGCGGAACCGGCGAGCTGCTGGATGTCGTGCCCGAACTCGATGACGAGCCGCTTGGTTGCGATGAAGGCGTACTCGGTGTCTCCGCCGGCTGTGTGGCCGGAGTCTGCGACTGCGGAGCGGAGGCCGTGGAGGCGCTGCCTCCACAACCTACGGAGAGAAATAACATCGCGGCGATCGCCAGCACAGCCATCGCGTGCAAACTAGAGAATCGGCAAAAGAACTTCGGCTGACAAGAAACTTGCATCTTCACTTACTCCAGACTTCGGGGATTTCCTGCGACTAGCGCGGAAGGAATATGAATTTGCGGTGTAAGAGAATTATAGGTGCGATAGCAGGCGGTCTAAGTTGATGATGCTGGATTTCTACCAGAAAATTATCGTAGCCCGTTCGGCAGGCCGCCTTAGTTCGCCGGAATCACAACGCGATCGCGTCGTCCCCGCTGGTGTTCCTCGAAGTATTCCTCACGCCCGTTTTGCCAGGACATCTCGCTGGCGGAGTGGCTGGCGCACACCCCGTCGCGGCCTGGTGGACCAGCACATCGGGACGGGAGAGGATCTCCTCCGCAACATTTCAAAGAAGGAGACGGTGATTACGCCGGCGTGACCGGCGTGACCGCCGGCGTTCGGAATTTGAAGTGATTCACAGATTGTCCAGTTCGCGCAGCCCTGTTCGTCATGCAATCTTCGCCAGCAACTCGGAAGGATGAATTGGCTTGGATAAGAACTCGAAGTCATGTCCACCCTGCCGCGCTTCTTCGAGGAGGTCCGCGGTTGCAGCTTGCCCGGAAAACAGCAGGATCTTGCAAGCCGGGTAACGCTGTTGTATTTTGACGGCCATCGCGATCCCGTTCATCGCAGGCATGACGACGTCAGTGATGACGAGGTCGGGAAGAAAAGAATCGCATCGTGACAGTGCACTGAGACCGTCGTAGGCTACCTCAGCGTCGTAGCCGGCTTTCCGGAATATCGCGGCCAGAGTGTCTGCGATAAGGCTCTCATCATCTACTACCAGTACCCGCTTCTTCATGGTGTTCGCTTCCGTGCTCCCGTGGTGCGCATTCGCTCGTGAGAATCCCCGGACGAACTCGTGGCCTCGACCGATGCCGAGTGGTGTTGCATAGAGCTCGTCCTTCATGGGCGTTTTCTGGCCCGCTCCATGCCCCGGAAATTCCGACAGCTTCGGCAGAACCTCCGCAATCGGCACTACTTCAAATCGCCTTTGACGTTTCAACTGGTACCTCATGAATCAAACGGTAGCCCCCGGCGGTCGATACGGGGAATTTTTCTTTGGGGGCCATTAGCGGGCCCTTTGCCGCGAAATGGCGTGTCCTTTAGAGCGGGTTAGCCCTGTAACCGTTGACTGGTTGCTGGAAATTGGATTATGTTAGCATCCTATTAGCGATACTTTAGCGGGAGAATAGCGATGCCAACTGGAAAGCGCTCGCCGCAGCGCACGTTCAAGGTTGCCGAACGATCCACCGTACCCACCGGACGCAATGGCAAGCACAAGACCGTCGTCAACCAAATCCTGAGCGACCTGGAGGGACTGGGAGACGGGCAGTGCTTGAAGATTCCGCTGTCCGAGCTGCCCGACTCCAAAGTCAACATCCGATCCGCGCTGAACCGTGCGACCCGCAAAGTGCACCAGGCGGTGGCAACGGCAGCGGATGACAAATTTCTCTACGTCTGGAATTCGTGACCTTGGGAAGCGCTGCGATTCTTCAAAGATGGCTGCGGGGGCGGTTTATTTCATCACGAAGCAGCCTTCTATTTTCCCCCCGCCGATAGCTTCTTCCGCGAGTCCTCGATGTAGTGGTCGGTCATGCCGGCGATGTAGTCGCAAACAATGCGCGCCAGTTTTTCGCTTACCACGCGCTCCTGATAGCTGAGCGGCAGGGACTCGGGATGGGACATCAGATGGTTGAAGACCTCCGTGATGACCTTCTCTGCTTTGCGCTTCTCCGGCTCCAGCGGCTTGCAGTTGTAGAGCGCCGTGTAGAGGAAGGCTTTCGCTTCACGCCGGTCGCGCTCCACCGGCGGGCTGAACCCGGCCAGCCGCTCCGGATAATGGCGCAGCTCTTCCAAACTGCCGATTCCGGCTTCGTTGAGGCGACCCTGGGTGCTGTGGATGAGATCGGTGACGAAGTGGTCAAGCACACGCTTCAGCGCTTCGTTGAACTTCAGCTTGTCCGGCACGGCGGGATACATGGCCTCGGCCTCTAGATAGAAGCGCTCGAACACAGGCACTCCCGCGCGGATTCCGGGGAGCGTAAGCAGCTTAGCTTCGTAGCCATCGTCGAGGTCGGCGGTGCTGTAGGCGATCTCGTCGGTCAGGTCGATGAGTTGCGCCTCCAGCGGCGGCCGCAAGTCGAGCAGATAATCTGCCAGCTCGGGATGCTCGGCGGCGCGGTAATCGTGTGAGTGCTTGATGATGCCCTCGCGCACTTCGAACGTCAGATTCAGGCCGTGGAAATCGGCGTAGCGCATCTCCATCTCTTCGACCGTCCGCAGTGCTTGCAGGTTGTGGTCGAAGAACTCGCCATGCTCGCGCATGAGCAGGTCGAGGGTGCGCTCGCCGGTGTGGCCGAAGGGCGGATGCCCGAGATCGTGCACCAGCGCCAGGGCTTCTACAAGATCGACATTCAGGTGCAGCGCGGCAGCGATCGTTCGCGATACCTGCGCCACTTCCATCGTGTGCGTCAGGCGCGTGCGGAAGTGGTCAGAGTAGCGGCGGGTGAAGACCTGCGTCTTGTTCTCCAGCCGGCGAAAGGCGCGGGCGTAGACCACGCGGTCGCGGTCGCGCTGAAACGGGTTGCGGTAGGGATGAGGCGGCTCGGAATAGCGGCGCCCGCGCGAATCCTCCACGCGGACGGCGTATGGAGCGAGCATAAGCGCAGTGTAGCAAACGACGGGCTGCCGCCCGGAGTTAATCAATCGTAGCGCAGACACTCGGCCGGATCGATTGCGGCTGCGCGCTTCGCCGGAACACTCGTCGCCAGCAATGAAATAAATATCAGCAGCAGCGGGATCGCGCAGAAAATGAGAGGATCGCTCGCGCTCACTCCAAACAGAAGCGTGCGCATAAGCCGCGTCAGCAGGAGCGCCCCAGCGACGCCGATCGCCACTCCTGAGGCGGCGAGAACGAAACCCCTGCCGACCACCAGGCTGAGAATCGACGTGCGTGTCGCCCCTAGAGCCATTCGGATGCCAATTTCACGCGTGCCCTGACCGACCAGGTACGCCAGCACGCCATAGATCCCGACGGCGGCCAGCACCAACGAAACGCCGGCAAAGGCAGTGAGCAGCAGCATGGCGAATTGTCGCCGGGCGAGCGACAGCTCCACGCGGCGCTGCATGGTGACGACGTTGTACAGCGGCAGGTCGGGATCGATGGCCTGAATCTGCCGCTTCACGGCAGACGCGAGCAGTGCGGGATCTCCGCTGGCCCGCACAACCACATTCATCGCTCGCACGGGATATTGGGTGTGTGGCAGGTAGAAGGCAATGCGTGAATCCGAGTCAAGCGTGTATTGCTTCACCCGGCCGACAACGCCGACGACGGTTATCCAGGGAGCCTTGGTGTCGTCGATGCCGCCGATGTGAAAGCGCTTGCCGACTGCACTCTGACCCGGCCAGAGCTGCTGCGCCATGTAGTCGTCGACGATCGCAACCGCCGGATTGCCGGTCACATCATGGTCATTGAACAGGCGGCCCTCGCGCAGCGGAATCCGCATCGCCTGGAAATAATGGCCGCTCGCCATGCGGGTGTCGGCATTGATGAACTTCTCGCCCGCAGGAGGCACGCGCCCTTCGACCGTGATCGGGCCCCAGGCATACATCTGACTCAGCGGCAGTGACGTCACCGCCCCGGCCGCACTGACGCCGGGAAGGCCCTCCAGCCGTTGCCACCGCTCTCGATAGGCCGCCAGCACCGCCTGCTTGTCCTTGTACTTCGGTCCGCTCATGGTGAGCTCGAGCGTCAGCACGTTTTGCGGATTGAAACCCGGGGGCACGTCTTTGGCCCGCACGAAGCTGCGAATCAGCAGGCCCGCTCCAATCAGCAGGATGGCGCACAGCGCCAGTTCTGCGACGACAAGGAGATGCCGCAAGCCGTTGCCCCGCCCCCAGACCGCACTTACACCAGCCGAGGTGCGCGACGTATCCTGCAGGGTGCTCTGCACGTCGGTTCGCGCGCCGCGTTCGGCAGGCGCAAGACCGAAGAGAACGGCGGCGAGCAGCGAAACGGTGAAGGTGAACAGCAATGCTGTGCCGTCGATACTGAGGTCGTTGATGCGCGGGACGCTCTGCGGTCCAAAGACGCGCACCAGATGGATGCAAACGGCTGCGAGCACCACGCCGACGACGGCACCGCACAGCGCCAGCAGAATGCTTTCCGCAAGCAGTTGCCGCAGGATCCGCCATCGTGTGGCGCCCAACGCCGAGCGAACCGCGATTTCCTTCTGCCGGGCAATGGTCCGTGACAGTTGCAGGTTGGCGACGTTGGCGCAGGCAATCAGAAGCACGAACCCTACTGCACCCAGCAGCAGATACAAAGTCCGGCGCACGTCGCCCACCACCTGCTCCATTAGGGGAACGATGCCAAAGGTCAGCCCGCCGTTGGGCGGATAGAACTCGGGGTGATCGTGGCGCAGGCGAGCGGTGATGGTGTCCATCTCGGCTTGGGCCTGCCGTACACTGACTCCCGAACGCAGCTTGCCGATGATGTTGTAGTCCTCATGCTCACGCACATTCGCAGCATCGGCTGCGAGCGGTAACGGCAGCAGCACCTCAGCCTGTTCCGCGCCGTCCAGCGTAGGCATCACTTCACGAGGCAAAGAGAGCGAGCGTGGCATGATGCCCACCACTTCATACGGCAGGCCATTCAGAGTGATGGTCTTGCCGAGGATGGCCGGGTCAGAGCCGTAGCGTCGCGCCCATGTGCCATAGCTGAGCAGGGCGGTCGGGTTATGTCCGGGATGGTCCTCGTCGGCAACGAACAAGCGCCCCAACTCAGCCCGCATGCCAAGCATGGGAAGCAGGTTGGAGGATACGCGGATGGTTCCCACGCGCTCCGGCTCGCCCTTGCCGGTCAGGTTGTAATTGCCCCCAATCGCGATCGCCACCTGCTCCAAGCCATGATGACTGTTCTTGATGTCGAAGTACTGCGCGGTCGAGAACCAGTCTTCCGTAATGCCCAAGCCGGGCGAGCGGTTCCAGAGTATGACCAGACGACCGGGATCCTTGTAGGGCAGCGGCCGGAGCAGGAGCGCGTCGGCGATGCTGAACACTGCCGCGGTGGCGCCAATTCCGATGGCCAGCGACAACATTGCCGCCAGGGCGAACGTGGGCGTCTTCACCAGCGACCGCGCGGAATATCGAAGATCCTGCAAAGTGCTGTTCACGACTAAGTTCACAACATCGCTGACCGGCAATGTCACAGACGATAGAACATCGCATTCGTCAGCAACAATGCCACATGCTGCGGACTGCATGAGTATGGTGCGAATGGCTGCTGGGTTGAGCTACTTCCACTGCGTGGATGCGCAGCGACCGGCTAGGTCGTGGACACCATCGCGGGCGCGATGTCTTCCACGTCCACGATTTTCGTCGGATACTTGCCGGTGTAGCAGGCGGTGCAATAGGTGTGCGGATCGCCGTCACCCACGGCCTTGCGCAAGCCTTCCAGCGAGAGATACGCCAGCGAGTCGGCGCTTGATGTATTCGCGAATCTCTTCCACCGACTTGTTGGCGGCGATGAGCTGTTCTTTCGAAGGCGTGTCCACGCCGTAGTAGCAGGGCGAAATCGTCGGCGGGCAGGAGATGCGCATGTGCACCTCTTTGGCGCCTGCGTCGCGCACCATGCGCACGATCTTCTGCTGGTGGTGCCGCGCACGATGGAGTCGTCGATGAGCACCACGCGCTTGCCCGCCAGCACATTGCGCACGGGGTTCAGCTTCAGCTTCACCCCGAAGTCGCGCACGCGCTGCTCGGGCTCGATGAAAGTGCGCCCGACGTAGTGATTGCGGATCAGCCCGAACTGCAGCGGGATGCCGCTCTCATGCGCAAAGCCCATGGCGGCGGTCACGCCGGAGTCCGGCACCGGGACGACGATGTCGGCGTCCACCGGCGCCTCAATCGCGAGTTGCCGGCCCATGGCATCGCGGCTCTCCTGCACCGGCGCGTCCGAAGACCATGCTGTCGGGACGCGAGAAGTAGACGTGCTCGAAGATGCAGCTCGACTGCGGCTGTCTGCGCGGAGTAGAAGCGCGAGTGCACGCCCTCGGGACCGACGATGACCAACTCGCCCGGCTTGACCTCGCGCTCGTATACCGCGCCGATCAGGTCGAAGGCGCAGGTTTCGGAGGCAAAGACGATGGTGTCCGCCGCCTTATGCGGTCCCTGAGCCGGAATGCGGCCCATGACGAGCGGGCCGGAAGCCGCGGGGATCGCGCGCGGCGAAGACGCGGTCAGGCGTGACCATCACCAGCGAGAACGCGCCTTCGATGCGGCGCAGCGAATCGGCGATGGCATCGGGCAGCGTCTGCTCGCGCGAGCGCGCGATGAGGTGCACCATGACCTCGGTGTCGCTGGTGGTCTGGAAAATTGAGCCCTGTTGTTCCAGGCCGGCACGGATTTCCAGCGCGTTGGTGAGGTTGCCGTTGTGCGCCAGCGCGATCTTGCCCTTGCTGCACTCCACCATGATGGGCTGCGCGTTGAGCAGCGCCGAGTCGCCGGTAGTGGAATAGCGCGTGTGGCCGATGGCCAGCGAGCCGGGAAGCGAGGCCAGCGCGTCGGCGGTGAAGATGTCGGACACCAGGCCCATCGCCTTGTGCAGGCGAAGCTGTTCGCCGTCGGAGGCGACGATGCCCGCCGATTCCTGTCCGCGATGTTGCAGCGCGTACAGGCTGAGGTAAGCGAGCTTGGAGGCCTCGGGATGGCCGTAGATGGCCACCACGCCGCACTCTTCGCGCAGTTTGTCGGAAGGAATTTCCATCGCTCACCTGATCGAGAGAGGTAGAGCGGACCTTTAGGTCCGCGTCAGTCCAACTCAGTCCAACAGTGACAGCCCCGGCACCAGCCGCTCTTCCGTCTCCGCGTGCAATGCGCGTTCCGAGCGCTCCCGCCCACTCGGCCTTCAACTCCGACACGTTTGCCGCGACGGCCGGCTTGCCGTCAACCGTAATCTCCAACTTACCGGAGATGCCGTACTACCAATTTGTTCGGCTGAGAGAGAGTATTTCACCGCTACTTCTTGGATTCTCCCGACATTTTGCGGGTCGCAGGAAATAAGGATACGGCTGGCGTCCTCGGCGAACAGCACCATTTCCGGCACTAACCCGCGCGAACTAAGGTCGACCCGCGCGCCGAGTTCGCGGGCGAAGCAGCACTCGGCCAGAGTCACGGCCACGCCGCCTTCGGAACAATCCTTCGCCGACTCGATCAAGCCATGGTCGATCATCTCGACGATGGCCTTCTGGAGCTTAGCTTCTATCTCCAGCTCCAGCGATGGCGGGAAACCCCAAACCTGTCCCAAAATTTCCTTGGCGTACTCGGAAGAGCCAAACTCCGCCTCGAGATCCGCGGCATCTCCCGGCTCCGATCCCTGTAGCAGCACCAGCGCGCGACCGGCTTCGCGGAAATGCGGGCCGACGGCCTTGTGTACGTCCTCCAGCATGCCAACCACTCCGATGACCGGCGTGGGATAGATTCCCTCGCCCAGTGTATCGTTGTAGAAGCTGACGTTGCCGCCGGTGATGGGCGTCTCCAGTTCGACACACGCGACCCTCATGCCGTCGACGACCTCGGAGAACTGCGCACATGATTGTGCGGCTTTTCAGGATTTCCGAAGTTTAAGCAGTTGGTGGCTGCGATAGGCGTCGCGCCGGTGCACGCCACGTTGCGGGCCGATTCGGCGACTGCGTGCATGGCGCCGAGCTTGGGATCGAGCCAGCACCAGCGGCCGTTGCCGTCCAGCGCCATGGCCAGACCTCGTGCGGTCCCCTTCACGCGTATCACTCCGCCTTCGCCACCGGGGCCTTCTACGGTGTTGGTCTGCACCATGGAGTCGTACTGCTCGAAGACCCAGCGCTTGGAGCAGATGTTCGGGCTGGCCAGCAGGCGTTTCAGTTCGTCGCTAAACTCGGTCTTCGCGCCCAGGGTGGCACCCGCGGGACGGGTGCGCGGAACCGGCGGCTCCCACGACTCCATCGGCCGGTGGTACAGCGGCGCGTCATCGGTCAGCGCGGCGTTGGGAATTTCGGCGACAACTTTGCCGTGCTCCAGCACGCGCATCGTGGGCTGGTCGATAACGCGGCCGATGGTGACCGCATCCAGTCCCCACTTCTGGAAGACGCGGAATACTTCCTCTTCCCTGCCCTTTTCCGCGACCAGCAACATCCGCTCCTGCGACTCGCTCAGCATGATTTCGTACGGCGTCATCCCGGTCTCGCGCTGTGGGACAAGGTCGAGCTCGATCTCCAGGCCGACGCCACCGCGCCCGCCCATCTCGCAGGTCGAGCAGGTCAGACCCGCAGCGCCCATGTCCTGAATGCCGACGACCGCGCCGGTCTGCATCGCTTCCAGGCAGGCTTCCAGCAGCAGCTTTTCGAGAAACGGATCGCCGACCTGCACGTTGGGCCGCTTGGCTTCGGACTCCTCGCTGAACTCCTCGCTGGCCATGGTGGCGCCGTGAATGCCGTCGCGCCCGGTCTTCGAGCCGACATAGATGACGGGATTGCCCGCGCCCGCGGCCTTCGCGTAGAAGATCTGGTCGCGCCGCACCAGGCCGAGCGCAAATGCGTTGACCAGTGGATTGCCCGAGTAGCAGCTCTCGAACTTCACCTCGCCGCCGACATTGGGCACTCCGAAGCAGTTGCCGTAGGATGCGATGCCGCTCACCACGCCTTCCAAGACGGAATGGTTCTTGTGCAGCGTGGCCTGATCGATCACGGGTGCCCCATCCTTTCCCTTCTGTTGGGAAAGGGTGGGAGACGTGATCGGTCCGAAGCGCAACGAGTCCATCACCGCGACCGGCCGCGCGCCCATGGTGAAGATGTCGCGCAAAATGCCGCCCACGCCGGTGGCCGCGCCCTGAAACGGCTCGATGAATGAAGGATGGTTGTGCGACTCGATCTTGAAGGCACAGGCCCAGCCATCGCCGATGTCGATGATGCCCGCATTTTCGCCCGGCCCTTGCACCACGCGACGGCTATGCGTGGGCAGTCGCTTCAGGTGTACGCGCGACGACTTGTACGAGCAGTGCTCGCTCCACATCACGCTGAAGATGCCCAGCTCGGTAAAAGTGGGCGCGCGCCCCAGCGCCTTCAGGATGCGCTCGTATTCTTCGAGCGAGATGCCGTGTTCGCGCAGCAGTTCGGGAGTGATGGTGGGTCCTTTGGCGTGCGTGGAAGCGGTCTCAACCTGGTTCATGACGGGGAAGGTCTATTGTCGCACGTCAGATTCG
The DNA here is from genome assembly GCA_963735915.1 of uncultured Acidobacteriaceae bacterium. GTDB lineage: Bacteria > Acidobacteriota > Terriglobia > Terriglobales > Acidobacteriaceae > Bog-257. The sequence continues at coordinate 177,442 of CAVTMX010000009.1, read as the reverse complement.
GGTGACGGAAGGAGAAACCGGGAACAAGAGATGCAGCCGTGGTCGATCAAAAGATAGTCCCGCGAAGCGGGACGGCCACAAGATAGCCCAGCACGTAGCGCAGCGGAGTGCTGGGTAGAGCGGAAAGACCAGCGGAGTCCCCCGGGGACGACAGATGAACCTCTGCCTGATTGTGGCCGCCTGGAAATCTCTTCCGCGGCGGGCTTGTGCCGTCCCTGAAGGGACTCGGGTCCTTTAGTCGCCGTCACCCAGCACTCCGCCGTCGGCCCCGTGCTGGGCTATCATGACGCCGCGGCTGTGGCCCTCGTACTCACCAGCTCCATCTTCGACTAACAAGACGAGGATTCATGGGTCAAATCGTTTGCACAACGGAATCCCTGCTCAAACTGCTTTCACGACGGAATCTCTAACCGTTGTCAGCCACGCCTCCAGTTCCTGCAAAGCTCGCTCGCAGACCATGGCGTGCCGCTGCTTCTTGTCGCGAACTCGGCGGCGGGTCTGCTCATCCAGCGGCAGCAACAGATCGAAGGTGATGTTCGCCGGCTGGAAGTTCTTGGAGTCGGCGTGGCAGATGTAGTTCACCAGCGCGCCGAATGCGGTCGCGCGCGGCGGTGGAAGGGACTCCGAATCTCGCGCCAGCGCCGCAGCGCGGATCCCGGCGAGCAGCCCGGTCGCAATCGATTCCACGTACCCCTCAACCCCCGAAATCTGTCCCGCGAAAAGCACGTTTGGATGCTGCCTCATCTGCAAGGTCTCGCGCAGCAGCGTGGGGCCGTTGATGTAGGTGTTGCGATGGATCTGCCCGAAGCGCAGAAACTTCGCATTTTCCAGGCCAGGGATCGAGACGCAGCACGCGCGCCTGCTCGCCGAACTTGAGGTGGTTCTGGAAGCCGACCAGGTTGTAGGAGTCGGCGCGCAGGTTCTCCTGGCGCAACTGCACCACGGCATACGGCGTCTGCCCCGTGCGCGGGTCGCGCAGGCCGACGGGCTTCATCGGCCCAAAGCGCAGCGTGTCCCGCCCGCGGCGCGCGATCTCTTCGATGGGCAGGCAGCTCTCGAAGTAGTTGAGCTTCTCCCAGTCTTTCTCCTCGACTGACTGCGCCGCGAGCAAGGCGTCAAGGAAGCAGTCATACGCTTCGCGCGTCATTGGACAGTTGATGTAATCGGCGGTGCCTTTGTCGTAACGCGCAGCCAGGTAGACGCGCGACATGTCGATGGAGTCGGCTTCGACGATGGGGCTGATGGAGTCGTAAAAGTAAAGCTGCTCACTGCCGGTCAAGCGCAGGATCTCGCGCGAGAGCGCGTCGGAGGTCAGGGGGCCGGTCGCGACAACGGTGATTCCGTCGCTCTCGTCGATTCGCGTCACCTCCTCGCGCACCACATCGATGAGCGGCTCGCTTTCGATTGCGGCTGTCACGGCTTCAGCGAATTTCTCGCGATCGACCGCCAGCGCGTGCCCCGCAGGAACGGCAGTCTGGCGCGCGATCTCCATCAGCAGCGAGCCGGCGCGCCGCATCTCCTGTTTCAGCAGCCAGGGCGCGGTGTTTTCGCTGTCGGACTTCAGCGAGTTCGAGCAGACCAACTCGGCGAAGTTGCCGGTCTGATGAGCAGGAGTTGAGCGCGTTGGCCGCATCTCGAACAGCCGCACAGGAACGCCGCGACGGGCGCACTGCCACGCGGCCTCGGAGCCGGCCAGTCCCGCGCCGATGATGCGAACAGCCTTTTGCATTACAGTAGAGCAGCGCTTTAGCACCGTGGGCCAGCAGTCCGTCACCGCAGGACGACATGGCTGCGACGAACTTGGCCTGAAGACATCAATATCGTTATTCTAATTTGCATTGGAGGACATGATGGCAAGACTGCCGTATGTCGAAATGGAGAACGCACCGCCCGAGGTGCGCGAGATGTACGAAAAGATGCTGGGCGGCAAGCCGGGCAGCGTCCAGAAGCTGCTGGCGCACCGGCCTGAGGTGCTGAAGAACTTCCTGGCGTTTTATGGCAGCGTGGGACGCGCGCTTCCGCGCCGCGTTTACGAAATGGTTTACATTCGCGTCTCCGCGCTGAACGGCTGCCATTATTGACTCCAGCACCACATCGCTTCGTCGAAGCGAGTAGGCCTGAACCAGCAGGATTGGCAGGACTTGAAGGCCGGCAGCTACGCAAGATTTGGTGCGGATGAGCAGGCGGCGCTGAATTTCGCCGACAAGCTGACCCGCGACTTGACCCAGATCGGCGACGCGGACATTCAGGCGCTCAAGCAGCATTTTTCCGATGAGCAGGTGCTCGATCTCGACGTGCTGGTCGGCCTGGTGAACCTCACCAATCGCCTGACCGATCCGCTGGGCGCAGACCTGGAACATCCGCCGGAAAAGATCTAGGGGGACTACATGCGCGAGGTCATCGCGACCAACGACGGCCCGAAGGCAATCGGGCCGTACTCGCAGGCCATCAAGGCTAACGGATTCGTGTTCGTCTCGGGGCAGGTGGCTTTCGATCCGGCAACCCAGCAGATCATCGAAGGCGACGTTGCGGCGCAGACCGAGCGGGTGCTGCAAAACCTGTCGGCGATCCTGAAGGCGGCGGGCAGCTCGCTGGACAACGTAGTCAAGTCCGGCGTCTTCCTCAAGAACATGTCGGATTTCGCGGCCATGAACGAAGTCTACGGCCGCTACTTCACGCAGGCGCCCCCGGCGCGATCAACGGTTGAGGTCGCGCGTCTTCCGAGAGATGTGCTGGTTGAGATTGACGTGATCGCGCTGGCTTAACGGAGTTTTGACCGAAAAATATGGGTGGAGCACGCCTTCAGGCGTGCATAGGATTGAGTAAGAAAGATATCCGGCTTTAGCCGCTGAGGTTTTTGCGAAGCTTACCTCAGCGGCTAAAGCCCGTTTGTTGCGGGCTTGCCATGCACGCCTGAAGGCGTGCTCCACCCGGGTCAACAACCCCATATCGACCAATCGACGCGTGTTAGACTAAGCAGTTTGCCCAGCGGCTCAATCTCATGTTGGGCGACATGCGCCGGGCGTTTCGAACGCTCCGCTCGCGCTGAAAGCTACCGTTCATGCCAAACACCATGCTTGCCGTCGTAAAGCCCGACGCCGCGCCGGGCACGGAGATTCGCGAAGTTCCCAAACCGCAATTCGGCCGGACTGACGTTCTGGTCAAGGTCAAGATGGCCTCCATTTGCGGCACTGACCTGCACATTTATCAGTGGGACCAGTGGGCGCAACGCCGCATCCATCCGCCGCTCATTCCCGGGCACGAATTCTGCGGCACCGTCGAAGCCGTCGGCAACGAAGTCACCAGCGTGAAGGAAGGCGACTTCGTCTCCGCCGAGATGCACGTGGCCTGCGGCAAGTGCCTGCAATGCCGCATCGGCGAGGCGCACATCTGCCAGCACGTGAAGATCATCGGTGTGGACGCCAACGGCGCGTTTGCCGAGTACGTCGTCATTCCCGAGTCCAACATCTGGAAGCTCGATCCCTCCATTCCACAGGAGTACGCCAGCATTCTGGACCCGCTGGGCAACGCGGTACATACTGTGCTGGCAGGCGAAATCGCCGCGAAGAGCGTTGCCATCACGGGATGTGGTCCGATTGGCCTGTTCTCCATCGCGGTGGCACGCGCCTGCGGTGCGACGCAAGTCTTTGCGCTCGAAGTGAACGAGCATCGCCGCCGCATCGCCAAACAAATGGGCCCGGACTTCGTGCTCGACCCCACGAAGGACGACGTGTACAGCGTCGTGATGGACAACACCGATGGCACGGGCGTCGATGTGGTGCTGGAGATGGCGGGACGAACAGACGCCATCCGAACAGGATTCAAAATCCTGCGTCTCGGCGGCCGCATGTCCCTCCTCGGAATCCCCTCCAAACCAGTCGAACTGAACCTCGCAGAAGAAGTCATCTTTAAGGGCGCGACCGTGCAGGGCATCAACGGCCGCCGCATGTACCAGACGTGGTATCAGATGACCGCGCTGCTCAAGGCCGGCAAGCTCGACCTGCATCCAGTAATCACCAATCGCATAGCCATGAAAGATTTCGCGTCTGGCATGGAGCTCCTGAAGACCGGGGAGGCCAGCAAAATCCTGTTGTACCCGAACGGAAATCGCTGAGCTCTTCAGCCGGGGTCATCGCAAGCGCGTGAAGCCGTCGTCGCTCCAGTCTTCGCTGCCCACGCCGTGGTGGACGAAGAACAGCCCCTCGGGATCGTATTTCCCTTTCACCTTTTGCAGCCGCTCGTAATTCGCTCCCCAGAACGAGTGTCCCCAGCCTTTCTCGAAGAAGTTGCTCTCGGAAACATACGAGCCGCCCGCAGGCGCGAGCTTCCGCAGTTCGTTCATTGCCCGGTCAATGGCAGCGGCATCCTTGCGAGCCGTCACCGCGTCCGGCTCATGCCCCGGAATTCCCGGAATTGCGCGATTCGTGCCGGCTGCAATGATCGCCAGCGCGAAGGCGTCGCACACGCTGGGATTCATTGCCGTTTCGCGAGCGGCGGCGATAGCCTCAGTTTGCGATCCGGCCAGGCCTTTATTGAAATGCAGCTCCACGCCCCACTGACGCGACGCCGCAAACAGGGCGTCCGCAAGGGCTGCGTGCGAATCAGGCTTCAGTAACGACGCCGGCAACCAGAGCGATTGGTATCCATAAAGCACCTGTCCGGCTTGATCACCGTCGCCATTCCACCACGCGTCGCTCGGGCCAGCGCCAGGACGCGAGTCGCGAACAAAAACGCTGCGGTTGCCGTGATTCATGAATTCGACGTCCCACCAGTGGCGCGCGGGAACGCCCACAACGAGCGGTGGCCCGAAACCCAGGTCGTAGTCGCGGGGTGACCCTGATACCCAGTCCAGAAATGGCTGCCAGATCGCCTTCGCCTGCTGGGTGTCGAGCCCGTGCGAGACCATCCTGATCTCGAGCAGGTTGTTGCCCTTGATGTGCGCCTGTTCACCCCAATGCTTATTGAAGAGATGTTCGCTGTAAAAGCCGACGAACTGCGTACCAGCCGGCGATAGGCGTCGTCGGACGCGGCACGAATCGTCATGATTGCCGCACCGAAAAACTCGGGTAGCTCGCGTACGCGCAGGGTGAGTTTGCTCATCACGCCGAAGCTGCCGCCTCCACCGCCCTTCAAGGCCCAGAACAGGTCGGAATTCGTGCAGGCATTGGCGATGCGGATCTTGCCGTCGGCAGTTACAACTTCGGCTTCCAGCAGACCAGCCGCGGCGGTGCCGTAGTGCTTGGAGAAACTTCCGAAGCCGCCGCTTTGAACGAGTCCGGCCACTCCAACTGTGGTGCACCCGCCGCCCTGAACATACTGACCGCTCTTGGTGGTGACGGCATCATAGGCGTGAATCCAGATCACGCCCGCGCCCAGCGTCACTGCGGGTTGAGCCGCAAGCTTTCCGGCGCACCCTTGCGGGACAAAGGCATCATGCAGTGTGATGTCGTTCATGTGTCGCGTCCAGATGAGCAGTGATTCGGCCGCGCACGACGTTCCCTGGTAGCTGTGGCCGCCTCCTTTGACGACGAGCCGCAAATTCTTCTCGCGGGCAAAGTTGACTGCGGCAGCAATGTCATCGGCGTTGCACGCGGCGACGGCGTAGAGACTCGGCGCTGTGGTCCAGGCATCAACCCAGCCGAGAGTTTGCGTGATGCCCGGCTGATCGCCCAGGTAAAACGGGTTGTGCAGGTCTTTCAGGATGCTCTGAACCGATCCCGGATTTTCGATTGCTGCCTTATACGAGGGCAGTGGAGACTGCACGGAAATGAGCTGCCCGCCGACCTGTTGTTTCAACTTGTCCCACATGGCGGCGCTCGGCCACGCAGGGTCGCTGGGACGCACTCGGCGCAACGGCATTTGCGCTCCGTGTTCCGGCGCGAGCAGAGCGCGCACGTCTCGCCACGAGGCAGCGGCCACAGGCACTGCCGCCAGGCGTTTCAGGAAGCTTCGTCTCTTCATTGGAATTCTCCGCTCGGTACGTTGATGTACGATCGGGGCAGCAAATGGGTCCGCATGGGCGCGTCGATGATACTCCCTCGATAATCCCGAGGCGGCAAGAACGCCACTCGCCGCCATGCCTTTGCTTCCGCGTGTCGCGGCTGAAGACCGGCAAAGCTAGAACTCATCCTCATCTCATAAATCGAAGGGTTGTATCGGGGCACGACTCCACAGGCTGCTGAAAAAGTCGCAATGGCAATGCTTTGTAACAGGGCACGAGTTTACTCGGGTCGATAAGCTCCTTATTTTTGTTATTCCGAGCGAGCTTTAGTTCGCGAGGAATCTGCCTTCCGAGTCTTTCAGCAGCCTGTTCAGTCGTGCCGCCGCGCACTCATTTTAGTTTTGTCATCCCGAGTGGAGCCCGGAGCCGGGGTCCCCGGCAAGCGCGCTTTTTGCGCTTGTTGGGGTGGTGGAAAGCGGATGCGAGGGATGACAAATCAAGAAGGCGCCATTCGGCACAACTGAGGCCGTGCCCTGATACAACACGATTTGTAAGATACCTCTCGTAAGATTCTGGTGTATCCCAACGGCGCGCGCTGGCAGGAAGCGCAAATCGGGGCAAAGCCCGCAGTAAGGAGAGTGGATGGAAATTAACTTCTGTCCGCGATGGCTGTTGCAGAAGGCCGGCATTTCGGCTGGCGCGCAGACTCATCTGGCGCTGTTCTTGTCGGCCCTGGTGACGGTGCTCGCTGCTCCGCTGCTGGTTCGCGTTCCACACATCTGCCTGATGCACGCGCTGCTGGGCGTTCCATGTCCGGGCTGCGGAATTCTGCACGGGATGGCCGCGCTCGCGAGGATGGATGTTGCTGCTGCCTGGAGTGCGAACCCCGCATCGTTTATTCTGGCCGCGATGCTGGCGTTGCAACTCGTGGCCCGACCGGTCGCGTTATGCTGTGTGAGAACGCGGCCGCTGGTTGCCGCGATTTCAAGGTACGCGAGTCATGTCGCGATGGCGGCCTTGCTGGTAGTTTGGATCCATAAGCTGATCCTGGGAGGAATGCATGGCTATGGTGTCCTGTCCTAAATGCAACACCCCGGTCCAGATGGCGGGATATCCGGCGTGGGTCGTCGTCGTGGCTATTTGTTTCTTCCCGGTTGGCCTGTTGGCGCTGTTGGCGGGACGCAAGCCCAACCGCTGCGGCAACTGTGGATTTGTGTGGGAGGGATGACCGCGCTGCGCTCCCGCCTCGACTCCTCCCCATCGCATAGCCGCTCTCCGCGATAAAATATCCAGTCGCAATCGGAGACGCTATTCATGGCTACTACCGTTACCCGCACAAATCCGCTTTCCTTCCTTACCGACCAACTGAACGACCTCAAGCAGAAGGGCACCTACTTCAAGCTGCGCGTGCTCGACGACGAGCAGGCGCCGGTGTGCACCTTCGACGGCAAGAAGGTCATCAATCTCGCCTCCAACAACTATCTCGGCCTGACCACCCATCCCAAGCTGCGCGAGGCGGCCCTGGAAGCGACGAAGAAGTACGGCGTGGGCTCGGGTGCCGTGCGCACCATCGCCGGCACCATGAAGATCCACATGGAGCTCGAGGAGAAGATTGCGCGCTTCAAGAACGTCGAGGCGTGCGTTGTCTTCCAGTCGGGCTTCACCGCGAACGCGGGTACGGTTTCGGCGATCCTGGGCAAAGAAGATTTCATCGTCTCCGACGAGCTGAACCACGCCAGCATCATCGACGGCGCGCGGCTGTCACGCGCCAAAATCAAGGTCTTCCGCCACAAGGACGCCGCTCATGCCGAAGAGCTGCTGAACGAAATCAAGAACGAGCCCGGCCACAAGCTGCTCATCACCGACGGCGTCTTTTCGATGGACGGCGACATCGGCGCGCTGCCCGCACTCACGGCGTTAGCGGAAAAGTACGGCGCCATCATGATGGTCGATGACGCGCACGCCTCGGGGGTGCTGGGCCGCAATGGCCGTGGCACCATCGACCACTTCGGCCTGCACGGGCGCGTGGACATCCAGGTCGGCACGCTGTCGAAGGCCATCGGCGCGCTCGGCGGATACGTTTGCGGCACGCGCGACCTCATCGAGTTCCTTTACCATCGCGGACGGCCGTTCCTCTTCTCTACTTCGCATCCGCCGTCGGTCGCGGCGACTTGCATCGCAGCGTTCGACGTCCTCGAGCAAGAGCCCGAGCGCATCGACAAGTTGTGGGAGAACACGCGCTACTGGAAGCAGGAGCTGGGCGCGCTCGGCTTCAACATCGGCGGCGTCAACACGCCCGCCAGCGAGACGCCGATCACCCCGATCATCGTGGGCGATGGACGGCTGACGATGGACTTCTCGCGCGAGCTGTTCAAGGAAGGGGTGATGGGGACGGGCATCGCGTTTCCCACCGTCCCCGAAGGCAAGGCGCGCATCCGCACCATCATGACGGCAACCCACACCAAGGACGAGCTCGATCAGGCTTTGGAGACCTTGAAGCGCGTGGGCAAGCGAATGGGAATACTCGCGTAATCTCGCTCGCGAGTTGCCTCCCCTATTGATTTGTCATCCCGACCGGAGGCGACCTTCTTTGGGTCGCCGGAGTGGAATGACCTGTTGTTCCGACCGGGTGGCGGCATCTCTCCAGTAGGGCAGACAGCAGGCCCCTCCACTCGGGCTGAAGCCCTCGGTCGGGATGACAAAGGGTGAAATTCGCGCGACTGGCAAAGCAGATTCTGCGTCAGTATTCGTAAATCACTTTGCCGCTCACCACCGTTGCCACCGCACGCCCGGTGAAGCTCCATCCGTCGAACGGCGTGTTCTTCGATTTGGAGAGCGACTGCGAGGCGTCGAAGATCCATTTCTTCGCAGGATCGAAAATCGTCACGTCGGCGTGGGCACCTGGCGCCAGAGTGCCGTGACCCTCCAGCCCAAAGAGCTTTGCGGGATTTGTGGACATCAGCTCCACGATGCGGGTTAGCGGCAGCTTGAAGTGGTGATGGAGGACGGTGAGCGCGATGGGCAACGCCGTCTCCAGGCCGGTGATGCCGAATGCGGCGCGCTCGAACTCGACCTGCTTCTCGTGGAAAGCGTGCGGCGCGTGGTCGGTGGCAATGGCGTCGACGGTCCCGTCGAAAATGCCCTCGATCAGCGCGTCGCGATCGGCTACCGAGCGCAGCGGCGGATTCATCTTGTAATGCGTGTTGAACTCGCCGACATTCTCGTCGAGCAGCGTGAAGTGATGCGGCGTGACCTCGACGCTCACCCGCAGCTTGCGCTTCTTCGCCGCGCGCACCGCCTCTAGCGCCTCACGTGTCGAGAGATGCGCCACGTGGACGTGGCCACCGGTTTCGCGAGCCAGCGCAATGTCGCGTTCCACCACGCTCGCTTCCGCTGAATTCGGCATGCCGTGCACGCCCAGCCGGAACGAAGTCGGACCGTAGTTCATGGAGCAGCCCACGGTCACGCGCGTGTCTTCCGCGTGCTGTACCACCGGAAGCTTCAGCCGCGCCGCGGTCTTCAGGGCATTCCGCATTACGCGGTCGTCGAGGATGGGCTTGCCGTCATCGGTGAACGCAACCGCGCCCGCCCGCTTCAGGGCGACGTAGTCGGTCAGCTTCTCGCCCATGCTGCCAAGTGTCGCCGCCGCGATGGGGAACACGTTGACCAGCGCGCCGCGTTCCGGCGCCTGCATCCAGCGCGTGATCTCGGGCGAGTCGTTGACCGGCGAGGTATTCGGCATGGCGCAAACGGATGTGAACCCGCCCGCCGCCGCCGCCGCCGTGCCAGTTGCGATGGTCTCCTTGTGCGGCTGTCCCGGCTCGCGCAGGTGGACATGCAGGTCGATCAACCCGGGCGCGACGATGCAGCCGCGGGCGTTGAATGTCCGACCGGCCTGCCCGCGAAGTTTGCCGGGCGCAGCCACCGCGGCAACGCGGCCATCGCGCAGCAGCACATCCATCTCCTGATCGACTCCGCTGGCGGGGTCGATCACGTGTCCGTGTTGGATGAGGAGAGAGTCCATTGATATCTCAGCTCGCGACGAACAGCAGGTCCCTCCACTCCGCGCCCGCCCGACTCGCAAAAGAACCGAGTCGGAAAAACACGCGGGCGCTCCGGTCGGGATTGTGGCCTGGAGGCCAGCTCTACCACCGTTCAGCCCTTACCCATCACCATCGCCAATATCGCCATGCGCATCTTCACCCCGTTGCGTACCTGCTCGTGAATGCACGACTGCGGCCCGTCGGCCACTTCGCTGGTCAGCTCCATGCCGCGAATCACCGGCCCCGGATGCATGAGGATCGCGTCCGGCTTGGCCAGCTTCATGCGCTGCGGCGTCACCTGGTAGTTCGCCACATATTCCGCAACGCCCTGGTGCTGGTCGGTCAGCCGTTCCTTCTGGACGCGCAGTGCCATCACCACATCGGCGCCTTGCAACGCGGCGTTCAGGTCGTGGCTGACGGCCACACCCGGCGCAAGTGTCGCGGCCATCTCGGGCACGAAGTCCGGAGGCCCGCTGAAGACCACCTCCGCGCCGAAGCGCGACAGCAGCTCCGCATTCGAGCGCGCAACGCGGCTGTGATACACATCGCCCACAATGACCACGCGCAACCCGCGCAGCCGCTTCTTGTGATTGAGCATGGTCAGCGCGTCCAGCAGCGCCTGCGAAGGATGTTGATGCATGCCGTCGCCTGCGTTCACCACCGGCACCGACATATAGCGCGACAGCAAGTGCGCCGATCCGCTGTTGGGATGCCGCATCACGATCACGTCCGCGCCGATGCACTCGATCGTCCAACCGGTATCGATCAGCGACTCGCCCTTCTCGATGCTCGACGAAGTCGCCGTGACCAGCGTCGTGACCGCGCCCAGCGCTTTGGCGGCAAACTCGAATGACGTGCGGGTGCGGGTCGAAGCCTCGTAGAACAGCAGCACTACGCGCTTGCCGCGCAGCAACTGCCTGGGCCGGTTCGGGTCCATGCGCCGCGCCAGCGCCAGAATCGCTTCGATCTGTTCGGTCGTAAGCTGGTTGATGCTCAACAGCGAACCGAGGGGCTTCATCGGGCTTCGGGGGTCCGCTCCAGCAACAGCACCTTGTCAGCGCCGTCGCTCTCTTGCAGCTTCACTTCGATGATTTCGTCGGGCGAGGTCTGAATGGTGCGGCCCACGAAGCTGGCCTCGATCGGCAATTCGCGATGGCCGCGGTCGATGAGCGCGCATAGCTGAATACGGCGCGGCCGGCCATGATCGAACAGCGCGTCCAGCGCGGCGCGCGCGGTGCGGCCGGTATAGAGCACATCGTCCACCAGCACGATGTCCTTGTCCTGAATGTTGAACTCCATCGTGCTCTGCTTCACCTCGGGACGATGACCGACGGTTGACAGATCATCACGGTACAGCGTGATGTCGAGCGTGCCGACATTCACCGGCGTCTTCTCGATACGGCCGAGGATCTTGGCCAAACGCTGCGCCAGCGGCACGCCGCGCCGCATGATGCCGACCAAGCCGAGGTTGGCCACGCCGTTGTTCTTCTCCACAATCTCGTGCGCCAGGCGGACGAGGGTGCGCTCGATCTCCGAAGCGGACAGCAGTTGAGATTTTTCCCGGAGGTCGGGAGAGTGGGTGGAGACCTTCGCCATGCCGTGGCAATCATACGCATGGCCAAGCCGCGGAGCAACTGCGTGCCTGCCCTGTGGCAGCTCTTAACTAATGCGGCTGATGCCGCCGGCCGAAGACGGACGCCCCCAAAGCTCCGCCCGCCGCGCTCAGGACCACGAACACCAGGACAAGGAACAGGGCCATAGTGGCGGCGCCCCGCGGCGTGCTCACCCACGCCAGCATGTTCTGCATCATCTCCTGCATTTTGGGGTCGGCGTTGGCGGGCATTTGCTTCTGCATTTGTTGTTCGATGGCCTGGCGCATCTCGCCACTGGAACGAATGGCGGTGAACGAAGCCATGGCCATGATGGCAATCGGCAACGCGCCGAACAGACCGGTAAGCGCGCCCAGCCTCATACCCATGCCGGGCGTGAGGACGCTGTAGGCTACGTTGCGCCGATACAGCCGCGCCGACAAGAAGCCTGCGGCGACGATCCACGCGAAGGCCAGCATCTGGATCACGGGAGCGCTCAGCGTGAACAGCGCCGCCGCCCCGATCCCGAGAAGCAACGCCGACCTCCAGGCCAGGTTCCACTGAATTGCGCCCGGCGACGGTAAGGCCGAGTCGCGCTGCATCCAGGCAGGAGGCGAGGGCGGCGTCTCCGCATGTGTAGTTCCCTCCAACGAAATCGAGGGAGCCGAGGGTTGCTCTTGCGCTTGATTGTCCGGCGCTATGACCCGAATCTGCGGCGCACCGCAATGCGGGCAGAAGGCAGTGCTCTCCGGGATCTCAGCGTGACAGCGATAGCAAGGATGCTCCACTAGCCGAACGTTACAAGATTACGGCGCGCAGTGGCAACCGTCGCGGCCGGGTAGTGCGGCGCTTTAGCGCCGCGTCTGGCGTTAGTCGTTGCGCCTTTAGGCTCGAGGGCATATTGGAGAATCTGGGAATCTGGAAATCTGGAAATCTGCTGCTAGCCGTGCTCAGGCCGAAGTACCTCAGCGGCTAAAGCCAACTGATCTACAACGGCATGAACGCGGGCCTGAAGGCCCGCACTACCCGAGCGAGATCACGCCCTCCGGTTCTCCTTCAGCTTGCGCGACTTCGCTTCCACACCGTCGGCCAGCTTCTTCTTATACGCGTCGAGCTTCTTCGCGACGCCCTCATCCGCCGTGGCGATGATCTGCGCTGCGAGTATGCCCGCATTGGTCGCACCCGGTTTGCCGATCGCGACCGTCGCCACGGGAATGCCCGCCGGCATCTGCACCATCGCGAGCAGCGAATCCAGGCCTAGCAGAGCGGTGGACGGAATGGGAACGGCAATCACCGGCAGCGTGGTTTCTGCGGCGATCACTCCGGCGAGGTGCGCCGCTCCTCCCGCGCCCGCGATGACTACTTTCACACCGCGCGACTTCAGCGCGCGCGAGTACTCGCTGGTGCGCGCCGGCGAGCGGTGCGCGGAGGTGATGTCGATTTCGTGGGCGACGCCGAACTCATCGAGTATCTTTGCCGCCTCGTTCATGATCTCGAGGTCGGAGTCGCTGCCCATAACAATAGAGACGAGAGGCTTGTTGTCCATGCTTTTGCTTGCTTGCGCTTTCCCATTCTTGTTCGAATAAGGGTGGAGCACCGCTTCAGCGGTGCAGTGGTTCACAGGAAAACTGCCGGCTTTAGCCGCTGAGGACATAGGTTACCTCAGGCGCTAAAGCGCAGCCTGCAAAATCATCTACTGATGCACACCTGAAGGTGTGCTCCACCCGAAACTATTTCCCTGCCCTCAGATGCTTCAGTCCGCGCGCGGCGATGTCCTTGCGATAGTGCATGCCTTCGAAGCGGATCTTCATTACCGCGTCGTAGGCGCGCTCGACGGCATCCGGCAGGTCTTTGCCGCGCGCCGTCACCCCCAGCACGCGTCCCCCCGAGCTGAAGTACGCGCCCTCGCGCCGGCTCGTGCCCGGCGTGAAAGACCTTCACTCCATACATCCGGTCCGCTTCTTCGATGCCGGTGATCAGCTTGCCCGCCTCGAAGGCGCCGGGATAGCCGTCGGAGGCCATCACCACGCACACCGCGGGTTCCAGGGACCAGCGAAAATCTCCGTCGCTGGCGCGGCCCGCAACTGCGGCCTCCATCGCTTCCAGCAAGTCGCTCTCCAGGCGCATCATGATGGGCTGCGTCTCCGGATCGCCGAAGCGGCAGTTGAACTCCAGCACCATCGGCCCGCGCGCGGTCATCATGATGCCGCAATACAGGATGCCCTTGTAGCCGGCGCCTTCCGCCTTCATGCCGGCGATGACCGGCCGCGCAATGTGCGTCATCAGCCAGTCGCGCATTTGCGCGTCGATGATCTGGTCGCTGGAGTACGCGCCCATGCCGCCGGTATTCGGGCCCTGATCGTTGTCGAAGATGCGCTTGTGGTCCTGCGTCGCCACCAGCGGAACGACGCGCTCGCCATCGCTCATCACCAGGAACGAGAGCTCTTCGCCTTCCAGATATTCTTCCAGGACAACGCACTCGCCGGCTTCGCCCAGCATCCTGCCCGCCAGCATCTCCTCGGCAATACGCTGCGCCTCTTCTTTCGATTGCGCGATCGCGACGCCCTTGCCGGCGGCGAGCCCGTCGGCCTTCACCACGATGGGCGCGTGAAACAGCTTTAGCGCTTCGGGCAGTTCCTGCGGACTGGCGCACACCGAGTACTTCGCCGTCGGAATGCGGTGCCGCTGCATGAACTCCTTGGCGTAGCTCTTGCTCGATTCCAGCCGGGCGGCCGCGCGCGTAGGCCCGAAGATGGGCCAGCCGCGGCTTTGGAACTCGTCCACAATGCCCAGCGCCAGTGGAAGCTCGGGCCCAACGACCGTCAGATCGGGACGCAGACGATTGGCAAGCTGCACCAGCGACGGCACGTCCTTCAGATCGGCGGCAACGCACTCCGCGTCGGCAGCTATGCCGCCGTTGCCCGGGGCGCAATACAGCTTGCCGATGCGCGGCGACTGCCGCAGCTTCCACACCAGCGCGTGCTCGCGACCGCCACTACCGAGGACGAGGACTTTCATAGAACTAATTCAACGTACTGAATCCATCAGCCCACTAATTGGAACAGGGTCCGACTGCGGCTTGTGCCGGGCGCGACTCGGTTTGTAACAGGGCAAGACTTCAGTCGTGCCGACAAGCCGCTCTTTGTTATCTGAGCCGGCTTCAGCCGGCGACAGGTCTGACGCACAACGGCGTGGGCTAAAGCCCAATGACAAAGATAAAGGAAACGCTTATCGGCACGAGTAAACTCGTGCCCTGTTACAAAACAGGTTCAGAATGCCGCAGACCAAAAGAAGAAGAGTAGGGATGCGCGGCGGACATGTCAAACCCCACCGCAGCGCATAAATCCCCGACTAATGCGGCGCGCTCGCTTTCTCCTCACGCCGACAGCAGGTCGAACCTGCCGCTGTCCGCGTCGGCGACATAAACCGAGCCGCTCGCAATGTCGTAAAGCCAGCCATACACCTCAAGATCGCCCTTAGCGAGCCGTGACTCCACTGCGGGATGGGTCTTCAAATTCTCCAACTGCACCAGAACGTTGTATTGCGTCAGCAGCCGCAGCTTCTCTTCCTCGGAAGCGCCCGCATTGTCGCGCAGCAGCCGCTCGCGCGCGGGCAGCGAGTGCCGCATCCAGCTTTGCAGCGCCGGCATGCCGTTGGCGTTTTCCGGGTGCAGCAGGGCTTTGACCACGCCGCAATCGGTGTGTCCGCATACGATGATGAGCGGGACATGCAGCGCGTGGAGCGCGAACTCGACGCTGGCGGTAATGCCGCCCACATGGTCGCTGTATTTGGGCACGATGTTTCCCGGCGTGCGTTCGGTGAAGACCTCGCCCGGCTCGGTCTGCATCAGCAGGTTGGGCACGATGCGGGAGTCGGCGCAGGTGAAGAACATGGCAATAGGGTGTTGCGCATGTCCGAGTGTCTGGAATAACTGGCGACGCGCGGGAAAAATCTCGCTGTGGAATTTCGCAATGCCTTTCACAATTTTCTGCAATGCTTCCTGGCTCTTCACGGCAGGCTCCGTCAATCGAATTTAGCGCATGTTTAAGGGTGAGACTTTAAGCGGTAATCGCAATCGTATTTCACCACGGAAGCACGGAAGACACGGAATTTCTTATTTTCTTTTCCGTGTATTCCGTGCTTCCGTGGTGAACTCTTCCCGCCGAAAAGAAGCCTTTCTGTTCCCCTGCTAGACTGAAGCCTCATGTCGGAAGCCACCAATCAGCTCGCGCACGCCTCGTCTGCCTACCTGCGTTCGGCCATGCATCAGCCCATCCAGTGGCACGAGTGGGGCGAAGAGGCTTTTGACACTGCGCAGCGCGAGAACAAGCCCATCCTGCTCGACATCGGCGCGGTGTGGTGCCACTGGTGCCACGTGATGGACCGCGAGTCCTACGAGAACGACGAAGTCGCCGCAATTATCAACCGCGACTTTATTGCCGTGAAGGTCGATCGCGACGAGCGGCCCGATGTCGATAGCCGGTATCAGCTCGCCATCTCGGCGATTTCAGGCACCGGCGGTTGGCCGCTCACCGTGTTTCTCACGCCGGACGGCCGTCCGTTTTACGGCGGCACGTACTTTCCGCCGGTCGATCAATGGGGCCGTCCCAGCTTCAAGAAGATCCTGCTCGCCATTGCCGATGCCTATCGCGCGCGCCGCGATGAGGTGCTGAAGTCTGCCGACGAAGCCATGAACGTGCTGAACAACGCGGAGAACTTCGCGGGCCACCGAAGCGAGTTTTCGCCGCGCCTGGTCGGCGTGATGGTGCAGTCGGCGCTGCCTATCTTCGACGAGAAGAACGGCGGCTTCGGCAGCGCGCCGAAGTTTCCCCATCCCGCGTCGCTCGATCTGCTGATGGACTGGTACGCGCGCACCCGCGAAGAGCGCGTGGCCACCGTGGTGACCACCACGCTGACCAAGATGGCGCGCGGCGGCGTCTACGACCAGCTCGCGGGCGGCTTCCATCGCTATTCGGTCGACGAACACTGGACGGTGCCGCACTTCGAGAAGATGTCGTACGACAACTCCGAGCTGCTGAAGAACTACGTTCACGGATACCAGGTCTTCGGCTACGAGTTTTATGCGCACGTGGCGCACGACATCATCCGCTGGATGGACGAGTGGCTCAGCGACCGCGAGCACGGCGGCTTTTGCGCCTCGCAGGACGCTGACATCAACCTCGACGACGACGGCGACTACTTCACATGGACGCGCGACGAAGCCCAGGCCGTGTTGGGTGACAAGGAGTTCGAGGCTGCCGCGCTGCATTACGACATTGAGGCCGCGGGCGAGATGCACCACAATCCCGCGAAGAATGTGCTGTGGGTGCGCGCGCTGCCCGAAGAGGTCGCGTCGCGCATGGGCGTGGAGACGAGCAAGACGCTCGACCTGCTCGCCGCGGCGAAGACGAAGATGTACGCCGCGCGGCTGAAGCGTCCGACGCCCTTCGTCGACAAAACGGTTTACACGAACTGGAACGCGCTGTGCCTGTCGGCGTACTTGCAAGCCGCGCAGGTGCTGGGGTTGGACGATGCTCGCAAATTCGCGCTGCGCTCGCTCGACCGCACCCTTTCCCAAGCATGGCAAGATGATCGCGGTCTGGCGCACGTCATCGCCTACGCTGATCCGAACGCCGAGAAGCGCTTCATCCGCGGCATGCTGGACGACTACGCTTTCACCGCGCTGGCGTGCATCGACGCGTACGAGATCACCGGCGCGATCAGCTACTTCAATTTCGCGCGACGTATCGCAGACGAGATGATTCGCCGCTTCGCCGATTCCGTCAACGGCGGCTTCTTCGATACCGAAGCGACGCTTGAAGACAAGCTGCAATTAGGAGCGTTGTCGGCGCGGCGCAAGCCCTTTCAGGATGCGCCTACGCCTGCAGGCAATCCCAGCGCGGCCATCGCGCTGCTGCGGTTGCACGCGTACACCGACGAGGCCCGATATCGCGAAATCGCGCAGCGAACCATCGAGGTCTTCGCCGGCGCGGCCGAGCAGTTCGGCATCTACGCGGGGACGTACGGAATCGCCGCGACGTGGCTGTCGCGTCCGCACACGCAGGTGGTCGTCATCGGTGAAGACCAGGACGCTGCCACACTGCTGAAGGCTGCGGTTGCGCCGTTCGCGGTCAACAAGTCGGTCGTGCATCTCACCGACAGCGAGGCGGTCGCGCAGAACCTGCCGCCGGTGCTGGCGCAGACTGTCCTCAACCTGCCGGGATTGCAGTCGGGAAAATCGATGGCGGTGGTGTGCACCAATTTCGCCTGCCGTCCTCCCGTCGAGAGCGGCCAAGAATTGTCGAAGACGCTGCGGGAGGCGCTCTCCGGCGCATGACTCCCTGGACATTTTCGCCAAAAGCTTCACCCGAATAACAGCGGCTCGCGCGACGGCTCTCCCGCCAGCTCCGCCGTCTGCTCGATGTATTTCTTGGCGTCGAACTTCTTTCGGGCGGCGTCGCCTGACATGTACCGAATCGTCCCGAAGATCGGCCGGTCGAACCATGGCCGGTCAAACTTGCCCGCAATCGCCCACGCGATGCCGGCGTAGCCATCGGGATCGCGGCCATCCAGAAAATACTTGTCGTTCAGGTAGACCGCGGTTTGATACGCGACCGCTGGCGACGGACTCCACTCCAGAATTTTCTTCGCCCAATACATGCGCATGTAGTTGTGCATCCAGCCGGCGTGGAGCATCTGGCGCTGCGCTGCGTTCCACAGCTCGTCGTGCGTCGCGGCGCTCTCCAACTGCTCGCGCGAATAGATCACCGGCCGCTGGTCGCGCGCGTGTGCGGCGAGGGTGCGATGCGCCCAGTCGGGCGCGCTCTCGATGGAATCGTAGAGCGGATTGAAGTGTACGAAGTTGATGGCGAGCTCGCGCCAGGTAATCAGCTGGTCGAGGAAGTCGGCTTTGGCCGCGCGCGGGGCGTCGCTCTTCTCCACCGCCAGCGCGACCGTGTGCGGCCCGATATGCCCAAAGTGCAGGTACGGAGATAGGCGGCTGGTCCCGTCGACTTCAGGTTTGCCGTGGCGCTCGGGATAACGCGCGAGCTTGTGCGCGACGAACTCGCGTAGCTGCTTCAGCGCTTCCGTTGTTCCGCCGCGAAACGAATCGCCGGGCTGCACTGAACGGTCGAGGTTCTGTCCAGTCCTCCGTCAGGTCGACCGATCCGTCGTCCGGCAGCGACTTGAGGCGGCGCGGCTTCTGCCATGTGACCTTTGCTTTCGGGTTCGACAACGGCTTCAGGAATTGCTTGCAGCGGCGTTGCAATCGCGGACGAATCATCGCGCGCGGCATACTGCTCTTTCTCCAGCAGCTTCGACGGGACGATGACGTCGGCATCGACCGTCCATAGCGGCACGCTGAGTTTCTTCGCCGCGAGCTCGCGCCAGTGGTTCGGCTCGCGCATCGGGTTCTCGTCGCCCACCACGAGCGACGCCTTCACCTCATCGCAAAACTTCAGCAGCGAGTGTTCCGGATAACGCCGCAGCACGTAACCGATGCCGCGTTTGCGAGCGCGCTCCGCCGTGTCGGGAATGCCCTGCGCCAGAAACGCGTAGTGCCGCAGGTTGGCATGTGGATAGAACGGGACCGGCGCGAAGAAGATCACGACGGGCTGATCGAGGGCGTTCGCGGCTTCGACGGCAACGTCAAGCGCAGGATTATCGAGCGCCCGCTGCGCGCGCTGCATCCAGTAGACGACGCAGCGACCATTCGCATCAGGAGCACCGGGGCGGCGGACCGTCACACGAGGATCGGAGGAGAGATGTTCGAGTTTTGACATGATTTGAGGAAAATAGCCAAGCAGGCTGCTGAAAAATTCCGAAGCAGATCCCTCGTCGGCCAAAAGGCCTCCTCGGGATGACAGGAACAAGAGCTTACGACGGCGCAGCTAAAGCTGCGCCCCTTCAAAGCACGGCATGAACTTGGATGCGAGAGCTTCAGCTTCGATGCGATTGGGCGGCGTGACAGTCTCGCCGACCGACGTTTATAACCAAGAGATATGACGGAATCGCTCAGTCGCCGGCTCAAGCAGCCACAATTCTCCAGCCCGGCGCAGGAGGCGCTGCTCAGCGTGATGGTGGCGGCGGCCGCGCTGCACGAGCGCATGGACCGCGTCTGCGCGCTACACCAAATCACGCGCGCGCAGTACAACGTGCTGCGCATTCTTCGCGGCGTCTATCCCGAAGGACACCCGCGTTGCGAGATTGCGTGCCGCATGATGGACCGCGCCCCCGACATCACGCGCCTGCTCGACCGGCTGGAAGCGCGCAAGCTGGTGAAGCGTGTACGCGGCAGCGAAGACAAGCGCGAGACAATCACCTTCATCACCGCCAAGGGAATCAAGTTGCTGGAGGCAATTCAGCCCAGCGTCGACGCGGAGGTCGCCGGTGTATTCAGCAAGCTCAGCGATGACGAATGCCGCGAGTTAAGCAGGCTGTGTGCTGTGATCTTCGAGGATGTTCACTAGAAGCAAGGGTCAGGATTCCGCTATCGGCTATCATCAGCTCTCGGCCCACAGCATCAGCAACTGCCTGATTTTCTCTGCTACAAAAAAACCCTCCCTTGCGGGAGGGTTGATCTTCTTGCTGGCCCGAAGCCGTGGTCTAAAGCGGCGCGCGACGGACTGCGGCTTGCACCCCCTCGCGGCACTACACCCGAACGACGTTCGCCGCCTGGAAGCCTTTAGGACCCTTGGTCAGGTCGAACTCTACGGTTTCGCCTTCGTTCAAGCTGCGGTATCCGTTCTCCTGGATGGCCGAGAAGTGCACGAACACATCCTCGCCCGTGGACCGCTGAATAAAGCCGTACCCCTTCGCCCCGTTGAACCACTTCACTGTACCTTTCTCTCTCACAACCCGCTCCTTTCGAGATTTGCTTGCAATTCAAACCTGCTTTGCAGACATTCCAGCCCGGAGACTGTCGCATCGGCTCGGGAAACTAGGGTTGCGGCCCGGTTCGCAGCTTTTGGACAACAAAAAAGGCCCAAGAACGTGCCGTGGCGGAGCGCTACTGCCGCGCCGAAGCAGAGTCCTGGAACCCGTTTACTGCCCACGATTGAACTGCTGACAGAAACATCAACCCAAATCCGCATTTCGGAAGATCCGAAAGCTCCACCTTAGTCCCATCGGAGGGGAGCAGATGATGTTTACAGCAACTCTGCCTGTTTAGCAACTATTTTCTTTACAGTAACTTTGCGTCATTCCCCAAAGTAACTTGCCGGACTGTTCTGGCTTGTGATCCAGGCAGGCCTTAGACGAGACCCATTCCAGCTCTGCTACGATGAAACGATGACCCGCAGTGCCGCCGACGCGCCCGAAATCAGCAGCCACTCCGGGCCGTTTCGAACGCACTCGTCGACCGTGGCCGCGGCCACGCCACTGAAGCCGTCGGGCACAGCGGAACTGCACGCCTCACCTTTGCGCCCGGGGACTGCCGCCCGCCGCATCCTGGCCGAAGAGACCCGGGAGGAGCTGTGTCAGCGTTCGCCGGCAAGCAGCAGCCTCGCGCATCGGCTGCGCCGCAACGGGCTTTTCACGCTGCGCTACCTGATGCAGACCGAGGTTCACACCTACGCGTTTTCGGTCGCGGCCAATTCGATCCTGTCGTTCTTCCCTTTCATCGTGCTTCTGCTGACGGTGGTGCGGCGCGTCTTCCACTCGCCCGCCATGTACAACGTGGTGCTGCAACTGCTGCACGACTACTTGCCCAGCAACAAAGATTTCGTCATCCGCAATCTGCAATTTCTGGCAAGCGTGCGTGGGCGCGGCCAGGCGCTGTCGTTCGTGATGCTCCTGATTACCTCGACGGGGATCTTTCTGCCGCTGGAAGTCGCGCTGAACAGCGTGTGGGGCTTCAAGAAGAACCGTTCTTACCTGGCGAACCTTGCCGTCTCACTGGGACTGGCGCTGGCCTGCGTATGCCTCGCCATGCTGTCAATCGCGCTCACCGCGCAGAACCTGCGCGTACTGGGTCGCGTGCTGGGTGATGGCTTCATCTTTAACGCCCTCGGGTCCGTGGTGATGAAGGCCTCCGCCATTGCGGCGACCATCTGTATTTATTTTCTGATTTACTGGCTGCTGCCGCACGGCAAAGTACCGATGCGCGCGGTGCTGCCCGCGGCCATTATTACCGGACTGGTGTCCGAGGCCGCGAAGTACCTCTACATCCTCGTTCTGCCCTGGCTGAACTTTCAGGAAGTGTATGGGCCGTTCTCGGTCTCGGTGACGCTCATCTTCTGGTCGTACTGGAGCGGCATGCTGCTGCTGGGGGGCGCCTATCTTTCCGCCGCCGACTACAGCGACCGCGTGCAGGCGCGGCGCGAAACCGCGGCGTTGTCATAAAGCTTCGGTATCCCGCGCCCGGTAAATTCGCCAAGATTGTGCGCACTGGAAGTGTTATCGGTGCGCAGTTTGGGTTGCAAAGTGGGAACTGTGGCTGTCTGTGAGCGTGACCATTTTGGGAGCTTGCACCGTTTTTGTTAAAAAAATGCGAGCCCGTCACTGACACGCCTCTGCCAATCCCGCTACATTGCGGAACGACGACCCTCTAGTCAACAGACAACTAGCTCTCCCACTTCGTCGCCAAGTCTTCGAAACGGTTAACCCTTCGATATGGATGTCTTTTCGCTAAAGGAAACCCTCGTCCACTCCTAAGCCTTTCGAAAACGACCTCCTACTGGCGACAGTCCACGCTTCCACACTTACAAAATCTCTGGAGCAGGCCGCGAATAAGCGGTCCGTCCCACCATTCCCCTCTCCGTTGAGGAGTAAAGGAGAAACACGATGAGCCGTTCCCGGGTTTGCTTGCTTCTTCTGTGCTCGCTGTTTCTGGTCTCCGTTGCCTGGGCACAGACTACCCCATTAACCTTCATCCCGACCGGCCCATGCCGCGTGCTGGACACGAGACAGGCGCCGGGTCCGTTTGGCGGCCCCTCTCTCGCGGCCAACGCCGTCCGGCCGGTTAATATCCCTGCTAATCCTGCGTGCGCGGTGCCGAACACCGCGGCCGCCTATGCGTTGAACGTAACGGTTGTTCCCCCCGGCCGGCTGGGCTATATCACCATTTGGCCGGATGGGGAGACGCAGCCTTTGGTCTCCACATTGAACTCGTATGACGGCCGGACCAAAGCGGTCGGCGCGATCGTAAGTGCCGGGAATGCCAATTCGATCGATGTCTATGCGACCGACACGACTGATCTGGTTCTGGATATTACCGGCTACTTCGTGGCCCCAGGGAACCGGAACGCACTTTATTACTATCCCTTACAGAACATGTGCGAGCTGGTCAATACCATCAATCCCCCCACACCCGATGGCCTGGGCGGCCCAGCGCTGGTTAACGGAGTTCCCCGCACTTTCGCGGTGAGGAACAATCCAAACTGCCAGATCCCGAGCCGGGTATCAGCCTACGCGCTGAACGTGATTGGGATGCCGGTTGGTGGCGCCCATCTGGACTACATCACCGTCTGGCCGGCGGACCAGGCGCAGCCCTACACCTCCACACTGAACTCGCCCACCGGGACTGATGTAGCGAACGCCGCTATCATCAATGCCGGCACCGGCGATATCTCTGTCTTCGCCTTTGGCGCTGACAGCGACGTGGAGATCGACCTGGTTGGGTATTTCGGGCCGGCACACATGACCAGACAAGAGGGTGACGCGCTGTACAGCTTCAC
Organism: uncultured Acidobacteriaceae bacterium; assembly: GCA_963735915.1. Taxonomy (GTDB): domain Bacteria; phylum Acidobacteriota; class Terriglobia; order Terriglobales; family Acidobacteriaceae; genus Bog-257. The sequence continues at coordinate 154,191 of CAVTMX010000009.1, read as the reverse complement.
TCCGTGCCGTGGCTTGGATACCCGTCCATACACCTTCACCAATGAGCTGGACTACATCTTCCAGACTCAGGGGGGCTGCCAGACCACGCTGCCGGCGCACGCGGTTACTCCTCCGATTGATGCCTATGTGCTGAACACGACTCTGGTTCCGGACGGCAGCATCGGATACTTGCCCGTTTGGGCCTATGGTCAGCCAATGCCGAGACCCACGACACTGATGGCCACGGATGGAGTCGTTACTTCCAATATGGCGATTGTAGCCACGGGACAGCACCAGGAGATCTCGACTTTCGCGGGCAGCCCTACGAACCTGATCTTCGACGTGTTCGGGTATTTTGCCAGTCCCGACTTGACCATGCTGACGTTGATGCCGCCTCCGCCAGGAACGGAGCATGTCGCCTACGGACCGGTCACCATGTCGGCCCGTGGCGGTGTGCCGCCTTATACGTGGAGCGCGGAGATGCCCAATGACCTGGCGATTGACGCCGACACCGGCGTAGTCACCGGTTGCCCGCTCCTGAGTGACGGTGGGGGCGATCCCTACATGTACATTGGGGTGAAGGATTCGGCTCACCGCACGGCTGGTGAAAACGCCAATTTCATCATCAACGCGTTGCCTCCGCTTACCATCGCGACAGGGTCGCTGCCGTCGGGCACGCTGAATGTGCCTTACAGCTTCGCGCTGACCGCGACGGGCGGCTACGGCACATACACCTGGAGCCAGGTATCGGGTAACTTGCCGCCAGGTTTCACCTTCAGCAGCAACGGTGTAATCAGCGGTTACGATCCCGGCACCCGCGGCACCTGGACCTTCACGGTTAAGGTAACCGATCAGCAGTGCGAGGCCCCAGCTGCGCCAACCTATACCTTCCACCTTCGGATTAATTAGACCCGGCGAACATCAGCCGCAACGGCTGAAAGCATCGGGCTCCTGGACGGCCAGGAGCCTGAGTTTTTGACGCTGAAGGTTTGCAGCGTACATCCGGCCCCGCAGCCTTCCTGCCCGACCGTTGGGACAAACTGGTCCTCACTCCGGCTTCAAGTGTCAGGTCGCTGACCCATGGCCAAAAATGATTCGGCTATATGGTCAATTTTGACCAGACCTGAATCTGTTGGACCCGCTACGCTACTGCGATAATACCGCGAGCCAGGGGCAGTCGTCCGGTCAGAGTAAAGTTGATTTCCTCCCATCCACTGCAACTGGCTCTGCGCTACATGGGTGTCCCTGACAGTGAGGATGGCAATTGCATTCACCATACGGTTTCGAGCTGGTCGAAGACTGTCTCTCCTGCAAGTTATGTTCTGAGGGCTTCTTCTGCCATTTGCCGAAATCAGCTATGGAGGCCTTCCAACCCCTGAAGGTCACGATCGCATATCCTGCCGGCGCAACCCTTTTCGTGGAAGGGCAACAATGCCGAGGCATCTACATTCTTTGCCGAGGCCGCGTGAAATTGTCGGCCAATTCACAGGACGGCCAGACCCTGATATTGAAGATTGCCCAGGCTGGAGAGGTTTTAGGATTGAGCTCAGCGGTCTCGGGAATTCCGTACGAAACAACTGCGGAAACCGGCCAGCCCTGCCAATTAAACTTTGTTAAACGCGACGAGTTTCTCAAGTTTCTGGCGGAACACGGCGATGCCTGCATGCACGCTGCAATCTATATGAGCCATGAGTGCCAACAGGCGTACCAGCACCTCCGCTCCTTCACCTCGAGCACATCCTCCCAGCGAATTGCCCGCTTGATGATGGATTGGTCACAAGAGGATTCCGGGAAGGCCACGACTCATGGCATCAAGATAGCATTGACCCATGATGAGATAGGACAAATCATCGGCATGTCGCGGGAGACGGTCACCCGCACTCTCGCCACCTTTCGCAAGCAGCACATAGCGGAGTTTCATGGCTCAACTTTGCTAATCCAGAACATGGCGGCCATTCACAAGCTGGCTGGCGCGTAGACCAACAACGCACTGCACCGCATGCTCTCGCGAAATGATAAGGAACGGCCATGAACTCGGCTCCAAGAACTATCGCTGTTAAACCTTCGCTGATATTGTGCATTGATGATTCTGAGATCGGACTGCGTATTAGAAAGCTCCTGCTCGGCAGTGAAGGCTACAACGTGATAACTGCCAACTCGGGTGAAGAGGGACTGGAGCTTTTCAAGCAGAATCCCGTCGAGTTGGTAATCGCCGACCATTTTCTAAGCGGCAAGACCGGAGGAGAGATTGCCAGAGAAATGAAAGAACTGAAACCGGAAGTTCCGATTCTCATCATCTCGGCTGCCATGGAGAAACCCGGGGGCCTTGAGTTCGCGGATGGGTTCCTCGCGAAAGGTGAGCCGGCGAATATTCAGCTCGAAACCATCGCCCACTTATTGGCCGCCGCGCTTGGACGCAACGGAGATAGCGATTGAAAATCGCCTAATCGCAAGTGACCAGCGTCGAGGTTCGATCTTTTCTTGAGAGGGAAGGGGGCCCTCCGGGCACACGCACCAAGTGCTCTGACCAAGCCTGGAAGCTGCCCCCCAAGCTGGCCCCAAACTATCCAACGGCGAGCGGAACAGTCGTGGCCATTTCTGGGATACTGACTACTTCGCCTGCCGCTTGGCCGCCCGCGCCAGAAATGCCTCCTGCGCGTTGAAGGCATTCTTCTTCTGGTAGTTCGGGTCGCGCACGTACTTGCCCTCGGAGGTCATATGTCGCGCCTTGGCCTGGTCTTTCAGATACGTCCCCAGAACCTGCTCGCGAATCACCCTGACCAGGTTCTTGTCGCTCACGGGGAAGTCGACTTCCACGCGATGATTCAGATTGCGCGGCATCAGATCGGCGCTGCCCAGGTAAACTTCCTCGTCGCCGCCATTGGGGAAGTAGTAGATGCGGCTGTGCTCCAGGAAGCGCCCGACGATGCTGGTGACGGTGATGTTCTCGCTCACGCCCGGCACGCCGGGGAGCAGGCAGCAGATGCCGCGCACCAGCAGCTGCACCTTCACGCCCGCCTGCGAGGCCTGATAGAGAAGCTCGATCATCTTGCGATCGACCAGCGCGTTCATCTTGAAAATCAGATGCCCGCCGCGACCCGCTTTCTGGTGCTCGATCTCGCGCTCGATCAGCTGCGCCATGCGCGGCGCGCAGGGTTCGCGGCGCGACCAGCAGCTTGCGATAAGAGTCCTTGGCGGAGTAGCCGGTCAGGAAGTTGAACAGGTCGGTGCAGTCGGCGCCGATCTCGGTGATCGCAGGTCAGCATCCCGATATCGGTGTAGAGCTGCGCGGTGACGGCGTTGTAGTTGCCGGTGGCCAGGTGGGCGTAGCGGCGGATCACGTCGCCTTCCTTGCGCACGACCAGCGCCGCCTTGCAGTGCACCTTCAGGCCCATCAAGCCCATAGACCACGTGCACGCCGTATTCTTCCAGCTTGCGCGCCCACCCGATGTTGCTCTCTTCGTCGAAGCGCGCCTTCAACTCCAGCAGCACGGCGACCTGCTTGCCGTTCTCCGCCGCCTCCAGCAGTGCGTCGACGACGGGCGCGTTGCGGCCCACGCGGTAGAGCGTGATCTTGATGGCCAGCACGTTGGGATCGCGCGCCGCCTTCTGCAGCAGCCCGACTACCGGCTGGAACGACTCAAACGGATGTTGCAGCAGGATGTCGCCGCGCCGGATGGTGGCGAAAATGTCCTCTTCCTCGCCCTCCTTGGCCAAAGGCGGCGGGCATGGCGGGAACGAACGGCGGAAACTTCAGGTCGGGCCGGTCGAGTTTCGCGAGCCCGCGTACCCGCACCAGCGACAGCGGACCGCCGGTGATCTTGTAAATGTCCTCGCGCTCCAGTTCCATGTTCGTAGCTCAGGATCTCCAGGACCGACGCGGCATGGCCTCGGCGACCTCCACGCGCACCACGTCGGCGAAGCGCCGCTGCCACACGCCTTCTTCCACCGACTCCAGCAGGTCGCCGGCTTCCAGGTCCTGGATTTCGCTGTCGGCATCGCGCGTGACGTGGAACGGATGCGCCTCCTCGATCTCCATGCCCGGAAACAGCGCCGAGAGGTTGGCCGTGACCAGCTGCTCGATCCAGACGAAGCCTTGCTCCTTGCACGGTAGCGCGTCTTGGACCGGCTCTTCGCTCTTGGGCGCGCCGCGTCACCAGCACCAGTTGCGGCAGCGTGTCGGGAATCTTCACGCGCGCGAAGTGCTCATCGCCTTCGGGTCGCGCCGCAACACGACCGCCAGATTCAGGCTGAGGTTCGAGATGTGCGGGAAGGGCCTGCCGGGATCGAAGGCCAGCGGCGTCAGCGTGGGAAAGACCGTTTCCTGAAAATAGGAGTTGGCTGATCGCGCGCTGCTCTTCGCTCAGGTCGGCATAGTTCACGATGCGAATTCCGGCGGCGTCCAGCGCCGGCACCAGCTCCTTGCGTCCAGCATTCGTGCGCGCCGCGATACAGACGAATCACCGAGGCGCGAATGGCGCGCAGCTGCTCGGCCGGAGTCATGCCGTCCGGGCCCGGTCTCGAGCACGCCCTTCTCGATCTGCCGCTTCAGCCCGGCCACCCGCACCATGAAGAACTCGTCGATGTTCGAGCCCACGAACGACAGGAACATCAGCCGGTCGAGCAGCGGATTGCGACTCGTCCTGCGCCTCTTCCAGCACGCGCCGCTGAAAATCGATCAGGCTCAGCTCGCGATTGATGTACAGCGCGGGATCGTCAAGCGGCCGCGACGGTTCCGGGCCATTGCGTCGCTCGGCAAGTGTGGGAACGCGAACAGGCAAACGTCGGCCCTTGGCAGTTGCTGGTTTCGGGGATGTACTCATAGGAATTCTTGCCACCGGAGGAATCGACGCCTATTGTAATGCGCTGTGGAAGGGTTTGAATACTGGGGACACCTCAGGAATGCGCAATTTCGCGGTGTTCATGTGGCATTCACAGGCTCGGGTGGCGCGCTTGCCCGCAGTCGGAATCGCACGAGCCTCTCAACTACACACCCTTGAGCTGTTCTTCGGTCATGCCGAAGTAGTGGCCGAACTCGTGAATTACGGTGCGACGGACCTGTTCGCGGACCTCATCGTCGCTGTGGCAAACGGCTTCGATGTTCTTCTGGTACAGCACAATTTCCGAGGGCGCGACAAACGTCTGGAAGCTGCTTCTTTGCGTCAGCGGCACGCCGTGAAAGATTCCCAGCAGCAGCCGTTTCGGCCCACCGGGCGCGGACGGCGGCTCTTTCTTCGGACGATCTTCCACCAGTACCGCAACGTTTTCGATGCGGCGGCGGAATTCCGGCGGCAGCGAGTCCAGCGCTTGCGCCACCAGCCGGTTGAATCGCTCGTGGGTCATTGCACATGAGCATACCCGATGCGCAGAAAGCGATGGGCCGGAAATTCGGAGGCGCTCGCTGGAAAACCGGCGATCGAGATCTCCGGCAAGCGGCTGGTAGTCCAACCAGCACACTAATGTCGGGACTCAACGACTGCCGTTTTTCTGGAATGCCTTGATGCCTTCTTGCAGGAAGGTGGACAGCGTAGCGTTCACGTTACGCAGGTCGGGGATGAGGCCGCTCAAGTCGAGTTTGAGCAGGCCGCCCTGTACGGTGTCGTAGATGGATATGTCCATTGCACGTACGTCGTCGACCAGCATGTCTTGCGTGTAGCGCTGACGGCGGCGAGTGGCGCCGTGTTTTGCGCCATGCTCCAGCAGCGACCGCATCGCTTGCGGCGGGACCCGGGATTGCAGTTGCTCGACTACCCGGGAGAGCAAACCGGGCAAGTGATCGAGGCGCTGCTCGTCGCTCAGCGGAATGGCGCGCAGGTGTGGGTCGGCCTTCATGGCCGCCAGCGTCATTCGCGCGATCTCGTCGGAGTTTTCCCGTAGAAATTCCGCCAGCGGCTGCACCGACATCGCGCCTGCCTGCCGCGGATTGTTCAGTTTGGCTTCCAGCGAACTGACCAGCGCGCGCACGTCCGCCGGCTTCACCAGGTAGTCGTCCACCTGATTGCGGATCGCTTGGAGCGCGCTTTCGAACGCCGGATATCCGGTGAGAATGAGATTGATGCACTGCGGCTGCGTGCGCCGCATCGCACTGACGACGGTGAAGCCGTCGCCCGGCTCGCCGATATTGAGGTCGGCGATCAGCGCATCGAAGCTCTGCATGCCAATGGCGCGCAGCGCCTCGGCCACCGTCGCAGCGGTCGTTACCGTGTAACCCTCCTGACCCAAGATGGCGGAGAGCGTAAGCAGGATATTAGGCTCGTCGTCTACCAGCAGGATTCGAGTTCGGTTAGCCGCAGCCATAGCGGGATATTGACCTGGGCCGAGTGCGCACTTGGCGCACTGCTGAATACTTGGATGCGTACTCTGGACGTGCGCGTGCGCCATGAAGTGACAACTCGCGTTAGCAGCTCGCATTTGGAAAGTAACTTGCCCCAGCGCCGATTCACGAATAGGCACGGCGAATGTGCCCAGCGCCGTTCGGGTTGCAAACCGGGAAGGGCTAAACTAAGCTGGTTGGGAGCCCTCCGAATCAGCCGGGATGGCGGAACTGGCAGACGCAGCGGACTCAAAATCCGCCGACCTTCGGGTCATGGGGGTTCGACCCCCCCTCCCGGCACCAAGTAAGTATCTATATTTTATTCATGTTATACCAACTGCCGACGCTGCCTTCACTCTCGGCGTCCTGCCCCGTTTTGAGGCAGTGCCACTTCCGGTGCCACTTTGTTCCGGCGACCTCCTGGGAAATCGAGCCGCCTCGGTGATCATTTCGACGGCGGTTTGCAACGTATTCGGCGCCAGGTGTGCGTAACGGGCAGTAATTGGGATCAAGAATGGCAAACACTCGCCCCGAAGGCTTCTGGCGATTACCACGGAGGGTTTCGAAGGCCGCGATGACATCTTGAATTCATCGGGACTTCCCTTGCCTCATAGTTCTTGGTTTTTCGTAAGTGGATGACCCGCCATCCCAAATCAAGTTGCGACCAGTCCAGCCGAAACTGTTCCGACTTCCTCATTCCTGCGCCGATTGCGATGACCAACTCGGGCAAATGGTCGGGGAACATCTCGAGGACCGTAGCGCGCAGCGCTCGTTCTTCATCGTCCAGCAGATACCGAATACGGCCGCTACCCTCGTTTTTCTGGTGAACCAATCGAGCGGGATTGATCGTCACTTTGTCATTGCGGATTGCCTCCCGATAAATCAGGCTGAACAGCGCGGCGGTAACGCTTGAAGTCGCGGCAGACCTCGGGCATCTGGGCGAAGACCTCGAATGCCGGCTTGCCGTACAGGTGCTCGATGGCTGGCTTGCCAGTCTGCACCGAGACGCTTGGCGAGAACAGCGTATCGTAGCCGATCTGCCGCCGGGTACCGGATCGCTGGCGATCAATTTATCGATATGTAGGAGCGCTGCTCCGACAGCGCAAGCAAGGACCTTCACGGCGTAATTTCAAATGCCACACCGCAACCGTGCGTCGGACAATTGCCTGTACCACCCCAGGTGTTGTGCCGTAGATATTTCCGCTCGCGTCCAAGACCACACTGTCCGCGGGATTGTATCCGCCGCCATCATCATCCGCAAAAGGGCGTCTCGCAGAACGTCGTCTGGTACGTGGTGAGGTGGGCTCAGGCCGAGGAGGTATCTGTGGCTCGACTTTCCGCCACCTGTTCCCCTGAGTCAGTAATTCGTCCAAACGCCCGGCGTCGCCAGCTCAAGCAGGTTGCCATCCGGATCGCGGAAGTACAGGCTGGTGCCGCCGCGCTCCCAAACCACGGTGCTCTCTATGGCGACGGCGCTTCGTTGCAGCCACTCTCGCCAGGGTTCGAGATCTTCGGGCGCAATCGCAAACGCCATGTGGCCGCGGCCTTCGGCATCCATGCCTCCAGGCACAACCCCACCGGGCAACCGGATGTCGTTGAGCGAGCCTCCGCGGCGAAACAGAAGCAGCACCTGTCCCGGCTGAACGTTCAACGAGCCCAGCCGATGGCTTTGCGCCATCACCTCGAATCCAAACAGTGCCTGATAGAAACGGGTGGCCCGCGCGACATCTTCTACTATCAGCGCAGTCTCCAGGACGCCATTGTGCGCTGGGCAACTCTGTCCAGGATCACGGGAATCGGAAGGGTTCGTCACGCTTAGATCGGATGCTCTACGATCTGCCTTCGATCCGCCCTCGCACGGAACTGCGGAATCCATGCACAAGCGTTTCAGCCTTGACACTTGCGCTTCTGAGCATATGCCTGAACGTAATCGAAGATGGTCGTCCGGCTTTTCTTCAGCCATCGGCGAAGGTCGGCGGGCTTCACTTCCGACTCGTTTCGGATGCTGAATTGGGCGGCTTTGTCCTTACCCGCCGGCTTGAGGAGCGGTTCATCGAAAAGTTGGCCACTCCAGAAAGTCAGTTCGATACTCCTCGGCCGAACTCTGTAGCCGACGATCGGGTCTTCGCCAATGAACCAAACCGGACTACCGTGCCATATCCGCAAAGTGGCGTGGGGAATCGCCTTATCAATTTCCGCCGCCAATTTATCGCAGATGGCTCTCAACGCCGGAGGTTGGGTCGTCGCGTATTCGGCGGCAGGTTTGACTGGTTCTGATCGAGAGTTTGAAAGTGTACTATTCACTTGGCCTCCAACCGGGTGTCGCTGCTCTGCCAGAGTCTTCGAGAATATGTGGCTCCGCTCCAAAACGCCCACACCATCGACGAGATGCCGAGCCGCACTGTCAAAGCGTGCTTCGTCTTAGCGAATTCGCCAACAATGAAAGCCATACCCACGCCAAAGCTACGGCAAAGGAAAATCCAATATTGACGGCCGCTCGCGTGGCATCCCCTTTTTGGGAGAGAGTCGCAATCCCATAAAACCAAGCGAGGAAGATGAGGCCCGTGAGCGCCGAAAACGCAGCCCATCGGGAATGTTCGGGGGCAAACCTCCATGCAAATACCAGGCATCCGGCGATCAATCCGGCAAACCCGATCCCGCCGCAGACAAAGTGCATCAGGCCATGAACACTGATCGGATTTCCTTTCATGGGTGTGCCTGGCGGAAAACCAAGCGCAGGGTCGGCCGTAGAGAACCCAGCGCCCACCAAGCCAAGACCATATAAGCCGATCAGCGCAGGTCCCCAAAACACGCCACGGCCCTTGCTTAGTGACCGGCGAATGCCGATAGCACCGAGGATGGTCAGAAGCCCTGAACCCACCATCATAAGACTGTGAATCCAACCCCATTTGCCGTTGGCCAGCAAGCTAAGGGCATGCCGCCGGATGTCAAACCCATCCCGCAGGAGTGCTTCCGCAACTCCCACCACGATGTAAATCGGCCCCGCCGCCTCTGCGCAGCGGAGCAGAAAATCCCGTCCCAAGCCGCTATGACCGTTTGGTGCGCCCATCCGCTTTCTCCATCTGGCGATACGCTGGATGAACGCCCGGCGTTATCTGTTGTTGACTTATGATCTTGCTGAGCAGATCGAATAGGTTTTGCTTATCGACAGCCCTGAGCCTAGCAAACAGGTCCGCCTCCAGTTGCTGAGTACGCCGCTCGATAGCCACCAACATCGTTCGTCCCGTCCGCGTCAAATAGAGATGGTAACTGCGACGGTCAGTCGCGCTGCGGCGTCTCTCGATGCTCTTGCGAGACGCAAGGCGGTCGAGCAAAAACACCAAACGGCTGGGGAATACTCCCAGCTTGGAGCTGAGAGTCTCCTGGGTAATCCCGGGACTGGTGCTGAGAATTCGAAGGATGCCTGCGTCATGCGGCTTGAGATCTAACGCGCGGAGCCGCGCCTCAAAGCCAATTGCTGCATGCGCCCCCACTTGCGACAACAGAAATGACAAGCCAACCCGCGGAGCTATGTAAGGAGCCTGTCGGAGAGGATGACAGTTATTATTAGTAATCATTTATTTCAATAATAATATCACGATGGAAGGCATTGTTGGCGAGAAGATTTTGCCCCGCCGGACTGAAGCCGACTCCGGAATGCTTTGAGGCAGTTTGGGGGTGCTGGAAATCTGCGAAGTCACTCGGACCGACTGCGGGCTTGCACCCAAGGCAGCCACCGTTCCCCAGAAGTGCTTGCAGTGCTGCGCATACTTAAGCACAGACGTCCAGCAGCTCATCGATCGGCAATGTGCTTTGGGTTGCCGCCAATGCGCTAAGCCGATCGCGCAGGGTCTCACCCTCTAGCAATTCCATCGCGATGAAAGGCTGCCGGTCGTGTTCTTCAATTTCGTAAATGGTGCAGATGTTGGGGTGGTTGAGCGATGAGGCGGTCTGCGCTTCGCGTTCAAATCGCTGCAGTGCAACCGCATCCCACACCAGCTCTTCTGGCAGGAACTTAAGCGCGACACGGCGGCCCAGCCTGAGGTCCTCGGCTTCGTAAATCAGCCCCATGCCGCCAGCGCCAATGACGCCGAGTACGCGATAGTGCGAAACCTTCTTACCGATGAGATTTGCTGTCGAAGTTGGGATGGGCGAGGAGCCAGGCTCAATTGAACTCGAGCCGCCATTGCTACTGGACAAAGCTTCCGAACTCAAGTCGGAGACCCTCTCCACCGGCGGTAGCAGGCGGTAACCTCGCCGGGCAATGGTCTCGACGTATTTCGGCTCCTCGGCAGAATCGCAGAGCGTCTGTCGCAGCCTTCGCATCGCCGCATTGATGCCGCGGTCGAAGTCGACAACGGTGTCATTGGGCCATAGCTTCTTCTTGATCTCGTCACGGGTGACAATCTCGCCCGCACGCTCCACCAGAAGTCGCAAGACGAACAGCGGCTGATCTTGCAGGTAAATGGCGCCGTGGGAATTGCGTAGCTCGCCCCCGCGGAGATCGATCTCGAAATCTCCAAGGCGCACGCGGTCTGGCAGCGTGTCTTTCATACCCAGGCACTTGAGTGCGAGCGATAGTGGGAGCGATTCACCGGAGTTTACTACAGCCTGATACGCAGTCAAAGCGACTTAAGTACCACGTCAGCGCAAGATTTCGAGAACACCACGCGCTCAGCAACCCAGTGAATTCAAGGGCTTAACACTGCGTCATCGACAAGTTATCGACGCGTTACCGGCAAACCATCGACTTTGAAAGCCGCTCGCGGCACATTCGCTGCGGGCGGGAAGAGGCGCTGAGTTTCAAACCTCCTCCGGTTGGCCGACCCAGCGACATTGCCGCCCTACAACACAAGACATATGGAGAGAAGTATGAACACCAAATCGCGAATCGCACCCATCTGGGCAGTCGTTCTGTTAGCGCTGGTTTGCACGTCGGCCTTTGCTGCGGAGAACCAGGCGCCGAGCCTCTCGATCAGCCCCCTGGCCGTGAAACCGCTTCCCGGCTCCGATCAGTATTTCCTGGCTACGTTCAGCGATGGAAGCCCGGTCAGCGCTTGCACCTGGAGTGCGTCCGGCGATGGTGAGAACGGGACCAAGCTCACCACCATCGACCGGAACTGGGCCGTGTTCTTCACCGGCAGCAAGGCTGGGGTCAACTACACGATCTCTGCCGAGTGCAAGAGCGCCAGCGGGATCGCCGAAACCGCCAACGCCTTTGTGTTCGTCCAGTAGAGCGCGGGTGGGGTAGATGAATGCCCCATTCGGCAGCGGAATGGCGAGATGCAATGGCAATGACAATCACCTGGGGCGGCGACCTTGCGCTCCCTCCCGCCCTTAACCGCAAAGTCGGCGAAACCCTGGTTCTTGCCGGCGACCAAGGAGAGCGAAATGAAAACCCTACTCGTAGCCGTATTTCTCTTGCTGCCGGCCTTGGCTCATGCTCAAGTGCTGGGCCAGTACACCAAACACGTAACGGTGACCGGCAACAGCATTGCGCATTTCCAGGCGCCGTTTGGCCCTCAGGAATTTCCTGCCATCAAGCAGAGTGGTGTCTACATCTGGGGCCAGGACGGGCAGACTTGCGCCGGCGTTCTAACCCTGGTGCTTTACCTCGTCCCAGCGGCCACGGATGTTCTGGTCTTGATCGACTCCACCAACGACGTTCGAGATGCGATACCCGTCGCGCAGCACATGAGCTGCATACAGGAAACCATTTTGACGCTGTTAGCGCGAAACCTTGAGCTGAAGATCGTCGTGGCGAACACGCCACCGTGGACGCAGTTCAACCCCTGCTCCGGAGAAGACAATCCGGACAGCGTACGCGAGCTGATCGAGGCCTATAACGCGGCCTATGCCGATCCCATTAGCGGACTGCAGGCGCAATGGCCCAATAACGTGCGCGTCGCTGATGTATGGACGCCGAGCGCCGGCCAGGACGGGTGGGCAATCCCCGCCGATATGCCGGGCCCGTGCGGGATTCATCCCGGGCAGGAGTTTCAATGGTCGGCGAGTTGGAGTCACTTCGTCGTGCCGTATGAGGCGTTAGTGATGCAGGCCGTGATGGGCCGGTGGTGAATGGCGGAGGAGGACCGTTCTGTGAGAGCTCGCAGGCTGCAAGCCATCGAACTCGCCGGGTGATGGGTGGCTTTGGGTTTGATTTTGGGGGCGCGCCGCCGGGGACTCTAGCGGAAACTGACTTGTCAGAGGGCGGAGCTGTTGGTTACGTCGCGGCCTTCCCGGCCGGCTGCTTCTCACAAGGATGCTTTCGAGCGGAAACCGTCTCGTCATTCGGACTCCGGCCCGGCGCCGATTGCTATGAGCGAGCGGCCAACCAGTGCCACCCGGGGTATGCAGCCGTGCGGACCATCGAGAGCGATACAGCTCCGCTAGGACAACATGGCTGAGGCAGGTGCGCCCGACGATAGCATGGCTACATGACTCAGCTAGGTCGGAGGAGACGCTGCGGTAGAGCTGGTTTTCAGGGTCGCGGCTGGAGTTGGTGTAGAGCGGCGTAGTGTAGGCACCGCTGGTTGCGGCTTACCCGCGAACGTGCCCACACTTTTATGTGGACCGGTTTCGTCGGGTTCTCATCAGGCAGTATCGGGTTGGTTTTTGTCGCTCGCGCTCTTCTCGCTTAGTCTCGTCGGTATGATCGTTAGCGCGCCGCCTCTTTGACTGCGCCGCGACCTTTGTAGGCGGTTCCGTCATGGGCGGAACTCTTGAACTGCGCCGTATTGTGGCGATTGCCGCGCCCCGAGAGCGCCGGGATTCGAATTGTCCCGACTAGCCATTACTCAGGCTAGAGTTCGCAGGGCTATCGTACAGCCTGGCGGATATGGAGTGAGATTCGCCTAATTTCGTCAACTACTCTGAGCCTGCACCCTAAGCCGATTGCTCTCATGGCCTTACACCGTAACGCAAAATTAAGTTGCGCTGCTGAAAGTGCGTGATAAGCTTCTGCGCCGAACGAGCCGTGAGGGGGCATCACCATGGTGCAGCAGCAGATCGGGGCTTCGATTTTCGACTTCAGTCTACGGGCCGGCAAAGCAGCGCTCGTTGCTTTAGGCATCCTCGTGACAATTCTCACCGTCGTCTCAAGCGCACTCGCGCAAACCTTGAGCGTTCTGCACACCTTCACTAACTACGTACAGCCTGACGCCGGTGTCACCATGGACGCGGCAGGCAATCTTTATGGCACAACCCGCTACGGCGGGAATGGCGCCGGGCTCGTTTATAAGCTCGCCCACAAGGGCTCCGGCTGGGTCTTTAGTCCGCTGTACAGCTTCCAGGGCCACAATGATGGGGGATTCCCGATGGGAGGTGTGACCCTCGGCAGGGATGGCAACCTGTATGGCACCACGTTCGGCGGTGGACAATTTGGTGCTGGAACCGTGTACAAGCTTTCACCGCCGGCGACCTTTTGCCGTTCGGTCCTTTGCCCGTGGACCGAAACTCTGCTGTACCAATTTACCGGGGGTGCCGATGGCGGAGAGCCCGAAGCTGGAGTCATTTTTGACAGCGCCGGCAATCTGTACGGGACGACCGGCGTTGGCGGCACAGGAAACAACGGGGTTGTTTTCAAACTGACGCCTTCCGCCTCCGGCTGGACCGAGAGTGTGCTTTACAGGTTCGCCGGTCCGCCTGATGGTTATGCTCCAACCAGCGCTCTGACCTTCGACGATAACGGCAATCTATACGGCACAACTGCCTTTGGTGGGGGACCTGACTGCGGATGCGGTACGGTCTACCAGCTAAGGCCCTCCGGCTCCGGTTGGACGGAACAGGTCATCTACAGTTTTCAGGGCTCGAATGACGGGGCATTTCCGTCTGGCATAGTTCTTGATCCAGAGGGCAATCTCTACGGCGCCGCCTCGCTCAGGGGAGCCGGCAATGGAGGAACCATTTTCGAGCTGATGCCCTCGAACGGCAACTGGACATTCAGCGTACTTTACAGTCCCACGCAGGGCGGCGCCGGCTTCCAGCCTGTCGGTACGCTCGCGCGGAGCTCCAGCGGCACCCTCTACGGCACGTTTTTCTATGCCGGCATCTTCCAGTCTTGCGGCGGCGAGGGATGTGGCAGCGTGTTCCAGTTATCACCTTCCGCTGGGGGGTGGGCGTACACATCGCTCTATGAATTCACTGGTGGCGACGACGGTGGAGAACCCAACGGCGGCTTGATTCTCGACTCAGCCGGCAATCTCTATGGCACGACCAGTGGAGAGGTATTAGGTTATGGGAGCGCGTTCGAGCTCGCGCCGTAATCAACCTAAGCGGCCCTGAAGAACGGAAGGAACAGGACAGCCGTCGCCAGGCCCTCGGCATCGTGCATCTGAACGGGCGTAGTGACCGCTCCCGATGGGTTGCACCTGTTCCGACTGGCGCATGTGCGGCGCCCCAGCGGGCGCTCACATCGAAGACGGTGATGGCCGGTCTCGCTTCGCCCCGCTGCCGCGGACTCGCAAGCCCGCGCAAAGCTAATACGGATTGATAATGCAAGGACGTTTTCCGTTCCTAACCCGCAAGAAACAGCAGCGAGGAAGCCACTTCGGCGGTGTGGGCGTTATACGGCCAGATGAAAAGCATTCGTAAACACTCGCCGACTTCTCGTTACTAATCCGGCTAACTTCGTTGAAGCCCGTTTCCTGATAACTTCCGGTTTGCCGACAATCCGGAAGTTATCAGGAGGTTTTTAGTTTCGACAATTTCGACCTTCGAAAACCGATCTTCAATTAGTCCCCTAGTCCCTGAGAGGCGCGGCTATTCGTATCGCAAGGCCACATACCAAAGGCGCGTCTTCTTTGTCGGCATCAGTGAAGCTACGCCCGCGCAACAATGGGATGCCGAGCGTCCGCAGATAGCCGGGGCTGACGACGTGAGCATCAGGATGCGGATAATGGCCCGGCATATGGGTTGGGCCATACCTTCGATCGTGATGTCGCTGCGGTTGTGGTTGTCAGTCATCGGAGTGTTGGGGACGTTCCAAGCTCGTAAGGCAACATGTTGGGACAAAGTCGTGCAGCGATCAACTTCCCGTATTCACCCGGGTCCGCCGCCGAACCGGCATAGGTCGTCATCTTCTACGCAAAATCCGCGATCGACTTCGCGAAGCGCTCTAGATCTTCAGACGGAACCGACGCATTGAATTATTCTTTCACCTCCTGGTTGCTCGGGTCGTTCAGGAAGAGATGCGTAACCATGGGCAGGCCCCAACGCGAAACTTGTACTTCCGGCGCATGGCCAAAGAGGGAGATCGTCGCCCATGTGTTGATCTTTCCCTTCCCAATCAGTTCGCTCGGCACCTCCAGCACAATCGCCGTAACATTCCGCGTCGCAAAGGGATTCTGCTGGTGCAGAAAGGCTTCCCCATCGTAGCGCTGGTCCTTATGGAAAGCGGTCATAAATGTGCCGAGTCCGGCGTTTGCCGCAAATAGGTCTGGAGTGCGGTCGCTTCGGGCCCGCCACAACGTCCTACCCGGAAGTCCAACTTAAGCCATCCACTGGTTATCGCGACTGAACTCGACGTGGTCGGCGGCCTGTCGACGGAGAAGGAAACGAAATCTCTGGGCGGTTGCGACTACACTATCCCGCCAGCGCTTGCCGAAGATACCCTGCGACGTCGCTGACGAAGCGATGTACTGAAGCCTCTGCGATGCGATGGCCGGCAATTGCGTTCATGGTCTTGCCCACCGCGCCGAAAGGCGGCTCGTAAGTCCCGCAGAAATCCAGTTGGGTCTCGGTCGTGGTCAGCGGGTATATGGAGAGCTCGCCCTGCATGAGGGGAAACAAGCGCGGCAAGGTTGCGGCCTCCCATTCCAGGAGCAGTCTGGTGCTGGCGCTGGAAGTCGTATCAGCCGGTTTCTCCTCGATGCCTTTGACGACGATCTTGATGTCGGCCTTCACGCCCAGACCGGCAAAATCGACGTGCAGTTCGGAGGCGACCGATTCGGCGCGGGAAGCGGCAGCCTTGGTAGCGGAGCGGAAGACGGCGACCGCGTTCTGCTTGAGCGTAGCGCAGACGCGTTCGTAGGGATGGTTCACATAATCGTAGCTGCGAATCTCGCGTCCCGTGTTCATCAACGTTGTTCCGGCCGATTCGACCGCGTGCTACCAGGCGGCAATCACGCAAATGTACCATAGCGCCGGTCAGGATCAAGACGAAGCGGGGGAATGTTCGGCACCTGCCGGGATGTAAAAAGCGTAATCACCACGGAGGCACGGGAGGGCACGGAGTTTTGCGATCAAGTGCGATCGCGGTTGAGTTTCAGCTCTGAAGCAGGCCACATTTCTGCTTTCATTGTTTTCTCTTACTCCGTGTCTTCCGTGCCTCCGTGGTGAACATGATTTCTCGATCGATGTTGCGGATTCGTGCGGAATGCACCCGCGCATCGTTGCCCGTTCGGATGCCGTGCCGCCTCAAAACGGCGGCGCTGATTTCGCTTGTGTATGATATCTACCGTTTCCGATTCAACCGCTCGGTGCAGTTCAAGGGGTGAGGAGGCTCGATGGCCCATGTTGAGGTGCCATTGTCGCGCACGGGTTTCGGACAGACCCGGCGCGCCGACAACTGGTGGGTGCAGCCGCTCGTGGTGTTTCTCGGTCTCTCGGCATTCATTGTCTATTCCACATGGGCGGCCTTGCAGGGGCAGCACTACCGGTTTGGGCCGTATCTCTCGCCGCTTTACTCGCCGGAATTGTTCGGTCCCGATGGCTGGCTGGGCCAGATGCCACACTGGATGCCAGTCTGGGTCACTGGCGCGATGCTCATCCTGTGGGCGCCGGGTGGATTTCGTGTCACTTGCTACTACTATCGAGGGGCCTATTACAAAGCTTTCTGGGCCGACCCACCTTCCTGCACCGTTGGCGAGCCGCGCAAGACCTATCTCGGCGAACGATCTTTTCCCTTGATCGTGCAGAACATTCACCGCTATTTCCTTTATCTGGCGCTCGTGTTCCTGATCATCCTGGGACGCGACGTGTGGGATGCATTCTGGTTCAACGGCCGCTTCGGCATCGGCATCGGGACGCTGGTCCTGCTCGCGAACCTCGTGCTTCTCACCTGCTACACGTTTAGCTGCCACTCGCTTCGCCATCTGGTTGGCGGCATTCGCGATCGACTGGCCGGCGCGCCAGTCCGCAAGCGGGTCTATGACTGCGTCAGTTGTCTCAACCGGCGGCACATGGTGTTCGCCTGGTGCAGCCTGTGCAGCGTGGCATTTGCCGATCTTTACGTGCGGATGTGCTCCATGGGTATCTGGACGGACTGGAGGATCCTTTAGTGGCCGAGTACATCACGCACGAACATGATGTCGTGATCATTGGAGCGGGAGGGGCGGGGCTGCGCGCTGCGGTCGAGGCCTCCGCCGCCGGCGCCAAAGTCGCAGTCATTACGAAATCGCTTCTCGGCAAAGCCCATACGGTGATGGCTGAGGGTGGCGTGGCGGCAGCGATGGGGAATGTCGACGACCGCGACAGCTGGCGCGTTCATTTCGCCGATACCATGCGAGGAGGCCAATATCTCAACAACTGGCGCATGGCGGAGCTTCACGCCAAAGAAGCTCCAGCGCGGGTGCGCGAACTGGAAGCCTGGGGCGCTCTGTTCGACCGCACGAAAGACGGCCGCATCCTGCAGCGCAATTTCGGCGGGCATCGCTATCCCCGCCTGGCCCATGTCGGCGATCGGACAGGGCTGGAAATGATCCGCACGCTGCAAGACCACGGCATACATCTTGGCCTCGACGTCTTCATGGAATACACGATCGTAACGCTGCTCAAAGACGGCGATCGCATCGCGGGAGCGTTTGGTTATGACCGTGAGCGCGGACGATTTCATTTGTTTCGCGCGAAAGCCGTCGTTCTGGCGACGGGCGGAATCGGTAGGGCCTTCAAGATCACCAGCAACAGTTGGGAATATACCGGCGACGGCCACGCCCTCGCATACCGTGCAGGCGCGGCGCTGATGGACATGGAATTTGTGCAGTTCCATCCTACGGGAATGATCTGGCCGCCCAGCGTGCGCGGCATTCTGGTCACGGAAGGAGTACGTGGCGAAGGCGGAGTACTTCGCAACAGAAACAATGAGCGTTTCATGTTCAGCGACATTCCTCCGCTTTACGTAAACCAAACGGCCGACAGCGAAGAAGAGGGCTGGCGATACACCCAGGGCGATAAGGACGCGCGTCGGCCGCCGGAGCTGCTGACCCGCGACCACGTGGCCCGCTGCATTCGACGCGAGGTGCGGGAAGGGCGCGGCAGCCCGCATGGCGGCGTGTTCCTCGATATCGCGTGGATCAAGGAGAAGCTCCCCAACTCCGCCGAACATATCAAGAAGAAGCTGCCCAGCATGTATCACCAGTTCAAGCAACTGGCTGATATCGATATCACTCAGGAGCCGATGGAGGTTGGGCCCACGACCCACTACATGATGGGCGGAGTACGGGTGAATGCCGATTCGCAAATGTCGGATGTGCCCGGGTTGTTTGCCGCGGGAGAATGTGCGGCGGGTTTGCATGGAGCCAATCGCCTGGGGGGAAATTCCCTCTCCGATCTGCTGGTCTTCGGTCAGCGCGCGGGAGAGTACGCCGCAAAGTTCGCGAAAGCAAATTCGTTGGGCGCAATCAATGCTGGAGAGCTCGCATCTGCAGAAAAATCGGCCTTGCGATCCTTCGAGCATAATGGCTCGGAAAATCCGTACGCCGTACAGCACAAGCTGCAAGAGCTAATGCAGGACCTGGTGGGGATCGTTCGCCAGGAGCAGGAGATGCTGCAAGCGCTGGAGCGAATTCGCGAACTGGAGGCGGCCAGCGACTCCGTCAGCGTCGACGGCAACCGGGAATACAACGCCGGCTGGCACACCGCGCTCGACGTCCACAATCTGCTGACTGTCTCAGAAATTGTGACCCGCGCCGCTCTGGAAAGAAAGGAAAGCCGCGGCGCGCATTTCCGCGATGATTATCCCGCCAAGGACGACCTGGCGGGAAAATTCAACATCGTGGCGCGTAAAGGTCCGCAAGGAGAAGTGCAGCTCACGCGCGAGCCCATCCCCCCCATGCGCGAAGACCTGAAGCAGATCATCGAGGAGATGAAGTAATGGCGACGACAACGTTCCGCATCTGGCGCGCAGAGAAAGGCCAGGGAAAGTTCCAGGACTACACCACCGAAGTCTCGCCCGGCATGGTGGTCCTTGACGCCGTTCATCAAATCCAGGCGGAACAGGCCGGCGATCTCGCTGTCCGTTGGAATTGCAAGGCGGGTAAGTGCGGTTCGTGCTCCGCCGAAATCAACGGCATGCCGAAGTTGATGTGCATGACCCGGCTGAACTCTCTGCCACTCGACAAACCGGTGACGGTCGAGCCCATGACGGCGTTCCCTCACGTCCGGGACCTGGTCACAGATGTGTCCTGGAATTACAAGGTGAAGCAGCGCATCCCGAAATTCCAGCCGCGGAAGCCCGATGCCGAAGACGGCACTTGGCGTATCGCGCCCGAAGACGTCGATCGAGTGCAGGAGTTTCGCAAGTGCATCGAGTGCTATCTCTGCCAGGACGTTTGCCATGTGTTGCGTGACCACCACATGCACGAGCAGTTCATCGGGCCACGGTTCCTGGTCTATGTAGCCGCTCTGGAGATGCACCCGTTGGACGTTGGCGACCGCGTGGAAGACCTGCGCAAGCAGTTTGGGATCGGCTTGTGCAATATCACGAAATGCTGTACCAAAGTATGCCCGGAGAGCATCACGATTACAGACAACGCGATTATTCCGCTGAAGGAACGCGTCGTGGACCGGTTCTTCGATCCGTTGTCTAAGTTGTTCCGCATGTTCAGCCCGACGAAAGCATAGGAGGTGTCATGCATTTCGAACTCAAGCCCATTTCCGTGCAGAGCATTCCCCAGGCGCTCGAAAAAGTGGAGCGCTACCGGCTGCTGAATGAACCTGCGCTTGCAGAAAGCATTTGCCTGGACATTCTGGCCATTGTGCCCGATCACCAGCAGGCGCTGATTTCGCTGCTGCTGGCGCGCACCGATCAATTCCATTCGATGATGCAGCCGAAAGGGGCCCTGGAAGTTCTCGCCGGCATTCAGGGAGCCTACGAGCAGGAATACTATGCCGGTGTCATCTGGGAGCGCGTGGGAAAGGCCCGTCTTCGGCATGGTGATCCCGGGGCCCGCGCGTCTGCCTGTCACGTCCTCCAGGATGCGATGAGTCACTATGAGGCAGCCATGAAACTTGCGCACCCGGGCAACGACGACGCCATCCTGCGTTGGAACACTTGCGCCCGCATGATCATGGAGAACCCGGACATTCAGAAGTCATCCGAGGGCCGTCCCCAGGACTGGCTGCACGACGAAGTCGGCTCCAGAATCGCAGACGCTTAGGGTAGATACAGACTTCTTTAGCAGTCTGCGCTCCGGGCGTACCCGTTATAATCGGGCACGATGAACCATTCCGAGATCATCTTCAACGTGGAGGAGTCGCCGGAAGGCGGCTACGAGGCCCACGCGCTCGGCTTCGCTATCTTCACGCAGGCCGATTCGATGGATGAGCTGCGGCAGATGGTGCGCGATGCCGTGCGCTGTCACTTTGAACCCGACACCCTCCCGGCGGTGATCAGGTTGCATTTCGTTCACGACGAGGTAATTGTCGCTTGAAGTTGCTGCGCGACCTCGGCGGCCTTGGATTTGCGAAGCTTCTACATCGATATGGATACGAGATCACGCGCCACGCCGGCAGTCATCTTCGATTGACATGCAGTCTCCACGATAAGCAACATCACATAACAATTCCTGCGCATAAGAATCTGAGGGTCGGTACGCTGGCCGGCATTCTTAAGGAAGTGGCCGCCTTTGTGGATTTACCCCGCGCCGACCTGGAGCGGGAGCTGTTTGGAGAATAGTTGGACAACCTGACAATTGACTGAACAGGATAGAATCTCGTGACTCCTCCGAAACCTCTCGTCCTCATCATCCTCGACGGCTGGGGCTATGCTCCGCCGTCGAACTGCGAACGCCATCTCGCTGGCGCGCAAGCCGAACTACGACCGCCTGCTGGCCGAGTTTCCCAACACGCTGATCCACACCAGCGGGCGCTACGTCGGCCTGCCCACCGGGCAGATGGGCAACAGCGAAGTCGGGCACCTCAACATCGGCGCCGGGCGCGTCGTCTACATGGACATCACCAAGATCGATCTCATGATCGAGAACGGCGAGTTCGTGAAGAATCCCGTCGCTGCTCGAACGCGATGACGAAGGCCCGCACCGGCGAGCGGCGGCTGCATCTCTTCGGACTGCTGTCCGACGGCGGCGTGCACTCGCACCAGAACCATCTCTACGCGCTGCTGCGCATGGCCAAGCAGAACGGCGTGGAGCGCGTCTTCGTCCACTCCTTCATGGATGGCCGCGACACGCTGCCCACCAACGGCGCCGGCTACATCGAGCAGCTGCAGCAGAAGATGCGCGAGTACGGCGTCGGCAAGATCGCCACCGTGAGCGGCCGCTACTACGCCATGGATCGCGACCGCCGCTGGGAGCGCGAGAAGAAGGCCTTCGACGCGATGGTCGACGGCGACGCCGAGGGCGGCCGCTACACCGATCCGGTGCAGGGCGTGAAGGACTCCTACAACCGCGATGTCACGGACGAGTTCATCGTGCCGTTCGTGCTGACCGACGAGCGCGGCGAGCCGGTGGCGACCATTCGCGATGGCGATGTCTGCATCAACTTCAACTTCCGCGCCGATCGCGCGCGCCAGATCACGCGCTGCCTCTGCCGCAACAGCCACTTCACGCCGCAGGATGGCCGCGAACTGGAAGGCGCCGACGACCTCGACCGCATCATCCCGCGCGACCGCGTGCCCAAAGATCTGCACCTACGTCTGCATGACGCAATACGACAAGCACTTCACGCTGCCCGTCGTCTCGCCGCCGGAGTCGCTGACCAACATCCTGGCGAACGTGATGGCCGACCGCAGCATGCGCAACCTGCGCGTCGCCGAGACCGAGAAGTACGCGCACGTGACCTACTTCTTCAACGGCGGAGTCGAGAAGCCGTTTCCCGGCGAAGAGCGCGTGCTGGTGCCGTCGCCGAAGGTCGCGACCTACGACCTGAAGCCGGAGATGTCGCGCGCAGGGCATCGCCGACGCCGTGGTGAAGGCGATCGCCGACAACACCTTCGACGTGATGGTGGTGAACTTCGCCAACGCCGACATGGTGGGACACTCGGGCAAGATTCCGCCGACCATCACCGCGGTCGAAACCGTCGATGGCTGCCTGGGCCAGATCTACACCGCGCTGCGCCAGCGTGGCGGCGCGATGATCGTCACCGCCGACCACGGCAACGCCGAGCAGATGATCGATCCCGCAACCGGCGGCCCGCAGACGGCGCACACCACCAATCCCGTGCCGTTCATCGTGGCCGCCGAGCACGCGGTCACCGCGGCCAATCACAAGGGTGACGCGCGCCGCTTCACCCTGCGCCCCGACGGCGCGCTGCAAGACATCGCGCCCACGATGCTGGGCATCCTCGGCATTGCGCAACCGAAAGAGATGACTGGGCGAGACTTGCGGGTGTTAGCGGAAAGCGCTTCCTAGAGCCGCCGTGTTCCTGCAGCTGAAAAGTGGCGCTCCGTGGGTGGACCCGGGCTTTGCTACCTACTCGAACTTTAGGGGCGCGTACTGGCCTCGAAGCTCCGCTCCTTGCGCTGCTCCTGCAAGGCCAGCTCGACGCAGCGATCGGCATTCACGGAATCGCCCAATGCCTCATAGGCGGAGGACATTCGCAGGAGCGTGTCGGCTCGTAGCCCCGCCAGAACTCCGTTGTCGCTCGCGGTCACGACGAGCACTTGCTGGAACTGCGTGATCGCCTCGCGCGGGTGGCCCTGATCTTCCTCATACACGCCGAGATGATAACGAGGATAGGGCAGCAGCGGATCCATCGCTGACGCGGTGCGGAAGTGTGCCATGGCGGCTTCACGACTTCCTGCGCGTTGCAGCGTTTCCGCAATCAGGTTCTCAGCGGCGGCATTGTCGCCGGTAATACGCGCCGTATGCGACCACAGAGCCAGATCGCTCGACCAGTACGAGAGTTGCCGGTGCGTGGCCAACATCAGCAGCACGAGCGCCAGCGCACCCGCCACGCCGAGCGCGGCATGCGGCAGACGCCGCTGCTCCGCCCAATCGGCCACACCCCAGCACAACGCTATGAAGAGGCCGACAAACGGCAGGTAGGCATAGCGATCAGCCATTGCCTGTCCGCCCACTTGCAGCAATCCGATCATGGGCACCAGCGCGCCCAGGAACCACAGCCAGCCCACCAGCAGGTAGCGGCGCTGCCGCAATGCCACCGCGAGTACCGTGATCAGCAGCAGCAGAATCGCCGCCAGTGCCACCTGACGCAGACGGAAGGCAGACGGATGCGGATAGAAGAACGCCAGGTTCAAAGGCCAGACCGCCTTGTCCAGATACCGCGCGTAGCTGATGACGGCGTTCTCGATGCGAACGGTCAGCGGGTAAGAGCGCAGCGCGCCGCCCATCGCCCCGCCCGCCCGCTGCGCGTAGACGGTGACGATCGCGCTGGCAGCTGAAAACGCCAGCAGCGGCGCCTTCTCCAGCAGCAGCCAGCCGAAGCTGCGTTGCGGAACCGCTGGCTCGGTCGCTGCGACCGACGAGTCATCGCCACCGAAGTTCATACGCCGCAGCGGCCAGTAGTCCCACAGCAATAGCAAAAACGGCAGCGTGACCACCTGCGGCTTAGCCATCAACCCGAGTGCATACAACAGCACGACCACGGCGTAGCGCCCCAGACGCGGCCGGCTCGCGTACCAGCAGTAAGCACCCAGCGCCAGCAGCAGAAACGTCATGCTCAGCAGGTTCTTGCGCTCGGCCACCCAGGCGACGGACTCGACATTTATCGGATGGAACGCGAACAGCGCCGCCACCATGAAGCTGCGCCCCGCATAACCGGTCGCGCGCCACAGCACCCAGAACAGCAGCACAGCATTCAGCGCGTGCAGCAGCAGATTGCTCTCGTGGTGGCGACCCGCGTCGAGTCCGAAGAGCTGGTAGTCCAGCGCATGGGAAAGCCAGGTCAGCGGATGCCAGTTGGCGGCGTGAAAGGTGGTGAACGACCACGCGATGGAGTCCCAATTCAGTTGCTGGATACGCAAGTTCTGCGTGATGTATTCACCATCGTTGAGCGCAATGAATGGGAAGCGGTGGACGGGATAGTAGAGAGCGAAGGTGGCAAGCAGCAACACGCCGCAAAGCGCCAGCGGAACCCACGCTGACGACGTGACCGCCAATAGGCCGAGGCGACGCCGCGGCGGCGGGTCCTCAGGCAGTGACTGAAGCGAGGATTGCGGTCCCCCGGGCCGTTGCCAGCCACCCGGTGGATCAAGCGAATTGCTGAGATGGTATCCCGACAGCGCGACTATACTCCTCGCGATCCGGCAAGCGCGCCAGCGCCACCTGCGCCGGACGAATCGGGAACATGCCTTCCCGTGCGCGTATCGTAGGGCGATGCTTGTGGGAAAGTCAACGAAACTCCTAACTTGGTAGTGGGTCAGTTTGGAATTTGTAGCGCGGTGGAAGCGCCGGGCTTGAGCCCGGCGTGAGGATCTGCGGTTTGCCCGCGAGCAATCAGCCGGCTCGGACGAACCGCAGAACGCTCGACTCCGCCGCTACGCGGCTCCGCTCGGGATGACAAATAAAAACAAATCACCCGGCACGGCTGAAGCCGTGCCCTGCCTCCGCTCAGACTTCAAACTGACCCACTACCAGACCAGCGCGTCCGTATCCAAACCGCGCCGTCGGCTTTCACTTGCGCGGGATGCTGCGCGGCTGGCATCATGGCCGCAACGTCTCCAGCTCAGTCCTGCCGTCAAGCGCATGCGTATGTTCCGGCTTAGTGTCGCTGTAACTCGGGCTATCGCGCTGATGCTCCTCCTCATCACGCTGACGACGCTCGCCTGTTCGCAGTGTCCAAGAAACGAAGAGCCAGGCTTGCTGCCCCGGCTTCCCGCCGAAAAGGCCGAAAAGAAGTCCAACACGGAGCCGATTCTCCCCGAAGCCGGCTTCCTCGCCAACACGCACTACACCAGCCAGTTCTTCGGCTTCTCCTTCGACCTGCCGCTGACGGTGCAAGGGCACGAGATCATGATGCCGCTCATGCCCGAAAAACGGCACGCGCTGCTGGCGCTGCAATTTGAGCAGCCCCGGCAGAACGGCTACATCATGGTGACGGCGGAGGACCCGAAGCCCGGCTACGACGTGAACATCCCGGAGGAGCGCCAGAAAGACCTGCAGACCTGGTCGCGCGCCGGCACCCAGGCCGGCCAATTGCCTCTCTACAACATTCCGCAATTCATGTTGCGCTCCGGACACTTCTATCACCACATTGGGAGGCGCGGCCGCACCTACACGGCGCACTATTGGGCCGGCATTAACAACTACACTGTGAATATCTACGTGGCCACGAACGACGACGACTTCCTGCGCAAGGCAAAGGAAGCGATGGACGACGCCAAGTTCTACTGCCCGCAGGATGACGGCACACTGCTCACCGGAGACGGCAAGCCGGTGAAAGTTGAGGGCAAACCGTACGCCGGTCCCACCGTACCGACCGCGCTGGTGAATGCGGCCCTGCGCGACGTACCCGCGAAGGACATTCCACTCGGCGAGGCCGACGGCCGCGAGTATCGCAACCCGGAGTTGGGCTTCAGCTACGAGCTGCCCGCGGGATGGAAGCCGCTGGTGACCGGCAAAGGCGACCCGCCCGCGGAGGCAACCGCGCTGCGCGAATACCGCTTCCTGCATGCCTGCTCGGAGACGCTGTTGCAAGCCGTGCCTCAGCCGCAGAAACCAGGGGACGAGGTCCGCGCCGCCATCGTCTTGCGTGCGCTCGATCCCAATTGCCTCTCGCTGCGCACTGCGGCTTCGCTCACCGACAAGCGTACCACCGACGAGGTGGCCGCCAGCCTGGAGAAGCTGGGCGAATTCGGCACCATCGCCTCCGATGAGCTGCTCTCCATCTCCGGCCATCTGTTCATGGCTTTCCACGGCACCATCGGCACCGCTCCACGAGGCAGCGATCTGGGCGTGCGACGTTCGCAAACCATGTTTGCCACCCGTTACAACAAGCTGCTGCTGGTGTGGACCTTCCTGGCCGAGGACGCGAGCGCGCTCGCGGAGCTTCCCAGCGGCGCGGTGACCTTCGGCGACGCGCCCGCAATTCTACTGCGCACGCCGAAGTCGCACACCGCGAGCCGATGAACTGGTGCCCCAGGTTCGCGTCCTTCGTTTGGACGCTAACCTGGGCCCACGCGCGAGGCCCACGTTAGCCCAAATGAAGGGCGAACGTGGGGCACCACCGATAACCTTCTCAGGGCATGCAGACTGCCCCCGAATACGGCACACAGCGATATACACCAAGTTAGCTCAATATGGTGTATGTTATGGAATATGTCCCGGACCAATATCGAGATTGATGACGACTTGATTCGCAAGGCGCGCAAGCTCACCCGCCTCAAGACCAAACGCCAGATTGTAGACAAGGCGTTGGAGTTGCTGGTCCGCACCGAGGGCCGCAAGGGAATCCTTCGCTATTTCGGAAGCGGTATCTGGGATGGCGACCTTAAGGCGTCGCGGAGAAATCGTGTTTGATTCTGGTGGACAGCTCCGTCTGGGTTGACTTCTTCAGCTCCTCGCCCGGCCGCGCCGGCGCCGAACTACGCCGCATGATCCAGGGCAGCGAACCCCTCGCGCTCACCGGGGTCGTAGTGACCGAAGTCCTCCAGGGCCTGACCAGGGACGCGCGCGTGATCAAGCGCTTTCTTGCCCAGTTCGACATGCTGGAGCCCAGAGGCTTCGAAACCTATCGCACCGCGGCTGCGATTTTCCGCACGGCACGCGGAAAAGGCGTCTCCCTGACCAGCATTGATACCCTGATCGCTGCTATTGCTCTGGAACATTCGGCCGCTGTTTTCACGCTGGACCGAGACTTCTCGCGCATCGCGCTAATAACCCGCTTAGTGCTCCACCCCTTCTGAGGTCGTGCCCAGGGTCGCATCCCTCGTTTGGACGCTAGCCTGGGCCCACGTTAGCCCAAACGAAGGCGAACGTGGGGCGCCGGGTCCGAATGCCCATCCCCTTTCCTGAGTACCTCAATTTCCCAGCAACTCGGCCAGCCTCATCATGCGAGCTGCCATCCAATCTCCCAGCCACTTCAGCAAATCCGGCCCGAACTGCGCCTCTTCGGCCCAATCGGCTTTTCTATGACTTCACCCCAGCTCCGCTTCGCACACGTCCTTCTTCTCGCGTTGCTTGCAGCCGCTCCCCTTGCGACCGCGCAATCGGGAACCAGCGAGCTCAGCGACTACACCGCGGCCGTCGCGCACGTGCAGCCGAACGAACGCTTGGCCCTGCTGGAACACTTTGCCATTGACGCGCAGCCGGGGCCGCTGAAGGTCGACGCGCTGGAGTTCGTCATCTGGAACTATGTGCGCCAGGGGCAGCTCGCGCACGCCATAAGCTGGGCCAACGAACTTTCATCCACCGACCCGGATAACGCCGTCGCCATCGCGCTCCTCACCAACAATGCCCGGCCGTCGGTGGAACAGAGCAGCATGAAACCGGAGCGGCTTCTGCACATGGCCTCGCATGGACTCGACATGCTGCCGCAGCTCCAGCGTCCGCTGGGCATGAACGGCGCGGACTTTTCACTGCTGAAACGGCAAGCGTACCTAATGCTGAGCAGCGCCGCGGGATTTGCCGAGCTGCGCATGAAGGACTACGTTTCCGCGCGCCTCTACCTGCACAACACTCTGGCCGTCGAGCCCAACAATGCGCGCGACGCCTACAACCTTGCGCTGGCCGATCTGAGCGGCCCCAATCCGAATTCGAAAGAGGGCTATTGGGAAATGGCGCGCGCCGTCGATCTCTCGCGGGGAACGCCGCAGGGCATCGAGATGGCCCGTGCGGCTCGCGCCCGCTATGTGAAAGACGGCGGCAGCACCGAGAACTGGAACCAATTTCTGGCCGCCGCCAGTCCCGGTACGGGCGTCGCAGCGAACTCCACTATGCTGGCTGCGACCGCTCCCCTGCCTCCGGTACCGCATCCGCCCAACGCGGCTCCTCCTCCAGTGAAAACCGCCCTAGCACGACCGCCCGCGGTTGCTCCCGCGCCCACGGTGACAAAGCCGCGCAATACGCAGCCGGCGCCGTCCGTATGGGCCGACGATACCGCCTCCACTCCGCCCATTCGCAAGCGCCGCATCCCCGCCACCACCGGCCCCATGTCGCTGGGCATTCTGGTGGAAACCTCGCTGGCAAGAAAGGAAAACCGCGCCGCCGTGGTCGACAATCTGACGGACATGTTGCGCCGCATGAACGATCGCGACGAGGCTTTTATCCTCAGCTACGACAACAATCTTGTCTTCGTGCAGGACCTGACCAACGATCCCCAGCAACTGGAGCAGGCGATGGAGAGCATTAAGCCGGAGCACGGAGCCGTACTCGACGACGCCGTCGCGTTTGCCGCCGGACACCTGGCGCGCATCGCCAAATATCCCAACCGTGTGCTGCTGGTCATCTCCGACGGCCGCAACGTCGACAGCCACGCCTCGCCCGCGCAGACCTCGGCGGAGATCAACGGCGCAGGCGTGCGCATTTACTGCATCGGGCTGGACGTGAGCGACGCGGCTGGACAGTACCGGCTGCGCGAACTCGCGGCCAGTACCGGCGGACAATCGGAGTTCATCAGCACCCCCGGCCAGTTCCGCGATGCCACGCGCTACATCGCGCAAAACCTGGGCATCGAGTTCCGGTTCTGAGATTGCATCATTCTGGTCCCAGGTAGTGGGTCAGTTTGAAATCAGGGGTCAGCACACGGCTGGAGCACGCCTTCAGGCGTGCATGTCTGGGCGCTCATTTGAGGCGCGCTTTAGCGCCTGAGGTGCACTTTCCTTTACCTCAGCGGCTAAAGCCGCAACACAACCCAGAATGCCTTAATTACACGCCTGAAGGCGTGCTCCACCCGCGTCATGAAAAATTTGAAATTGACCTACTAACCGGTTCCAACCTCTCTTGGGTTAAGCGAAGGACTTCACAGTAGAAACAGGTGTTCCCTCTCTTTTGCGAGCATTGGCACGTTCAAGCACCAGGTCAGCCGAGGCAAGCACAAGCACGATCCATAGGACATCGGCCACAAGCAAATGCAGGATCTGCAACCAAACAGGGGCGAGCAGCAGGACATTCACGATACCGATCAGCACCTGCGCGAGCACGAGGACAACGAGGGCGATTGCGGTCTTGGAGAGGCGGCTTCGCCGCGTTGAGCTCCTGATAATCACCCAGAGCACATAAGAGGCAGCGATAACGGCTACGGCTGGATGGAGCACCCGAAGGTGCAGTAGAGCTGGTGCACCCGGACTGAAGTCATGCGTTATCGAGGCGCGTAGCGATGTCGCCGGAAAGAGAGTATCGCCGAGAGCGGCCACGGCGCCCGTGATTCCGATGGCCATGGTTGCGAGTAGGCCAATCCCAATAGCAACTACCTCTCGGGATTTTCGGACGGTGAAAGCGCCGCTGCCATCTGCTAGCCAGCTCGCAGTCAGCGCGAGCGTCGCGAGCAGGAGAAGCGTATTGCCAAAATGCAGGCAGAGAAAGAGAATTCGCCCGGAAGATTTGTCCTGGGCCACATGCTCCAACAGAACAAGAGCGGCACCCAAAAGCGCTTCATCGGCCATGAAGACGGTAGCCAGTACCGCGGAATAGCGGGCCCAGTCGCGCTGGGAAGTTGCTCGCCAGCACCAGATCAGAAGACCGGCGACCATGAGCAGTGCGATTCCGCTGGTGGCCCGGTGGGTGAATTCGATGATGGTGTGGGCGCTGGCGCTTGTCCCGACGACATCGCCATTGCATAGAGGCCACTTGTTGCCACAGCCCGCGCCTGATCCCGTGGCCCGCACATAGGCTCCCCAAAGCACCACGGCCACGTTGCAACCCAGGGTCGCCCATGCAAAGCGCGCCAGCGGCAACGTCTTATAGCGTGGAGAGCCGGACGGCGGGACAGTCGGCGAATACATCGTCAGCTCGATGATAGCAAGCGAGCCACAGTTTATGGGCTTTGGCGCGACTCGGTGCCACGAAGATCCACTTCCTCTGTACTGGCTCCGCCGTTTGCGCAGGGGGCAACGCCAGCGCGCGGTTCCGCCAGTGCTGGGTCCTCGTGCTCGACGAGCCGGGTCACGATGGCAAACAGGAAGCTAGCGGAGAGCCCGCACATCAAGACACCCGCCACGCTTTCGGCCGGGCCCATTAATCGCCACGTTGGCTGGAGCAAAATGTCCCCCGCACCGACCGTCGAATAATTTGCTGCCGAAAAATAGAATGCCGCTTCCCAGGTTGCGAGAAGCTTCCACCGATAAAACCCAGCCCACAACAGAACCTCCAACATGTGCAGGCAGACCAGCATACTGGTGAATCGCACCACGAGCAGAAAGGAGCGGAAGAGGCCGAGCGGGCGAAGGCCGGTGGGAAACTGGGTTTTTATCCAGTGGATGAGCGCGGTCATGCCCGCGCACTGCACCAGGATTGTGAGCGCAACGAGAACCACCACGATACCGTTTTGGCGCAGGAAAAGCATAGACTCGCTCAGTCTACTCGTCGTGCGCCCCGGCGCACTGCGATCTTCGGCAAAGTCGGCGAGACAAGTGCGAGCGCTGGGCCGCACTGCCAGACGGGCCTTATAAGGGCAGAGATGGACGCCCCGTGGAAGTCAGAGCAGCCCACTCTTCGGGGAAAGAATCTCGTCAGTCAGTGTGTTGTCTTGACTGCACCCCGAGCGACCTAAGTCAATGAGCGTGGTCTCACTTCGGCGTCGATGCTTCTCACGACTCTCTCGACGGCGTTCTTGACCTCGTGTGAGACTTCGACCCCAAGCTCGAAATGCCGTCCTTCGATTCCGTACACACGCAGCTTGATTGGCAAGCAGCCGAGTACGCAAGACAACTCGATCGCTTCCGCCAGACCCAGTCCATGCGTGGACGGCGTGCCGCTGGGGGAGGCAGGCGGATACGGTTCGTCTACGCACCTGCTGGTGTGCAGCCGCATCCACCCTCGCTCTCGCTTCCCGATTGACTTCTTCGGTGGCCGGAACGACTTCTAGCTCAGCCAGCACCTCGGCGCCACGATCGCTGCCCGTAGTTACCAGGAAGCGATGCCCCTTCGTTCCAAGCAGCTCCGTGAGGACAAGATCAAATCCAGCGGACACCTGCTTTTCTTATCCCCCGACAATAGCGTCATAAACGCCAAGGCCTTGGCTCAAGCAATACACGGAAACCGAACAGTACTCGAACTACATCCACAAAGCTGCTCGCCAGCACAGAGTGGTGCGATTTCAACCGAAGCTGTCGATTGCTTATCGACCGGAACTCGCAAACTGTTCCCGAATCCTGTCGCCGCCGACTGGATCCTGGCGGGACGCATCGCGAGCGATGCAGATCTCAAGGCCTGTGTTCGCAGTTCTCCAATCCAGGGAGGCGCCGCAGAGCAAGGCGACCGTTTCCCACCGGACCCGGTCATGCTCGTGAAGATTGCAGGCGTCAATGATGCAACTCATGCCGGCGTCGAGCACGCGGCCGGCCAACTGAATCATGGTTTTCGTCAGATCGGAGTCGTCGTAGGTGGGGTGCATTCTCCGCACTTCATCCCGAGACAGCAAGGCTGTGTGTCTCCGTTTGCTGTGCTCCATCCTGGCTAGTGTCGACTTGCCCGAACCGCACGGTCCGGAAAAGACGATTAATAGCTTCGCTCGGCCTCCTCCATTCCGCGCGTATTTGCGCAAGGATTTGCCCTGGTTTCGGACACCCAGGCGATAGAAGCCTGCGCCTTGTTTCTTGCCGCGCATTAGCAAAGCCGGGTGGCGGAAGGACACCGCACCGCCATCATCGGCAGTCTGCACTATCTCGGACGCGATTGTCAGTGATATAGCATCCGTTTTCCGGGAGGGTCCTTACGAACTCTTTACGAACTTCTTGTTTCGCGCTTACGCCGTGGGCTGTCAAATCAGAGTAGCTGGATGTTTTCGGCAGGACGCGAGACGAGATGACGTTCCTTGCAGCACTGGCGGCCTACTTGATATTGGCAATTCTTCTGGTCTACAAAATGTTAGGCGGACCGGGAAGGCGATCTGGCCGGGCACCTGGGGGACAGCGTAGCCCACAAGCCGCAAAACCTGCCAGCGGCGGTGCTGGCAGCTTCCTGGAAAATACCCCACGCGGCCACACTCTCCCAGCCACTCTAATGTGGAATACTGAACCGAGATCGATCGAGCGACAATCGCCACACCCCGATTACGCCGGCGAAGTCATAGAACGTCCCCTCACGCTTTCTCTCGAATGTTTTATCGATCACTTATGAGATTGCAAGCGTGGATACAGTACGGGTTCTTTCTGCTGCTCCTGACCTTGCTGGTTAAGCCTCTCGGTGGCTATCTGGCCCGAGTGTTCCAGCGCCAGCGAACATTCCTCGACCCGCTGCTCACGCCCCTGGAACGTCTCTTGTATCGACTCACATTCGTCGACGAACGAAAGGAGATGAACTGGCAACAGTATACTTTGTCCTTCGTCCTCTTCGGCTTCTGCGGCACTCTGCTTCTTTATGCGATCCTGCGCATGCAGCGTTTTCTGCCCTGGTTCTATCCCGCATATCAGACCACGCCGTTGACGCCGGAGCTGGCGGCGAACACTGCCATCAGCTTCTCCACCACCACCACGTGGCAGGCGTACAGCGGTGAGACGACCATGAGCTACTTCAGTCAGATGGTCGGACTTACCGCGCAGAATTTCCTTGCGGGCGCGTCCGGCCTCGCGGTTGGCATGGCATTTCTTCGCAGTTTCGCGCGGCGGCGGACGGTGAAGCTGGGAAACTTCTGGGTCGATCTGGTGCGCGCATTGCTCTGGGTATTGCTGCCAATAAGTCTCGTGGGCGCGCTGCTACTGGTCTGGCAAGGCGTGCCGATGAACATCCACCCCTACACGCAGGCGAAGACCATGGAGGGGCCGATCCAGACCATCGCGCAAGGGCCGGTCGCCGCCCTCGAGATCATCAAGAATCTCGGCACCAATGGCGGCGGCTTCTTCAATGCGAATGGAGCTCATCCCTATGAGAATCCCACCCCGCTCACCAACCTGATTGCCCTACTGGCAATCGCGGCGTTACCGGCGGCATTCACCAATACCTTCGGCCGCATGGTCGGTAATCCTCGTCAGGGGTGGACGCTGTACGCCGTCATGACCGTACTGTTCGTGGCAGGACTGGGGATATGCGACCATAGCGAGCAGAAGGGCAATCGCATCCTTGCGGAAACAACGCACGTACAAGCGGGCCCGACGGCGCTGCAGCCAGGCGGCAACATGGAAGGCAAGGAGGTCAGGTTCGGGATTGCCCAATCTGTTCTGACCGCCGTCGTCACCTCGAACGGCGCGACGGGTTCTTGCAACTCCATGCACGACAGCTATACAGCCATCGGCGGAGCAGTACCGCTGGTCAACATGCTGCTGGGCGAGACGGTCTATGGTGGACTGGGTACGGGTCTTTACAGCATGGTCATGGTTGTTCTGCTGGCCCTGTTGGTGGCGGGCCTGATGGTAGGACGCACGCCCGAGTATCTGGGCAAAACCATCGGGCCGTCAGAAGCAAGGATGCTGATGCTCTATGTCCTCGCGAGCCCATTGGCAATTCTTCCTTTGGCTGCGCTCGCGGTCGCCACGAAGTCGGGCCTGGCGGGGCTCACTACTAACACAGGCCCGCACGGCCTTACAGAAATCATTTATGCCTTCGCCTCCTCTACCGCCAACAACGGGCAAAGCTTCGCAGGGCTGAATGCCAACACTCCTTTCTATAGCCTCTCCACAGCCGTGGCGATGATGGTGGGCCGTTTTGGGCTGGCGATTCCCGCGCTGGCGCTCGCCGGAATGTTCGCGGCACAGCGCCATCGTTACAGTGGTGAAGGCGCCATTCGCACCGACAGCTTTATCTTTGGCACGCTCCTCCTCGCTACCACTGTGGTCGTGTGCGGTTTGAGCTTCTTGCCGGTGTTGACGCTTGGGCCCGTGCTGGAACACTTAATGCGCTAGAAGGATTTCCGTGTTGTTTACGAACTCCTTATAAACTTCTTCCTTCGCCCTTACGACTACATTGTCAAATCAGACTAGCTGGAAGTGTGAGCTATTTTGCCTTGGCTCGCGGCTCCGTCATTTAGCGATCGTTCTTCGGAAGAAGGAAGCGTTTACATCGGATGCTCGCCCCGCGTCCCACCAAGCTGCGTTCGCAACGCGATGTTAATCTGTGGCGGCTCCCGCGAGGAAATCTGCAAGGGTAGCGCAAACAGGAAGTCTTGAAGGATCCAGCACTACATCGAACTACGTCCCTATAGGTATACGTTCTGGGACAGCGATTCTGTCGGATCACGAGCGAATGTCGGGCCACGAACGCCGACCTTTGCTTGCGCGAAGGCGGCAGTGATGTGGCGACGCTCATAGACTTGCCAGATGTGGCCTCGTCGAGTGCTGCCAGACAGTCGTTCTTTGCCTCGTTTACATCGCTTCAGATCGGGGCTCACCAGCATAAAGACGTTTGTTCCCACGGCAGCGGCGGCCAGGTTCGACAGGTTCAATCTCTATGGCACGGCCGCCAATGAACGGCTCACTTAGGAGACGTGTTCAGCTTCTCGAGGACTTTCTTCAAGTCCTCAAGCTTCTGTCCGGCTTCGCCGAGTTTTCCTTCAGCCGTCAAGCGCTGGTAATCGGAAAGATCTTTGGCGGCTTCGCTGGCCAGGGTGGTGAAGTTGGGGGCCGAAGGCGCTGTGCCGCCGGCAGTAGGCGCAACAGGCCCCGGTTGCGAGCTCGCCGTTGCTTCGAGCGTTGACGATCCGCTCCGAAACAGCGCCGCCAAGGCTGCACTCGAACGTCGGCGCATACGCCAGCCGGTCCTGAAGCGCGAGCACGACCAGACGCAACTCCGGCATTGGACTGCGCTCCGCTTGTAAGTAAATCGCCTCCGCGTAAAGCAGCGTGCGCCCAATGGGAATGACCAACAGCGTACCGCGGCGGACGTGAGAGCCTTGCTGGTTCCACAGCGTGAGTTGACCGGAGAGCTGCGCATTCTGATCGATTCGAGCTTCGATCTGGAGGGGGCCATCAACCAGCCTGGTTTTCGGAAAGTCGTAAACCAGCGCGGTGCCGTAGTTCGCTCCATCCGCGCGAGCCGGCAATCCAGCCGATCAGGTTATTCCGGTTGGCCGGCGTGAAGGGCAGAATCTCGACGAATTCCACTCCGGTTTCGCCCGGCAGCTTCATCAGAACGAAATGCGGCTGCATGGTCTGCGTCATTTGCTGGCCACTGTCGCCCATCGCTACCTCGCTCGCCACGCTCCACAGGTCCTCACGGTTATAGAAAACCTCTGGATCGGTCATGTGGTAGAGGGAATAAACTTCCGCCTGCATCTCCAACAGGAGCTGCGGATAGCGGACGTGCTTTCGCAGTCCCGCCGGCATGGTAGATGCGGGTTTGAATAGAGTCGGGAACATACGGCGGTAGGTCGCAAGGATGGGATCGTTGTTGTCAAAGACATAGAAGGTCGTCGTGCCGTCGTATGCGTCGACAACAACCTTCACGCTATTGCGCATGTAGTTGATGGAATTGTCGCCAAGGCGGTAGTGGCTAGAGTAGGGATACCTGTCGGAGGTGGTGAACCCATCGAGAATCCACGACAGTCGGCCATCTTCCCCGAGCACGATATACGGATCCGTATCGAAAGTGAGAAATGGAGCCAGCGCCGATACTCGCCGAGAAGGTTACGCCGCATCAGCAGCCGGCTTTGCGCATTCACATCGTCGCTGAAAGGCAGCTTGCCGACATCACCGCGATCCATGGCTATAAGCGACGCGGCGGAGCCAGCCACCCAATACAATGCCGCCGCTGCCCTGATATTCGGTAAAGTTGTTCGCCTGGCCCTCGGGATAATTAAATTCCCTTCTGCCGCGTCTTCACGTAAACATCCGTGTCGGTAAGCTCACCGAAGTAGATTTCTGGACGAGTTACATTCGAGCGCGGCCACCGTGCTCTGGACGGGCATGTTGCTCAGCAGCAGGGTCGGCAAGCCCTCCGGCGTGAAGCCGTTGACCCGATTCATGGTGATGCCGTAGCCGTGGGTATAGATCAGCTTCTCGTTGATCCAGTTGCGGCTGCTTTCCGGGAGCTTTTCGATATTTAACTCGCGGACCGCCAGCATCACTTGCGTCAGTCTGCCGTCGATCTCATATCGGTCGATGTCGATATCGGGAAAATCGTAGTAGGTGCGGATCTCCTGGATCTGGCGCAGCGTGTCCTGCAGGGCGCGCCAGTCCCATAGACGAATGTTCTGCAGCGTGGCCTGGTTATTTGCCGGATCGGCCGCCTCCGGGTTCATCTCCGCGGGAAACTGTTGTGGCGATATTTTGTCCAGGTCGTAAGCTTGCCTGGTCTGCTTGATGTTGTTGGCGATGTACGGCTGTCTCCCGGACCAGTTCATTCGGCCGAACGATAAAACTGCTGACGTACCATCCCGTTATCTGGAGAACCAGATAACAGACGACGGCTGGAACCACCGCTGCAATAAGCCAGCGACCGCGTTTGAACCAGAAGGCGTTGGCCGCCGCGATCGCCGCGCCGAGCACCAGAGCCAGAGAGACGACGAGCAGGCCGGGGATGAAGATGTGCGCGTCGGTGTACGTAACGCCGCCAAAGACGGTGTGGTCCTCCGTCAATCGATCGAAGCGCCCCAGATACACTTGCCACGCGATCACCAGGAGAACAAAGGAAAATGTGATGGAAGAACCGCGCCAGGAAACCAGGTCATAGCGGTTGACGTATCCCTCGAGAGCCCGCGCGCCGCCATTCACCAGAAGGAAAAAACCGGCAATGGCAAAGCTGAGAACCGCCATCGCCAGCAGCCAGCCTGCGATCCACTGCCAGGCTGGAAGCGTAAACAGGTAGAAGTTGAGCGGCCTGCCAAAGATCGGGTCGGTGACTCCAGTCGCCCGGGGCGCGTACCAGTAGAGCGCGAACGTTTGCCAGTCCGCCATCATGATGCCGGCGACGGTGATGGCTACGAAGATCGAACCGCCGAGCGCCGCCAGCCGCAGCATCGATTCGACTGGCAACTTCACGACCCTCCCGCCGATGAGGATGGTGTGCCCACGCTCGTCGGGCGTGAACTCGGCGCGTTTGAGAATCAGGAACGCACCATAAACAAAGAAGAAGGTCACGCCTGCGGACACTGCGTAGATCGCCCAGCGAAGCCCCAGCATCTTCCAGAAAACAGAGGCATACCCGAGCGACCCGAACCACAGGCTCTCAACGTAATACGACAGCCAAGTCCGGCCGAACGCGACGATGGCAACGGCAACAATGATCAGCCACAGCCAGCGACGCCGACGATTGCGGGGCTGAGGCGGCTGAACCGTGTGCATGGTGCGCCGAATTGGCGGGCGGTTAGCCGGCGGCATGACTCAAGCCTCGGTTTACCAGAATACGCGCTTCGCGGCTGCGCGCACATCGGCCAGATCAGGGCTCACCAGAATAAAGACGTTCGTGCCCACGGCGCCGACGGCCAGATTCGACGGGACGGTTTTTCCATCGAAAGGATTTTATGTAGGCGGGCGTGTACCGAGCAGCGATCCTCGAATAGCGCCGCATTTCGAGCTCCTTGGGTACGTCGAATCAACAAAGGGTTCTCAGCTCAACCTAACGGACTGTCGAGGGGACATCGAAACGGTCGAGGCGAGCAAGGCGTTCCCGGAAAAATGCGTGTTTGCTTCCTGTCTTTCACATGTGTTCGGAGAACGTGCGACGGAAGTAGCTGAGGCCCTCGAACGTGAGCGAGCAACCCTGAGGCGGGGGCCCCGGCGGCGCGATCATATTACGAAAGCTGTCGAATTCCTGGGAAGAAAACAACATGAAATGATCCCCGGCATCCCGTTTACGTTCGGCCCGCTTCTTGACAGCCCCAGGGGACTTTTCCGCGTCCGGAATCTGCACCACGGCCAGTCTATGTTTTTGACCAGACCGGTTCGAAGACTTGCGGGCCAAGAGCAATCCATATTTTGCCAGCAAAATGAGTTTTCACACTCACTAGATTCCAGTTCAGGAATTCGAGATTGAGACCGCGATGGACGTCATGGGCCACAGCAAAGTAGACGTGACGAAACTTTACCAGCATCTCGGTCTGAAGCAGATCGGGATCGCGATCAACAAACGAAATGAACTTGTGCAATGAACACAAAACCGAGCACAGACCGTAAATTGTGGTAGTCGGAAGAGAAGCAGTAAGCAATTGATTGCAGAGGCACTAAGGTTTGGTAGCGCTACCGGGAATCGAACCCGGGTTTGAAGATTGAGAATCTTCCGTCCTAACCCCTAGACGATAGCGCCACTTTCACAGCGATTATAACAAACGGAAATGCCGCTTCTAGGGCTTCGCTGACGTGTGGATCTCGACCGTGCTCCAGGTTTTGTCGGCGGCGTGGCAGAGATTTTCCAGCGGGCAATCGGCGCATTTTGGGTTGCGTGCGATGCACAACGCGCGACCGTGATGGATGATCTGGTGCGCAAAGACGATCCACTTGTCGCGCGGGATCGCACGCATCAAGTCCTGCTCGATCTTTCGCGGGTCGTCATTTTTCGTCAGCTCCAGGCGGCGGGAAATGCGGTGCACGTGGGTGTCGACCACCACGCCGACGGCGATGTGGTACCAGGTGCCCAGCACCACATTGGCGGTCTTGCGCGCGACGCCGGGAATCTGTAGCAGCTCGTCCATGGTGCGCGGCACCTCGCCACCGAAATCGTTGACCACCTTACGTGCCGCGCCTACCAGCGACTTCGACTTGTTGCGGAAGAAGCCGGTCGAGCGGATGTCATCCTCAAGCTCCTGCGGCTCCAGTGCGGCGAAGGCCTGTGGCGTCGGATATTTCGCGAACAGGATGGGGGTCACCAGGTTGACGCGCGCGTCAGTACACTGCGCCGAAAGGATGGTCGCCACCAGCAGTTCCCACGCGCTGCGATGGTGCAGCGCGCATGTGGCGGCGGGATAGCGCTCGTCCAGCCGCTGCAAGATGGCGCGCACACGCTCGGGCGCGAGCGGTTTGTAGCCCTTCGAGGCGATGGCCGCCTTACGCTCTGACTTGGTGGCGGGCTTCGCGGCGGGTGCCCCACCCAAGCTTCCTTTGCTTGGGTGGGACTCGGGTGCTTTCTTCGCGATGCGCTCCTTGGCCCGCACGGGCACATTGGCGAGTTTGTCTTGGCGTCCGCTGCGCGATGGCCGGCGGGGGGTGATTCCACGGGGCATGGGTCCGGCTCCGGTGCAGATTATAGGGTACGGCGCGGTATGATGTTGCCCATGTCGTCCACCAACACCGCCCTACAAACAGTTTCTGAGCAACTGCACGCGGTGCCGCTCACGCTCGAGGGCCTGAGCGTGCTGCACCAGATGTTTCGCTTTCGCTGGCCGGAGTGGCGCAAGCTGACGCCGAGGCGCCAGCAGGAGATCGCAGCCGAGGCTGTGTCCACTCTGACGGCGCCGGAAGAGGCCGGACAGAGCGCCGTCTATTCCCTGCTCGGCCACAAAGGCGACCTCATGCTGGTGCACTTCCGCGATTCCTTCGAGGAGCTGAACGCCGCCGAGCTCGCGCTCAATCGCACCGTGTTGCAGGAGTACCTGGAGGCGACACACTCGTACTTATCCGTCATCGAGCTCGGCTTGTATGACTCGAGCGTGAAGCTGTTTCGCCAGCTCGCCGAGCGCGGCGTGGCCCCGCTCTCCGAAGA
This sequence comes from uncultured Acidobacteriaceae bacterium, assembly GCA_963735915.1. Taxonomy (GTDB): domain Bacteria; phylum Acidobacteriota; class Terriglobia; order Terriglobales; family Acidobacteriaceae; genus Bog-257. The sequence goes on along the minus strand of CAVTMX010000009.1, from coordinate 114,043 downwards.
ATGGAATCGCGAAGTGGAACAGACGATGGAGCGGCAGCGGCAGGCGATGCGTCCGCGGCTGTATCCGAAGATTCCCGACAGCCGCTATCTTTGTTTTTATCCGATGGACCGCAAGCGAGGCGAGGACAAGAACTGGTACACGCTGCCCATCGAAGAACGCCAGCGGCAGATGGAGGAGCACGGCATGGTGGGCCGCCGCTACGCCGGAAAAGTGCAGCAGATCATCACCGGCTCCATCGGCTTCGACGATTGGGAGTGGGGCGTCGATCTGTTCGCCCCCGAGCCGCTGATCTTCAAGAAGCTGATCTACGAGATGCGCTTCGACGAGGTGAGCGCGGTTTATGCCGCGTTCGGGCAGTTCTTCGTCGGCTTGCGCTGTCCCGTCGAAAAGCTGGGCGAATGGCTCGGAATTAGCGGCTGATCCATCGGCAACCCGGCCGCCGGCGTTCTGCTGCTGACGTACCGCGAATCCCAGATTTTCATTGATACTATTGATGTAGCTCTTTTTGAGACCGTCTATGACAACGTGCATTCAAGCAGTTCCTTCCTCCCTGCAACAAACTTTGGCGTACGATCCGCTGCTCGACGACATTGGATACATGACCTGCATGACCCTGGTGCTGCTGGGAAATTACGCGCAGACCGGGCATCTCGGCGGACCGCTCGCCTACACACCCTACAATGTTGCGGCGCACTTGGCCGGCCCTGAAAACGGCGGGCTGCGTTACGATTACCGCCGGCCGAAGCATCCTTACTCCGATAAATTCATGATGGCGGCGGGCCACTCCGTCCCCACGTGCTACGCGCTATGGATGATCATGGGCCAGGCGCTGTACCGCAAGTATCAGCAGACCGGCGATCCGCGTTATCGCGTCGACCCGGACGTCGCGATGCTGCCGATCGACGCGTTGGGATTCCGTCGCGGCGCCGGCGCGCTGAAGACGCTGCTGCATGAAACGGATTTGGAAGACCATCCGCTGTTCGCGCAGGCGAAAGGCCGCGGTATTCGCGCGCTCGCGGGACATGCCGAAAGCACCGACCTAACCAACGACGTGAACGGCGGCCCCTCGGGCATCGGCATCGCGACGGCCGCGGGCAAAGCAGCGTTCTGGGACATTGCGGGCGCGCCGGAGTCGCCGAAAATCATCGCGCTGGAAGGCGAATTCGCGCTCACCGAAGGTCACGCGCAGGAGTTGAAGACGCAGGCGCTCGCGCTGCAAGTGGGAAAGCGTTTGCGGGTGATGATCTCCGACAACAACGCGGGCATCGACGATTGCCTGATTGGTGGCCCGATTGGCGGCGTGATCTGCGGAGACTTCGGCTCCTGCTACGAACTCGTGAATCAATGGACGTCATATGGATGGAACGTCTTCACGCTGTCTAACGGGAACGATTACGGCGAAGTGACCGCGGCGCTGAAAGCCATGGACGAAGTGGACCCGCACGACCGCCGTCCCATCGCCGCCATCGGCAAGACCATCAAGGGCTACTGGCCCGCTGCTGCCGACGGAAAAATCGCCGGCTACGGCGATCAACTGGTGAGTTACCCGAGCCATCCCTACGCGCTGAAGATGAACTCGGAATATTTTGTCGCGCTGGCGCAGAGCTTCGAGAAGCATTACGGCGTGGAGTTCGAAGGCATTCGCAAGGGCCCGGTCAGCGACAACCGCGAGCGCCTGATCCAGTTCAAGACGAACATCGACGTGGTGATGTCGCTGCTCGACCGCAACGGATTAGGCGATCGCCTTGCCGAGCGCTTGGTGGAAATCGGCGACACCGTGCGCGACGACGTGAAGCTGCGCATCTCAGCCTCGAGCGATCCGTTCCTCGACGATCGCCTGCGCGTCGCGGCGCTGCCGGAAGAGCCGCAGAAGCTCTCGATTCACAATGCGATTTCCGGTGCAGAGAAGCAAGTCAGCATTGCGCTGTTCAAGAAACCGGGCGAGAAGGCCGGCGCGCGGCGTGCGATTTCCGAAATCATCAAGTGGATGAATTACATCACCGAAGGACGGTTCTTCACGGTGGCCGCCGACCTGTCGGAGTCGATCAACGTGGAGCACGGCAGTTTGTGGGGACACTACAGTCCCACGGAAAATCCGCTGGGCACGCGCTTGAAAGCTCCCATCGAGGAAGCGGGCAATGTTTCCACCGCCATCGGGCTGGTGAGTCAAAGCGCTTCCGTCGATCCCGAAAAATTCGCCGGCGTCTGGGCTTTGAGCGGCACCTATGGAGCGTTCACGCCGCTGATGTACACTCCGGCGCGGGTCTGGAGTCAACAAAATCAGGACAGCAAATTCCGCGTCGGCGTGCTGCATATTCTCGCCGCGCACTCCGGTCCTGAAACCGCGGCCGACGCGCGCACCCACTTCGGCATCTTCGCGCCGCAAGTGTGGAAGCTGTTCCCGCGCGGTCAGGCGATCAATTTGAGCTTTTGGGATTACAACGATGTCGCGCCCGGCTATTTCGCGGCGGCGGAAATCGCGGCGCGCGATCCGCACGTGGGCATCATTACGATTGAAGTGGCGCGTCCCGACTTCGCGGTCGCCGACCGCAACACTTTCGCCGATACCGATCTGCGTGCCGCGGCCAAGGGCCTGTACGTGATCCGCGATTTCGCGCCCGACAAGCCGCGCCACGGCTACGTGATCGCGCAAGGATCGAGTTCCACGGTGAATCTGGTGAAAGTGCTGCCGAAACTCGAAGCTGCCGGTGTGAACGTGAAGGTGATCGCGGCGATCAGCGAGGAGTTGTTTGACCGCCAGCCGCAAGCCTATCGCGATTCGGTGCTGCCGCCCGAGGCTCGCTACGATCTGATGGTGGTATCCACCGGCACGCGACGCATGTGGCCGCTGGGCAACCTCGGTCCGTTGACGGATGAGTATTCACTCACCTCCGACTTCGACAATGGCTGGAGAAGCGGCGGCCTGGAAGCGGACGTTATCGCGGAAGCGCATCTCGATTCCGATTCGATTTTCGGAGGCGTCGAGCGATTCGCCAACGAACGCGAGCGCCGCATCGGCGATCAACGCAAAATGATCGGTTAGTCGAGTGGATTGCAGGGAAGGGGGACGGGTACCCTGGCTGCGCTCCGTGCCAGCTATCCTGACTCCTCGCCTGCCGCGTTCGCTTTTGGGGCTTCTAATGCACCGCCCAAAACACGAAGTTATGTCTCACGCGGGCTCCCTCACGCTCCGAGGTCTCGAGCGGCATCTCTGAGCGCCTACCATCGCAGGGCTTGGGAATCGCTTGCTTACAGGCCAACTCATGCCCTCTAAGCGACCCTGCCTTCTGTATATTTTTGTTAAGTCTTGCAGCCAGAATAGGCTACCGAAACACTCAACCTCAGGCTGGGTTTACAAGGATGTCAGCGGCCCAACGCGCTGGCTGGCTTGCCTTACGGAACAGGTTCTTAGGGGATGAGGCAGCCAAGGAGCAGATATGACCTCCCGGCGGCATTTCAAATCGATTCTCACAGCTCTCATTCCGTTGATTTTATCGGCAGGGCTGCTGTTTGCTCAGGACCAGAACAGCGCTCCGGTTTACGACCCGGGCCAGGGTGGCTACGGCCAGGACCAGGGTGGCTATCCTGCTCCGCCTGCACCCAGCGGCGCTCAGCAGGGTTATCCAGGCCAGCAGCAAGGCTATCCATCGCAACCGCAGCAGGGCTATCCGGGACAGCCGGATCAGGGCGCGCCGCAGCAGCAGGACCCGCCGGGACGAGTAGCTCGCGTGCAGTACATGTCAGGTGAGGTCTCCATGCAGCCCGGCGGCGTCAATGACTGGATTGCCGCCACCCAGAACCGTCCGCTCACGACTTCCGACCGCATCTGGGCCGACAAGAATTCGCGCGCCGAACTCAACGTGGGCGACGGGTTCATCCGCATGAACTCCGAAACCAGCGTGACGCTGACTAATGTCGCCGACAACGCCGTGCAACTTGAGCTCGACCAGGGCACGCTGGATATCACCGTCCGCCACCTCGAGCCCGGCGAGATCTACGAGGTCGACACTCCGAACTACGCCTTCACCGTGATGAAGGCTGGCGTCTACCGCTTCGATGTCTACCCCAGTGAAGACCAGAGCTGGGTGACGGTGCGGAAGGGTAACGGCGAAGCCACGGGACGCGGCGCTGCGGTGCGCGTGAACTCCGGCGAGCAGGTGCGCTTTACCAGCGGGAATTCGCTGCAACACACTGCGGAATCCGCTCCCGCGCGCGACGGCTTCGACGATTGGGCGCAGGTGCGCGACAAGCGGCTTGACGAGTCGCAGTCGGCACGCTACGTCTCGCCCGGCGTGATCGGCTATCAGGACCTCGACCAGTACGGCCGCTGGCAGCCGACTCCGGCTTACGGCAACGTGTGGGTACCCACTGCGGTGCCGGCGGGTTGGGCGCCTTACCGCTACGGACACTGGGCGTGGATCGCGCCCTGGGGCTGGACCTGGGTTGACGATGCGCCTTGGGGATTCGCGCCCTTCCACTATGGACGCTGGGTCACGTGGGGAGGAGGCTGGGCGTGGGCGCCCGGTCCCGTTGGATACTGGAATCCTTACTACGCTCCCGCTCTGGTTGGCTGGATTGGCGGCCCGGGCTTCGGCGTCGGATTTGGTTTCGGCGGCGGCTTCGGCATCGGCATCAACTTCGGGTGGTTCCCGCTCGGCTGGGGTGAGCCGTTTTATCCTCACTACTGCGGATGGGGACACGGCGGTTGGTATCACGGCGGCGGATACGTCAGCAACGCGTACTTCCGCAACGTGAACGTCACCAACACGCACATCACCAACGTTACGAACATAACCAACAACTACTACCACGGTAATGTCGAGTCGGCGCACTACGGCTTCCGCAACTCCCCGGGCGCGGTAACTGCGGCTCCTGGATCGGCGTTTACTTCCGGCGCGGCCGTGAATCGGGTTGGCGGCGCGGTGCCGGCTCACGCGCTCGGCCAGGGCCAGGTGCTTCGCGGCGTGAGCGTAAATCCCACGCGCGAGTCGGTGCTTGGCGGACACACTCCGCAAACCCGCGGCGTTCCTCCGGCCTCGGCATTCGGCCGCAGTGTCGTCACAGCGAACCATCCGCCGGCGAATGACCGGCCTGCAAACCTTCAGGCCGCCAACCAGGCTACGCTAGCGCACGGCAACCTGAATGTGCTTAGTCGCGGCGCTGCCACTCCCACCGGAGCGGCCAACGGTGCGCGTACGCAATCGGGTGCTGCCGGCAACGTTGGTCGTCCGGGTACTGCCGGCGCGAACAGCGCTCGGGTGAATGGATCTGAAAACGGCCGCATCAACCCTCCGGCTTCGTCCGCGGCGCAAGCGCATGGTCCGGCTACCGCGGGCACTCAGGCGCGCGTGGACACCACTCCCACCAGCCAGGGCGGCCGCTATGTGCCGCGTCCTCCTTCTGCGGGCGGAGTCGCCACGCCAGCAACGCATTCCGGTGTGAACGGTGCGGCCGGCGCCTCGAACGCCGCGCACGGTGCTACGGGCAACGGCAGCTACGGCGCGGCCGGCAACGGCAACTATGGACGCACCGGCAGCCAGAGCACCTACGGGCGACCGAACGCGCCAGCCGCAAACTCGGCGCAAACCCACACTCCGACGTACGGCAGCAGTCCGCGCTCCGGCGCGACCAGCTCGACGGTACCGCGTCCGCCGCAATCGTATGGAGCGAATCGGCAAACCGTGACACCGCAGCATTCAGCCGCTCCCTCGGCACCGGCACATCAATCTGCGCCGTCGCACGAGTCCGCTCCCGCCTCGCATAGCCAAGGGAATTCTCACGGTTCGGGCGCGGCACTTTCGGCCCCGCGTGCGCCATCGGGCTACTCTGCTCCGGCGTACTCGGCCTCGGCGGGATACGGCGCCAGCAGACCGGCCACCGGGTACAGCGCGGGACGCAGCACTTATGGAGCGTCGCCGAGCTACAACTCGGGCCGCAGCTCCGGCACCGTGTCGCCATACTTCGGCAACCGCAGCTACTCGGCCCCGTCCACGAACCGGTCAGCGCCCGCATACAATGCCCGCAGCTACGGATCGAGCCCCGTCTACTCGAATCGCAGCTCCGGGTCGACGCCCACGCGCAGCTACGGCTCGACTCCGAACTACAGCGCGCGAAGCACCGGGTCGTACTCGGCGCCGCACAGCTCGGGAGGCGCCAGCTACCATGCTCCGAGCGGCGGCGGGACACATAGCAGCAGCGGTGGATCCGGAGGCGGTGGCGGGCATCACGGTCGTTGAAGGTAGAAAGCGAGTCACTGAAGGGGCAGCCAAACGGCTGCCCTGATTCGTTCGGCACCAATTTCTTAGTGCGGCACCAACTTCATGTTCAACTCCATAAAGACGAGCAGCTTACCAAGTTCGAGATTCCGGATCCGCAAAAGTGACCTAGCTTTCTCCTAAATCTAAGACAGAACTTCCAAATTTCATATATCCATGCGATGGCAACGTCTATAATGCTGGAAGGTGCTGGCACGACGCACTTTACGGGGTCTCCTTCGACGGTCAACGTGGCATCTAAGTTGCTCAACAACGATGGGCTGGTGCGCGCAACGCAACACGTGCGCCCGTCCCGCGGGCTTGGGCCGCCGATGGATCGCACTCTCTACACCCGTTTCTTCGCGGTTTTCCTCGCGCTGATCAGCGTGGCGGCGATCACCTTCGCATGGATCAACTTCCAGAAGGACCGTGAATATTCTTCACCCTACGATGGCATTTGGTGGGTAGAAGACGGCGGGCATCTGCGGGCGCAGCGCGTTGAGGCGGACGGCCCCGGCCAAAAGGCCGGCGTCAAGCCGGGCGACCGCCTGGTCGCCATCGACGGCCGCGACATAACCAACTTCGGCCGGCTGGAGCAGCAGCTCTATCGCGTTGGCATCTGGTCGAAAGCCAGCTACTCGCTGGTGCGGCAAGGTGTGCCGCTGGACGCGCCCGTCATCCTCGTCCCCACGGACCGCTCGCTCTACGCCGGGCTGCGCCTGATCGCGCTCGTCTATCTCGGCATCGGCATTTACGTTCTGCTGCGACGCTGGACGGCCCCCAAGAGCACACACTTCTATGTCTTCTGCCTGGTCTCGTTCATCTTCTATGCCCTGCATTACACCGGGAAGCTGAACGATTTCGACTGGATTGTTTATTGGACGAACGTCGTCGCCTGGCTGTTGCAACCGGCGCTGTTCCTGCATTTCTCGCTGGTATTCCCCGAGCGCAAGGGCCTGGTGAACCGGCGGCGCTGGCTGATCCCGGCCGTCTACCTCCCCGGCGCGATCTTGCTCGCAATACACATCTGCGCCGTCTCCCTGCTTCAGCCCAGCGAGCTGCTGCGCTGGCACCTCGACCAGATCGAGTTCGTGTATCTCGCAGCGTACTTCATCGCCGCGACCTTCACGCTGTGGCACAGCTACCGCCAGGCGGAATCGGCGATCCTGCGGCAACAGATGAAGTGGGTGACGCGCGGCACGATTCTTTCCGTCGCGCCCTTCACGCTCTTCTACATCATCCCCTACCTGTTCGGGGCAGTGCCCGGTGTGGGCATGAAGGTTTCTGTCCTGTCGCTGGTATTCCTGCCGCTGACGTTCGGCTACGCCATCTTCCGCTACCGGCTGATGGACGTTGACCTGATCTTCAAGCGCGGCATGGCGTACACCATCGCGGCGGGCGCGATCACCGCCGCCTACTTTGCGGCAGTCGGCATGGCCTCGGTGCTGTTCCACCAGAACTTCCCCAGCGTGGGGCCGATCGGGTTGGTCATCGCCATCGCTGTAACCGCCATCCTGTTCGACCCGTTCAAGAACTTTGTGCAGGAGCGGATGGACCGCCTGTTCTATCGCAAGCGTTATGACTACCGCCGCACGCTGATCGAATTCGGCCGCGACCTGAATTCCGAAACCGACCTCGACAAGATGCTCACATCGATCGTCGATCGGCTCTCGCGCACGCTGCTGGTCGATCGCCTCGCCATCTTTCTCTCCGATCCGGAGGAGCCTGAGCACTTCCTCCTGGCAAAGTCATACGGCATCTCGCACACCAGCGGCCTCGATTTCGACTTCCTGCACGTCGAGCGTCCGGAGTGGCAGGCGGGACACCTGTTCTTCGACAACACGAACCAGGCGGTGCGCGAGACACCCGCGGCGCGCGAGACGATTCGCAGGCTGGAGCTCAATTACTACATCCCCTGTATGGTGATGAACCGCATGATCGCCGTGCTGGGCCTGGGCAAGACGGCCGAAGGCGACTTCCTCTCCAGCGAAGACGTGCAACTACTCGAGACGCTCGCTGGCTACATCGGCATCGCCATGCAGAACGCGCGCCTGTACAAGTCGCTGGAGGAAAAAGCCGGACAATACGAGCGGCTCAAGGAGTTCAACGAGAACATTGTCGAGTCGATCAGCGTGGGGGTGATGGCCGTCGACCTCGAGGACCGCATCGAGTCCTGGAACTCGCAGATGGAAGTGATGTTCGCGCTGCCGCGCCACGATGCCGTCGGGCGTCCCATGACGGCGGTGCTTCCGCTCGCCTTCCTGGAAGAGTTCTACCGGGTGCGCCAGTCGCAGGGCATCCACAACCTGTACAAGTTCCGGCTCAACACGCCCGCGGGCGAAACGCGCGTCGCCAATATTGCTATCGCACCGCTGGTCAGCAAAAGCTTCAGCGTCATCGGACGGCTCATCATCGTCGACGACATCACCGAGCGCATCGAGTTGGAGTCGCAGCTCACGCAGGCGGAGAAGCTGTCGTCCATCGGCTTGCTGGCGGCGGGCGTCGCCCACGAGGTCAACACGCCGCTGGCGGTCATCTCGTCCTACGCGCAGATGCTCTCCAAGCAAGTGAACGGCGACAACAAACAGGCGGCGCTGCTGGAGAAGATCACCAAACAGACCTTCCGCGCCTCGGAGATCGTCAACAGCCTGCTGAACTTCTCGCGCACGTCGGGCGCGGAATTCGCTGACGTCGACATCAATCGCGTGATCAAAGACACGCTGACTTTGCTGGAGCACCAGTTCAAGACGGCGCGCGTCACCGTTGCGCCGGACCTCGATCCCGCGTTGCCGATGATCCACGGCAACACCGGCAAGCTCCAGCAAGTGTTCCTTAACCTCTTCCTGAACGCGAAGGACGCGATGCCGGGCGGCGGCACGCTGACCATCGCCACCAGCAACGGACATCATGTGCAAGTGAAAGTCACGGACACGGGAACGGGCATCGCACAGGAACACATTCATCGCATTTACGATCCGTTCTTCACCACCAAGAACAAGCCGAAGACCGGCCACAGCGGCGGTACTGGCCTCGGACTGGCGGTGACCTACGGCATCATTCAGGAACACGCCGGCAAGATCCGGGTCGACAGCGTGCCCGGCCACGGCACCACATTCATCATGGAATTTCCACTAGTCAGGAAGGCAGTCAGTGCTTGATGCAGCAATAAGCCGGGCCACCGAAGGCCGCGACGAGCAAAGCTCTCTCGGCTCGGTGCTCATTGTTGATGACGAAGCAGCGATTCGCGAATCGCTCCAGACCCTGCTCGAATTCGAAGGCTATTCGGTCGAGGTGGCGGTCGACGGAACGGAGGGCCTGGCGCGCATCGCCGAGCGTCCCTACGATCTCGTGCTGCTCGACTTCGCCATGCCTGAGCGCAACGGCATCGAGATCCTTCGCGACCTCCGCGAACGCGACTCCGACCTGCCGGTCATCATGATCACCGCGTACGGCACGGTCGAGAACGCTGTCAACGCGATGCAAGCCGGCGCCACCAACTTCATCCAGAAGCCCTGGGACAACGAGAAGCTGCTGGCCGACGTGCGCGCCGCCGTAGGCCGCCGCCGCGCTGAAGAAGAGGTCGTCCAGCTCAAGCGCGCCCTCAAGCAGCGCTATAACTTCGAGAACATCATCGGCAAGAGCGAGCCCATGCTCCGCATATTCGACCTGGTGGCGCAGGTGGCGCCCAGCCGCTCGACGGTGCTGCTGCAGGGCGAAAGCGGCACGGGCAAGGAGCTGATCGCCAAAGCCGTCCACATGAACTCGCCGCGCAGGGATCGCGCGTTCGTGCCCGTGAATACCGGCTCGGTGCCTTCCGACCTGCTGGAATCGACGCTGTTCGGCCATGTGAAGGGCGCATTCACCAGCGCCATCGCGAGCAAGAAGGGCCTCTTCGAGGTCGCCGATCGCGGCACCCTCTTCCTCGACGAGATCGGCACCATGGGCCTGGACACGCAGGCGAAGATCCTGCGCGTCCTGCAAGACCGCAAGTTCATGCACCTGGGCGGAGTAAACGAAATTCAGGTCGATGTGCGCATCATCGCCGCCACCAACGTCGATCTGAAGCAGCAGGTGAAGGAAGGCAAGTTCCGCGAGGACCTCTTCTACCGGCTGAACGTCATCACCATCGACCTGCCGCCGCTGCGCCAGCGCAAGAACGACATTCCGCTGCTGGTCGAGCACTTCATCGCGAAGTTCGCCAAAGAAAACGAGCGTGCGCCGCTGCGGGTCACGCCGGAAGCGCTACGCCCGCTGCTGGATTACGACTGGCCGGGCAATGTGCGCGAACTGGAGAACGTGATCGAACGCGCGGTCGTGCTGGCCACCGGCCCCAACCTCACGCCTGAGCTGCTGCCCGAAACCCTGACCGGCCGCGGCAGCAAGTTCGCGCTCCTCGACCACGCCCCTGACGCCTCGCTCTTCGAGATCATCGAAGACTGCGAGCGCCGCGTCATCACCGACATGCTGGAGAAGTGCGGCTGGAACCAGACCGACGCCGCCGAACGCTTCCGCATCCCGCTCTCGACCCTGAACCAGAAGATCAAGCGGCTGAATATCGAGATTAAGAAGAAGGGCCGAGAGAACGGGAACTAGCGGTCAGTAGCCAGTAGCTAGGAGCAATCAATCACTCAGCAGCCGGCAATCAGGATGAGCGATTAGCATTCTCGATGGATTGCAGGCTGAACTTCGAATCGCCAGCTCGTGGCACGCACGACAGAGTCCCGCCACGCGGGACGGAAGATCATAGCCCAGCGCTTCAGCGCTGGGTGGGCTGCAAATTAGATTGTTAGCCCCTTCAGGGGCGGCAGTGCCCGCTTCGGGCAGTGCCCGCTTCGGGCAGTTCCGCTGCCGCAATCGCCCAGCACGCCGTGCCAATGGTGAAGAAGTAATAATTCGCGAACGCCTGCTGGCTGAAGGCAAAAAAAAGCGCCGTCACCAGGGTCACGGCTGCGGCAAAGCAGGCCGGCGTTCGCGGCGCTTTCCACCACGCCAGCGCGATTGCCCCCGCGGCCAGCGGTATGCCAATCCAGGTTGGCGGTATCTTCCCGGTCAGCGAATAGATCCAAACCAAATAGGTCAAGGCGTCGTTGCGAAAGGCCGGTATGACGCGAAGCAGTACGACCGCCCGCACGAACTCACGGACGTTCCACACGAGAAAAGGCAGGTTGATGACTGCCACCACCACTCCCGCCTTGATCGACATCTCGAACAACTGCCGCCATCGCTTCGGCCCGCTGATCAGCAGCGGAACCAGCGGCAACGCGAAGACAGCTGTCTGCTTGGTGCAGAGAAACAGCCCCAAGGCCCATGGCAGTCCTTTGCGCCACCGGCAGGCACAAAACATCGCGAGCGAGAAGGTCAGCACCATCAGCGGCTCCGTCCAGGCATTCCAGAGCACATACAGAACGCGCGGCGTAAGCAAAAATAGCGTTGCGGCAAGGGCCGCGATGCGCCCGGGCCGGGCAAATGCCATGAGCACCGCCGATGCGGCCATCGCAAACAGGTCGGCGTAGCGAACATCGTTGCCGAGCACGAAGCCGGGCAGGGACATCAGCAAGCTGAGGGGCGGATAAGGCAGCGCATAGATGGTGTACCCATGTTCATCCACCGTTCCGCGCGGATAGAGCTGCTTTCCGTAACGCGGTGCGATCCGCACCAGGTAGGGGTCGCGCCACTCGGTTAGTGCGATAGATGTCTGGGTTTGCCAGTCGTACAGATCAATGCTTGGGTTGGGCAGGCTGATGGTATAGAAGCCGGTATACGAAAACGCAACCAGAGCCAATAAGAGAAACACGGCCTTCAGCCGGGCCCAGCCAGCGAGTTGGAGAAGACCCAGAATGGCCACTGCAACCGTCGCCACGATCGGTAGCGTGCCCACTCCGGCCCTGGCGCGCCATAGCAATACAAGCGTTTCCAAAATGATTCCGGCCGCCAGCACCCAGGCTACAACCGAGCATGGACTAGGCGGCTTTCTTCCGCGAGAGGGCAGCAGTAACGAAACCAGCAGAAGCGCCAGTCCGACCGTTAGCCAGAGCAGGGCCTGCTGGGAGTACGCCCCATTGTTCACATGAATGGCGTAGCCGACCGCAAGAGCGAAGCCGGCCGCTCCCAGCGAAAGTGTAAGCGTATCCCGCGCAGTCGAATTTTGATCGCCGAACAGGGCGGTCTTGCGAGCGATTGCAATCATGGAGCTGCGGAAAAGTGCGGAATGCCCTTTGCTGGGTTCGGTGGGACACAGTATATGCCCTTGCTTCCCGGGACATCCAAGAATCACAGTCGCACGTGAGGTGGATCACAGCCCGCCTGTGCGCTCCGGGAACAAAATAATGGCAAGGATGGGCAGCCGTTCCACCCACCAAGCGCTATGTCGGCGCTTGCCGGGGGCCCCGGGGTGCCTGACAAGGAGCCAATCATGTCAGAAGACAAGCGCGATGTGCTGGAAGTGCTGCGCTATGAGCTGAATTTTCTGGAGCAGGGCGGTTATGGCAACTGGTACAGCACGCCCTGGGGACCTGCGTCGATCTTCCAGGACTCGCTCACCTGCCCCAATCACGGCGATCCGACGCGCCCGCACGCTTGTCATGAGTGCCTGCTCTATGACTTTGTGCCGGAAGAATATCGCACCGACGACGTGCCTTGCCATCACATACTGCTCAATCGCCACGGCGTGACCGTCGCCACTCCCGGCCAGTCGGAAGAGGAGCTACGCGAGAACGTGAAGCACTGGCTGAAGCGGACTATCGCGCGCATCGAAGCCGATCGCGCGAAGGCGAGCGCTTCAACGCCCGAGCCCACTGTGACGCGCTGAGTCCCATTTCAGAACGCAGGCTGTTTTTCTCAGCAATCCACCTCGCTGGCGGCCTGATCCAGCAGATAGAATTTGCCGGTCACCTTACTCCGGAGCGCATTCATGCCACGCAGCTTTGCCTCGCTCAGCCCGCAGGAGGTCTTGCAGGTCGCCATCTCCATCGAAGACCGCAATGCCGAGCTCTACCACCGCTTCGCCGAGATGTTCACCGAGTTCGGCGACAAGGAGTCGCTGGAGATCGCCGCGGTGTTCTGGGAGATGGCGGTAGAGGAGCGCGGCCACTCCTGGCAACTGAAGCAGCGTCATGCGGAACTCTACGGCGATGTGGCGCCCACCATCACCGAGCATGATCTGGCGGAGATTGTCGAGGTGCCGAAGCTTGACGATGGCGACGTGTTTGGGTCGCCTGGATCGGGAGTGCCCGGCCGGGTGCGCGCGCTGAACGTGGCGCTCCAGGCCGAGCTGGGCGCACAGCAGTTCTACGAGAAGCTGGTCAAGCAGACGCCCAATGGACCGCTGCGCGATGTCTTCCGCTACCTGGGACAGATGGAAGACGGGCACGTCACCTATCTCGAACAGAAGCTGGCGGAGAATCAAGCCGAGGAGCCGAGCGTCCAGTGAGACGGTGAGCGATGTGGCGCTTGGCTGCTATGCAGACTGCTGAAATGCTGCTGTCCCGCCGCTTTGTAACAGGGCACGACTTCAGTCGTGCCGAAAAGAAGCGTCCATATTTGCTTGTTCTGCAGCCGGCTTCAGCCGGCGTTACGGCTGTGTTTACGCGATTATTGAGCTGCTGTGTCGCGGGTTGAAACCCGCTCTTAATCCCAAATGCATTCGGCCTTTCGGCACGACTGAAGTCGTGCCCTGTTACAAATCTCGCCCAGGCCTGTGGCGCAGGCGCAGCTATCCCGGATCACGACAGGTGCTGCGCGATGTCAAATCTGCGCTGGAGAAGCAGCGCGGCCAAGGCCAGTCCGGGCAACCGGATGCAACCCGCGCAACCGGGACGCACGGTTCAGGGCCGGAACTGCTGAACCAGACGCGGTGAAGCACTGGCCAGTGGTTAGTGGCTAGAGAATCCATGCACTGATAAAGCTGACCACTGGTCACTGGTCACTACCTGTTCACTTCCTCGGGAAACGACTTGAACTCCACCTGCCGCTGCATGGTCTTCTCTTTGTGGTTTTCGTCCGTCGTGTGCTGGATCAGCTTGCCCCGAATCACGCGATAGCCTTCTTCCCCGGGTTTCTTGCCCGGCGTAGTCGAGACCACACCGCTGAAGTCGTACGAGGCGCCATGCACCGTCTTGGTATCGAAGGTCAGGCGGTTGCCTTCCAGCGTCGTCTTATCGAAGAACTGGTCGATGAACTGGCCCTTGTCGCTGTCCGCGTCCCCGTAGCGGGAGAGATATCCGGAGAGCTTGCCGTTTTCCACGGTGATCTGCACGTATTCGCCTTCGCGCAGGAAGGTGTAGCTGCCGGAGATTTCGTTCATCGCCGCGCTGTTGGCGCCCTGCTGCGCGGCGGCGGGAAGCGGACTGGCCAGCGCGATCATGAACAGCAGGCAGGATGGCAGAAGACGCGTTGCAGCTAAACGTTTCACGGTCGTCCAATCTCTTCGTAATATTTTTCTCCCGCGCACGCGCGGCACAACACCGTTCCATCCCGCCGCACTTCGCGCTGGAAGTTGATGCCCTCACCGCACTCGGCACAGACGATGCGCTCGCCCTTGTAGCCCGGCAGATCCTCCGGCGAAAGCGTCACCTTTACCCACTGCTCGGTGAAGAGGTCCTCGTTGCTCATTTCGCGATAGGCGAGCATCTGCTGCTGGTTCTTGCTCTCGATCTCGGGATGCAGCTGCCGCGCCACGACCTTGGAGCTTTCCTTCGCGCATACGCGCACGGCCCGCCCGGACTGGAGGTCAATGAACGTCGCAGCCACCTTGCCCCAGTCGCGGAATTTGAGCGCGCGCTTGCCCAGCCGGCAGCCCGTAACCACGGCCACGGCGTCGGTGGCGCAGCGATCGATCTCGACGAAGGTGATCAGCCGCTTGCGGTCTTTACCGTGGGGATCGTCGATGCCCAGAAGCTCGAGGCCGCGCATCGCCAGACGAACGCCCAGCACCTGTCCGGCGCAAAGATGTCCATGCGCCACCTCGGCTTCGCGAAGATTTTCATCGAGTGACTTCAGAAGTCCTCACCTATCACTTGCGCGGGTTGGTTCACCACGGAAGCACGGAATTCACGGAATTAGTTTTGGGGGGCTCTTCTAAGCCGTCTTGCTCACTGATCCTCTCAGATTCCGTGGATTCTGTGCTTCCGTGGTGAAAACTCACTGCTCATCGCCATTCGTATCGGCGCTAGTCTGGTCGGCCACCCGCCCGCTCACGCTCACGGTGAATTGCTCACCGACCTTTGGCAGAAACGTCACGCGCGCGGGCTGGCGTTCCCATCGGGGCGGCGAGCAGTTGCTGTCCTGCGCGTCTCCCTGGCTATTCTTCCCCACCTCTCTGTGAAACAGCGGCTTGTTGCTGCCCGCTTCGGCGATCACCGCGATCACCTGCTCGCCTGAGCTTGAGATGCCGCAGTAAGCAGCATAGTCGCGATACCAGCTCACGTCGGAATAAAACGCGTCGAAATACGGCAGCTTAAGGACCGTGATCTTGCCCGAAACGCGATTCACCAGCAGCCATCCGTCCCGTTGCCACAACCACTTCGGCTTGGTCGCGGCGTCATCCGGCAACGCGTCGTTGATGCGATAGGCGCGCCTGACCACAAACTCGCGGTCGGTAACGTCGTGCGTGCTTCCCGTGGTGAACTCTTTCACCTTGCCGTCGACATACAGCGCGCGGATGGTGACGGCCATGGTCTTATCTTCCGAGGGGCCCACGAGCAGCTTCACCCCGGTCGGCCGGCCGAGGCTAACCACGTGCGGCTTCGACACCGATTGGGCGGAAACAGCGAAAATCACGGGCAGGACGAGCAGGCCGGCAAGACGCATACGATACGATGCTGAGGCTAATTGCCGGCAAGGTTTCCTGCAAGTGGGTCCCGGCAAAGGGCGCGCCGGGGTGCCGCGCGGCCCGGAATTCGCCGATGTTCAGTAGCTGACAACTGCCTTACAATGGAAAGCGTCTAAGTTGCTGATGAACGAATTGAGCTACAGCATAATCATCCCGGCCTACAACGAGAGCGAGCGGCTCGCTGTTTCCCTTCCCAAAGTTCTCGACTATCTCGACCGGCAAGGCATCCCCGCTGAGATCGTGGTGGTGAATGACGGTTCCACGGACGATACCGCCGAGGTAGTGCGGCGCTTCGCACGGCTCCATCCTGAAGTCCGCCTGCTGGAGAACCCGGGCAATCGCGGCAAGGGCTACAGCGTCCGCCACGGCATGCTGGACGCGACCGGGGATGTCCTGCTGTTCACCGACGCCGACCTGTCGTCGCCCATCACCGAAGGCGGCAAACTGTTCGAGGCGATCGAGGGCGGCGCCGATGTGGCTATTGGGTCGCGTTGGCTGAAAGCCGAATTGCAGACCGAGCGCCAGCCGTGGCATCGGCAGCTCTACGGGCGTCTGTTCAACCTGGCATTGCGTATTACCCTGGGTTTGAACTATCGCGACACCCAATGTGGCTTCAAGGCGTTCACACGCGCCGCGGCGCACACTATCTTCACGCGACAGCACGTGGAGCGCTGGGGCTTCGATCCCGAACTGCTGTTTCTCGCCAACAAATTCAAGCTGCGTACCGCCGAAGTGCCGGTCGCGTGGGCGCACGATCATCGCTCGAAGATCAGCCCGCTGCGCGACGGCATCAAGATGGGCGTGGAGATGCTGAGCGTGCGCTGGAATGATATCCGAGGGCTGTACAAGGACCCGGCCCTGCTGCCCACTGAGACGCCGGTTGCGTCCGCGTCGGCTGCGCCTGCTCCCGTGCGGCTGGCGAAATAAGCCGGTGCCCCAGGTTCGCGTCCTTCGTCTGGACGCTAACCTGGGCCAAGGAAGGATCCTTCCCGATCCCAGGTACGCCCAACTGAAGGGCGAACCTGGGGCACCCAGCATTTGTACTCGCCATTTGTTTTAGCCATGAGTCCGCTTGCGCGCGAAATCCAGCAGGCGCAAATAATCATTCAACATTCGCGTCGCGATCCACCGGCCTGTCGACGCATACTTCGCCAAGCGCCACGATCTCTCAAAGGCATTCCACGACCACGGCTTGCGCGAGCCAACGAAATGTACTGCGGCGATGGTGCGCTCGTCCGGCGCTTCGAGATTCAGGTTATAGCCGAGCTTCCGAACATATTGATCGATCGAATCAGGAAAAATTCCGTAGCCCTGCGGCAGTTCCAGCTCCGAGTGCGACGGCCACTCGGGAAAATGCTGGTGCAGCAGGTCCTGGTCGCTGAAGGACTTCATCCGCGCTTCCACGGCGGGCACATGCTGCATGATCGCACTCGCAAGCCCCGCTTGCGGCTCGATGACCATCAACGCCGAACAAAGCTGCACCCAAGTTTCGTGACCGGGCATGAGCTTGTCCGGGACTGCGGCCGAGAGGTGCGGCTTGTCGAAGAGATGGTCGAGGTTGCGCAACACCAGCATGTCGCTATCGAGATAGACGATCTTTTCGAACTGCACCAGTTGGAACATCAGCAGCTTGCCGAAGGTGTTGTCCCAATGCCTAAGCGCGTGGTCGCTGCTATCGCCTCGCTTGAGTTGCTGGTCCACGCGCAGCGTCGTCAGCCCCCCGCGCTGTAGCGCGTCTTCGCATCGCTTCGAAACCTCTTTGGTGATTAGGACCACCAGCCCATAGTGCGGACGAGTCCGGCGCAGCGACTCCCACAACGCCACCGCACCCACGGCGTAGTCGTCGGTTGTGATCACCGTGAGATAGGTCCTCATCGCGTGTCGAAGAGCCACAGGGAATGGTCGAGAATTCGTTCGGGGCGGTAAGTCCACAGCCAGCGATAGGAATTCGGGTCGTCCAACACTTGTCCCGAGAGGCAGCTCGCGCCGGCGACGACCGTTCCCTTCACCTGCTCATTGGGCGCCAGCGGAATTGAGCGAACGCCGTACACGCGCGGATCGACCGAGCCAAAGTAGGCGAGGTGCAACGTGTCGCCGGGATGCTGGTGCTCGTACTCGCGCAGCGCGATCAGGCCCTGTCCCCAATCGAGATTGCTGTCGGTTAGCAGCCGCCAACTTCTCTCTGGCCTCACGAAGACATTGAAATACGCCAGATAATCGGGCGCATAGCGCAGGGCATCGGCAGCGTTCAGGCAGAGCGCCAGCACGACTGCCAGCATCGCCGCCCGATGCTTGCGGGCGTGCTCCCAGATTCCGCCGGCGATCAACAGCGCAAACGGATACAGCGGCAGGATGTGGCGCTCGCCGATGTCGAAGTGCGACTGCAACGCGAAGACTAGGAAGACGACGCCGAAGAGGCAGATGAGTAGCAGATCGCCCGGACTGCGGCACGTCTTGCGAACGCCCAGCAATAAGCTGGTGATGAACAACAGCAGCAGGACCGTCGGCCACTTCAATGCGATTGTGACCGGGTAATACAGCTTTGTCCCGCCCTTGGGATAGATATTTCCAAGGAACCACGCGGGACGCCCGCGGCGATAGCTGATTGCCACCTCGCGAAAGCCCTCCACGTATTCTCCCGCGGGAACCAGCAGATTCAGATGCGCTTTGGCTTTGGTCGCCCAGGTCTTCATCGGGCGATTCGGGAACGATGCGACCACCTGCCCGTCGCCGACGCTCAGGTGCGAGACATGGAACAGATATCCCACCCAAAATACCAGCAGCGCAATACCCAACGCCGCCAGAGCCGGCTTCCAATTGAGATCGCGCCAGCCGTTCCAGCCGCCATCGCGGCGCAAGAACAGCATTAGCAAGAGCGCCAGCAACGCCTCAGGCGGCGTGTACAGCTTGGCCAGCAGCAAGCCGCCAAGTGCCAGGCCCATGACAACGGTCTGGTCAAGAACGGTGCCCCAGGTTCGCCCATCTGTTGGGCTAACCTGGGCCTTCGCGTGGACCCAGGTTAGCGTCCGAAAGAAGGACGCGAACCTGGGGCACCCGGGTGCAGCTCTCCTCCACAAAATCAACTGATATGCCGTAAGGAATACGAACAGCGCGCCGATGCCGTCGGTCGTCGTCACCGAGTAATTCGCGATCAGCGACGGCGTGAAAGCGAACAGCGCGAGCGCCACATTGGCGGCCCCTCCCGAGAATAGCCGCCGAGTGGCAAACCAAAGCGTCACGCCGAGCGCAACGCCCAGCAGCGTGTTCATGGGACGCGTGTGCCAGGCCAGCCACTCCGGTCCGGGCTGCATGGCGGTGACGCGATACCCGCGCGGCAGTTGCTCCTGCGCGATCTCTACGCGCGTGCGAGCGAGCGGCAAGGTCAGCCAGAAGCGGCCAAGCGGTGGATGGTCGGTCCACATCTGGAAGCGCCCGTGCTGCCAGGCTTCGAGTCCGGCAAGGATGTGTCCCGGCTCGTCGTAGGTCAGCGATTGCGTGCCCACGAACCAGAGCGACTGGACGATAAAGAGGAGAAGCAGCGCGGTGGGAATCCACCACCGGACAGGGCCGGTTTCGACCGGCGAGGCCAGTGCGGGGCGGGGCGAGGCGAGCGCAGTTGCCCTCAACCCGCTCACCTACGGCACATCGATGGCCCCAGGCGTTTGCAGCATGCGATCCAGGGCGATCGCCAAGCCGAAATAGAAGTACAGGACCATGGAGACCGGTTCGATGCCGAGATTGTAGTGCAGCAGCGCGGTGAACTGATACGCGGCGAAACCGGCGAGCACTCCCGTGGCCACACCCGCGGCGAAGCGGCTGCGCTTGCGGGCTTTGCGCACCAGGCGCAGCAGCAGCACGACATAGGCGACACAAAACCAGAGCCACGCCGCCAGCGCCGGCAGGCCGCGCTCCACTGCGATCTGGATCATGTCGTTGTGGAAGTGGCTTTCGTCATGGAAGTAGCTAAACGCACGAATGTTCCATTCCATCCAGTGAGTGCGAATAGTCTCCATGCCGACACCGAAGAGGGGATGGTGCGCCACCAAGCGCAGTCCATCCTGCCACATCATGAGGCGGAAGCTGGTGCCCGGGTCGTGCGTGCCCAGCCAGTGCGGACCGCGGGTGTGATGGATCCAGAACAGCGAAGCGACCACCAGGACCACCAAGGCTGCGCTGGCCCAAGTGCGCGAGCGCCTCCCCGCCAGCATCAACACCGAGAGAAAGCCGCCGATGGCCAGTCCGGCCAGGGCAGCGCGCGTTTCCGTCATCAGAAGCGCCGCCGCCAAGCCCGCGCAGGCGACCACCAGCAGCACACGCTGTCTGCGGTTTTGCGGGCCGGCAGCCAGTAGGATCGCCCAGGCCATGCAGGCGATCTGGGTCAGTATCTCGGCGAAGTTCACGTAATGGCCGAGGGTCCCCTGCGCCTTCAGAGGCTTGCCGCGGGCCAGTTGCAGAGACGGCGTTCCCGACCCGCTCGCCATGATCTGCTCGCGCGTCACGAACGTTTCCTTCTTATGAAACGGCGCGCCGCGAACGTATTCGACACGAAGCAGTTTGTTGGCCGGAGCCTCGACGATGAGGCGCTGCAACTGCGCCGGCGTATGCACTCGCTGTCCGTCGATGCTCGTAATAATGTCGCCGGGCAACACATGCGCCTGGACCAACGGAGAATCCGGCGCGAGGCTTGAGACCTGCACGCCGACTCCGTACGTGTACTGCCAGCCCGTGAATGCGGCGGCTGCCACGCCCGACAGAATCAGCAGGTACACTACGGTGCGCACCTGTTTCAGCCGGTGCAGATTTTGTGCGAAGACAATGCCGACCAGCAGCAGGCAAACAATCTTCATGCGGTCCCAACTCAGCACGGGGTCGGGACTCAGCGCGGTGGAGATTCCACTGAAGGTCACGAACGCCAGCAGGGGCGCGGAGAGCGGCTGCGAAAACGGGCGCTGCCGCTGAACCACCATTGCCGCCAGCCACAACAGAAACGCGATCTGCCACGCGTGCTGCGACCCTTTGATGGAGTGCGGCAGCAGCACCGCGAACAGGCAAAGGAAGAAAAATATTGCGCTGTTGAACATCCTGGGCAGAGTCAGTCGCGTGGGACTGGGCCCTCGCACCTGGCGAGGAACGACCGGCGGCAATAACTCCGGCAGGCTGGCTTGCGGTCGGCTTGACATCGTTTACTTCTGTGTACCTAGTAGCCTACACCACTGGCAGGCAGGCGAGAAATCCTGCTACATTAGTAGTCTGAGCAAGTGCGCAACGAGACGTCAGGGCCATCTTCGTCCCTCCTGCGCCAACTACGCTGACGTCGGTTAACCCGCGGGGCATATGCCCTGCTTTCCCTGAGCGGTTTTGATTGTGTTCGATCGACGATCCAAACTTCTAAGTACCATCACCCTGCTTCAGGACATCGGGGTGACCTGCGTCGCCTTCGTGGTGGCGTACGCGCTGCGTAGTTTTCTGGTCCATTATCCGTTCTTCAGCCAGCGCTTTCCCGAGATCTATCCCTTCAGCCATTATCTGCCGCTGCTGGTTGCATTCGTGGTGGTCTGGGCGATAGTGGGCTACTTCTCCAGTTTCTATCGCGACCTGGAACTGCATAACCTGGTCCACCTCATCCTCAACATCGTCAGCCAGCTTGCGGTCGTGCTGGTCGTCATCTACGCCGTGCTTTATCTATTGCGGCGAGGCGATATTAG
This sequence comes from uncultured Acidobacteriaceae bacterium, assembly GCA_963735915.1. GTDB lineage: Bacteria > Acidobacteriota > Terriglobia > Terriglobales > Acidobacteriaceae > Bog-257. Next base: position 92,254 of record CAVTMX010000009.1, on the reverse strand, counting down.
CCGCTCTTACGTCCTGCTGATCGGCATTGTGGATTTCGTGCTGCTGCTGTTCGGGCGCGCGCTCTCGTACTGGGGCGTTGCGATCATGCGCGATTGGCTGCGGCGCTATCATTATCTGCTGCTCGTAGGCTGCGGAGAGCGCGCGAGAGAAATGGCGGCGCTGATCGAAGAGAGCCGCGGCATGGGCCTGCGCCTGGTGGGCTTCGTCGACACCGAACAGTCCGAGCCGATATCGAAGCTGGGCGGCTATGACGTCTATCCCCTGGATTCGGTCGGCAGCATCTTGCAGAACCATGTTGTCGATGAGGTCGTCTTCGCCGTCGATCTGCAGGACCTGGCGCGCCTGGAGCCGGTGATGCGGCACTGCGCCGACCTCGGCATTCGCACCCGCCTGCAACTGGAGTTCTTGCCCCCGGCGTATTCGCGCATCTACCTCGAGAACTTCCGCGACGTGCAGTTGCTCAGCCTGTCGAGCGCGCCCGATAGCGAGCTGCGCCTTTTCTTCAAACGCCTTTTCGACGTGGCGTTATCGTTCGCCGCGCTGGTGGTGCTTGCGCCACTGATGCTGCTGATCGCGGCCGTGATCCGTATCACCTCGCCCGGACCGGTGCTCTTTCGCCAGACACGTTGTGGGCTGGGCGGACGCCGCTTCACGCTCTACAAATTCCGCTCCATGATCAACAACGCAGAGCAGATGCTCGCCGAGCTGCACCAGATGAACGAAGCTGACGGCCCGGTCTTCAAGATCAGCGAAGATCCCCGCATCACCGAGGTTGGCCGCTGGCTGCGCCGCTTCTCGCTCGACGAGCTGCCACAGCTCTGGAACATCTTTCGCGGCGAGATGTCGTTTGTCGGCCCGCGCCCCGCGGTGCCCGAAGAGGTGGAGCAGTACGAAGACTGGCAACGGCGCCGCTTGCGCATGCGTCCCGGCCTCACGTGCACCTGGGTGCTGGAAGGCCGCAGCCATGTGGACTTCAAGCGCTGGATGCAGCTCGACCTGAAGTACATTGACAACTGGTCGCTCTGGCTGGACGCTAAGATCTTCCTGCGAACGATCCCGATTGTGCTCTCCGGCCGCGGCGCTTATTGAACGGCGCCTCGTCGTAGGAACCTCGGCCGTGGCAGAGTTGATCACTGCTTGAACACCACCATCGCCAGCGGCGGCAAATCCAGCAGCAGCGAATTGGCATGCCCATGGCAGGCGATCGCGTCCGTCATCTTCCCGCCGAAATTCCCTTCGTCCGTTCCTCCGTAAATCGCGGCATTGCTGTTCAGGACTTCGTTCCAGTGGCCTGCGTGCGGCACGCCCACGCGATAACCGCGTCGCGGCACCGGCGTGAAGTTGCCCGCGATCACCAGCGGACGCTTCCGTCCTTGCGCAAGCGCATATACGTCAGCACGCTATGGTCGGAGTCGTCAGCATCGATCCAGCGCCAGCCCTCAGGATCGAAATCGGTTTCGTGCAGCGACGGCTCGCTCCGATAGAACGCGTTCAGGTCGCGAACCCAGCGCTGAATGCCTTGATGCTGAGGCCAGCCGAGCGCATGCCAGTCGACGCTGCCGTCGTGGTTCCACTCGCTCCACTGCGCGAATCTCGCCGCCCATGAACAGCAGTTTCTTGCCCGGCTGGGTGAACATGTAGCCGAACAGCAGCCGCATGTTCGCGAACCTCTGCCAATCGTCGCCGGCCATTTTGCCGAACAAAGATCCCTTGCCGTAAACCACCTCGTCGTGCGACAGCGGCAGCACAAAGTTTTCCGTGAACGCGTAGAGCCCGCGAAAGGTCAGCTTGTTGTGGTGATACTTGCGATGGATCGGCTGCTTTGACATGTACAGCAGCGTGTCGTGCATCCAGCCCATGTCCCACTTCATGCCGAAGCCAAGTCCGCCCAGATACGGCGGCCGCGACACCATTGGCCATGAGGTCGACTCCTCGGCAATGGTCTGGATGTCGGGAAAGTTCTGCGTACGCCTCCTGGTTCACCTTCTTGAGGAACGAAACCGCCTCCAGGTTCTCCTTCCCGCCGAACTGGTTGGGAATCCACTCACCCTGCTTGCGGGAGTAGTCCAGGTAGAGCATCGAGGCCACCGCGTCTACGCGCAGTCCGTCGATGTGATAGCGGTCAAGCCAGAACATGGCGTTGCTGATGAGGAACGCGCGGACCTCGTTGCGACCGTAGTTGAAGATCGACGACTTCCACTCGGGATGAAAGCCCTTGCGCGGATCCGCATGTTCGTACAGATGCGTGCCGTCGAAATACGCCAGGCCGTGCTCGTCGTTGGGGAAGTGCGAGGGCACCCAGTCGAGAATCACGCCGATACCGCGCTGGTGCAGATGATCGACCAGGTACATGAAATCCTGCGGCGTGCCGAAGCGGCTGCTGGGCGCGAAGTAGCCGGTGATCTGATATCCCCACGAACCGAAGAACGGATGCTCCATCACCGGCATGAACTCGACGTGGGTGAAGCCCAGCTCGCTCACGTAGTCGGCCAGCTTCACGCGCCAGCTCGCGATAGCTGAGGGAGCGGTTGCCCTCTTCCGGCACCCGCATCCACGAGCCGAGATGCACTTCGTAGGTGGAGATCGGCGCATCGAGCTTGTTCTGCTCGTGACGCGCTGCGCATCCATTCGTGATCGTTCCATTCGTACCAGGTGTCCCAAACGATTGACGCCGTCTTCGGTGGAACCTCGTTGTAGAAGCGCGAACGGGTCGGCCTTGTCGACCGTGTACATGTGATAGCGCGAGCGGATGTGATACTTGTAAACCGCGCCGTGGCCCAGACCGGGGACGAACGCCTCCCAAACACCCGAGCTTTCGCGCGGATTCATGGGGTGGAATCGGGATTCCAACCGTTGAAATCGCCGATGACGGAAATGCGCTCGGCATTGGGCGCCCACAGCGCGAAGTACGTGCCCTTGCGCCCGTTCAACTCGGTGAGGTGCGCGCCGAACTTTTCGAACAGCCGGACGTGCTTGCCCTCATTGAACAGGTGCAGGTCAAATGGCGTTATCGAACTTTGTTCCTGGGCGGCGATGGTTGGCATCAAGAACGATCTCCCTCTTGCGTTGGATGAGAATGCGGAGATATCGGTTAGTTTAGTTCGACACGGTTGTAATCTGCATCCAATGGCTGCTTTCGCGATTCAGTACGCGGATTTAGATGCTGCCGACTCGACACTTGCGCCGTCCAATCCCCCTGCGCGTTTTGATTGAAGTTGCAGGGCGTTCTCCAGGAGGCTACGGATGTGCGCGGCGCATGCGAAGATAGAGTTTCCAGACCCGAAACCCGCCGAGCCTATGAAGCCATCCCGACTGCGCAGCACATTCAAAGCATTTCAATATCGCGATTTCCGACTGATGTGGATCGGCGCCTGCACCTCCAGCATTGGCACCTGGATGCAGATCGTGGCGCAGGGCTGGCTGATCTACCGCCTCAGCCATTCCGCATTCCTGCTGGCGCTCGACCAGTTTCTCGGCGGCATTCCCATCTTCCTTTTCTCGCTGATCGGCGGCGTGGTGGCCGACCGCATCGAGCGGCGCAAGATTCTGCTCGCCTCGCAATACGTGCAGATGACCAGCGCCGCGGTGCTCACGGTGCTGGTGGCCACCGGTCGCGTGCACGTCTGGCACATCCTCTGCCTGTCGTTCGTCTCGGGATTTGCGCAGGCCTTCGGCGGGCCGGCATACTCGGCGCTGATCCCCACGCTGGTCGATCGCGAGGACATGCCCAATGCCATCGCGCTGAACTCCATCCAGTTCAACCTGGCGGTGACCATCGGACCGGCGCTCGCCGGGCAAGACGCTGGCGAAGCTGGGCGAGAAGTGGTGCTTCGGGCTGAACGCGCTGTCGTTTCTCGCGCCCGTCATTTCGCTGCTGATGATCCGCACGCGCTTTCTCCCGGCGAGCACCACCGAATCGATGCTCGACCAGCCTGAAGCAGGGCATCAAGTTCGTGCGCAAGCAGGGCTCGATGGAAGCGCTGATCGTGCTGGCCTTCTGCATGACCGCGCTGAGCATGCCGATGCGCACCTACATTCCCGTGTTCGTGAAAGACATCTTCCACCGCGGCCCGGAGACCTACGGCAATCTGCTTTCGCTGATGGGCATCGGCTCCATCTGCGGCTCGCTGACCGTGGCCGGCATGGGCAACATACGCCACAAGGGCCGCTTCGCCATCACGATGCTGATCTGCCTGGGCGCGGCGATTGCCGCTTTCTCGCTCTCGACCTCGCTGCCGTTGAGCTACGCCATGCTGGTGATTGTGGGCGCGTCGATGATGGCCGTCTTCGCCACCGTGACCTCGCTGGTGCAGTTGATCACCACCAACGAAATGCGCGGCCGCGTGATGAGCGTCTACAACTGCGCTTTTCGCGGCGGCATGCCGATGGGAAACCTGGTCTCAGGATGGCTGGTCCCGCTGTTCAGCGCGCCCCTAGTGCTGGGCGTCAACGGCGTATTGCTGATCTTGATGGCACTGTATTTCTTGGTCATCCAGCGCCGCGTTGCGTCGTTATAGTACCCCCCTCCCCCTTCCGCAAGTTCGTTGTTTAGACGACTTTGCCTGTAAAGTCGTCCAAACATTCGAGTTAGTCTGCGCGATAAGTGCTTTGTTTCTACTGGCTTGCTTTACTGCCCGCAAAGTCGTCTAAACAGAAGACTTAGCGTAAGGTCGTCCAGACAAAGGATTTATGCGGCGGAGTCGCTACACGCGCCTACCTATTCCAGTTTTCAAAGAACAAGATCACCCAAGCAACGACAGCCAAGGCGATGCCGAAGTCTGGCTCCGGCCTTTTGAGTTTAGGTCGGCGCGATCATCGAAGCTAGCGGGAAAGGTTACTCGAGAAAACCAAAGTAACTGGTCGTGCAGTGGATGAGTCGTACCGGAGGCGCGGTGATGACAATCGAGCACTGTGGTCAGTTACGACAAGGGGATTTCTCGCCACTTACCCGCCGAGTATCGAGCTACGGCGTGATCTCCCACACCGTGCCGTCGCCGTCCGTGCCTCCGTCGGACGTGGTGCCGTACATATTTCCGCTGGCGTCAAAGGTAACGCCGCCGACGGGAAAGCACCCGTCCATGCAGCTCACTGAATTGGTAGAACGAGCTATAGAGTCCATTGATTGCCCGAGGGCGTCAGCTGGAAAATCTCGCCAATGCCGATGCCGCCGAGTAGGCAGCGGGCCGTAAAGATTGCCCTGGGAGTCGAGGGTTGGTGCAACCACGGGCGTGGCCTCCTGTTCTCCGAAGTTTTGCAACACGCTGAAGGACCAACTGCCGTTCTGCGGCGTGAGCTCATAGGCGACGTTGAAGCTGTCATCCACACCACCCGTCATCCCGAACAGGTCGCCGTGCGCGTCCATGACAAGACCGCCGGCTCCCGGGCCGGTGTCGCTGGTGAAGGAATAGAGGGTGGTCTCGCTCCATCCCGATTGCGTGGGTGACAACTCGTACACCGTGCCTAAGCCGTTCGCGCCGCCTGAACTGGTAGTGCCATAGAGATTGCCGGCGCTGTCGAAGATGATGCCGCTAAGAGGAAGCCCGCCGTCGCTGCCCGTGAAATTCCACAGCACGCTCTCGGTCCAGCCGCTGCCGGAACGAGTCAGCTTGAAAACGACGCCATCGCCAGAGTTCCCGCCGCTGACTGTTGTGCCGTAGATGTTGCCGGCCTGGTCGAAGGTCAGGTCGCCAAAGAACGGCCCTCCGCCGTCCGCGCCGCCGGTAAAGCTGTAGAGCACGGTTTCTACCCAAGGGCACAGAACGGCTTTACAGGCGGTTGGCGGAGGTTGCAGACTGAAAACGTTCCCTTGCTCCCGAATTCCGCCAAGGCAGGTTGTTCCGTAAAGCAGGCCATTGGGCCCAAAAAGCACCCTGGCAATGGGATCGCTTCCATCCTCTTGCTGTGAGCCAAAGCTATAGATGGGCGAGAAGACCCAACCTTCGCCCTCGCGGGCGAGACGGTAGACCATGCCGTTGTGTGGCTGCCGCCCGAATTCCGTGGTGCCGTAGATCCGGCCTTGCTGATCGAGCGTCACGCCCGCAAGAGGTGTGTCGCCGCCGATGCCTCCGGTCAAGTTATGCAGGACGGTGTAGGTTTGAGCCTGAGCGGTTGGGATGACCGCCAGAAGTGTCGCCAGAACAGTCAAGGAGACAAGCGCTGCTCTCGCTCGCAACTGGACGTCGGAAATCGAAGCTCTGATCTGGTGCCTGGACACGGTGATTACCCCTTACGGCCTCATTTGGCACACAACGGTATCACGCGGTATCGGCGGCGCAACTTAATTTTGGATTACGGTGTACGAACCTGACGGGAAGAGACTTAACTCAATCGCTCAGGATGATTGATGTAAGCAAGGCGTTAGCATAACTTAACCGGGCCGAAGCTGGGTGCCCCGGGTCTCGCGGTTTTCGAGACCTGGGAACTCGGGTCGAGGGCGGGGCGGTGATCAAGTCGAAGCTGCTTCGAATCGACGACCTTCCGATTAAAACGCCTTCGCCCGGGTCTCGGACACCGCGAGACCCTTCGGCAGGCTCAGGGCAGGCTCGGGGCACCCGTGCTGTTCAGCTTCTTGACCGGAGTCGCCTCCAGGCTCTTGCCGATCGCGTCCGCCACGGCCGCATCGCCGGCGGAGTTGTAGTGGGTGTCGCCGAAGATGAAGTGGCTCAGGTACCAGCAGCCCGGCTGTAACGGGGGACAATTGTCTTTGATCGCGAAGAACGCCGGAAAGAGATTCACGAAGCGCCTGCACTTGCCATCGCACCAGTCACGCCAGAGGCGCACCTGGCGCGAATCGACGGTGTCGTGCGCGAGCTGCGCCGGCCAGGGATAGACGACGACCGTGATCGGTACGCCGCGCTGCTGAAGCTCGCGATAGAGCTCGTCCATCTTTGATTTTTCCCTCGCGATGCCGCCTTCCAAGCCGAGCGGCGCGTAGCCGGCTTCATACGGCTCGGTATCGGAGACGGCGCGGTAGGTCCAGGCCGAGCGCTCCAGATCGAACTCGTTGCCGCCGTGGCCGAGGTCGAGGTGATACCAGCCCAGGCGCACCAATTCCTTTTCGAAGAACTGGAAGACATCGTTGGTCAGCAGCAGGTGGTCGTTGATCCCCAGGCGCAGGTCGGAATACGAGTTGCTCTTCGTTTTCTTCGCGCTGGCCGTCGCGACCGCGCCCGACGACTCCTTGTCGTGGAAGAACGCGGCTTCGTCCTGCGCGTCGGAGATGTCGATGAAGACGACCGCCTCGTCGAACTGGACGCCCTTCTGCATCAGCATGCGCGCTGTGTTCAGATAATTCGACGGCGAATAGCCTTCGACACTGGAATTCAGGAATTCGTATTGCGGAAAGGCGGCCGCGAGCCGGCCGATAAAGCTGTCCTGCCAGCTCGTCATGCCCTCGGGCGCGGAGTCGCCCAGGATGAGGATGCGCGGTCGCGCGCTGATGAGCGGAACGTCGCGAATGCGTTCGTCGCGAAATCCGAGGTTGTTGGTGTTGAACTCGTAGGAGCTTCCCAGCCACGGACGAACGCAGGAGCAGTTCGGCTGGAAGGCGAAGGCGCGTACCGGATCGCGGCTGAAGCAGAACCCATGCGGCCCGCCGGAGACGGCCGAGCCCAGCATCACCTTGCTGTAGACATAGTCGATGGCGACAAACGCCGCAACGCTGACTAACAGCGAACACACAAACAAAAAAAGCTTGATGCGGCGCTGCCGCTTCCGATCGATGGCTGCCGGCGAGGATGAAACCGCGTTGGCGGGAGTCGCGCTCAAGATGGCCCCTACTGCTTGCGCGGCTTGCCCACGCGCTGCGCGGTAGCAAACATGAGCGCCACGGTATCCATGTCCTTGGGTTGCACCTTGCCCGGCGGGATGCGCAGATGCGTCACGTCCTCCAGCTTCAGCAGCAAGTCAACCAGCGCCATGGAGTCGATGAGGCCGGAGGAAACGAGGCGCGTGTTCTCGTCGATGGCAATGCCGGGCTTGCGAATCAGGTAAGCGATGTGCTCGATCATCTGCTGCGCTTCAGAGGTCACGCTTCAGATTACCGCAACTCTTCCATGCACTGCTCCAGCACCTCGCGCGAAGGGCGCGTCTCGCTTTCGGGCAGCGTCGCCAGCGGCCGATCGGTCATGTTGATCATGTCGAGGAAGTTGGGCGCGGTGGTGTTCAGGTAGAGCACGCCGGTCAGCACCTCCTCGGCCTCATGCGACTGCATCACGCGCTTGATGGCCTCGGTCTTGTCGGTGGGATCGTAATCTTCTTCCAGCTTGCGCAGGCGCAGCGTCGAGCCGTCGTGCATGGTGACGTTGAAGACGGCGCCGGCATCGTAGTCGACGTCGATCTCGTCGAAGTGGGGAACGAAGTTGATATCGTGCAGCGGCTCGTCGTGGTCCTTCATGAACTTGTAGGACTTGGTCGAGCCTTCGTGATCGTTGAAGGTGACGCAGGGCGAGATGACGTCGAGCATCACCGTGCCGCGATGCGCCAGGGCAGCCTTCAGCATGGCCTGCAGCTGCTTCTTGTCGCCGGAGAACGAGCGCCCCACAAACGTCGCGCCCAGCATGATCGCCAGCGCGCAGGTGTCGATGGGCGGCAGGTCGTTGATCACGCCGGTCTTCAGCTTCGAGCCGAGATCGGCGGTGGCCGAGAACTGGCCCTTGGTCAGGCCGTAGACGCCGTTGTCCTCGATGATGTAGATCATCGGCAGATTGCGGCGCATGAGGTGGACGAATTGCCCGATGCCGATCGAGGCAGTGTCGCCGTCGCCGCTGACGCCGAGCGCGACGATCTTTGAGTTCGCCAGCACCGCGCCGGTGGCCACCGAAGGCATGCGTCCGTGCACGGCGTTGAAGCTGTGCGAGCGGCTCATGAAGTACGCCGGGCTCTTCGACGAGCAGCCGATGCCCGACATCTTGACCACGCGCTCGGGCGCGACGCCCATCTCGTAGAAGGCGTCGATGATGCGCTCGGAGATGGCGTTGTGGCCGCAGCCGGCGCACAGCGTCGTCTTGCCGCCGCGGTAGTCGAGCACGGTGAGGCCGATGCGGTTGGTCTTGGGTTGCGGCGTCGCCGTCGGCGTGGTCGCCATTTACTTGCCCTCCTGGGAAATGATCTCGTCGGTGACGGAGCGCGCGTCGATCGGCAGCCCGTTGTAGTGGCGGACGCTGCGCAGCTTGGCGAATGTCGGGCACGGCGATGTCGAGCTTGAGCAGATCGCAGCATCTGGCCGTCGCGGTTCTGGTCGACGACGTAGACGCGCTTGTGCGCGGCGATGAACTCGTGCGTCTCGCGCGTGAACGGATAGGCGCGCAGCCGCAGGTAGTCGGCCTTCACGCCGTACTCGGTCTGCAACTGGTCGAGGGTCTCGACCAGCGCGTGATGCGAAGTGCCGTAGGCGATGATGCCGACCTCGTTGCCTTCGTTGCGCACCATCTCGGGACTGCGGAACCAGCGTGCGCGCGGTGTCGAACTTGCGCGCCAGGCGGTCCATGTTGTTGGCGTAGTCGTCAGGACGCTCGCTGTATTGCGCCTTCTCGTTGTGGCCGCTGCCGCGCGCGAACCACGCGCGCCGCAGGATGGTCGGTGCCCGGCAGCGTGCGATATCCGATGCCATCGCCGTCCACGTCTTTGTAGCGCGCAAAGCCGCCCAGCCGGTCGAGGTCTTCCGCCGATCAGCACCTTGCCGCGGTTCTGCGGCTTCTCGGGATACTGGAACGGCTCCGACATCCAGTTGTTCATGCCGAGGTCGAGGTCGGTCATCACGAACACCGGCGTCTGCAACTGCTCGGCCAGGTCGAAGGCGTCGCTCGCCATCGATGAAGCACTCGGCTGGGTTGCACGGGATCAGCATGGGGTGCCGGGTGTCGCCGTGCGAAAGCCAGGCGACGAACGAGATGTCGCCCTGCGAGGTGCGCGTCGGCAGCCCGGTCGACGGCCCGACGCGCTGGATGTCCCAGATCACGCCGGGAATTTCCACGTAGTAGCCGAGGCCGGCGAACTCCGCCATCAGCGAAATGCCGGGTCCGGCGGTGGCCGTCATGGAGCGCGCTCCCGCCCATCCCGCGCCCAGCACCATGCCGATGGCCGCGAGCTCGTCCTCGGCCTGCACGATGGCGAAAGTCGCTTTGCCGTCAGCGCCAATGCGGTACTCCTTCATGTAATCGATCAGCGTCTCGACCAGCGACGACGACGGCGTGATCGGATACCAGGTCACCACCGTCACGCCGGCAAACATCGAGCCCAGCGCGGCGGCCGAGTTGCCGTCGATGATGATCATCCCGCTGGTCTTGTTCATGCGCTCGACGGTGAACGGGTCGGCCTTGGTGAGCGACGACGCGGCGTAGTCGTAGCCGGCCTTGGCGGCGTTCCAGTTCAGGTCGGCGGCCTTCACCTTCTTGGCGAACTGCTTGCGCAGCGCCTTCTCGACCTCGGCCATGTCGAGGTTGAGCAGCCTGCGCCACCACGCCGACGTACATCATGTTCTTGACCAGCTTGCGCAGCTTCGCCTCGGGACAGACGGCCGCAGTGATCTTGTCGTAGGGCACGGCGTAGAAGGTCAGGTCGGAGCGCAGCTCGTTGAGCTTCAGCGGCTCGTCGTAGAGCACGACCGCGCCGGCCGCCAGCGACATCACGTCTTCCTTCGCGGTCTCGGGATTCATCGCGACCAGGAAATCGATCTCCTTCTTGCGCGCGATGTAGCCCTTCTTGCTGGCGCGGATGGTGAACCACGTCGGCAGGCCGGCGATGTTCGAGGGAAACATGTTCTTGCCGGAGACGGGCACGCCCATCTGGAAGATGGTGCGCAGCAGGACCGTGTTGGCGCTCTGCGAGCCCGAGCCGTTTACGGTGGCGACCTGGATGCTGAAATCGTTGACGACAGGCTCACGCCCGGCGCCCTGGTCGGCGCCGTGCACGGCAAATTCAGTTGTGGCCATCAGTACCCCTTACTAACTGGATGAGGACGGAGGGGAGAACGTTCCATTATAGGGCAGGCGAGGAGGGATCGGGGCCTTCCGTTCGCTGCTGATGGTGAACTAGTTTTGGATCTCTAGGGGAAGTGGGAGCCGGAATGTCGCCTGAATAAAGGCTTTGCCCCGAATATCAAAAACGGAATCCAGCCGAGCAGGAAAATTGCCCAGAGCAGAACAAAAATTGGAATACCGATAATGCGGGGTAACCTGTCTAAGAACTCAGCAAACCTGCCGATGGGAGAAATCTCCCGTGCGATTACTTTGGAAGCAACGAACCAGGCAGCTGTGCTGAGCCAGAGCAAGCTCCCAGCAAACATCGAAAAATGGACTCTTTTCACGCTGTCTCCCGCTGCGTGTTATGTCGATTGTCCCACCAACTCCTCCCAAGCTACAAAGTCGTTGGCGGGAAGCCGTCCGAGAGGGCGGAAAAGGCTATGGGAAGCACGACCGCAGTCCCGCTCTGCGGGACGGCATAAGATAGCCCACCGTTTCAACGGTGGGTTAGGGAACAAGAATCTGAGTCCCTCGGGGACGACATCCAAGCCTACCCGAAAATATATCGTGAGTCGTATTCGACGCCGGACTTCCGCAACATCGCCTCGAATTCCTCCTCAAACGTGCGCTTGGCGTGGTGTTTCGGCTGCTCGAAAATGTAATCGACGACAGCTTGTTTGTTCGATTGGCTGACGCTGAATGCTCCATAACCTTCCTGCCATGCAAACTGCGATCCCTTTTGATTCAGCCATCGCGAACTATTTCCCTTGAGCTCCTGGACCGCTTTGGCCAATGTTATTGCCGCCGGCAATGCAATCAGAAGATGAACATGATTGCTCATGCCGCCGGCGATGATTAAAGGAATGCTTTTCTCACGCGCCACTCCACCCAGGTATCGGCCAAGAGCATCGGGGTCGGGAATAGAATTGACGCGACCTTTGGTACTGAAGATGCAATGCAGGAGATTGGACGTAAGGGCGTGCGGCATTCTTACAACCTATTGGGACGGACCGTGCGAATTCGGTGATTTACAGCCTACCCACCGTTGAAACGGTGGGCTTTCTTATGCCGTCCCGCTGGGCGGGACTGGATCATCGCAACTGAAGATGCTGACCCGGCACATCAGCCTTAGCCGCGCCCTAGTTCGTTGCGACTTCTTCCGTCCGGAAGTACTGCGCCATGTGGCGGAACTTGTTGTAGCGCGCATCGAGCAGCTCGCGAACCGGCAGTTTCTCCAGTTGCGCCAGGTGCTTCTCCAGGGCGTCCGCGAGGTTGACCGCGGCTTCGTCGTAGTCGTGATGCGCGCCGCCCGGCGGCTCAGAGATGACCTCGTCGCAGACGCCTAGTTGCTTGATATCCCTTGCCGTGATTCGCAGCGCCTGGGCGGCCATGTCCTTCTTGTTCGAGTCGCGCCACATGATCGAAGCACAGCCCTCGGGCGAGATCACCGAATAGATGGTGTTCTCCAGCATCAGCACGCGGTCGGCGACGGCAATGGCCAGCGCGCCGCCGCTACCGCCTTCGCCCGTGATCACCGCGATAAACGGTACTTCGAGGCGCGCCATCTCGCGCAGGTTGTGGGCGATGGCTTCGGCCTGTCCGCGCTCTTCGGCGCCGAGCCCGGGATAGGCGCCGACCACGTCAATCAGCGAGATGATGGGACGCCGCCATTTCTCGGCGAACTTCATCGCGCGCATCGCCTTGCGGTAGCCCTCGGGATTGGGCTGGCCGAAGTTGCGATGCAGGCGCTGCTTGGTGTCGCGGCCCTTCTGCGTGCCCAGCACCAGCACTTCCCTGCCGCGAAAGCGCGCCATGCCGCAGACCATCGCGGCGTCGTCGCGAAAAACGCGGTCGCCGTGAATTTCGCTGAAGTCGGGGAAGATGCGCTCGATGTAATCCAGCGGATAGGGGCGGTTAGGATGGCGCGCCAGCTCGGTGCGCTCCCACGGCGTCAGCTCCCCGGAGATCTGGCGGCGCAGCGACTCCACGCGATTGTGCAGGGCGGCCAGTTGTTTCTGCGCTTCCTGATTGCCCGCGGCGGCAGCCTGGAGCTGCTCGATTTGGGTTTCGATTTTTTCCAGCTCTTGCTGCGCTTTGGATCCGGATTCCATGATGTGACGGTTGCGCCTGCTGCGCGAATAGAGTGTCTCGGCCGCGAGCATCCAGAAGTTCAGCGCGGACAAGAGCCCATTTTGCTGAGGCGTGAGCTCTGACTTCCTGGCTGCGGTGGTATCTGCCATGCCCTGCTATTCGGAAGGCCGAATTCACCACGGAAGCACGGAAATCACGGAATTTTTTCTATCTCTTTAAAGAATTCCGTGGCTTCCGTGCTTCCGTGGCAAAAACCCTTTCTGGTCGGACAGGGGCGGCGGCTTCAGTCGATTACCCGCACGCTGCCGCGGCCACAGAGCTCTTCCACGCGGTTGATGAATGCGCGGTCCGGCAACACATTATAGCCTTCCGCCTCCATCACCACGGTGAAGTCGCCTTTGCGTTCCAGGTCGAAGAGCACGCGCGCGTCGCCCTTGCGCTCGCGGCAAATGGTTTGCAGCGCGTCAATCGTCTGCGACGAAGCGTTCTCCAACGAGAGCTTGATGCGCAGGTGTGTGGGCAGCTTGGGTTTTGCGTCCTCCAGCGGCGTGATGTCGTCCACCAGCAGCTTGGCATTCGAACCTTCCTCGACGCGCACGCCGCCCTTCACCAGCACCGGCACCGTGAGCTTCACCTTTTCGCCGAGACGCCGAAAGGCTTCGGCGAATACCAGAATGTCCACCGAGCCGTTCATGTCTTCGAGCTGGCCCTGCGCGTACAAGTCGCCCTTCTTCGACTTGGCGACGCGAATGCCCTTCAAAATTCCGCCGGCAAGGACTTCGCCTTTCCCGGTTGACGACTTCATGTCGCAAATCTCGGTCGTGGTGCGTGCGTTGAAGTCGAGCAGCTTGTCCTGATATTTCTCCAGCGGATGGCCGGTGATGAAGAAGCCGAGGATTTCCTTTTCGAAAGCGAGGCGCTGGTGCTCATCCCAGTCGGGCGTGTTGGGCAGCGGCTTCTCGGCGACATGATTCTCGTCGTCCTGCTGGAAGACACCGAACAAGCCATGCTGCCCGAGCGCCGTATCGCGCTGCGACTTCTGCGCGTGCTCCATGGCGCTGTCGACCACGGCCATCAGCTGTGCGCGGCGGCCAAGCGGGTCCATGGCGCCGCTCTTGATCAGCGACTCGACCACGCGCTTGTTCAGCAGGTGGAGATCGACTTTCTCGCAGAACTGGTAGAACGAACTGAAGGCGCCGTTGTCCTTGCGCGCGGCGACGATCGAATCGATCGCGTTGTGGCCGACGTTCTTCACCGCGGCCAGTCCAAAACGAATGGCCTCGCCATGCGGCGTGAAGTAGGCATCACTCACGTTGACGTCGGGCGGCTCGACCGGAATGCCCATCTCGCGGCACTCGTTGATGTACTTCACCACGTCGTCGGTGCTGCCGGAGACGGAGGTCAGCAGCGCCGCCATGAACTCGACCGGATAGTGCGTCTTCAGATACGCGGTCTGATAGGCCAGCAGCGCGTAAGCGGCCGAGTGCGACTTGTTAAAGCCGTAGCCGGCGAACTGCTCCATCAGATCGAAAATCTTCTCGACCTTCCTTTGCGGAAAGCCGCGCTCAGCGGCGCCGCGGGCGAAGCGCTCGCGCTGCTTGGCCATGGCTTCGGGATCTTTCTTGCCCATGGCGCGGCGCAGCAGATCGGCTTCACCCAGCGAGTAGCCCGCCAGCCGGTTGGCAATCTGCATCACCTGCTCCTGGTAGACGATGACGCCCAGCGTCTCCTTGAGCATCGGCTCCAGTTCCGGCAGCTCGTACTCGATTTTCTTGCGGCCCCACTTGCGCTCGATGAAGTCTTCGATCATGCCGCCCTGAATCGGGCCGGGCCGGTAGAGCGCGTTCAAGGCGGTGAGGTCTTCGACGGCAGTGGGCTTGTAGCGGCGCAGCACGTCGCGCATGCCGTGCGATTCAAACTGGAAGACGCCGCTGGTCAGGCCGGTGTGGAAGACCTTTTCGTAGGTCACCTGGTCATCAAGCGCCAGCTTCTCCAAGTCCAGCCGCTCGCCGCGCGTTTGCTCGATCAGCTGCAGCGCATCGTCGATGATGGTCAGCGTGGTGAGCCCGAGGAAGTCCATCTTCAGCAGGCCCAGCTTTTCGACCGCCTTCATGTCGTAGGCAGTGACGATTTCGTCGTTCTTGGTGCGATGCAGCGGGACGAGGTCGGTCAGCGGCTGCGGCGAGATCACCACGCCCGCTGCGTGAACTCCTGCATTGCGCACCAACCCTTCCAGCTTCTTCGCGGTGTCGATCAGCTCTCTGGTCTGCGGCTCGTTGTCGTAGGCGGCGGCCAGCGCTGGCGAGTCCTTCAGCGCCTGGTCGATGGTGATGTTCAGCGTCGCCGGCACCATCTTCACGATGCGATCAACCTCGGCATAGGGAATGTCCATCGCGCGGCCCGAGTCCTTCATCGCGGCCT
Source organism: uncultured Acidobacteriaceae bacterium (assembly GCA_963735915.1). Lineage (GTDB taxonomy): Bacteria > Acidobacteriota > Terriglobia > Terriglobales > Acidobacteriaceae > Bog-257. The sequence continues at coordinate 76,780 of CAVTMX010000009.1, read as the reverse complement.
TGGTGGCCATGGTGCCGAAGGTGATGATCTGCGCGACCTGGTCGCGACCGTACTTCTCGGTGACGTAGTTGATGACCTCGCCGCGCCGGTTCATGCAGAAGTCGATATCGATGTCGGGCAGGCTGATGCGCTCGGGATTCAGGAAGCGCTCGAAGAGCAGCTCGTTTTGCAGCGGATCGATGTCGGTGATTGCGAGCGCATAAGCGACCAGCGAGCCGGCTGCCGAGCCGCGCCCCGGCCCGACGGGGATGTTGCGTTCTTTGGCGAAGCGGATGAAGTCCCAGACAATGAGGAAGTATCCGGAGAACTGCATCTGGCGGATGCACTCGATCTCGCGCGACAGGCGCTTCTCGTAATCCTCCAGCGAGTGCTTCAGGCGGCCGAGGGCCTGAAGTTCGCGCAGCATGACGAGCCGCCGTGCAAAGCCTTCGCGGGTCACGTGCTCGAAGTAGTCAGGCAGCGTGTAACCCGCAGGCACCTCGAACTGCGGGAACGGGTCGTGCACTTTTTCCAGCCGGACATTGCAGCGCTCGGCGATCTCCAGGCTGCGCGCCAGCACGCGTTCGTAGCCGTTGAAGACGCGCGCCATCTCGTCGGCGCTCTTCACATAGAACTGGTTGCCATGGAACTTCAGCCGGTTGGTGTCGTTGATCGACTTGCCGGTCTGGATGCAGACCATCACGTCCTGCGCGTGCGAATCGTCCTCGCACAGATAGTGGCTGTCGTTGGTGGCCACCAGCGGCAGGCCGAGATCCTGCTCCAGCTTCAGCAGGTGCGGATTGATGCGCTTCTGTTCGGGGACACCCTGGTCCTGAATCTCGAGATAGAAGTTGCCTTTGCCGAAGATGTCGCTGAAGGTCGCAGCGGCTGCGCGGGCGGCATCGTACTTCCCTTCCGTCAGCCGCTCGGCGACCTCGCCTTTCAGGCAGCCGGAAAGCCCGATCAGCCCCTGCGCGTGCTCGGCAAGAAATTTCTTGCTGATGCGCGGCTTGTAGTAGAAGCCGTGCAGCGAGGCTTCGGAAACAATCTTCACCAGGTTGCGATAGCCCAGGTCGTTCTCGGCGAGCACGATCAGGTGGTTGTAGTTGTCGCCCTCGGGTGCGGCGCGATGATCGTCCTTCTGGCAGATGTACAGCTCGCACCCCAGGATCGGCTTCACACCCGCGTCTTTGGCCGCGCTCACGAAGTTGACCGCGCCGAAGATGTTGCCGTGGTCGGTCATGGCGACCGCGGGCATGCCAAGGTCCTTGACGCGCGCGACCAAGCGCTCGACTTCGCAGGCGCCGTCGAGCATGGAGTAGTCGGTGTGGAGATGAAGATGAACGAATTCGCTTTGCGGCATGGACCTGCTTCTATTTTATGCGCTGGTAGGGGCGGCTGCGGTCTGAGGAAGGTGTGCAAAAGCAGGGAGAAATTTCACTTTAGTAGTTCGAAGAGCCTTCGCGCCCAACTCGGGTGGAGTGCGCCTTCAGGCGTGCAGAAAATCATTGTTGTAGGGACGGCTTCAGCCGCTGAGGTACACCGAGCCATCGATTACCTCAGCGGCTAAAGCCGGCGATCATGGAGGGGCGCAAATGCACCGCTGAAGCGGTGCTCCACCCCGGCTATGCTCCACCCGGCTACAATGTTGCCCATTCCGTGAACCACGCACTGCTGCTCACGCTCGCCGGCATCGTCGCCGGGGCCATTGCCGCCATCTCCGGCTTCGGCATCGGGAGCATCCTGACACCGCTGCTGGCGACCTGGATCGGCACCAAGCTGGCGGTCGCGCTGGTTTCCATCCCACACTTCATCGGCACGGCGCTTCGCTTCGTTGTCATCCGGCAGCATGTGGATCGGCGTGTGCTGTGGAGCTTCGGCCTGACCAGCGCAGCCGGCGGCCTGACGGGCGCGGTCCTGCATATCTGGCTGCGCAGCACAGTGCTCGGCTATGTGCTTGGGGCCTTGCTGGTCTTCGCCGGTATGATGGGGCTGACCGGGCTCGCGTCTCGCATGAGATTTGGCAGCCGCACGGCATGGATTGCCGGCGCGCTGTCCGGACTCTTTGGAGGCATGGTGGGCAACCAGGGCGGCATCCGTTCCGCGGCGCTGCTGGGATTTCATCTTCAGCCCGCCGCGTTTGTGGCCACCGCAACCGCCATAGGACTGCTCATTGACCTCTGCCGCATGCCGGTCTATGCGGCGATGCAATGGCACTCGATGCTTGCGCAATGGCAATTTGCGACGTTCGCAACGGTTGGAGTTATTGTTGGCACGCTCTCCGGGAAGTGGATGCTGCAACGCATCCCGCAAAGCATTTTTCGCGCGCTCGTCTCCGGCATCATTCTTGCGCTGGGCATCTGGATGCTGCTGCACCCGGGAGCATGAGCTTAACGAGACCACTCATCCCAAACGATGGGATGAGTGGGGCACCCGCGAGCAGTAGCCAGAAAACACGCGATAGCCCTTGCTGTTTGTGATTGCGACAAAACTACGCACGATTTCGCTTGCCAAACGGGTTAAAAGTACTAGTATCCCTTGCCAGAGCTTTTCTCGCGCGCAAGCGCTAACGGGGCCCCTCTTTTCCAGCAATCCTTTATTGCGAGAGGTAAACGAGGCCATGACGACTCCCACGGCAACTCTGTCACCGTCAACCCTGTTTCAAAAGGCGAGGCGCATTTCGCCGCAACAATTGAAAACCGTGCTCGCAGCCACAATCGCGTTACTGGCTGTGCTGCTCGCCGTTATTCCGGCTGCGGCCACCGACCAGGTCATCATCAACGGCAACGGCTGCACGGTCACTGAGGAGGATGCTGTCGGCCTCCTCCTTTCACATGATTTGTATCTGCGCATCGACTTTCCCAACACGCACTGGCGGTTCGGCTTGCGCAACATGGGTATGAAGGGCACGCAGGCCCACGACATCACCATCCAGGGAGCGCAGTACACCTCCCCGCAGTACATCATCAAGCGCGCGGGGCTGGCGGAAATGTTCGTCCCTTACGATGATCGCAGCGAAACCTATTACGACATGTCGTTCGGCGATGACCGCCTGGACCAGATTGACCAGCAAGACCTGCCGGACGAGTACGGAGCCCTGGTTTACTTCCGTAATCCCGCTCGCGGGACGCTTTTTTACACACGGGATCCTATCCCCAAGATCGGGGTAGAATGCCGCGACGAGGGCATCGGGTATCTGTGCAAGGAACCGGGCAGTCACGTGCGGCGGCGCATTCAGGAAGTGGTGGTGTGGTCGGTCTTTGACGCCTTCAACTACGACTACATCATTGAGTACACCTTCCATGAGGACGGTCGCATTACCTTCCGCACCGGCGCAACTGGGTACAACCTGCCGTTTAATACGTCGGAGGCGCACGTCCATAACGGGCTCTGGCGGGTGAGTACCAAGCTCCTGGGACGCGACGATAACCAGGTGGTCCAGTTTACTCACCAGGAGGATGCCAACGGTTATCGCGCTACCGACGCCTTCACTCCGATTCCTAACGAGGAGACGGCGGATTGGAACGAGTCGCAGTTCAGCAGTCTGCTGATCGAGAGCCAGACGCAGACCAATGACTACGGGCACCTGATTGGCTACGAGTTTTATCCCTACGACCGCAAGGGCCAGGGCAAGTTTCAGGAGACATTTACGCAGCACGACCAGGACCTGACCAACGACAATCCCGGAGAGGACGGTACCGGCTCCGGAACCAATAACTGGCTCTACACTTGGTTCAACCCAAATAACTATCTGCTGGCGTATCTGAACAACGAACCGCTCGGCGGAACGGGCGATGGGATCGTGCTGTGGTATTTCGGATCAACCCACCACGAGCCCACCGACGCCGACAACCAGATGGGCAGCGGGGCGCGAACCGGGATCACGCTGGTCCATTGGCTTGGCTTCGAGATGATCCCGCACAACTTTTTCGACTACAACCCGCTGGGCGGACCACCGCGATGCGGCGACAGCTATGACCTGAACGAAGCACGGCTGCTCGCGCATCATCAGCACTGATTCGATGCCCCAGGTTGACGCCGATTTTGGGCTGACCTGGGGCTCCTCGATCTGGCCCCAGGTTAGCGTTCCAAGAGAAGGACGCGAACCTGGGGCGCAGTTTTAGTCATGCCGTGCCGCTGAGGTATTCGTCAACACCGCTCCAACACGCGGAGCAGTCTAACGTTTAATCTGCCGCAGCGTCCAAGAGCCAGCTACCCAGAATGGAGGCGAGTATGAGGCGTTTCCTTCTTCTCAGCTGTGTATTGCTGTTGGTTTTTGGCAGCAGCGCCATTGCCCAGGAGACTGGGCGGCTGCAAATATCGGTGCAGCGCGCGGGGACGACCAGTTCCCTCGGCGGGTCGGTCATGGGCGCGAAGGTCATCGTGGTGCATTGGACGAATCCTGGCCAGTCGACATCGCTGGTACACGATCAGGTAGCAACCACCAATCAGATGGGCACCTGCACTGTCGACCTGCCGCCGGGGACCTACGACGTCTTTGTCTCCAGCAGCGATCTGGCCCCCGCCGCGTTCCGGCGCAAGATCAAAGTAGGACAGACGACATCGCTGACCGCGACTCTGCGCTCTGCCCCACTCCATCTTCGCCCCGTGCAATAAGTGACGAGCGTTAGTCGTCCTGCTTGAGGAAGACGTGGTCGACCATTTCCCGCATGAAGTGGCCGCCGTGCGCGCCGGCGCTTCCGGCCAGCAGTTGCAGGAACGCGCCGTATACTTCCCCACGAGTGTGCGGCAAATGCGCGACGAAGTGATAGTAGGCCAGCATCAGCGGCACCCCTATCCAGACGAGCAGCATCCAGCGCCAGGGTTGTTGCTTCTTCCACGTCCCCAGGAACATAGTGAAGCTCACGACACACAGCGCGGTAAGCAGCGGATCAGTGACCACCTGATTGACCCAGCCGGAAAATAGGCCCAGCGCGATCGCGACGAGGTAGGCGATTGCGCCGGTGCGGGCGACTACGTGCGCTTGTTGAGCTTGGACGACGGAGTTGGAACTTGCGAGGTCGTCCGCTAGTGAGGGTTTCTGTGGCTCCAAGATTTGAGTCTAGCAGGATTGCGGGACCGTTCGGCGGCACGCCCAGGTTAGCCCAAAAGATGGGCGAACCCTTCGGCAAGCTCAGGGCAGGCTCTGGGGCACCCGCTTACACCCGACCAGCGCCCGACCAAAATACATATCGAAATACATATCGTAAGACGATGCAATATTCTGTTTGTCCGCTAGCGGACAGGTGTGCGGAAATGGACGCGACTGCAATTCATCTCATCCGCTCACGCACAACCATGACTACTCGTCTAAACTTGGTTATACCTGTGGAACTATCCAGCGGTTCCTAACGTATTCCCCGTCATCGTAGCTGGACGCACTTCCTATTTGAGAGTGAATCTATGAAAAAGTTCTTGCTTGTCTTTGCGGCCGGCCTGCTCGCCTGCTGCACAGCGGTTGCACAGCGCCTGCCCGGCGGCGCCTCGCCCGATCATTACGCATTGACCGTCAACCTTAACTTCCCCACCAACAGCTATGAAGGCGACGAGACCATCGACCTGAAGCTGACGAAGCCCAGCGACACCATCACGCTGAACGCGCTGGAAATTGAATTCCACGAAGTCACGGTCAGCGCCGAGGGCAAGACACAGACAGCCAAGGTAGCGACGGACGAGAAGAACGAGATGGCCACCTTCACCGTCCCGAACCAGCTTCCCGCCGGGCCGGCCACGGTGCACATCAAGTTTACCGGCCATTTGAACGACAAGCTGCGCGGCTTCTACCTCAGCACCTACAAGGGCCGCAAATACGAAGTCTCGCAGATGGAGTCTACCGACGCTCGCGTGGCGTTCCCCTGCTTTGACGAGCCGGCCTACAAGGCGACGTTCGCGCTCACCGCGATTGTCGACAAGGGCGACACCGCCATCTCCAATGGCGAAATCGTCTCCGACACGCCCGGCCCCGGCGACAAGCACACTATCAAGTTCTCGACCTCTCCGAAGATGTCGAGCTACCTGGTCGCGCTCAGCGTGGGCGACTGGAAGTGCGTCTCCGATCACACCGACGGGGTGAAGGTGAGCGTCTGCACCGTTCCCGGCAAGGAGAACCTGGCGCAGTTCCCGCTGGCGGCGTCGAAGTACATTCTTCACTACTACAACAATTATTACGGCATCAAGTATCCCCTGCCCAAGCTGGACAACATTGCGGTGCCTGACTTCCAGGCCGGCGCCATGGAGAACTGGGGCGCCATCATCTATCGCGAAAGTGCGCTGCTGGTGGACGACAAAACCGCGTCCGTGGGCACCAAGCAGAACGTCGCCGATACCATTGCCCACGAGATGGCGCACCAGTGGTTCGGCGACCTGGTGACGATGGAGTGGTGGGACGACATCTGGCTGAACGAAGGCTTTGCCACCTGGATGACGCCGCACCCGCTGGCGCAGTGGAAGCCGGATTGGCTGGAAGGCCAGCAGGTCGCCGGCGATACGCAACGCGCGCTCAGCGGCGACGCCTCCCGGAACACGCGCCCCATTCGTCAGGCGGCGGAGACGCGCGCCGAAATCGAGCAGTTGTTCGACGGCATCGCCTACGGGAAATCCGCCGCCGTGCTGCACATGCTGGAGACATACCTCGGGCCGGAGACCTTTCGCCAAGGCGTCAACCTCTACCTGAAGGAACACGCGTACGGCAATGCGACGGCGGCCGATTTCTGGTCAGCAATGGCTCGCGCTTCCAAGCAGCCCATCGACCAGATCATGCCGACGTTCGTCTTACAGCCCGGTGTTCCCTTTGTGGACGTGAGCTCGAAATGCGAGGGCGGCAACACCACGCTGGAAATTTCGCAGAAGCGCTATTTCAACTCGCCGGACGACTTCAACAAGCCAACCGACGAGCTGTGGCAGATTCCGATTTGCGCCAAGGGGATCAACGGCTCCTCCGCCGGACAGCAGCAGTGCTTTGTGATGACCCGGCGCGAGCAACAGTTCACCATGAAGGGCTGCCCGAAGTTCGTCTTCCCTGACTCCAACGCGCTCGGCTATTACCGCTTTAACTACGACGCGCCTGGCCTGCGTCAGTTGGGCAGCGGCGCGGAGACGGCGCTCACGCCGGAAGAGCGGATTGCGATGGTGGGCAATGAGTTCGCGCTCATGCGCATCGGCAAGCATTCGGTCGGTGATTATCTGGCGCTGGGCGCGCAATTCAAGAACACGCCGGGCGCGGTGCTGCTACAGAGCTTCGGGCGGCATCTCCGCGGTATCGACGACAATTTGCTGACCGAGGCGGACCGCCCGGAATTCCAGGCCTGGCTGCGCACGCAGTTCTCGCCCGTGCTGCAACAGCTCGGCTACACCGCCCGCCCGAATGACACGCCTGAAGAAAAGCAGAAGCGCGCCATTCTTTTCCAGGGGCTGGGAATTTTGGGGAATGATCCCGAGGTCATTCAGCAGGCCCGCATCATGGTGCAGCAGTACATGAAGGACCCGGCATCCATCGACGGCACCCTGGCGCCCGCTGTGATTGCGGTCGCAGCCCGCCATGGCGACGCTGAACTTTACGACCAGTACCTGGCGCAGATTCAGAAGGCGCATTCGCCACAGCAGCAGTACCAGTTCTTCTACGCTCTGCCGGAGTTCCCACAGCCTGAGCTCACCAAGCGGACGCTCGACTCTGTGCTGACGCCCGCAGTGCGCGGACAGGACCTGTTCATCCTGATGCCGATGCTGGGGACTCCCGCGAGCCAGGACGAAACCTGGGACTTCATGCGCAGCCACTTTGATCAACTACAGGCCAAGATGGGCGGAGGGCTGGGTAGTGCAAGCATCTTCCTCTACGGGGCGCAGGGCTTCTGTAGCACGGAGAAGGCAACTCAGGTGAAGGAGTTCTTCCAGCAGCATCCCTTCCCCGGCACGGAGCGTAATCAGCGGGAAGCGATCGAGTCGATCGATAGCTGCGTGGAGCTGCGCGACCAGCAGCAATCGAACCTGGCGGCGTGGCTGAAGCAGCAGAGTGGGCCGGCCAACGCTTCCTCCGGCGGCGGTGGAAGCAGCAGCGGGGCCTCAGCCCGCTAGCAACTGCTGCATGGTTGGGCGAGGGGCGTCTTTTCCGGACGCCCCTTCTGCTTGCCCGTGTCAATCTCATCGCGACTGGGGTCGAGGGAAGAAAAGTGCCAAGCTATCTATTTGGACTGGATATCAGATAGTTCGGCGGAACTATGAAGACGTTGTTCGACGCCGGCGATGCGATGGAGGCGAGAGTCCAGCTCCCTGCACTTTGTCCGGACCCATTGCGCGCTTCGTTCCTCGTCCGGCGCCTGGCCTGAGACGCACGTACAACCCCGATTCTGAAGGCTCTCAGGATGCAACGCCTGTTCCATGGCGGAGAGCTTCCGGTCGAGGGCAGCCAACTCCTCTGCCAGACTGGCGACGTAAACGGCATCGTGTGCTTGCTTCTCCGTCATCAGCTTGGCATCCGCAATGGCGGGCCGGAACAGGTGCAGAGCCAAGGCCGGTAGACGTCCCGTGTTCGTCATCGATGACCCCCAATTTCGGCTTCAGCAGCCCCACTCCGCTTCGCCAGGCGTGGCGAAGTACTGGCGAGAATTATTCTCAAGGCGGGCGTTGGTTTCCATCTCCAGGATAGCGAGCCGCGCGGCGGCCATCATGCGATTGCGATCATCGGCGCACAACGTTTTCCAACTCTGTGCCTCCGGCTGTTGCCCTGCGGGCGAAAGCGCTTCCTGATAGTGGTGGAACAATCGCGCGAACTGCTGAACAAAGACTTCCTGGGTTGACATAGCTCCTCTTGGCTTACATGCGTATCGAACGCACGATTGATTTGACATCAGCGCCCATAAATCGCGAATAAATCCTTCGTAAGTAATTTGTAAGGAGAGAGCTGCTGCTGCCACAGCCGCACAAAACGCCTTCACCACAGAGACATAGAGAAAGAAAGCACGCGAACAATCTCTGTGCCTCTGTGTCTCTGTGGTTGATTATCCGGGTCCTTAAGGGGCGATTCTCTATAATCGCCTGATGCCGCCCACGCTCATCAAGCAACCGACCCGCATCGCCGCCGCCGGAACTAAGCCTAAGCTGATCGACGAATACATAGGCCGCGTGAATTCGAGCCACGCCGCCGTGAGTGTCGCCCACATGCGCAGCCCGCAGGGCTGGAGCGAGCCCGGCCAGACGCCGGAGTTCGACGAGTTCACCGTCGTGCTTCGCGGCATGCTGCGCGTTAAATCGCGCGCAGGCCAGCTCGACGTCCACACTGGACAGGCTGTTATCGCGCCCGCGGGAGAATGGGTCCAGTACTCGACTCCGGATGCCGATGGAGCCGAGTACATCGCCGTCTGCCTGCCGGCATTCTCGCCCGACACCGTGCATCGCGACGGATGACTCACGGAGGTTCAAGTTCATAGCAGCGCCGCAACATCGCGCGCGCCGTGCAGCACCCGAACGATCTCGACAGGCCGGCGCTCAGGGTTGTAGACGATCAGGTACGAGCCGATTGCCCAGAACAGGACGGGTTTGTCGGTGAGGTCCTCACGCCGACGTCCGACATTCGGGTACTCGGCGATTGTTTGACAGGCGTCGAAGATATTCAGGCGAATAGAACGGGCCGCTTTGAGACTGTCCTTCGCGATATAGGACCAGATATCGCGTATATCGGCCGCCGCTTCAGGCGAGAGCTTGAAGCGCTTCATGCCCGCTTGCGTTTGCGCTCCTGTTCCTTTTCCGCACGGGCGAGACCGCGGAAAAACTCCTCTCCATCTACGCCCTCCCCGCTTTGGAGCGAGGCCCATCCCTGATCTATCTTCTTTCGAATATCGCGGAGCTGGAGCTCGCGCACGCGCTCTCTCTGTTCGAATATCCTCAAGGCTTCGCGCACGACCTCGCTGGCCGAGTTATAGCGCCCGGTCTTGACCTTGCGATGGACCAGAGCTTCGAGTTCCGGAGTGAGGTTGACGTTCATTCGATATGGCCTCTGCGTGCAAGCTATCACTGCTTGTCAAAGATGGTCAATCATCGCCATATCGCTGTGTTGCCCCGATTCAGGATTCTGTAATCCGTTTGCAACTTCGTATCGCGCTCGCTTTGCTAAACTCGCAAGGTGAGACGCATCCGCGCGCGAGCCTGGGTTTTCGCCTGCACTTCGGGCGTGCTTCAGGTCCTCATCTTCCCTAAACCCGCACTTTACCTGCTGAGCTGGATCGCACTTGCGCCGCTCATCTACGCCATTCTTAAATGCCGCGAGCAGGATGTGACCATGGTGCTGGCCGACGGCGGGCAGTTCCTCGCGCCTGCAACCGCGTGGCAGGGATTTCTGCTGGGCTACGCCAGCGGCATTGTCTGGTATTTGGGCAGTTGCTCCTGGGTGTATCACGTCATGCATCTGTATGGCGGCCTCGACGTGTTCACCTCGGCCCTGTTGCTGCTGCTGTTCGCGCTTTATCTCGGGCTGTATCATGGCCTCTTCGGACTGCTGCTCGCGCTCATCGCCGCCCGCCGCAACGGCTTCAGCCTGCGCGCGCTGGTGTTCACACCCTTCCTCTGGGTGGCGGTCGAACTCGCGCGCACCTACATCACGGGCTTTCCCTGGGACCTGCTGGGCACCACGCAAATCGACAATGTTCCGTTGACCAGCCTCGCCAGCATCACGGGTGTGTATGGCATCTCCTTCGAAATTGCGCTGGTCAACACGGCCGTCACCGCGGCCTTCCTGGTGCCGCAGCGCAAACGGCGGTTTCTGATCGGCACCTGTGCGATCGCAATCCTGTTGCTTCATTCAGGGAAGATGTACAAGCCGGCCGCGCTGCCCACCACGCAGGGTGTCACGCTGGTGCAGTCCAACATTCCCATCCTCGAGGCGGGAGCCTGGGACCTCGATTACTTGCAAAACACTTTGCGCGAGCTCAGCGACCTAAGCGTGCGTCCCAAAGCGGAGCACGCGGGCACGCCCGGACTGATTCTCTGGCCCGAGTCGCCGGCGCCGTTCTTCGTAACCGATCTGCACGTGCGCAGCACGGTTGCCAATATTGCCCGGCGTACGGATTCATCGATTATTGCGGGCACGATCGGAATCCGGCATGCCGGCGATCCCTCACGCCCGCCGGTGCTCTACAACTCCGCATCGGTCATCGCCCGCACCGGCGCGTGGACGCTGGAATATGACAAGGTGCATCTCGTCCCCTTCGGCGAATATGTGCCATTCGCCGACGTCCTGTTCTTCGCCAAGAAGCTAACGCGCGACATCGGCACCTTCGGCCGTGGCACGAAGCGCGAGCCGCTGGACGTAGACGGAACCCGCGTCGGCGTATTTATCTGCTATGAATCCGTCTTTCCCGACGAGATACGGCAGTTCGCGCGCAATGGGGGCGAGGTGTTCGTCACCATCTCGAACGACGGCTGGTACGGCAACACCGGCGCTCCGCTACAGCTTCTTATTATGGCCCGCATGCGCGCGGTGGAAAACAATCGCTGGCTGCTGCGTGACACCAACACGGGTGTCACCGCGGTCATCGACCCGTATGGACGCATCACCGCCGAAGCGCCGCGCTGGCAGCGCACCGCATTGCAGGGCGCCTACGACGTGGAGGAGACCACGACCTTCTACACCCGCCACGGCGATTGGTTCCCGATTCTGTGTGCGATAATCACCGTGTTGGGTTTGCTGTTGCGCTATTTTGGCCGAACCCGAGCAGTGCCGCCCGCGTAAGAATCGAGTTCACCACGGAAGCACGGAATACACGGAATTATTTGGGCAGCAAACCTGCTGCGAAGTGACTGATGAGCGACCAGGCCTTTGCCGCGGAAGAGGAATCAGATCTCTAAAATTCCGTGACTTCCGTGCTTCCGTGGTGAACAAAAGGTCTTAACTGCAATGGTTGAAGAGTTAGAGCAAGAATATTCCGCCCTCCGCGACAAGGTCCACGACCTTCAGGAGTATCTTTGACGCGCCCCGTCTGCGCGAAAAGCTGAGCGAGATCGAGAAGCAAGCCGCCGATCCCGCGCTCTGGTCGAACCCCGAAAAATCGCAGCACGTGATGCGCGAGAAGAAGCGTCTGGAGAGCGCGCTCGCGACCTACGACGAACTCACACGCCGCTCCGGCGACATCAGCGCCTACTTCGACCTGGCGCATGAAGGCGAGGACGTGTCCGCCGATCTCAGGCGCGAGGTCGACGCCCTGCGCGCGCTGGTCGACAAGCTCGAAACCGAGACGCTGCTCTCCGGCGACAACGACGACCGCAATGCTATCGTGACGATTCATCCCGGCGCCGGGGGCACCGAGTCGCAGGACTGGGCCGAGATGCTGATGCGGATGTATCTTCGATGGGCCGAGCGCCAGGGCTTCTCGACATCGCTGTACGAATATCAGCCGGGCGATGAGGCGGGCATCAAGTCGGCGACCTTCGGCGTCAACGGCGAGTACGCGTACGGCCTGCTGACCAGCGAGATTGGCGTGCATCGCCTGGTGCGCATCTCGCCCTTCGATCAGGCCAAGCGGCGGCACACGTCCTTCGCCAGCGTCTTCGTCTCGCCCGAGATCGACGAGAGCATCCAGATCGACATCAAGCCGGAAGACATCCGCATCGATACCTATCGCTCCGGGGGGAAGGGCGGGCAGCACGTCAATACGACGGACTCCGCCGTGCGCATCACGCACATCCCGACCGGCATCGTGGTCGCCTGCCAGAACGAGCGCTCGCAGCACAAGAACCGCGAGAAGGCGATGAGCATCCTGCGCTCGCGCCTGTACGAGTACGAGCTGGAGAAGAAGCGCGCCGAGACCAAGCTGGTCGAAGACTCCAAGCTCGACATCGACTTCGGCTCGCAGATCCGCTCCTACGTGCTGCAACCCTATCGCATGGTGAAGGACCTGCGCACGCGGGTGGAGATCGGCGACGTCGATCGCGTGCTGGATGGCGATCTGAACGAGCTGATCCGGGCGTATTTGCTGGCACGAAGAAAAGAGCAGGCTGGATAGTCTTACGTGCCGCGGCGGGCGTCCCACCTTGGCTTCCCGGCACCCCGCCTCAGGCCGCAGTTTGGCGCGCTCGTCACTGACTTCCGGCCCACCTGAGCGCTAATCTCGGGCCGGAGGTGGATCATGCCTCGGAATCGCTCGCCTCTTGCCCGCGTCCACATTGTGCTCGTTCCCGGTTTTTGCGGGTTCGACGCGCTTGGCCAGCTTGAGTACTACTCGGGCGTCACACCTCAATTTCGGCGCTGGAAAAAATCGTTGGGCAACCATCGTACCCCCGCCGATCTGCATTACTTTGACAACTTTCCGACCGCCGGTGTGCATACTCGCGCGGGTCGTTTGCGCAGCTATCTGGTGAAGCGCATCGCGCGAGGAGAATTCCTGCCGGGCGACCGCGTAGCCCTAATCGGTCACTCGACCGGCGGACTCGACATTCGCTGGCTACTGTGGGACTTGGCTGCGGCAAAAAATCGAATGTATCCGGCCGACCCCGACTTCATGGTTGGCGCGGAGGAGGTTCTAGAGCTTATCAAGCGCGTAGTGTTTTTGTCCGTCCCACAATGGGGTACAAATATTGCGGACTGGGTGCGCAGCTACAGGTTGGGTCGAAAAGTCGTTCTGGCCGATCTGCGCGGCGGATTCGCCTGCTCGCAGGTGCCGTTCGTGGACCGCCTGGAGGAATGGATCTGGAACTGCACCAGCACAACGACGAACCTGGGGCTTGCCCATGCAGTTCGTGACACAGTGGCCGAAGCCGAAGCGGGTACGAGTCATGATCCCACCCAAATCGCGTTGGCGGAGGAGGCCGCATCGGAAGTTCAGCTCTGGTTGCGATACGTGGCATCGGACTTCCATGCCATCGATGATCTGGCCGTTCTAGGCGACGATTGCCCGCCCGAGAGCCCGGCGCGATTCGATGAAGTCATGCGTCAAGAAGAGAGGGAAAACTGGAGGCGCCACGATATCGTCACGCGTTCCTACGCGACGCTCGGGCCGCGTCCGTTCAAGTTCATTCCTGGAGAAGAAGCGCCGCGCTGGAACCTGCTCAATCCGCTGACGTATCCAGAGTGCACATCGGCGTGAACGTCCCTCCCGGGAGACGGACTTCGTTTACCGGACCGTCTACCGTGCGTGTGCCGGCGGCCCATTCCAGTATCCGAATGGCGGCCCGGCGCCGGCGGTAGAAACCATCTGTCCCGGCGAGGTTCATCCTCGCGTCATCGAGCTATGGGACAACGATGGAATCGTGAACACCGCCTCCATGTTCTGGCCCGATGGCGATAACACGTTGCTCGTGGAGTGCGATCACTTGGACATCGTGGGGCACTATCGGAATGTTCGTGCTACCAACAAGTGCAGCCAGCGAAAATATCAATCCTACGATCTCTTCGAGTCAGGCTCGGGATTTGACCCCGCCTCTTTTGCGCTGGTCTGGAACGGCATCTTCGATTTCTGCGTTACGGATGAGCGCCAAGGGAGCCAAAATCGACACATTACACGGCGTCACGCGCCACCGCCCGCGGTACTGGTCTGAAGCTCAGGCGAGCCGCATTCAGAGGTGCGACTCGGCCTGTGCCATTCTGCGTCGCCGACTTCGCCTTACAAACTCGACCTGCAAAATCTTCTTGGCGTGGCGGCGCGCTTAGTGAATAATTCTCGCCCATCAGCACAAACCTCTCCGAGGGGCACATCATGGAACGCAAGCGCTATCTGTGGTTGGGTGTGGTGTCGTTGTTGCTGGCGGGCGCTGTTTCGGCGCAGACTTTTCGCGGAACCATCGTCGGCACGGTCACCGACAGCTCTGGCGCGGTCGTCTCGGGCGCGACGGTGAAAGCTAAGAACGTCGACACCGGCCTCGAGCGCACCACGCAGACGACGCCCGACGGCAGCTACAGTGTCCCCGAGCTGCCCATCGGCACCTACGATGTGACCGTCACGCAGGCCGGCTTCGAAACCACGGTGAACAAGGGCGTAGTCGTCAACGTCGCGGCGGAGAGCCGCGTCGATGCCGCGCTGAAGCCCGGCCCGGTGGCGCAGCAGGTCGAGGTTACCAGCGAGGTGCCGCAGATTGAGACCACCACCAACGACCTCGGCGGCATTCTGACCTCGAAGACCATCGAGAGCATTCCCATCAACGGCCGCGACTACACGAAGTTGATCTATCTCGATCCCGGCGTCGCCGGCTCGCCCGACCAGATCAGTGATTCGCCCGGCTCCTTCGGCGAGTTCTCGATGAACGGTTCGCGCGGCCGCTCCAACAACTACCTGCTCGACGGCACCGACATGAACGACGGCTTCCGCAACGATCCGGCCATCAACGAAGCCGGCGTCTTCGGCGATCCGGCGACCATCCTGCCGCTCGACGCCGTCGCCGAGCTGCACGTGCTCTCGAATTACCAGGCGGAGTACGGCCGCAACAGCGGCGCGGTCGTCAACATCGTGACCAAGAGCGGCACCAACAACTGGCACGGCACCGCGCTGGAGTATTGGCGCAGCGGACAGCTCGGCGCGCGTAACTACTTCAACTTCGACGGCCAGCCCAAGAACCCGTTCCTCAACAACCAATTCGGCGGCTCGCTGGGCGGTCCAATCGTCAAGGACAAGGCATTCTTCTTCCTCGACTACGAAGGCCAGCGCGAGACCGGCGCGCAGTCCGGTCTGAGCTGCGTCCCCAGCCAGGCGTCCATCCAGGCGGCCGAGCTCTATGCCACGATGCACGGTGGCCAACTAAGCCAGCCGATCCTGAACCTGCTGGCGCGCAATCCCTATCCGGCACCCAACATCGGCAACCAGTTCGCTGGATCTTCCCCCTTCACTGGCTGCGACACGCCCGATCTGGCAACGTCCACCAATTTCAGCAACTACGTCGACAGCATGATCGCCAAGCTCGACTACAATCCGAACTCAAGCAACAACATCAGCGGACGCTACTACTTCGGCAACAGCACGCAGAGCTTCCCGTTCGCGCAGCTCGCCGGCGGCCTGCTGCCCGGCTTCAACACGGTCACGCCGACGCGTGTACAGTTGGTGTCGATTTCCTGGGTGAAGATCATCAACTCGTCGCAGGTGAACGAGGCGCGCTTTGGCTACAACCGTTTTGCGGAAGGTTTCTATCCGCAGGATGGCAACTTCAATCCCGCCACCATCGGCTTGGATACAGGAGTCACCAACCCGTTGAACTATGGGTTGCCCAAGATTTCGGTCGGCGGCTTCTCGCCGCTGGGCGCCACTGCCAGCGTCCCGCGCAACCGCGTCGATTCCAACTGGCAGGCACTGGACAACTACTCGTGGAAGCTTGGCCGCCACGATCTGAAGTTCGGCTACGAATTCCGCCGCACGACGATCGGGATCGTGCAAGACAACAATTTTCGCGGCAAGCTCACCTTCGACGATCTGGTCTCGTTCGTTGAAGGCCTGCCCTCGGGCGGCAGCCAGGCCTCCGGTTATAGCAATCGCCACGAATACCAGAACAGCAACGGGCTCTACATTCAGGACAGCTTCCGCTATAACTCGAGGATCACCGTCAACCTCGGGTTGCGCTGGGATTACTTCGGCGTAGTCGGCGAGAAGAACGACCTGTTCTACCAGATCACGCCCGCCAACGGCGGAACTCTGCTGCAGGTGGGCGGACCGGGCGGGCCATCGAAGCTTTACCAGCCCGACTGGAAGAACTTCGCGCCACGCGTAGGCTTCGCGTGGGATGTCACCGGCAAAGGCAAGACCGTGCTTCGAGCGGGCTACGGCATCTTCTTCGATGCCTTCTCGCAGGACATGTTCCTGGCGCACGTGCCGTATAACTGCGTGTTCTGTCCGGGCCCGGCCTACACGGGCGTAGGCGGCGCACCCATCACCTTCCTGAGCCTAGCTAGCCCGCCCAGCATGAATCAGATTCCGATCACCGCCGGCTTGCCCATCTTCGGTAATGCATCGCCGCTAGGCGACTTCTTCGGCATCGATCCCAACATCCGCACACCCTACGTGCAGAACTACAACCTCAATGTGCAGCAGGCGTTCGGTAACAAGACGACTCTACAAGTCGGCTATGTCGGCTCCAAGGGCACGCGGTTGTTCCGCTTTGTCGATGCCAACCAACCGAGCCAGGCACAAATCACGGCCTTTGACCTCTCGCAATGCGCGCCCAACCAGTATCCGAATTGCCCGGTCATTGGCTACGGCGTGCCGCGCACGGCCTACCCCAATTTCTTCTACGTAAACCAGGAGCAGTCGAGCGCATTCTCAACCTACAACGCGTTTCAGACCAGCCTGCACATCAATGCGTGGCGCGGCTTCTCCACGCAAGTGAACTACGTGTGGTCGCACTCTATCGACAATGCCAGCGACCTTGAGGACTTCATCCCCAACGCGTCGCAGCCCGACAACAGCCTCAACGTGAACGGCGAACGGGGCAATTCCAACTTCGACATCCGCAACCGCTTCAGTTGGTACTTCACATATCAGATCCCCGGCGGGCCCGGACGCTTGAAGAGCGGCTGGGGCGTCGATGGGACGGCGACACTGCAGAGCGGCCAGCCCTTCACGCTGAACTACAACTTCGAGGGCGACTACTCAGGTTCCGGTGAGGGCTTTGGTCGGCCGGATGTGGTTGGACCTATTCAATATGGCAGCGCGCCATTTAATTTTCTCAATCTGAGCAGCTTCCAGGTGCCATGTACGCTGGGCAACATCACGGGCATGGATTCCACCAGCGAGGCAGGATGCTTGACGGGCAGCCGCCACTTCGGCGATCTGCCGCGCAACTCGCTGGTCGGCCCGCCGTTCAAGGAGTTCAACTTCGCCGTCTTCAAGAGCACCGCGGTGACCGAGCGGCTGAACCTGATGTTGCGCGCCGAGTTCTTCAACATCTTCAACCATCCCAACTTCGCCAATCCCGAGCTGCCGAACTTCATCGCCGATCCGGGCGTGAACGGGATCGGGCCGAATGGCCGCGGAAGCGGGTTCTACGCTCTGACGGCGACGGGCGACGTGGGCATCGGCAATCCATTTCTGGGAGGCGGCGGCCCGCGCGGCGTGCAGTTCGCCGCCAAATTCTCGTTCTAAGAAGCCTGTATTACGGTGTCATCCTGAGCGCAGCTCGTCCAACGCCTGTCCCAGCCGCTCAAACCCAATCCGCGTCATCTCCGGATCGCCCCCAACGCCAATCCTGAAATGCTGCGGCGCGTCGAAGAAGCGCCCCGGCACGACACTGGTGTCGTACTTCTCGCGCAGTAATTGGTTCAAGTCCTGCACGCTGCGTTTTAGCAATTTGGGGAACGCCACCGTCCCGAATTCCGGACGGGCGCAAGCGATCTCATCGCGCGACTGAAGAAAGCCGTCGAGCATCGGACGGTTCGCGGCCAGCACCTGTTTCGCACGCGCAGTCACGCTATCGAGATTGTCGAGCGCGATCACACTGAGCAGCTCGGCCGGATGCGCCGCGTTCACTCCATACAGATCGTGGATGTGCCACATGCGTTCGACCAGCTCAGGCGAAGCCAGCACCCAGCCACACCTCAGGCCGCTCAGACCGTAGGCCTTCGTCAGGCTGCTGGTCACCAGGAAGTGATCGCCCAGGTGAATTGCCGGTCGCGGTCGCTGCTCGAACATCGCCTCTAGATACACCTCGTCGACAAGCACTCGGGCATTGCGTTCGCGCGCGATGTCGCCGACGGCGCGCAAAGTCCCGTCGTCAATCAGCGCGCCCGTGGGATTGTGCAGATTCGTTAGTACGATCAGCCGCGTCTGCGCCGTCATCTGTCGCGCGACTTCGTCAGCATCGACGCGGAACCCGTCCTCGAATCGCCGGTCGAAGTAGCGGACGGTCACACCGAGATATTGCAGCGTGCTCGCCAGCAGCTCGTAGCCGGGCCGCTCGACCAGCGCCTCGTCACCCGGCTCGACGGTCGCAGCGAACGCGATATGGTTTGCCATCGACGTCCCGGCCGCGCACATCACATTTTCCGGCGTCACTCCGTTGAGTCTCGCGAGGCGCTCCTTCAACGGCGCATGGCCGTACATGTCGGAGCCGGTGATCTCCAAATCTTCCAGCCTGACCGGCAGCTCCGAAAGCGGATACGACATCATCCCGCTGCTCGCCAGGTTGTAGGTCGCAGCGGAGCGCAACTTCGCGAACTGCATATACGGAGAGCCGCTTTGCGTGCGCGACGTCATGCGCTCCTCCGCCTGGCCCAGATGGCGTACACCGGCACACCCAGCAGCAGAATCGAGAATCCCACGAGCGTATGACGCGGATATTTGTAGACGGTGTTGATCACGACCAACCAAGATATCAGCACGAACGCCGCCGTCGTGAACGGATGGCCCGGCGCGCGATAGCCGCCAGCCTGCCCCGCCGTGCGCGCCCGCCGTCGCAACACGAAGAGGCTCGCGCCCGTGAGTCCAAAGAAAACGAAGTCCATCGAGACCACGTAGTTCAGGATCTGCTCGTAACGGCCGGAGAGCGCAACCACCAGCGTCCACGCGCTCTGCAGCACAATCGCCAGCGCCGGGACGTGGGTGCGCCGCGTCACCTTCGCGATGCTGCGGAAGAACAGGCCATCCCGCGCCATGGCGAAATAGACGCGAGGCGCGGTCAGCACCGACTGGCTCAGAAAGCCCAGCGTCGAGATGGCGATGCCCAGCGCAATCAGACGCGCGCCCGATTCGCCCATGGCGGCTCGCATCACCGCTGAGGCGGGCGCGCGCGTCGCCGCCAATCCCTGCGGCCCGAGCGTACGAACGCACACGAAGTTCACACCGACGTAGAGTACGATCACTCCCGCCACGCCAATTACCAGCGCGGTCGAAAGGTTCTTGCGCGGCTCCTTCACTTCTTCCGCAATGAAGTTCGAGGTCTGCCACCCGCCAAAGGCAAACAGCACCGGTACCATCGCCGCGCCGACGCAGTGAGCAGATCGAACGACACTGGCCGATCGAGCACGGGATGCAAGCAGTGGGTGCGGCGAACGCACCATTATGAGGCCGACGATGATGAGCCCCGCGATGGCGCTAATCTTCAGCACCATCAGCACGCTTTGCATGCGGCTGCCCAGCTTCACGCCCAGGCAATTGATCACCGTCAGCAGCACCAGCGTCACAACCACGAGGAGTCGCTCGGACGTTTGCCAGCCGGTGAGCTCGAGGAAATAGCGCGCGAACGTGACGGTGACCGCTGCCATGCCGCCGGTCTGGATCACGAGCAGCAGCACCCATCCGTACAGAAAGCCGACCATGGGGTGGAACGCCTCGCGCAGATAAGCGTACTGGCCGCCTACTGCGGGCCTCAGCGCGGCCAGCTCCGCGTAGATGAACGCGCCCAGCATCGCGACGACACCGCCGGCGATCCAGACGCCGAGAATCAGCCACGGCGTGTGCACTTGCTGTGCCACAACGTAGGGATTGATGAAAATGCCCGAGCCGACAATGCCGCCCATGACTAGCATGGTGGCGTCGAAGAGTCCGATTTGCCGCAGAAGGCGTGGGCGCGGCCGGCTGCGCTTGCGAGTTGGAGGGCGAGGCGGTCAATGGGGAAGTCAAGGTAGAGCGGGCCTTCAGGCCCGCGTCACGCGATTCCATTTCTGCAAGAGCCCGCTTCAGCGCGCGAACATCTGGCGTCGGCTTAAAGCCGACTCAGTTTCCAGTGACGCAATACAACGCGAACCTAAAGGTTCGCTCTACCCAAAAGTCGCCGCGCGTTGCAGGCGGTCGCGCACCGCGTCCCATTCGGGAGCATCCGGCGGCGCGTCTACGGCGATCCAGTCGTATCCACGCGCGTCGAGATCGTGCAGTGTGCTGTAGAGCTGCGCGGCGTAGGCCGGCGCATTGGCCGCCATCGGCACCAGTTCCCGCACTTCGCGTCGCGGCGGGCAACGCAACTGGAGATACGCGCCATTGCCTTGCTGCGGGAACATCGCCCTTGCGCACCAACAGCAGCTTGGTTTGCGGACTATAGTGTCGCGGATGCATCCCCGGCGAAGGATGTGACTTGTTGATCACCGCATCACTCTGTTCAATCTTGCCGATGACAGCTTCGAGCTGCGACCGCGAGACCCCTCCGGGCCGCAGCAGCACTGGTACGGATCCAACCAGCGACAGCACCGTCGATTCGATGCCGACCGGGCACGGGCCGCCATCGAGAACATAGTCAATCGCTTCGCCAAGGCCATCCCGAACATGCTGCGCCGTGGTCGGCGAGATTTGCGAAAAGCGGTTGGCGCTGGGCGCCGCAACGGGAACTTGCGCCGCCTCGATCAAAGCGAGTGCGACGGGATGCGCAGGCATGCGCACCCCGACCGTGTTCAGCCCGGCGGTCACAAGTGCCGGAACGACTGCCTGCTTGGGCAGCACCAGTGTCAGCGGCCCCGGCCAGAAGCGCCGCGCTAATAGCTCCGCCATGTCGGGCCAATCGGCAACCACGCTGCGCGCCATCGCCACGCTGCTGACGTGCACGATCACCGGACTCGTCATCGGGCGGCCCTTGGCTTCGAAGATGCGCGTCACCGCAGCCTCGTCGAGCGCATTCGCGCCGAGTCCGTACACCGTCTCGGTAGGAAACGCAACGAGCTTGCCGGCGCGCAGCAATCGTGCGGCGTGCTCAATCTGCGTCGGGCGAGGGATGTCGTGTGCGTCGGCCTTCATCGCGTGCGTCCGCTGGATGGATCGGGCGAGTCCGCTGTGTCGACGTCCAGATGCAGCCCCGAGTCGGGCGCGAATCCGGGCGCAAAGCAGTCGCCGTCACGTGAGTAGGTTTGGCGGCAGGCCGCAGTCATCTCCGGCCGTCGTGGCGATTGCGCATACTGCCAGATATTGGCGAAACCCACGCCGCTCTCCGACGCGTGCGGCGGCGGCTTGGGAAATACACAGCCGGGCGATGGACCGCAGTGATCGTTGCTGACGAAGAAGTGCAACTCGCGGCCGCCGGCGTTGTCGCGAATATCGTTGGCGGTCACGACGGTGACGCTCACCCGACTCGCGAAATGCGAATCCCCGAACAGTACACGCCCGCGCGATATCCGCCGCGGCGAACGCCGTCAGCCCACGCGTGAATATAGGTGCGCTGCTCCGGCAGCATACGACCACCCTGCTCCTGGTCGAGGAAGATGATCGCGCTCTTCGGAAAACCCTCGCCCCGCGCCGATTGCACCGCCGCCTCCGCATCGCTCGCACCCAGGCGGGCCGCATCACCCGACGCCTTGATCTTCGCGTACTCGCGCCCGTTGAACAGCAGCACGAAACCGTAGCCCATGGCTTGCAGGGCCTGGCGATGCCCGCGCCAACTGTTCTGCGACTCAGCCGGCGGATTGTTCAGCCAGTAGCCGGTGAACACGAAGGTCTGACGCAGCGACTTCATCGGCGTGTCGCCGGGATAGTCGTTGCGATCCATACCGAGGTAGCTCGATTGCGCGTGCACCGGCGTCATCGAAAGAAGTGCGGCCAGCGCAATCCCACAGATATGAAACCAGCGGAGCACAATATCACTATCGCACGGAAGAGTTGGCGCTGCAGTTCATGGCCGCCTACGTCCGTAGGGCAATGTTTTTCGACAAAGCTGCGCAGCACTTCTTTACAATCCGCCCGGAAACTTCGCGCCCGTCCCTGGGTTTGACCTGAGCGAAACGTAATCTCGCTGATTTGCCGAGGGCGCCGCGCCGATGTTTCGCCAGCTCAATTCGTTGTTGTTGCTGATGACCACCTCGGGCTCGCCGTTTTCGACGGCCGCGCTTTACGTCGCCGCCGGCGCCTGGCAGACAGTCGCGAAGGAGTTCGACCGCATGAAACGAAGCTTAGTTTGCGCGCTGCTCGCAGGGGCCATGGCCTGCTGCGGAACAGCGCTCTACGCCCAGCAGGACACCATGAGCCAGGGCGGCCCGCCGGCGGGACATCACATGATGTCGCCCGACCAGCGCCTCCAGCACATGACCAAGATGCTCAACCTCACCGCCGACCAGCAGCAGAAAATCAAACCCATCCTGGAGAACGAATCAACGCAGATGCAGTCGCTGCATCAGGACACGAGCATGTCGCGCGATGACCGCATGTCCAAGATGCAGCAGATCCGCCAGGGCACCAACGAGCAGATCAATGGCGTCCTGACGCCGGAGCAGCAGCAGAAATTCCAGCAGATGCAGGCCCAGCAGCGCGAACACATGGGCCATGGCGCAGGCGCGGGGCAAGCTCAACCGCAGCAGGCACCACCGCAGTGATGTGAAACTTCTAGTGGGGGCACTTGCTCGACGGGCAAGTGCCCTGCCGTGCTATTATGCCGGGATGAACAGGACCACCTCGGCCCATCTCGATCGCGCCACGATCTTCCTCTCCCGCGGCCGCTCTGACCTGCGAATGCGCTGAGCGCAACGCGCTTGCTTTGGATTGTGCAGCTTCCCCAAAATCGCCAGTTGCTGCGATACTGAATACTAAGCTGCACGTTCTTTCTTCCCCTTTGCAACGAAAGCTGGTCCCTCCGCTCGGACTGAAGTCCTCGGTCGGGATGACAATCAAAAGGGGCGTTCGGCACGGCTAAAAGCCTTGCCCTTTCAAGCACGGAATTCGGCGCACCTGAAGCTGCGCATCTTCAAATGAGCGACTACTTAAAGGCCATCGAGGAACGCGTCGTCATCTACGACGGCGCTATGGGCACCGCCGTCCAGGCCTACAACCTTCCGCTCGACCAATTCTGGGGCAAGGACGGTTACAACGACATCCTCGTGCTTAGCCGTCCTGACGTCGTGAAGGAGATCCACGCCAGCTACCTCAATGTGGGAGCCGATGTCGTCGAGACCAACACGTTCAGCTCGACGCGCATCGTCATGGCCGAGTACGACATGGCCGACCAGGTCCACGAGGTGAACGTAGCGGCGGCGAGGTTGGCGCGCGAAGTTGCGTCGAGCTTTTCCTCCAATGGACGGAAGCGCTTTGTCGCCGGCTCGATGGGTCCCACGACCAAGCTGCCCTCGCTCGCACACATCGGCTTCGACGACATGGCTGCCGCCTACACTGAGCAAGCCGTGGCGCTCATCGAGGGCGGCGTCGATGTGCTTCTCCTCGAAACTTGCCAGGATATCCTGCAAGCCAAGGCCGGGCTGGTCGGCATCTTCGACGCCCTGAAGAAGACCGGCAAGAACGTTCCCGTGCAGGTGCAGGTCACACTCGAAGCCACCGGACTGATGCTGCTGGGCACGGAAATCGGTGCGGCGCTCACCTCGCTGGAGATGTTCGACGTCGCGGTCATCGGCATGAACTGCGCCACCGGCCCCAAGGAGATGAACGACGGCGTGCGCTATCTCGGCGCGAATTCGCCGCGGCCCGTCTCGGTGCTGCCCAACGCCGGACTGCCGCAGAACGTCGGCGGCCGCGCCGTCTATGCGTTGCAGCCGCAGGAGCTCGCCGACTATCACAAGCAGTTCATCACCGAATACGGCGTGCGCATCGTCGGCGGATGCTGCGGCACGACCTACGAGCATATCAAGGCCGTCGCCGATACCTGCGCGAACCTGCAGCCAGCGAAGCGAGAAGTCAAGACCGTCGCCGCCGCCGCGAGCGCCTATTCCATGGTGCCGCTCGACCTCGATCCCAAGCCCCTCGTCGTGGCCGAGGAGATGAACACCACCACGCGCGTCGAGCACTTCAAGAACATGGTGCGCGCGCAGGACTACGACGGCATCCTCACGCTCGCCAAGAAGCTGGTGAACGAAGGCTCGCACATGCTCGACCTGTGCTGCGCCATCGTGGGCGAGGACGAGAAAGGCTACATCTCGAACATCCTCGACAAGATCGCCACGCGTGTGCCGGCGCCCATCACGGTCGACTCGACCGAGGCCGACGTCATTGAAGAGGCGCTGAAGCGGATTCCCGGGAAAGCCATCATCAACTCGATCAATCTTGAGGACGGCGAGAAGCGCACGTCCAAAGTGCTGCCCATGGCAAAGCGCTACGGTGCGGCGGTCATCGCGCTCACCATAGACGAAGACGGGATGGCGCTGACGTGGCAGAAAAAACTCGCCATCGCCAAGCGCATCTTCGACCTGGCGGTAAACAAGTACGGCATTCGCCCGTGCGACCTCATCTTCGACGCGCTCACGCTGCCGATCTCGACCGGCCAGGAAGACTACCGCACCGCCGGCATCGAGACGCTGAAGGCAGTACGCGCCATCAAGCAGGAGCTGCCCGAGGTGAAGACCATCCTCGGCGTCAGCAACATTTCGTTCGGGCTCAACGTCTATTCGCGGCGCATTCTGAACAGCGTCTTCATGCACGAGGCGGTCGACCACGGCCTCGACATGGCCATTGTTAACTACAGCAAAATCTATCCGTTGTACAAGATTCCTGAAGCGGAAGTTGATCTCGCTCGCAAGCTGATTTTCTATGACCAGTCGAACGGTGACCCGCTCCAGATTTACATGGCGCACTTCGCCGGCACCAAGGGCAAGGAAGAGAAGACGACCGCGCACGTCGACACGCTGTCGGTTGAAGACAAGCTGAAGTGGGCGATCATCAACGGTGAAAAATCGGTGGGCGATGGCGCGCAAAAGAAGTCGCTCGACGAGTTGCTGGAAGACGCGCTGGTGAATTACTCACCGCTCGACCTGATCAACAACATCCTGCTTGACGGCATGAGGACGGTCGGCGATCTCTTCGGGGCGCGCAAGATGCAGTTGCCCTCGGTGCTCGACTCGGCTGGCGTGATGAAGGCTGCGGTCGCGTACCTCGAGCCCAAGATGGAGAAGAAAGAGGGCTCGCAGAAAGGGACGATTGTCCTCGCGACGGTGAAGGGCGACGTCCACGACATCGGCAAGAACCTGGTGGACATCATCCTCAGCAACAACGGCTATCGCGTGGTGAACCTCGGCATCAAGCAGCCGTCGGACGCGATCATCAAAGCGGCGCAGGAGCAGAAGGCTGACGCGATCGGGCTGAGCGGCCTATTGGTGAAGTCGACGCTGGAGATGAAGTACGTCGTCCAGGACCTGCACCATCAGAAGCTGGACTTCCCGGTGATCTGCGGCGGCGCGGCGCTGACGCGCAAGTACGTCGAGGACGATCTGCGGCGCGAGTACAACGGCGGCGTGTTTTACGCTGACGATGCATTCGCCGGGCTGCACCTGATGGAGGATTTGTCGTCTCCGAATGGCGCGCGCGAGAAGCGCATCGCCGAGGGCCGTGTGGTGAAGGAGTTCGCGCGCGCGGCAGTCGCCGGCGGTAATGGCGAGGTTGCGACTGCGCCCAGCATTGAGATTCCGCCAGCGCCGATTCCGCAGCCCCCGTTCTGGGGGGTGCGCGTGCTCAAGCCCGCGGACTTCGACCTGCGCGAAATCTTCCGCTACATCAACGAGACCGCGCTCTTTAAGAACCAGTGGCAGTTGAAGACGGCGTCACAGGAAGACTACGGGCGGCTAGTCGAGACCAAGTATCGGCCAATCCTGGAGCAGCTCGAAGAGGAAGTGATCGCCGCCGGATGGTTCGAGCCTAAAGTCGTCTACGGCTACTTCGGCGCCCTGGGTGACGGCAACGACGTTGTCATTTACGAGTTGCCGCAAGGCTGGAAGCAGGGCGACGTGATTCCGCCGGAGGTGCTGCGCTTTACCTTCCCGCGCCAGCGCGAAGGCCGGCATCTGTGCATCTCCGATTTCTTGCTGCCAAAGAGCAGCGGCAAGATGGACGTGCTGGGCATGTCCTGCGTGACCATCGGCGACAAGGCGTCGCATGAAACGCAGAAACTGTTCGAAGGCGGCGAGTACACGAAGTATCTCTACCTGCACGGGCTGAGTGTTGAGACGGCCGAGGCGCTGGCCGAGTTCTCGCACAAACGCATCCGCGAAGAGATGGGCATCGCGGGCGACGACTCGCCGCACATCCGCGATCTCTTCCACCAGAAGTATCGCGGATCGCGGTATTCATTCGGCTATCCCGCGTGTCCGAACCTGGAAGACCAGACCAAGCTGTTCGCGCTGCTGCATCCGGATGAGACGATCGGGGTGCACCTCACGACCGGCTTCTTGCTGGAGCCCGAGCAGAGCACGTCGGCGATCATCGTGCATCATCCGAGCGCAAAATATTTCGTGGCGTGAACGCAAGCTTTTACCGCTAGACCGACGGCAATGCCTCGCGTCCCCAAATCGGGTTCCGTTGCTGCAACCGTGCGAGATTTTTCCTCAGAACCCGACTCGCCCGGCGCGAATAAGCGCGGACCAATCCGGAGATCCGTCCGCCGCCTGGCCGGCGAGGTTGATGTGCTCACGCTGCTTTAATTCAGGGAATGCAAAGCCGCCCGTCACCAACCGTCCCCGCTCGTACAGCAGTTCATCCAGCGTGCCGTTGAGCAGGAGCTGGTAGTTCCAGGGCTGAGGATTCTTCACGTCCTTCGCGATCTGCGTATCGATTGTCGTGGTGCAGTTTCGCGTCAGCGCGTTGTACCACTCCGGATGGTCACGTAATTTGTCCAGGTAATCGGCGTAGATGAGGAATATCCGGCGTGCCTCGTCTGCCGAAACAGTAGTGCGATAGAGGAAGACCTGCTCGTCCTTGCGATAGTTGGTGCGCAAGCGGATGACGTCGCGCTCATCGGCGGTAATGAAGATCAACTCGTACTGCCGGAAGAATCCAAGCAGCGCCGAATACGACTGTCCAACTTTATAGCGTGCCTCAATCGAAAAGGCGATGTGATCGTGATCGCCGAATTGAAAGCTGAGGATGGGGTGGCCGATATACTTCGGTCCCCAGGTGGTGAAGAAGAGATCGACGTAGCGGAGTTGCGATAGATAGACCGTCCTGTCGCTCCAGCAGTTTGAGTAGTCGGTTTCGGTGCGATAGTCGCAGTTGCGCACGTTGTGGATGGTAACCTGATCGCCATTGATCTCAATCCATGCGGTCCGGTCCGCATCGGGCTGCCAGTCACCATCATTCGACGGCTTCAGACTGAGCCACCACACGAGCACAATGCAGAAGCTTGCGAGACAGCAAGCGACGGCCAGAAGTGGTCGTTTGACCTTCAGGAGAATCACGACGACCACAACGACGTAGATTACGGTCACCGGGATACGGAGCGCTTGCACGCGAAAATCGATATAGAGGGCCGCGACTGCCCACAGGATGAGCAAGGCGACAACGAACCATACGATCGTAAGCCCAAGTATGCGAAGACGCCTGAAGCGAGCGATCCGTGGGGCAGGCGGCACGTGGAGATCTTCGGCGTTCATGACCTTCCTAATCTCGAGGCACAAGTGCGTCCTCGTGCCACGATAGGTGTATTTTCCCGAGTCTCTTGTTGGGGAAAGCTTACTCCAGAACGCATCCAAGCCAGTATGGCACCACGTAAGAAGAGCGCGTCGCCTGTAACCGAGGGCGCCATCGCACCCGATGAACTCAGGCAGGAGTTTCCGCCGATCAAGCTGCCCATCCGGCCGCCGTATCCGCCGATGGAGGCGAAGTCCGGCGACGAGATTCCGCGCGGCGACAACTGGCAATATGAGCCCAAGTGGGACGGCTTTCGCTGTCTGGCATTTCGCAAGGGCGATGAAGTAATCCTGCAATCGAAGGCCGGGCAGCCTCTGGGGCGATACTTCCCGGAGATAGTTGCGGCGCTCGCGAAGCTCAAGCCCACGCAGTTCGTGCTCGACGGCGAGATCGTCATCCTCCGCGACGGGCACCTGTCGTTCGACGACCTGCTGCTGCGCATTCACCCCGCGGCCAGCCGAATCAAGAAGCTCTCGCACGAGACACCCGCGACGTACCTGCTCTTCGATGTGCTGGTGGATGAGGACGGGATGTCGCTGGTCAACAAGCCGCTGGGCGTCCGGCGCGCGCAACTTGAGCGGCTGGTGAAGAGGTTCGGCAAACGCGAATCGATTCGCCTCTCCCCCGCCACACGCGAGTACGCCGTCGCCCAGCGCTGGATGTCGGAGCTGGCGGCCAGCGGCTTCGACGGCGTGGTCGCCAAGCAGATCGACTGCCCATATGCCTCCGGCGAGCGCTCCGCGATGCGCAAGATCAAGCGCATCCGCACCGCCGATTGCGTGGTCGGCGGGTTTCGTTATGCCAGCAAAGGCGGCGAGGTCGGTTCCCTGCTGCTCGGCCTGTACGACGAGAACGGATTGCTCGAATCACGTCGGCTTCAGCTCCAGCTTCGCTGCTCCCGAACGCAAGAAACTGAAGGCGATCGCTAAAGCCATACATGGGCGGCCCGGGATTTACCGGGCACGCGCCCGGCGGTCCCAGCCGCTGGAGCACCGAACGCAGCGGCGAATGGGAGCGGCTGGATCCGAAGCTGGTGTGCGAGGTGCCGTTACGACCACTTCTCCGGCGGTCGCTTCCGTCATGGCACCAAGTTCCTGCGCTGGCGTCCCGACAAAGACCCGCAAAGCTGCACGTATGAGCAGGTGCAGTCGGCTGCGGGCAAAGGAGGCCTGCGCGAACTGCTGACGGCGTGAATCGGTCGTCAGCTGTGAGCTGTTAGCCATCAGCGCTGCTCGGCAGCTCACGATGTCGACACTGCGGCGGCAACTCCTACTCGCGCCCTGCATCCTATTTCTGTTGACAGCGATGCCCTTCTTACTCCGGGGCTGTTGAGCAGCACACATCGACGTTTGGAGGATTAGGATGAAGAGTTTCTTGATCGGAATGGGGCTGGGTGTCGGCCTTGGCCTTCTTTTCGCGCCCATGAGCGGCGAAGAGACCCGCAACAATCTCGCGGACCGCGCCAATGACCTGGCGAGCTCGGCGCGCGAGACCTATGAGCAGAACCGCGACCGCGTGCAGCGCGGCGTAGAGAACATCCGCAGCACTGCGGAACGCGCCATGGGCCAGGTACGCGACACCGCGTCGAGCATCAATTACAAATCGCCCAGCAGCCAGGCTGTGTAATTTCCTCTCTCGCAATAGACTGCTCGCTTCGGCGGATGGGGCCGTCACCCCGTCCGCCGTTTTTTCATGCGCGCAGGACCTCCGGGTGACCGTGTATCCTGATGCTCGTGTCAGAGCGTCTTCATTACTCGCGCATGGCGTCACCGGCGGGGCCGCTGCTGATCGGCGTGTCGGATTCCGCACTTGTGGTTCTGGAGTTCGATCGCGGTCTGCCGCAGGCCGTCGCCGGGCAGCCGGTCGAATGGCAAGAATCGGAGGAGCGCACGCGCGATGTGCGCCGGCAGCTTGAGGAGTATTTTGCCGGCAGGCGGCGCGGCTTCGATCTCCAGCTCGATTTGCGCGGGACGGAATTTCGCAAGCGCTGCTGGCAAGAGCTGCTGCGAATTCCCTATGGTGAGACGCGCTCGTATGCAGAGATGCGCGCGCGCCGTGGGCAATCCGACAGGCTTTCGCGCCGTCGGCCAAGCCAATCACTTCAACCCGATTGCGATTATCGTGCCCTGCCATCGGGTATTGGCATCGGACCACAAGCTGGGCGGCTACGGTGGCGGCCTGAACGTCAAGGCGCTACTGCTGAAGCTGGAAGGTGCGAGTTTTCGGGACGCACAACCCTAAACCGCCGCTTGGAGGCTGGTGCCTCCTCCCAGCGCCTCCAGGACATCCACGGCGCACGAGTATCGCCCGAACGGCGCGCTGATCTGCGCGCCCTGCACCATGTCCTTCACTGCGGCCAGCATGTCGCGGGCAATCGCGACTCCCTCGGCGCGCGCGGCATCAGCGGTCGTCGCCTTGGCCATGCGCGCAAAGATCTCGTCGGGAATCGACACCCGCAGCTCGTTCTTCATGAACTCCGCATTGCGCGTGCGAGTGAGCGGCCAGATGCCCGCGACCACCGGAACGCGGCAATGCTCGATGCGGCGCAGGAACTCCTCCAGCAGGCGGATGTCGAAGACCGGCTGCGTGACCGCCAGCTCCGCTCCCGCTTCGACCTTGTATTCGAAGCGGCGAATCTCTTCGTCAATGTTGGGGCTGCCGGGATTGGCGCCCACCGCGATCACGAAGGCCGTCGAGTTTCCCGTCGGATTGCCGCCGATATCGAGACCGCGATTCAGGTTGCGAACGATGTTGACCAGCCCGATCGAATCGACATCGAAGACTGCTGTCGCGTCGGGATAGTCGCCCATCTTCGGCGGATCGCCGGTGATGCAGATCAGGTTGCGAATGCCGACGGCGCTCGCGCCCAGCAGGTCCGACTGAATGCCCAGCACGTTGCGATCGCGGCAGGTGTAGTGCAGGATCGGCTCGATGCCCACTTCCTGCTTCACCAGCAGGCACAGCGCCTGGTTGCTCAGGCGGGCCGAGGCGCGGGGACTGTCGGGAATGTTGATCGCGTCCACGCCCACGGACTTCAGAAACTTGGCGCCCTCCAGCTCGCGCTTGGCATCGATGCCGCGCGGCGGAACGATCTCCACCATGGTGATGAACTCGCCGTCGGCGACCTTGCGGCCCAGGTTCAGAGCGTTCGCCAAGCGGCGGTGGTTCGACGGGCTTGGTTTCAGTGGTCTTCGCCACCTTGTAGGACGACGCGCGCGCCGCGCCCACCTTCAGGAACAGCTTCATGGTGTGGATGTGCTCCGGCGTAGTGCCGCAGCAGCCGCCGATCAGCCGCACGCCCGCGTTGACGAACGGCTCCATGTAGTTCGCCATGTACTCCGGCGAGCACAGATAGATGTTGCGGCCTTCCACCGAGCGCGGAATGCCGGCGTTCGGCTGCGCCGAGAGCGGCTTGGTCGTGACCGCGCGCACCCGCTCCAGCGCGTCCAGCATCGCCACCGGCCCAACGCTGCAATTGCAGCCGATGACCTCGGCGCCCCACGCCTCCAGTTGCGGCCCGTAATGCTCGGGGCTGGAGCCGTCCAGGCAATTGCCGTCTTCGTCGATGGTGACCTGCGCGACGACCGGCAGCTCGGGATTCACCTCGCGTGCGGCGAGAATTGCCTGGTGCAACTCCTCCAGATAGCCAAACGTTTCCAGGATCAGCAGGTCCACGCCTTCTTGATTCAGCGCGGCAATCTGCTGGCGAAAGGCGTCGCGTGCCTCGGCAGAGCGAAATCTTGCCCAGCGGCTCGATGCGCACGCCTAGTGGTCCGACCGCCCCGGCGACAAAGCGCATCGAAGTTCTTCGCCGCCTCGCGCGCCAGCCGCACTCCCTGGCGGTTGATTTCCACCAGCTTGTCCACACATCCGTGCTTCGACAACCGAAACGAATTCGCGCCGAAGGTGTTTGTCTCAATGACCTCGGCTCCGGCCTTCAGGTAGTCCTGATGAATGCCGCGGATGAGGTCAGGCGCCGAGAGATTCAGCTCGTCGTAACAGCGATTGATGAAGATGCCCTTGGCGTAGAGCAGGGTACCCATGGCGCCGTCACATAATACAGCGCCCTTCTGCAGCCGGGAGACGAATCCAGTTGACATGGTGATCTCAGGAACGCGCGAGCGCAAAAAGCTTGTTGGAACTTTATCGTAAATCGGGGGAAAGCGCCATTAGAGCGCCCTTTCGGCAGTGCCGGCGGAGTCAGGCGGCCGTACTGCTCTGCTATAATCAAGCGAAACTACAGTATCTCATGACATGAATCATAGTGTGTCTCACAGGCGCCCGGCGGACGCGGCTCGCCGCTTGTCTTCCCTCGCCGACGCCGCTCTCACTGGCAGCCTGCGGAGGCGGGCAGCAATAACGCCCCTGCCACTGCCCACCAGCGGATGAAGCACCGCGCCTTCATCAGCAACAGCTATTCCGGGCAACCTGCAGATTGTCGACACGCAGAACGACACCACGGCCCTTACGGCGGAGACGACGAACTCCGCAGGGCAGGTAGTTCCCGGCCAGCCGGTGGCCATAAGCATCTCCACCACTGCGTCTTCGAGGTGGTAAATCCGAACAACACCAACACCGTGGTCTACGATCCCAGCACGAACGCGATGTTCTTCGTCATCGAATTCCACCGAGACGGTGACGGGCTACGCTGCCGCTGCTCCAGCGCCACCGTCCATGGCCGCTTTTTCGCCCGATGGCAGCACCGTCTACGCCCCGGTGCCCAACCGCGGGTGAGCGGATCGCATGCTGGCAGGGTGCAGGTTTGGACGGTCTCAGCTCTCTTCGATTACAGCCACCTACGACGTGCCTCGGCGCGCTACGTCGCGCTCAGTCCCGAACGGCCAGTACCTGCTGGTCTTCGCCAGCAATTCCGATTCGCTATTCGTGATCAACCTCCGCGCCAGCCCTGCCGGCGGCAGATTCCGGGTTTCGCGCGGCCGGTCAATGCCTTTTTCAGCAGCGATAGCAACACGGCTTATGTGCTGAATTGCGGCCCGGAATGCGGCTCCAGCAATCCAGCATCGGTGGCCCAGCTTAATATTCCTTCGCATAGAACAATCGATGGCTACCGTTCCGGTTGGCGGCGCCAGCGTGGGTTTGCTGAACAGCACCACCCTTTATGTGGCGGGCAGCCCGGTTCCCCCGGGGACCAAGTCCACCTACGATGCGGTCAACGTCAGCAACATGACGCGCATCACCGCTAACTCGGTGCGCTATTGGCGACGGCTTCCACACCACGATGGCACTGGCGCACAACAACAAGCTCTATATCGGCGCCATCACGTGCAGCAACACCACGACCGGCTGCCTCTCCGTGGTGAATGTCGCCAGCAACACCGCCGATCCTCGCCCTTGCCGCCACGCGGCGCCATCACCAGCTTGCTGGCGATCACCAATCGCAACGTGGTGTACGCGATCGAGGGCGGGTACCTGGTAATCTACGACACCAACACCGACACGCCTCAGTCGACTCAGATCATCTTCACGGGCGCGCTTACGGCATTGTGCAGGTGGATTAATCGCCGCTGAAGCGATGTGCGGTGTCGGCATCACTAGCCACTACCACTGTTCTTACGGCTCCAGCCGCAGATGATGCGCTCCCGCTCGCTGCACCGCAGCCGTCAGAGAACGGCAGCGTGAACGTTCGCCCGTGGTAGTAGGCGTCCCACTGGTCGTTGTAGTGTTCGTCAAAGATGTTGCCGGACTGGCCGTTGACGATGTCGAGCGTGGTGGCGTCGAGGTCGGAGAAGTCTACGGTGAGCCGCTCCGATGGCCCGAAGTGGCGGCGCCACCTGCTTCACGGTCTGGTCATCGCCTGACAGCGGCAGGCTTCCCGGGCCGGCGCCTTTTTTCAGCATAGGGAAGTGGCTCCAGAAGGGATGGGTGATGTCCACTGCGATGCACGCGCCCCCACTTCCATAGAGCGAGCGCACTGGTTGCACTGGCGTCGTTGACCGCATCCTCGACAGCGGCGGTCAGCAGTTCGTCGTAGCTGGAGTACCCCGGCGGCAGCCAGCGCTGCGGCTGATGCGCCAGCACGTTCTCCAGCCACACCGGGCCCATAAACCAGCTGTACTCTTTCCACTCGTCGCCCAGCTTCGAGCTTGCAGCAGCAGCTCCTTCAGCTTCTTGCGCGAAAATACCGCGATGGTCGCCGCGGCCGAATCGGTGGCCATGGTGCCATCCCATTGCGCATCAGGTCGGCGGCCTCCTTGGCGCGCTGCGACGCGTGCGGCGTGTGATCCACGGCGTACACGAAGCGCTCGGCGCAGTAGCGATCGAACGCGGAGAAACGATGTCGGTCTGGATGGCCAGCATGTCGGCGGCGTGAACTTCTTCGGCGCAGTCAGCAGCTTGTAAATGCGCTGCGTGCGGTAGGGAGACATCCACTCGATGCTGAGTTCGTAAGGATAACCGTCCGGCGTGACGCGCCCGTTCGCCGTGGCAATGATGCCCGACGGCGGATCGTAGACGCTGGGCAGTTGTTCGAAGGGAACGTATCCGGTCCACTCGTGCGCGTCATCCTCGCCGGCGCTCGGGAACGTCGCCATCGCCGCTGGCGCGAATCGGAATGAATCCCGTCGCCTGATATCCGATGTGCCCGTCGACATCGGCATAGACCACATTTTGTCCCGGCGCGCCGAAATGCGCGAACGCCGCCTGGAACTCCTGCCAGTTCTTGCGCCGAGTCCACCGCGAAGAACGGAATGTCTCAGGAGTCGCTGGATCGTAGATGGTCCACTTCAGCGCCAGCTTGCGCTTCTCGCCGGGGACGATGTCGGTGATGATCGGCCCGTGCCGCGTGGTCACAACGTCCAGCGTGACCTCGGCTTGCCTTTCACCCGAATGATCTCCTTGCGATGCTCCGGCTTGCACCCATCCCTGCGGCGTCAGGTACTCGCCGTTGTCGTTGAACTTCTCGATGTAGACGTCTTCGACGTTGGGGCCGAGATTGGTGAATCCCCACGCGATGCGGCGATTGTGCCCGACGATGACGTACGGCACGCCCGGCAGCGTGACGCCGGCGACATCGAAGTCGCCGGCGGTGAGATGGGCCTCGTACCAGACGTTGGGATTCGCAGATCAAGGTGCATGTCGTTCGACAGCAGCGGCTTGCCCGAAGCGGTGTGCGCGCCCGAGACCACCCAGTTGTTGGAGCCGGGGCGCAGGGCAGCCTCCGCCATGCGGCGAAAATGTCTCATCCAGGCAGCGCGGAATGCGACGGAGACTGCTGGGGCGCTGGATGCTCTCTGTGAGCTTCCGTGCTGTAGCCTGCCTCCGAGCGCACCCGAGAGGTGGTGAAATCGCATGGCTGTCAGCAGGCCAGATATCCGCGGAGCTTCGCAGTGCTTCCCTGTTCCTCCTCCTCGTCCGGCGTGCTCTGCCTCGGAACCTCATTCTCAATCGATTGCTGCTCTGCTCCCGGCGGATGATCGCGCCACGATGTGTTCACGAACAGGTCCGCGGTCAACTCCGGTCCCAGCTTCGCCAGGACCTTCTCTTTTCTCCAGCTTGTCCTTGTATAGCCCGTGATTCAGGAACTCGGTCATCGACAAGCCGACCAGCAGTCGAATCCTCCACCGTCCACGACGTGCGGAAAATAAGTGCAGGAAGCGGAACTCCAGCGGCAGCGTCTTCTGGTGCTGCGCGATGTAGGCGTTGACGCCGGCGGCATAGGCTTCGAACTGCGCGCGCTGCTGCGGATCCATGGCGGCGGCGCTGTGCTGCGCCACCTGCCGCAGACCGAGGATGCGCTGCTCGCGATCATTCTTCACGTACTCCGGCCCGAGAATCACCGCCAGGTCGCCCGACGCGAAGCGGCGCGTCATGTCCATCTGCCACAGGCGGTCCTGCGCGGTGATGTAGCCCTGCGCGAAGAGGAGGTCCGGCAGATTGGAAGCGGCAATGTTCGGAACGCCGAGCGAGTCGTAGGTCACGATCACCGGGGCCGTGAGTCCCGGCGAGATGAACCGTCCCGTCACGCTGCGGCAAGCGGCGCGCACCGCGCGATAGAACCAGTAGTCGAAGCCGAGGAAGAGGAAGAGCAGCAACAGCAGGACAACAACCACCAATCGAAAGATGATTTTAGATTTTCGCGGGCGAACAGCGGGCGCGGTGACATGCATGGGAAAGCTGATTATAGAGCGCCGCAGCGAAAACCGGATTAACCACAGAGACACAGACACACAGAGAAGAAATGATCGTGCTGGAGTCACTCCACATGCTCTGGAAGCGAACTCCGGTTCCTTCTTATCTCTGTGTCTCTGTGTCTCTGTGGTTAATCCGATTTTTCTACACCAGCTTCCGCAGCTCGCGGCGCAGAATCTTCCCCGAGGCCGTGCGCGGCAACTGCTGCAGGAAGTGGACCTCGCGCGGCGTTTTGTAGTTCGTCAGTCGCTCCGAGACAAAGGCCTGGAGCTTCTCAGCCGTCTGCTGGTTCGGCAGCTCCGTATCGGCAAGCACTACGAAGGCGCAAGGAATCTCCTCGCCGTCGGCATCGGTACGCGACACCACGCCGCAATCGCGCACCGAAGGACACTCCAGCAGCACGCTCTCCACCTCGGCGGGCGCGATGGAGAATCCCTTGTACTTGATCATCTCCTTGCGGCGATCGACGATGTAGTACAAGCCGTCCGCGTCCTGCCGCACGACATCACCGCTCCAGTACCAGCCGTCGCGCAGTACCGCCGCAGTGGCGTCGGGCGCATTCCAGTAGCCCAGCATGAACTGCGGCCCGCGCATTACCAGCTCGCCCAGTTCGCCTGGCGCAACATCGTTCTCGTTGTCGTCAACGACGCGGCAGTCAGTGAGCGCCACCGGCGCTCCCACGGACTCGGGCCGGTAAAGCTCTTCCGAAAGAAATCCCAGGTGCGTCACGGGCGACGCTTCCGTCATGCCGTAGCCCTGACGAATGGGAATGCCGGTACAGGCGGTGAAGCGGCGCGCCAGATCGGGCGCCAGCGGCGCAGCTCCCGACTTCACCCAGCCCAACCGATGCTCGCGCGGAAACTTGCCCTGCTCGGCAGCCTGGCAATAGGCCAGCAGCGTGGGCGGCACGCAGAGCGCGATAGTCGCGCCCTCTTCCGCGATGAGTTGCAGCGAGCGCTCGCAATCGAAGCGCGGCATCAGCAGCAGCGTGCAGCCGGTCATCAGCGTGAGGTTTAGCCCAATGGTCAGCCCGTAAATGTGATAGAGCGGAAGGAAGCAGAGGAAGACGTCGTCTTCGGTAATGGCGCCGTACTCGCCGGGCGTGAGCGTCTGGTAGACGTTCGCCACCAGGTTGTAGTGCGACAGCATCACGCCCTTGGGCAGCCCGGTAGTGCCGCTGGAGAATGGCAGCGTCGCGAGGGTGGACTGCGAGTCGTTTTCCGGAGCGGGCAGCGGCGCGTTCGCCGTCGAGTTCAGCAGCGTGTCGAATGCAATCGAGCCGCTGGGGCCGGGCGTTCGCGTCGTGTACACGAGTCGCAGCGACGGCAGGCCGCTCAGGCTGATCCCCGCCAGCAGTGCGCCGTCGCTGATGAGCGCAACCGCCTCGGAGTTCCCGAGCTGGTGGTGCACCTCGCGTTCGCGATACGTCGGGTTCATGCGTCGTCGGCACGGCGCCCGCCAGCGTCGCCGCATGAAACGACACCGCGTACTCCCACGAGTTCGGCAGGAAGATTCCGATGCGATCACCGGGACGAATGCCCGCCGAAACCAGCGAGCGCGCGACGCGTTCCACCATCTCGCCATATTCCGCGTAGGTGATGCGCCGGACGGGGGCGCAGGAGGAGTCGACGATCGCGGTCTTCTCCGCACGGTGACGGCACGAGTCGAGCACCGCCTGATGAACGAACTTGCCCTCCGGATCGTCGAAGAGCCGAGTGCGTAAAGTTTCCGCTCTGCCTGCCATGCAGCGCAGAAGTGTATCAGGTCGTGCCCGCCGCAGTGGTATCTTTAGCGCCATGCGTGGCCTGCGCGACAAACGCGTGCTCATCACCGGCGGCGCCAGTGGCATTGGCGCGGCGACGGCGGCGCGCTTCTCTGGACGAAGGCTCGCGCGTCGCGATCATGGACCGCGACAAGCAAGCCTGCGAGCGTATCCAGCGCGAACTGCCGGCGCTCACCGCGGCTTTCCACGGCGATGTCAGCGATCACCAAGCATGTGCAGCACGTCTTCGGCAATGCGATTGTCGGACTTGGCGGCCTCGACGTCGTCATCAACAATGCCGGCATCAGCATTCGCCACAAGTTTCTCGACATCACCGCGGAGGATTGGAGCCGCGTGCTGGCGGTGAATCTCACCGGAGTTTTCCAGTTCGCCCAGGCTGCCGCTCGCTGCATGATGCAGCACGACGGCGGCGTCATCCTCAACATGGGATCGACCAACGGCATCGTCGGGCATCCCTACTACGCCGACTACAACGCCACCAAGGCGGGCGTGATCGAGCTGACGCGCTCCATGGCGCTGGAGCTCGCGCCCAAGGTGCGTGTCAATGCCGTCGCGCCGGGCTACGTGCTGACGCCGATGCAGCGCGCCGAATACACCGATGTGATGTTGGAAGCGGTGAACCAGAAGATCCCGCTCGGCCGCCACGCCACGCCGGAAGAAATCGCCGGGCTGTTCGCGTTCCTCGCCTCCGACGACGCCGCGTACATCACCGGCCAGGTGTATGTGATCGACGGCGGCGAAACCGCAGGCGGCCTGGCGAGCCAGTAAGGCTTCTCGAAAAAGCGTCCCTCGCGCACTCCAACCGAAGTACAATTCTGCGCCATGAAAGCATGGTGCGTCTTTTCATCAGTTGTGTTGCTAGCGTGCGCGGCGTGCGCGCAAGACGGTTCTCAGCCGCAGCAGATTGATGCGACAGGCTCGGCTTCGAATGCCACGGAGTCACAGCCCAATAGAGTTCATGTCGAGCACGAGGTATCGCAGGGACTGCTGATTCACAAGGTACGGCCGGTTTACCCAAAGAAGGCCATCAAGCACCACATACAAGGAACGGTGGTCCTGCATGCCCTCATCGGCAAAGACGGCATTATCCGGGACCTGCAGGTAGTGAGCGGCCCTACGGAACTCACTCAGGCCGCACTCGACGCGGTGAGGCAGTGGCGCTATAAACCGTATCTGTTGGACGGTGAACTGGTGGAGGTCGACACCACGATCAACGTAAACTTCAAGCTGGAAGGCTCGTGAGGGAGTCTGAACCGCGATCTGCCACCAGTCTGTATGTTACGCTCATCGCATACCTGCAATTTTTCGGCTAGACACTAACTGCATGAATTTTCTCCGACTGGCGCTGTTGTGCCCGTTGCTTCTTATCAGCTGCTGGGCGCAGTCCACGCGCACCTGGGAACAGACCAAATACGACGAATTCGAAAAGGGCACCGCCCACGGCGTCGCCATTTCGAGCGACGGCGAGCTGACGCTCGCGCCCGCCTTTACCGCGCTCTACACCTCGCCTTCGAGCTACCTGTGGGACATTGCCTCCGACGCGCAGGGCAATGTTTATGCGGCTGCGGGCTCGCCCGCGCGCGTCTACAAGCTGACGCCCGACGGCAAGGCGCGCATCATCTTCGCGCCGCAGGAGCTACAGGTGCAGGCGCTGGTCGTCGACAGGGACGGCGCGATCTATGCCGCGACATCGCCCGATGGCAAAGTCTACAAGCTGGTGCATGGCGGCCCCGCGCCGGGCAAGACGCCTGAAGGCTCGCACACGACCGCCGAAGTTGCCGCCGCGCAGGAGGGCGCGAAGCCCGGCGCGCAGCCGCGTCCATCGGTGGAGGTCGAACCCAGTTACAGCGCCAGCATCTACTTCGACCCGAAGACGAAATACATCTGGGCGCTGGCACTCGATGCCCAGGGGCAGCTCTACATCGGCACTGGCGATCGCGGGGAAATTTTTCGCGTCGATCGCAATGGCCAAGGCGGGTTGTTCTTCAAGAGCGACGAAGCGCAAATCCGTGCGCTGGCGTTCGACAACACGGGCAACCTGATCGCGGGCACCGACGGCAGCGGACTCCTGTATCGCATCTCGCCGGGCGGCGAGGGCTTCGTGCTGTATAGCGCACCCAAGAAAGAGATCACGGCGCTGGCGGTCGATCGCCAGGGAAACATCTACGCCGCAGGGGTAGGCGAGAAGCGCGGCACCGCACCGCCTCCCGGCGCACCCGCGGGCAGTATTGGCGTGATCGTGACGTCCCCTTCGGGACCGCAGAATCCGGCAGGTGCGCCCGCACCGCCCGCTGGGTCCGGCGCAGTCCCCGGCGTGCCGAACCTCGGCGGCTCGGAGGTGTATCGCCTCTCGCCCGACGGCTCGCCGAAGACCATCTGGAACTCGCGCGAAGACCTGGTGTATTCGCTGGCTTTCGATCATGAGGGACGTCTGCTTGCCGGCACCGGAAATCGTGGCAAGATTTTCGCCATCTCCGACGGACGATATGTTGACCTGGCGCAGGCCAGCGCCAGCCAGGTGACGGCGTTCGCCCACGACACTAACGGCGGCCTCTATGCCGCCACCAGCAATCTCGGGAAGGTGTTTCTACTCAGCCGCCAAGCCGGCCGCCGAGGGCACCTACGAGAGCGATGTCTTCGACGCGAAGATTTTTTCCCGCTGGGGTCGCGCCGAGGTGCGCGCCCGCGGCGAGGTGCAGCTCCAGGCGCGCAGCGGCAACGTCGACAATCCCGATCGCAACTGGAGCTCCTGGCAAGCAGTGGACCTGAAGAACGATTCCCCCGTCGCCTCGCCTTCGGCACGCTTCCTCCAATGGAAGGCGGTGCTGCGCCCCGGCAAACCTGCGCCCGTCATCGACAGCGTCATCGTCAACTACCTGCCCAAGAACGTTGCCCCGGAGGTGCAGAACGTGACGGTGATCGTCGGAGCGCGCGTGCCCTCGGGCGTGCACACCGAGCCGGCAGCGCAGGGCTCGAACTATGAGCCGCCGATTCCGACCGTCAAAGACCAGCACTCGATTGCCGTGAAGTGGAAAGCGCACGACGACAACGGCGACGAACTGGTGTACAGCGTCTACTATCGCGGCGATGGCGAGACGCGCTGGAAGCTGCTGCGGAGCGACATCGACGAGCGCTACACCAACTTCAACGCCGACCTCTTTCCCGACGGCGGCTACGAGATTCGCGTGGTCGCCTCCGACGCGCCGTCGCATTCCGCTGCCGACGCACTGACCGGCGAGGCCACGAGTTCGCGCTTTGAAGTGGACAATACGCCGCCCCAGATCGAGGCGCTGAACGCTAAACCGGCAGCCGGCAAGATTCGCGTGTCCTTCCGCGCGGTGGACAGCTTCTCGCCCATCAGCCGGGCCGAGTATTCGCTCGACGCCGGGGACTGGCAGGTTGTGGATCCCGTGGACCTGATCTCGGACTCGAAGACCGAGAGCTATGATTTCCAGGTGCCGCTATCGCGCGCGAGCGCCGATGCGCCGGACTCGAGTGCAAAGCGCAATGCTGCGTCGGATCCCGAAGAGCATACGATCGTCGTCCGCGCCTACGACCGTTTCGATAACATGGGGAGCGGCAAGGTCGTGGTGAAGGCGCCGGCGGCCCTGCCCTGACGCGATGCAATTTGAACTGTTCGTAGCGGCGCGATATCTGCGGGCCAAGCGCCGGCAGGCGGTCATCGGCATCATCACCGTCATCTCCATCATCGGAGTCGCAGCCGGTGTGGCGTCGCTCATCATCGCGCTGGCCATCAACAACGGCTTCCGCCAGGACCTGCAAGACCGCCTGCTCGGCTCGACCTCGCACATCAACCTGCTGCGCGTGCAGAGCGACGGCATTCGCAACTGGCAACCGCTGCTGGCGCGTCTGGAGAAGGCAGCCGCACGTGATCGCCGGAGCGCCTGCGATTTACGAGCAGGTGCTGATCTCGCGCGGTGCGCGCGCGCAGGGCGGCATCCTGAAGGGCATCATCCCGCAAGACGAGAGCAAGGTCAGCACGATCCTGGAAAGCGTGAAGCAAGGCTCAGCCGCTGCGCTGGACCAAGCGCCGCCGTCAGGCTCAGAGAATTCGACGCAGCTTCCGCCCGATCATCCTCGGCAAAGATATGGCTGACGAACTGGGCGCGAACGTCGGCTCGGTCATTACGGTCACCAGCCCGCAAGGCGAGCTGACACCCTTTGGCGTCGTCCCCAAGTACAAGCGCTTCAAAGTCG
Source organism: uncultured Acidobacteriaceae bacterium (assembly GCA_963735915.1). Lineage (GTDB taxonomy): Bacteria > Acidobacteriota > Terriglobia > Terriglobales > Acidobacteriaceae > Bog-257. The sequence continues at coordinate 34,441 of CAVTMX010000009.1, read as the reverse complement.
CGGGCGTCTTCGCCTCCGGCTTCTTCGATTACGACAACTCGTGGGCCTTCATCCGCCTGGCCGACGCGCAGCGGTTGTTCGACCTCAGCGATGTCGTCTCGGTACTGGAATTCAAAGTTGACGACATCTACCAGGCGCGCGCGATCGGCGAGAAGCTCGAGGCCGAAGCCGGCAAGGGTTTCATGTCCACCGACTGGATGGACCAGAACCGCGCGATATTTCACGCGCTGCGGCTGGAGCGCATCGTCACCTTCATCACCATCGGGCTGATTGTGTTTGTGGCCGCGCTGAACATCCTCATCTCGCTCATCATGATGGTGATGGAGAAGACGCGCGACATTGCCGTGCTGGTGTCGATGGGCGCCAAGCGGCGGCAGGTGCGGCGGATCTTCATGTTCCAGGGCATCCTGATCGGCGTGATAGGAACCGTGCTGGGGCTGATCGCGGGTTTCGCGCTGTCATGGGCGGGCGGACACTATCATCTGGTGTCGCTGTCGGCCGAGGTGTACTCCATCGACTACGTTCCGTTCGCGCCGCGAGCGATGGACGGGCTGCTGGTGGCGCTGGTTGCGATCGGAGTTTCATTTGTCGCGACGCTGTATCCGTCGTGGTCCGCCGCCAGCGTGCTGCCGGCGGAAGCGCTCAGGTACGAGTAGCGGAGTGTTCGAGCCTTGAAAAGTAAGGATAACCGGACTAGAGTAAGGAATATGAAAGCGGCTGTGCAGAAGCAGGCTAAAGTCACCAGCAAAGGCCAAATTACGATTCCGCTGGAAGTTCGCCGGGCCCTCAGGGTGAAAACGGGTGATCGTGTGCTCTTCGAAGGCGACGAAAAGAGCATGCGAATCCGCCGTTTGAAAACGGAGAGCCCATTTGCGAAGTACAGCGGAATCGGGAATCCGGGAATGCCGCCTGGCATCGAAGGAATCAACCGATGGCTAAGAGAACTCCGCGGGCATGACGACAGCGATTGACACCAATGTCATTGTGGCGTTGTGGGAGAGCGCACCCGAAATAAGCGGGCGGGCACAAGCGTCTCTGGATAGGAGCTTGGAGCGTGGTGTTTTGGTCGTTGCTGCACCGGTTTTTGCCGAACTCATGGCCGCGCCCGGCAGGAATGAGCGATTTGTGGACTCGTTCTTTCGGCACACCGGGATTGGGATTGATTGGGTGCTCGACGAAAAGGTGTGGAGGATCGCAGGTGCGGCCTTCCAACGGTATGCCACGCGGCGCCGGAGCCATGGCGATCCTGGCCCTCGGAGAATTCTCACAGACTTCCTTATCGGAGCACATGCATTCCGGTACGGACATGCACTGCTGACAACGGATAGCAGGCTATACCGCGCGGCTTTTCCGGAATTGGTGCTTCTGTCAGTGTAGCCTTCGCAGCCCGGAGCAACCGTGGCCTGAATGCCCTGCGAGCCGCGCTCCTCACTTTCAGCGTATCTTGTCTGGCCGCGCCCCAATCGAACGCATGAAGATCGAAGCCATCACGCTGCGCGAGCTCAAGATGCCGCTGGTGCACTTCTTCGAGACCAGCTTCGGGCGCACCTACACCCGGCGCATTCTGCTCGTCACCTTGCATTGTGACGGCGTGGAGGGCTGGGGCGAGTGCGTGGCCGGCGAAGGGCCGCACTACAGCGAGGAGTACATCGACGGCGCGTGGGACGTCATCGCGCGGCATCTCGCGCCCATGTTGATCGGCAAGTCCATCGCTTCCGGAAGCGAGGTTCCTGCGCTGCTGGCGCGGGTGCGTGGACATCGCATGGCCAAGGCTGCGCTGGAGAACGCAGTGTGGGATGCCGAGGCGCAGCAGAAGGCAGTGCCTCTGTGGCGACTGCTCGGCGGTACACGGCGCGAGATCGCCTGCGGCGTCAGCATCGGCATCCAGGACTCGCGCCAGCAGCTGCTGGAAAAGATCGCGACGGAGTTGGCCGCCGGCTATCAGCGCATCAAGGTGAAGGTGAAACCCGGCTGGGACGTGGAGGTGCTCGAGCAAATCCGCGCGTGCTGGCCCAGCATTCTGCTGAGCTGCGATGCCAATTCCGCATACACCCTCGCTGACATCGACCACCTGCGCGCGTTTGATCGCTTCAAACTGCTGATGATCGAGCAGCCGCTATGGAGCGACGACTTCTACTTCCACGCGCGCTTGCAGAAGCAGCTCCAGACCGCGCTCTGCCTCGATGAAGCCATTCACAGCGCGCGCGATGCCGAAGCCGCGCTGCAGCTGGGCTCGTGCCGCATCGTCAACATCAAGGTCGGGCGGGTCGGCGGCTTTTCCGAGGCCATCGCGGTGCACGATGTGGCGCAACGCTTCGGCATCCCGGTGTGGTGCGGAGGGATGCTGGAGGCGGGCATCGGGCGCTCCCACAATGTGGCACTCTCGACCCTGCCTAACTTCACGCTGCCGGGCGATGTGTCGGCCTCGAAGCGCTACTGGAAGGAAGATATCATCGAGCCGGAAGTGGAAGTCTCACCCGAGGGGACAATCGCCGTCAGCGATATGCCGGGACGGGGACATGAGATCAGGAAGGGCGTCATTGACGAGCTGACCGTAAGGAAAGAAAGCTTTAGGGACCTATAGCTCGGGAGGAACCGCAGATCCCTCAGCTACGCCGGCCAGCCCGGCTCCGCTCGGGATGACAATCTATTCTGGGCGAACGATCAACTGTGCGATGCGCCTGAGCAGCTACTTGTGGTTCTGCTGCGTGTTTTGGGCTTCGCTCACGCCGCCGCCGTTATCGGCCACCACGTCGGCATTGTGCAGCAGCTCCAGCGCCTGGGCCGTCGTCAGGTTAGAAGGCACCGGGCGGAAGTCGGTCATGGTCTCCGTCGACCAGATGGTCAGGCTCTTCACCAGCAGGATCTTGCCATTCATGTGCAACGTTTCCTCGACCTCTTCCCAGTGTCCGTCGCCCACGTCGCGCTGCACGATGCGAAACTTGCCGCCCTTGTAAAGCTTGCCCAGAATGCCCCATCCGAAATCGACGTCCTTGAACAGGGTGCCGTCAATCTTGGCGATGCGCTTGGCGTTCGCATCGATGATCATGTCGCCTTCCATGCCCTGGTAGACGGCCGTCTCGTGATTGGGCGGATTGAAACTGGGATTGGGCTTGAATTTCAGGTGAACCAGTTCCTCGCCCTTGGGCCCGCGGTCGGTTCCAACGTAGGTGTACAGGAAGGCATCCGGCAGGCTGGTCAACATCAACTCGGAGCGCTTGTCGTCAGCCTTGTTGGCCTCGCGCCGCTTGCGCCGCGCCTCCGGATCGTTGGCGAACTTTTGAAGTTTCTCGTCGTCCTTCTTGCGCTCTTCGGCGCTTAACGGATGCCCGTTCGCCAGCAGAGTGGTGCTTAGACCGCCTTGCGGCGTGCGCACGATCTCCTTGACGCTGGAGTGGTCCTTCCACTCGGTGCTGTCCTTGAACATGTAATACTGCTGCACGTCGTTGGCACGGATCTCGTTCTTGGCCGCCTCGCGAACCAGTTGGATGGGATCGATTGGCGCCTTCTCCTGCGCCAGCGCCGGCAAAGCCGCACAGGCAAGCAGCAACAGAACAGCTCGCGTCCAGCGCGCAACAGCTTTCTTGTAAACGTCCACGGAACCTCTACGAGAGTGCCTAGTCTACAAGTTAGACGAACGGACGCGGTAGTCAGTTGCTTTTTCGCAAAACAGCGGCCGTGGCATCCGGGCGACTAATGCTGGGCCGGGTTGGTGAGAGTGCTGTAGCCGATTGCTGGTGCGGTGCGCGGCGGGCTCTACGGCTTCGATTCGAGATGAGTGTCGATCCGGCAGAAAACAGTCCCATTAGTTTTTGCCGGCGCCTGCGAACAAATCCGCTGTTCCCCTGGTTTCGGTTCCGTCCACCGCGCGCGGCACTCCGCCGGATCGACCTGTACAGCGAACAGCAAGTGAATGTCCAAATGCTTGCATCGCGCTGCTCGTACCGGGTCGCAGGGCCATTTCACCCAGATTTCGCCCCTGTTTCAAGCTGATGGGCAGTCGCGGCAGCATGCCGGGTTTCCACAAGATGGTATTGCAGTTCCATCTCTAGGCAGCCAAGTTCCCGCGACGCCCGGTCTCCTGCCGCATCTCCCCTCACCATTCGCGGCCCGTAATCGCGTTCGTGCAATGATGATCTGTGCGCCGCGAAGTCATTCCCGAGTTGCTGGACGACGACATCGGCACGCCCCCCGAGATCGCCGCCAGCATCGCGGACCTGCGGGCCATCAACTCGCGATTCGGTGGTATAAGCACGACCGCGTGGCTGCTGCGCCGGGTGGCGACGCAATGCCGCTGCCGCAGGCTAACCATGCTCGATGTCGCGGCCGGCGGCGGAGACCTGGCCACAGCCGCGCAAAAGCGGATGGCCACGGAGGGAATAGAACTGGCGCCGACTCTGCTGGATCGCATGCCCTCGCACCTGGCCGGCAGCTCCTCTCCCGCCGTCTGCGGCGACGCGTTGGGCCTGCCGTTCGCCGACAGCGCTTTCGACGTGGTGAACTGCTCGCTGTTCGCGCATCACCTTCGTCCGCCAGAGTTGCAGCAGTTCGTGGCCGAGGGCCTGCGGGTCTGCCGTCGCGCTGTGCTCATCAACGACCTCGTTCGCAGCCGTTTGCATCTATGGCTGGTATACGCAGGGCTGCCCTCGTTCCGCAGCCGTCTGACGCGACACGATGCTCCGGCATCGGTACGCAACGCGTATACCGTGCGCGAGATGCGGCGCACCTTGCGCGATCTGTCGGCAGAACGCGTGGAGATCTCCCGGCACTTCCTGTTTCGTATGGGAGTGCTGGTGTGGAAACGGAGTTAGTGGCCGGACCTGGAAATCAGCACCGCCGGTCGGTGGGCCGCACCCCCCGGCAAGGAATAGAATGTGGAGCGACTGACGTCCGCCTGGCCGCGCCCGTCTAACCATCCCATCACGGCGCCGGCTGCGCCCCTCCGCCGTGACGTAAGGAGCTGTCATGCGAAAGCTAGCTATTGCGGTTGCCGTCATCGTCGTCATCATCGTGATCGTCATCCTCGTGCTCCCGCACATCATCGATGTCAACCAGTATCGCGCCCAGATTCAATCGGAGCTGCAACAGCGCCTGAACCGCCCGGTGCAACTGGGCGAGCTGTCGCTGGGCGTCTTCCCGGTGCGCATCGAGGCCAACAATGTGGTCATCGGCGAAGACCCGAGCTTCCACAGCACCACTCCCTTCGCGCAAGTCGCGGAGCTGGATGTCAGCGTCAAGCTGTTTCCCCTGTTGAGCAAGAACGTCGAGATCGAAAGCCTGAACCTGAAGCGGCCAAAGATCGAGCTGATTCACAACGCACAGGGGGTTTGGAATTTCTCCACCGTAGCCGCGGCGCCCGCGAATGGCGCGCCACCCGCGAAGCAACCGGCGCAGTCTTCCAGCTCGGGGGCGCCGCAGATTTCGCTCGCCGAGCTGAAGATCACCGACGGCCAGATCGCGATTACCGATTACCAGAAGCACCAGGCGCGCGCGCTCTACGACCACATCGATATCACGCTGAAGAACTTCGCGCCCGGCGAACCGTTCTCAATCGAGCTGGCGGCGCACCTGCCGGGCAGCGGCTCGCAGCAAATTACGCTCACGGGCGACGGCGGCCCCATCAACAACGCCGATGCGGCGGCCACGCCCTTCAAGGGCAAGATCAAGCTGGACCAGGTTTCGCTGGCGCAGGTGCAGAAGTTTCTCAACTCCAGCTCGCTCGAAGGCACGGACGCCAGCATCAGCGGCGCCGTCGACTTGAATAGCTCGAAGAGTGTGCTGGCGGCGGAGGGCTCGCTGAAGCTCGCGGATGTGGTGGTGCACGGCTCAAAGGTCCCGAATACGATCACGACGGATTTCGAAGCCGACGATAACCTGGCCGGCGACGTTCTCGACGTGAAGAAGTTCGACGCGAAGGTCGGTTCGACCTCGCTCTCGGCGCAGGGCAAAATGACGCAGACGGGCACGCCCTCGCCCAACGTGGACGCGACCGTCCGTTGCGATAACGCCAAAGTCGACGAGCTGCTCAGCATAGCGCAGGTGTTCGGGGTCAGCGCGGTCGCGGGCATGACCGGCAGCGGCAACATCACGCTCAACGTTCATGCCGTCGGGCCGGTCAACAATACAGGCGCGATGAAGCTGAGCGGCTCGGGCGCGCTGCAAAATGTCGCCTTGCAGCCGGCGGGCTTTACCCAGCCGATGCACATCAAGACGGCCAACATCCAGTTTGCGCAGAACGCGATGAACGTGACCAACCTGGCCGCGTCGCTGGGCTCGAGCAATGCCACCGGCAACGCGAGTGTCGCGAATTTCGCGGCGCCGCACATCACCTTCGCGCTTAACGTCGACAAGGTGAACGTGACCGAGCTGGAGAAGATCACGGGCAACTCGTCGGCGCCTGCGCAAAAGCGCGCCAGCAGTGGCTGGAGCCTGGTGCCGTCGGCTGAGGCTGCGCCGGCCAAGCAGCCGAGCATGCTGGACACTGCAACCGGCAACGGCACGCTCGCGGTGAGCAGTATCACGTACGAGCAGACGGTGCTGACCAATGTGCACTCGAATGTCGAGTTGAATCGCGGCGTGGTCGCGCTCAATCCGCTCACGTCGCAAATTTTCGGGGGGCAGCAGTCGGGCAGCATCACCATCGACACGCGGCCGAACCCGATGACTTACCAGGCCAACATCAAGCTGGCGAACGTGGATGCGAACCAGATGCTGTCGTCGACATCGTCGGTGAAAAATACGGTGTACGGCACGTTGGGCGGCACCACGAACATCAGCTTTGCCACTCCGCCCTCGGGCGACGTGACGCCGACGCTGAACGGCACCATGGCCCTCAACCTGGCCAACGGCAAAATCATGAAGCTGGACTTGCCAAGCGAGCTTTCGAAGATCGGCAAGTTCGGCGGCGCCACGTCGAAGGGCTACACGACGATCTCGCAAATGACCGGGACCTTCAACGTGCACAACGGCGTGGCGCAGACCAACGACCTGAAAGCCGCGCTCGACATCGGCACCATGGCGGCGACGGGGACCATCAACCTCGTCAATCAGGGTCTGAACATGCACGTCACCGCGGTGCTGAACAAAGGCTTCAGCCAGTCGGTCGGAGGTTCGGGGGTGGGTGGCTATATGAGCACCGCGCTCGGCAATAAGAACGGCGAGCTGGTGATACCGGTGATCGTTACCGGGAGCATGGATCATCCCGTGGTCGCGCCCGACGTGGAGCAGATCGCGAAGATGAAGATGAACAACCTGCTCCCGACCGCGAGCGGATTGCTCAGCGGCAAGAGTGGCGGCGTCGGAGGACTAGTGGGCGGACTCCTCGGCGGACAACAGACGCAGCAGCAAGGCAAGCCGGCGCAAGGGCAGCAGCAGAGCAATCCTCTGGGCAACGCGCTGGGCGGGCTGCTCGGCGGAGGCAAGAAGCACTGAGACGCGAGCTGCAACGACGAGTCGCAGTTCACGAGTCTCGCGCAGCAAGACGCAAGAGTTTAGCCCAGCGTTTCAACGCTAGGTTGCGGTATACATGCGGCGGCCCCGAGTCCCGTCGGGACGGCAGGCCTGTCGTGCCTGCGGCAGGCTGGGCTAAACTGTTTCGTCTCGCTGCGCGAGACTCGGTACATCGGCCCCACCTACAGGTTCAATGGGCCTCGGAATCTTGAGGGAATGCAACAGGCGGCAGAAGACAGTCTGCCGCTTGTTGTGTAAACTCCACGTGCGAATCTGTGGAAATCACCGACGTCGCTCCATTTAGGACGATTTCGCGGCTGATTGTGTACTTGTGACATGTCAAGGGCGAGAAGCGCAACAATAAGCGGTAATCGTCTGCTCTGGTTGGAGATATAAAGTTCGGATTCGTGAACAACGCATCCCACAGCGTGGTACAGTAGATTCAGAGTTGAATTAATCCCCCCCGGTCTAGCGGCCGGGTTTTGTATTTTTGGCCCCTTTCGAACTGAGCCGCATCCAAATACGGCAAAAGCGAGGGTGCGATGACTCTGCATCGGAGAAGCTTCCTGAAGGCACTCAGCGCGCTGGGTTTCGCGGCCCAGTTTGGCGGAGAGACTTTCGCCTCGACATCGGATTTCCCGCGCCGCACGCTGGGGCATACCGGCGAGCAGGTTTCGTTGCTGGGTGTGGGCGGTTATCACCTGGGCATGCCCAGTGAGCAGGAGGCGATTCGCATCGTGCGCACTGGGCTCGACAACGGAATGAACTTCCTCGACAACTGCTGGGACTACAACGACGGCGTCAGCGAAGTTCGCATGGGCAAGGCGCTGCGCGACGGCTGCCGGCAGAAGGCATTCCTGATGACCAAGATCGACGGGCGCGACGCGAAGACCGCGGCCACGCAGCTTGACGAGTCGCTCAAGCGCCTCCAAACCGATCACCTCGACCTGCTGCAATTTCACGAGGTCATTCGCATGAACGATCCCGAGCGCATCTTCGCCGCGGGCGGCGCGCTGGAGACGGTCCTGAAGGCGCGCGACGCCGGCAAGCTGCGCTACATCGGCTTCACCGGGCACAAGAGTCCGTACATCCACAAGCACATGCTGGAGGTCGCCGACCAGCACAAGTTCACCTTCGACACGGTGCAGATGCCGCTCAACGTGATGGACGCGCACTACGAGAGCTTCACCAACATCGTGCTGCCCATCCTGACGAAGAAAAACATCGGCGTGCTGGGAATGAAGCCGATGGGCGACCCCTTCATCCTGAAGAGCAACACAGTCAGCGCGGTGGAATGCCTGCGATATTCGCTCAGCCTGCCCACCAGCGTGGTCATCACCGGATGCGATTCGATGGAGCGCGTGCAGCAGGCGCTCGACGTGGGGCGCAGCTTCAAGCCCCTCAGCGAGGCCGAACGGGCATCGATTTTGAACAAGACCGCGCAAGCCGCGAAGAATGGCGAATTCGAGCTGTACAAGACGAGCCACCACTTCGACGGAACCTACCAGCATCCCCAGTGGCTGGGCTAATGCCGTTTGACTGAATCGTTCTTTCCTGCGTAACGTCTACTTTCGAGATGTCTTCCTGCTCTGGAGGCATGATGAAGCGTTGGTGTGTGTGCTTGGCCGTGTTGCTGGCGTGCGCGGCCGCGGCGCCTTTGACGGCGCAGAACTCTCAGGTGGCGACAGCGAAGGCGGCGAATGCGGTTCCGACTTCGCAAGCGGCATCGTCCCCGGCGCAGTCGCCGATCGGCACCATCAACATCGCCGAATACGAAAAGCATGTGTCGGTGAAGACACTGCCCAATGGGCTGACGGTCGTGCTGTGGCGACGGCCTGAGGCGCCGGTGTTTTCATTCTTCACCATGGTGGATACCGGCTCGGCGCAGGACCCGCTGCATGAGACCGGCCTGGCGCACATGATGGAGCACATGGCCTTCAAGGGCACGCCCGACATCGGCACCACCGACTACGCTGCCGAGAAGGTCGCGCTGGAGAAGGTCGAGCAGGCGTACGCGGCGTACGCAGCCGAGCGCGCGCGGCAGATGCGCGCGGTTCCGGGCGAGTCCAACGCCGCGGCCGAGCAGCAAAAGCTGAAGCAACTTCAACAGGCCTGGCAGGACGCTATCAAAGAGGCCGACAAGTATGTCATCAAGAACCAGTTCGGCAAGATTGTCGAGGAGCACGGCGGCGTCGGCATGAACGCCTTCACCGACTACGACGAGACGGCCTACCTGTACTCGATGCCGGTGAACGAGATCGAGCTATGGGCGGCGCTGGAGTCCGACCGCATGACGCATCCCGTGATGCGCGAGTTCTACAAGGAGCGCAACGTTGTGATGGAAGAGCGGCGGCTGCGCACCGACAGCAATCCCACAGGCCGGCTGCTGGAGCAGTTCCTGGGCACGTCGTTCATGGCGAACCCATACCACCGGCCGACTATCGGCTATCAGTCTGACCTGGAGACTTTTTCGGCGACCGACGCCGAGGAGTTCTTCCATCGCTATTACGTGCCCAGCAACATCGTGATCGGGCTGGTGGGCGATTTGAATCCCGACCAGGTCTTCCCCATCATCGAGCGCTACTTCGGGCAGGTCCCGTCGCGGCCCAAGCCGTTGGAGGTGACCACCGTCGAGCCGCCGCAGAACTCGGTGCGCGAGGTCACGATGCCCGATCCTTCGCAGCCCATGTATCTCGAGGGCTACCATCGCCCGAGCTACCGCGCGCCGGACGACGTCGTGTACGACGCGATCTCGGACATCCTGTCGAACGGGCGAACCTCGCGGCTGTATCGTTCGCTGGTACGCGACAAGCAGATCGCCGCGGTCGCTGCCGGCCTCAGCAGTTTTCCTGGGAACAAGTACTCGCACCTGTTCGCGTTTTACGCCGTGCCGACGCCGGGACACACGCCCGCCGAGATGCAGAAGGCATTCAACGAGGAGATCCAGAAGTTGAAGACGCAGGACGTAACCGACGACGAGCTGCGCATGTTCAAGACGCGCACCGAGGCCGACCTGATTCGCGGGCTGGCCAGCAACGAGGGTCTGGCCGAGCAGCTCGCCATCTATCAGACGCGCTACGGCGACTGGCACGAACTGTTTCGCTATCTCGATCGCGTGGACAAGGTGACCAAGACGGACATTCGGCGCGTGGCCAACCAGGTATTTCAGGACACGAACCGGACGGTGGGGATCATTGAGACGAAGATGCCGTCGCAATCGCAACCGGGCGCACCGGCAGGGAAAGGAGGGGGGCAATGAAAACCCAGACCCGCCTTCCCTTTCCGGCGATGAATGAAGGGGCGCGCCTTGCCGGCGATGGTTTTCTTGAAGGTGTCATCCTGAGCGGAGGCGAGTCCGCCGTGGCGGGCTCGCCGGAGTCGAAGGACCGCTATACCCGCGACACACTCCCTTTCGCCGCGAGGGAACCGCAGATCCCTCGCCCGCCGCGGCGGGCTCGGGACGACAAGCAAATAGGGGCGGCAACGGCGCGCCTGAAGGCGCGCCCCTTCCTGCTGGCGTGCTGCCTGATGTTGCTCGGGGCGCTCGCGCCCGCGCAGCAGGTCGTGCCCTGGAACAAAGTGCAGGCGCCGCCGCTGCCCGCCTTTACTCCGCAAGAGCCCACTCGCATTCAGCTCGCGAACGGCATGATCATCTTCCTCCAGCCCGATCACGAGCTGCCGCTCATCACCGCAGTCGCACGCATTCGCGGCGGCTCCATCAACGAGCCGGCAAACAAGACCGGGCTCGGCGATCTCTACGGCGAAGTCTGGCGCACCGGCGGTACTAAGACGAAAACCGGCGATCAGATGGACGACTTTCTCGAAGAGCGCGCGGCGAAAATCGAGGCCGACAATCAATCGGACTCCACGAGCATCTCGCTGAACTGCCTGAAGGGCGACTTCGACGCCGTCTTCGACCTCTATCTCGACCTGCTGCACAACCCCGAATTCCGCGACGACAAGCTCGCGCTGGCCAAGCAGCAGATGTACACCGGCATCTCAAGGCGCAATGATGACGTCGAGTCGATCGTGCATCGCGAGGCGCTGATCATCGGCTACGGCAAGGACAATCCCTATGCCCGCGTGCCTGAGTACGCTACGGTCGCGGCGGTCACGCGACAGGACCTGCTCGACTGGCACCAGCAGTACGTGCGTCCCAACAACATCATCTTCGGCATCTCGGGCGACTTCGATCCGCGCGCGATGGAGGCGAAGCTGCGCCAGGCGTTCGATCGTGGCAGAAAGGGCCGCCGGCGCAAATGCCGGAGATCAAGTTCGCGCCGCCGAAGCCCGGCTATTACCTGGTGAACAAGACCGACGTCAATCAAACGACGATCAGCATGCTCGACCTCGGCATCGAGCGCTCGAATCCCGACTACTTCGCGTTGACGGTGATGAACCAGCTCTTCGGCGGCGGCTTCTCCTCGCGCCTGTTCAATAACCTGCGCACCGCGCGGGGACTGGCATATTCGGTGGGCGGCGGCGTGGGCTATAGCTGGACGCATCCCGGGCTGACCGACTTCGTGATGCAGACCAAGAGCTCGAGCACGGCGGAGGGCATCCTCGGCATCTACGGGCAGATTGACGATCTGTTCAAGGACCCGCCCACGGCCGAGGAGCTGAAGCGCGCCAAGGACGACATCCTGAACTCGTTCATCTTCCAGTTCGACACGCCGGAGAAGGTGCTGCGCGAAAAGATGGCGTACGAGTTCTACCATTACCCGCTGGATTTTCTGGAGCGCTATCGCAGCCAGGTGGAGAAGGTGACGACGGATGACGTCGAGCGCGTCGCGAAGAAGTACATCCACAAGGACCAGCTCGCGGTGCTGGTGGTGGGCAACGCCGCGGACTTCGACAAGCCGCTCAGCACGCTGGGGCCGGTAACGGATGTTGACATTGCGATTCCGCCGCCGCCGGCAAGCCTGATGCAGGAGCAGGGGGCGGGAACGGAGTAGGATACGGATGACATGCCTAGCCGGAGAAAGACAACACCTCGACGATTCCGCCTTCGCAAGGCTTCGTTTAAGGGACGTGGGCTGCAACGCCAAATCGCCCGAACATCCTGGCAGCAGATTCGCGAGATGATCTATGAGGGTCGTGGCTCGTAATGCCACGGGAACATGGGCCTGAAGGCCCGCTCTACCTCAGTACTTCGGCACCTTGGGGTCGATGCGGTCGGCCCAGGCATTGATGCCGCCCACCAGGTTGTGCACGTTGGTGAAGCCCTGCTGCTTGAGGAAGTCCACGGCCTTGGCGCTGCGTCCGCCCATCTTGCAGTGGACGACGATTTCGCGCGAGGCGTCGAGTTCGCCGACGCGCTGCGGCAGCTCTTTCAGCGGAATGAGGTGGCCGCCGAGGTTGCAGATCTGGTATTCATGCGGGTCGCGGACGTCGAGCACGAAGAGGTCGTCGCCACGATCGAGGCGCTGCTTGAGTTCTTCCGGAGTCATGTCGCCGAGTTTACCAGTTGCGGGCACCTCTCCTCCACGGATGCCGCAGAACTGCTCGTAGTCGATCAGCTCGGTGATGGTGCGGTGCTCGCCGCAGACCGGGCAGTCGGGATTCTTGCGCAGCTTGAGCTCGCGGAAGCGCATGGCGAGCGCGTCCACCAGCAGCAGGCGCCCGATCAGCGGCTCGCCGGAGCCGAGGATGAGCTTGATCGCTTCGGTCGCCTGAATTACTCCGATCAATCCGGGCAGAACTCCCAGCACGCCGCCTTCGGCGCACGAAGGCACGAGCCCCGGCGGGGGCGGCTCGGGATATAGGCAGCGATAGCACGGGCCTTCTTCAGTGGCGAAGACGCTCGCCTGGCCCTCGAAGCGGAAGATGGAGCCGTAGACGTTGGGCTTGCCGAGCGAGCACGCAGGCGTCGTTGACTAGATAGCGCGTGGCGAAGTTGTCGGTGCCGTCGACGACGATGTCGAAGTCGCGGAAGATGTCGAGCGCGTTGGCGCTGGTGAGGCGCGTCTCGAATTTACGGACGTCGATGTTGGGATTGATCGCCGCAATGGTCTCGGCGGCGGAGTCGAGCTTCTTGCGGCCGACGTCGGCGGTGGAGTGGATGATCTGGCGTTGCAGGTTGGTGAAGTCGACCACATCGAAATCGACGATGCCGAGCGTGCCCACGCCGGCGGCAGCGAGATAAAGCGCTAGACGGCGAGCCCAGCCCGCCCGCGCCTACGCACAGCACGCGCGCCTGCTTCAGCTTGAGCTGCCCCTCCATGCCGACCTCGGGCATGATGAGGTGGCGCGAGTAGCGCAGAATTTCGTCGTTGGTCAGCGTGACCGGCTGTTCCGCAATTGTCGCCATAGCAACCTCAATTTCCGCCGGCGATGGAGGGCACGATGCTCAGGGTGTCGGAGTCGGCCACGGGCGTCTGCTCGTGCTGCAGGTAGCGCACGTCGTCCTCGTTCAAGTAGAGATTGACGAAGGCGCGCAGCTTTCCCTGATCGTTGTACAGGTGCTTGCGCAGCTCGGGATGCGAGGTCAGCAAGGCCTGCACCGCCTCGCCAACGGTTGAGGCAGGAACCTCGACAGCGGATTGACCGGCGGCGTAGGGACGCAGTGGAGTGGGAATCAGGATTTTCATTTGGGCCTCTAGAGATGCTCCGGCTCGGTACCCGGATTCAGCGCCGCACCTCGGGACCGAGCCTGTTCACCACGGAAGCACGGCAGACACGGAACTTTCTTTTGCAATTAAGTTCCTTGTTGCATTCGATGCTTCCGTGGTGAACGTTGACCGGTGAACGTTTGGACCCCTCGCGGGCCGAGGCCTGCATGTTCACCATTTCGGCTGTACATCCTGCCGAAACGCGTTAAGATATTGTAAATGTTGTCTGATTGTGAGTTGGTTAGGTAGTAACGCCATCCTGCCGTAACCTCCACCGCATCAACGTACTTAGCTGTAGGAGTCCCATGTCCTCGCTGCTGCCTATGAAAGAGAGCTCGCGCGAAGTGGTCGTGGAGGTCACGCGGGCGTTGCAGCCATATTTTCCGGAGATCACCGCCAAGTGGCGGCAGCGAATGTTCGCCGAGTTCGACTTCGACGGCCGCGCCATGGCCGCGCTGGAAAGGCTGACCATCGGCACGGGGTTTTCCATTTTCTCGCAGACCGACTTCGCCACCTTTTACGAGAACCTGCAACACTTCGGCGACCGCCTGGCCAAGCTGAAGGTGAGCACGCGCGCGGTGGTGCGCTCGCTCGAACTCTATCAGGAGCTGATCGATCCCTGCCTGGAGAAGATCTTCCCGCCCACCCGGCTGCCCGAAGTGATGGCGTCGATGGAGACGCTGTCGTGGGCGAGCTACGTCGCAGTGTCCACGGCATATTCCGATGCGCAGAAGGTCGAAGCTGAGACGCTGCTCTCGGTGATGGATGCGGAGTTGTCGGCGGGCAATCTGAACTCGCTGCTTGGTCGGGTGCTGGAAATCGCGCTGCACACGTTCGGGGCCAATCTGGGACTGATCCTGCTGCGCGACGAGCAACAGGTTTTGCGCGTGCAGGCGCAGGCCGGCTTCGCCGAGGAGTTGGATGACAGCAGTTCGGCCAGCTGGCCGAAGGTTTTGCCGGCATGATAACTGCGGCCGGCGAGGCCGCAATCCTGCATGACCTGCGAAGCTGCCGCGATATGGTCGACCCGCTGCTGCGCGACAAGGCCGAGGCGCTATGGGGCGTTCCGCTGAAGTTCAACGACCGGTCATCGGGGTGATGATCCTCGGCTTCTCGCGGCCGTATGACTGGCTGCCCACCGAGCTGGAGCTGCTGCGCGCCGTTGCCGATCGCTCGGCCCTGGCCATTGATCGCGCGCGCATGACCGACGCGCTGCGCGAGCGCGAGATGCGCATCGTGGAATTGAGCGGACATCTGCTGAAGGCCCAGGAGGAAGAGCGCAAGCGCATCAGCCGCGAACTGCACGACGAAACCGGGCAGGCGCTGATGGTCATCCGCCTGTACCTGGGAATGCTGGACGGCACGGTGAAGACGCACGAGGCGCAAGGCAGAAGATCCGCGAGACGCTGGAGGTGGTGGACCGCACCATCGAAGGCATCCGGCGCATCATCGGGCGGCTCTCGCCGCTGGTGCTGCAGGAACTGGGGCTGATTTCGGCGATCCGCAAGGAAGCCAAAGATCTGGCCAAGACCGCCGGCGTGAAGGCGCGAGTGACGGTCAGCGCACGACTTCGGCCGTTGCTCGATCCGGTGATTGAAACCGCGATCTACCGGGTCGTGCAGGAGAGCTCTGCACAACGTTGCCAAGCACGCGCAGGCGCAACTACGGTGAATATCCAGATGGAGCGCGAGGGCGGACTCTGAGGCTGATGATCGAAGACGATGGTATGGGCATTCGCGCCGAAGACCAATCCCGTGCGGCCGACCTTTGGAATGGCCGGCATGCGGAGCGCATCGGCAATCTGGGCGGAAAGATGAAGGTGATCTCGCGCGAGGGAAGGGAACACGCATCGAAGTAATTGCACCGTGCCGAGTCACGCGCGTACGCGGAGACGCGAGATGCAGCCGACGAATCGGCGCGTGGTGGCGCGTGGCGCTAGATGGGTACGGGAACGTCTGCAGCAGGAAGTGGGAAAACGAATTCCTGAAAAGCATGCGCCGTGCAACGTGGTGAATTCGAGGAGCCGGAGTGAACAATGCCGAAAATTAGATGTCTGTTGGTGGATGATCATACGTTGTTCCGGCAGGGCGTTCGCCGCCTGCTGGAGAGCGAGAGCGATTTTGAAGTGGTGGGCGAATCGCCCGACGCGGGCGACGCGGTGGAGAAGGCGCGCGAACTGCGTCCCGACGTCGTGCTGATGGACATCGGCATGCCCGGGCTGTCGTCGTTTGAGGCCGCGCGGCACATCAAGAAGAACCGTCCGGAGACCAAGGTCCTGTTCCTGACCATGTATGAAGACGAGGATTATCTGGTGCAGTGCCTGGAAGTGGGCGCGGCGGGATACGTGCTCAAGGACACGCCGGCGCAGCAGCTGGTGACCGCGGTGCGCGATGTGTACAAGGGCGGAAAGTATCTGAGCTCGCAGGTGCTGGGCAAGCTGGTGGAAGACTTCCGCGCGCGGGTTCGCGATTCCAAGATGCGTCCGCGCATTTCGACCCTGACGCCGCGCGAACGCGAGATCCTGAAGCTGCTGGCCGAGGGCAACTCGGTCAAAGAAATCGCGGTGCTGCTGGGGCTGAGCGTCAAGACCGTCGAGGCGCACAAGTTCAACCTGATGCGCAAACTCGACATCCACAACAAGGCCCAGCTGGTGACCTACGCGATTCAGAAGAAGATCATCAAGATGCCGGTGAACCAGTAATGCTCACCCGGGGTTTGCACCCCGGGGTTTGCACCCCGGGCTCACCCCATCCCGCCGCTGCGCGGCTGGTTACGCGCACTTCGAACTGTGTGCCCCACCAGACGTCGATTCCTCCCGCGTGCAACTCGCATAGCGAAGGCCGTGCGTCTCATCCACGAACCCACTCATTCGAATCACGAAACCCGTACCGTGCATTGATCGCTGCGCCGGTAGTTGGTCGCTAGTTGCTAGTTGCTAGTTGCCAGCTGCTCTCTCTACAATCTCCCTTCTCATGCTGCGCTTCTCGACCGCCGGCGAATCGCACGGCGAGGCGCTGGTGGCGCTGCTTTCGGGCATGCCCGCCGGGCTTGCCGTCGATCTCGAGTTCGTCAATCGCGAGCTATGGCGGCGGCAGCAGGGCTACGGGCGCGGCGGGCGCATGAGGATCGAGCGCGACGCGGCGCACATCCTCAGCGGCGTGCGGCACGGCAAGACCATCGGCTCGCCCATCGCGATGCTGCTGGCCAACAAAGACTGGCAGAACTGGACTGAGGCGCTGCCGGTGGAGGAGGGCGATCCGGCCAAGCACAAGCGCGTGGCGTCGCCGCGGCCGGGTCATGCCGACCTCGCGGGCGCTCTGAAGTACAACTTCCCCGAAGCGCGCTACGTACTGGAGCGGGCTTCGGCGCGGGAATCGGCGGCGCGCGTTGCGGCGGGAGCGATCGCCAAGTTGCTGCTGCGCGAGCTGGGCATCGAGGTGCTGAGCCATGTGATCGCGGTCGGCAGCGCGCGAAGCTCGACAAGCCGCGTCACCTGGGACGCGATTGCAGGCGCTGGCAGCGAAAGAAGAAGTCCTGCTGAACTGCGCCGATTCCGAAACCGAAGCGCGCATGAAGGAGCAGGTTGACCTGGCGCTGCGCACCGGCGACTCGGTCGGCGGCGTCTTCGAAGTGGTGGCGCACAACGTTCCTCCCGGACTCGGCACCTACGCCAATTGGGATGAGCGGCTGGATGCGCAGCTGGCCGCGGCCGTCATGTCGTTGCAGGCGGTGAAGGCGGTCGAGATTGGCGACGCGGTCGAGGCCGCGACTTCACTCGGCTCCGACGTGCATGATGAAATAGGCTACGAGGCGAGCACGCAGAGCGTTTACCGGCTTCACCCGGCGCTTCGAACCATGCCGGCGGGCTGGAGGGCGGCGTTTCCAACGGCGAAGACATTCGCGTGCGCGGTTATCTGAAGCCGATTTCGACGTTGCGGCGTCCGCTGGGTTCGGTGGATTTCGCCACCCGCGAGCCGGTGAAAGCCGCCTACGAGCGTTCCGATGTTTGTGTGGTGCCGGCGGCGGGAGTGGCGGCGGAGGCCATGGTGGCGCTGACGCTGCGCGCGCTGCGCTGGAGAAGTTTGGCGGCGACTCCATGCTGGAAGTGAAGAGAAACTACGAAGGCTACTGCCAGCAACTTGCGAAACTTCTAAATGATCTATCCCATCGTGAAATTTGGCGACCCGGTTCTGGAGAAGCCGGCCGCCACCATCACCGATTTCGACGACGAACTGCGCAAGCTGGTCGACGACATGTTCGAGAGCATGTACGCCGCGCACGGCGTTGGCCTGGCCGCGCCGCAGATCGGCATCAGCAAGCGCATTGCCGTCATCGATGTTACGTTCAAGGAAGATCCGAACGCGAAGATCGTGCTGGTCAATCCCGAGATCATCCACACCGAAGGCCGGCAAACCTCCAACGAAGGCTGCCTCAGCATGCCCGAGTTTCGCGAGAAGGTCACGCGTCCGATGAAGGTCAAGGTGCGCGCCCAGGACCTGGAAGGCAAGACCATCGAAGTCGAGGGCGAAGAACTTGCTGGCCCGCGCCCTGCTGCACGAAACCGATCACCTCAACGGCAAGCTCTACATCAGCCACATCAGCGCCCTGAAGCGCGACCTGATGAAGCGCAAGATCCGCAAGCTGATGAAGAGCCGGCGAGTGGTGAGGCGCACATGATGGACCTGGTCTTCTGCGGAACGCCCCAGTTCGCGGTGCCGACGCTGGAGAGGCTGGTCACGCCGGCTTCCGGGTACAAGCTGGTCGCCACGCAACCCGATCGGCCCAGCGGGCGCGGCATGGAGCTCGGCAGCTTCGCCGGTCAAACGCGGAAGCGCTGCGCATGGACCTGCCGCGTCACCCAGCCGGAGAAAATCAAGAACAACGAAGAATTTCGCGCGCAGCTGCGAAAGCATTCGCCCGCAGGCGATCGTCGTGGTCGGCTATGGGCGCATCATTCCGCAGTGGATGATCGATCTGCCGCCGCTGGGCAACATCAACCTGCATGCGTCGCTGCTGCCGAAATATCGCGGCGCGGCGCCCATCCAGTGGGCGATCGCGTGCGGCGAGACCATCACCGGCGTGACCACGATGCGCATCGACGCCGGTCTCGATACCGGCGACATCCTGGTGCAAGCGGGAAGAGCCGATCAGGACGGAGGACACTGCGCTCACGCTCGCGCCGCGCCTGGCGCACATCGGCGCGGAGCTGATGATCCACCCTCGCTGGCCTGCAAAGCGGGACTTACGCCCACTCCGCAGGACGACACGAAAGCCACGCTTGCGCCGATCCTGAAAAGAAGATGGCCTGATCGATTTCTCGCGCACGGCGACCGAAGCCTGGAACCGCCTGCGCGGATTTCAGCCCTGGCCGGGGGCGTTCACGCAGTTTCGCGGCAAGACGCTGCACTCCACGCGGCGAAACGGGTGACGGCGGTAGTTGCGCCGGGGCATTTCGCGATAGAGCAAGCTCGGCTGCTGCTGGGTTTCGCCCATGGCACTGCGCTCGAGATGCAGGAGCTGCAGCCCGAAGGCAAGAAGCGGATGAGTGCGCAGGATTTCATCAATGGGTATCGGCCGCGGGGCGAAGAGAAGTTGGGGGGATGAGCTCCCACCGCGAGAAACCACCTGGCGACGCGATGTCCCGAGTCTCGCGCAGCGAGACGGAAGAGTTTAGCCCAGCCTTTCAAGGCTGGGTAGCATATACACGCGGCCCAAGTCCCGCAGGGACGACAGGCCTGCCGTGCCTACGGCACTTCGCTCGTGTTTTCGTCGCCTACCCAGCCTTGAAAGGTTGGGCTAAACTCTTTCGCGTCTACGACGCTCTGTTCGCGGTATCAGAACTTCGACTTCAGCCGCGCATACGTGGTTTCCAGCAACTCCGGGAGGATGCGCGTCTCGCCGATCACGCTGATGAAATTGGCGTCGGCGGCCCAGCGTGGCAGGGCGTGCATGTGGATGTGGCCGGCGATCCCCGCGCCGGCGGCCTTTCCGATATTCATGCCGATGTTGGCGCCGTCCGGGCGGTAGAGCTCGAACAGCGCCGCCTCCAACCTGCGCGCCAGCGTCATCATTTCCATGGCCGCGGCTTCGGGCAGCTTACTCAGCCGGTCAAGGTGCTCGTACGGCACGATCATGCTGTGGCCCGAGGTGTAAGGGTAAGCATTCAGAACGATGAAGTTGAACTCGCCGCGATATACGATGAGCGCCTTCTCGTCATCGCCGGAGCGCAGCAGCGTGCAGAAGATGCAGGTCTGTCCTTGGTTGGAAACGTCGGCAGTCGTGATGTAGGAGTAGCGCCACGGTGTCCAGAGATAGTCCATGGTGGGCAGACTACCATTGTCGCGAGTCGACCGGGACTGGCATGCGCGGCTGGGTCCATCTGGTCGCCGCGATACGGATTCAGCCGCAGCATCAACGCGAGGGCCCAGGTTAGCGCCCAAGAGAAGGACGCGAACCCTTCGGCTACGCTCAGGGCAGGTTCTGCGGCACGGTGCCTTCAAACGCGGGCATCATCCGTGATGGAGGCCGCGATCTGTCGCGATCTCGCGCTATCGTCGCAATCATGAAAGCGGGTCACGCGTTGATGTGACGGGGAGCACCGAAGTAGGGTTAAAATCTGGAGAAAACCCTGCAAAATCAGCACTGCCGATGCGCCGGGAAGTTTGACACTCCCCCCACCCGTTGCTATAGTCGAAATGTTCCCTGGAAGCGCAGCTCGCTCCAAAGGATCCGGCCGCTGGGTTGTCCAAAACACCGCGTTAAGCGGGAACATCACACAAACGATTCAAGCCAGCCGTCCGTTTTATATCAGGCTCTCGCCGCTCTCAAGGGCGTGCGAGTGTGCGTAAGCAACCCATGTCCTTCGAAGAAACCCACAACGCCCCGACCACCCCAACCCAAGAAATGGCTGCTGACGAGCAGCACGAGACGCAGCCCGCGCAACAGCACGCCTCTGAGCAGACCGCTCCGCCGCAGGCCGAGCCGGTAACTGCGCCCCGCGAAACACCTGCGCAGCCGCAAGCCGAAAAGGCGGCCGAGCCGGCCAACCCGTCCAGCGCTCCCGCCGTGGAGGCGCCCAAGGCCGCTCCGCGCTCGGAAAAAGAGCCGGGCATGGAGGACTTCGCCAGCGCGCTCGAATCGTTCGAGCAGGAGCAGGCCCAGACCGAGGCCGCGCTGAACGAAGACCAGGTGGTCACCGCCAAAGTCCTGAACATCACGCCGCAGTACATCGTCGTCGATGTCGGCTACAAGTCCGAGGGCGCCATCCCGGTCGCAGAGTTCCAGGACTCCGAGGGCAACGTTACGCTGAAGCGCGGCGACGAGATCGCCGTCATGCGCGAGCCCGGCCATACCGAAGAGGGCTACATTCATCTGTCGCACCAGAAGGCGCAGCGCCTGCGCGCGTGGGACGACATCGAGAAGGCCTTCAACGACAAGGCGCCGGTCAAGGCGAAGGTCATCGATCGCATCAAGGGCGGGCTGACCGTCGACATCATGGGCGCACGCGCGTTCCTGCCGGGTTCGCAGGTCGATCTGCGGCCGGTTCGCAATCTCGATGGCATGAAGGGCCACGAGATCGAAGTGCGCATCATCAAGCTCAACAAGAAGCGCGGCAACATCGTGGCCTCGCGCAAGCAGCTTCTGGAAGAAGAGCAGTCGGAGAAGCGCGGCAAGACGCTGGAGAATTTGCATGAGGACGCCATCCTCACCGGCGCCGTCAAGAACCTCACCGAGTACGGCGCGTTCGTCGATCTCGGCGGCATCGACGGGCTGCTGCATATCACCGACATGTCGTGGGGACGCCTGACGCATCCGCGCGACCTGGTGCAAGTTGGCGATCAAATCCAAGTCAAGGTCCTGAAGTTCGACAAAGAGAAGCAGCGCGTTTCTCTGGGCTTCAAGCAGCTCACGCCTGACCCGTGGCTCGACGCCGCGGAGCGTTATCCCATCGGCGCGCACGTACGCGGGCGGGTGATCAGCGTGACCGACTACGGCGCGTTCATCGAACTGGAACAAGGCATCGAGGGACTGGTGCACGTCAGCGAGATGACGTGGTCGAAGCGGATGAAGCATCCCTCGAAGCTGGTGAATGTGGGCGATCAGGTCGAAGCCGTGGTGCTCAACGTGAACCCGACCGAGCGCCGCATCAGCCTGGGCCTGAAGCAACTGGAATCGAATCCCTGGGAGACGCTGCACGACAAGTTCCCGGTGGGCACCGTCGTCGAAGGCAAGGTGCGCAACCTGACCGACTTCGGCGCGTTCATCGAGATCGAGGACGGCATCGACGGGCTGGTGCACGTCAGCAACCTGAGCTGGACCAAGCGGGTGAAGCATCCCTCCGAGGTGCTGAAGAAGGGCGACCGGGTGAAGGCCATTGTGCTGGCGATCGAGCCGGAGCAGCGGCGCCTGTCGCTCGGCGTCAAACAGCTCCAGCCCGATGTGTGGGACACCTTCTTCGATCAGCATCGCGTGGGCGACGTGATCCACGGCAAGGTGCTGCGGCTGGCGAGCTTCGGCGCGTTCGTCGAGATTGCCGACGGTGTCGAGGGCCTGTGCCACAACTCGGAAGCAGTGGACGAGCATGGCGCTCCCATCAAGCTGGAGCCCAACATGGAGCACGAGTTCAAGATCATCAAGATGAATCCGGCGGAGAAGAAGGTTGGGCTGAGCATCCGCGCGGTGAGCGGCGAAGAGGCCACGCGCGCCGATGTGGAGACCTATAAGGCGCCGGCGGCAAGCTCATCGTCGGGTACGGGCTCCACGATTGGCGAGTTCATGTCGTGGAAGCGCGCGAGTAACGAGAATAACTAGTAGGGCTGGTGCCCCAGGTTCGCGTCCTTCTTTTGGACGCTAGCCTAGGCCCATACCTGAAGGCCCACGTTAGCCCAAAAGATGGGCGAACATGGGGCACCGATTCTGTTTCACTTGAACTGTTCTTACCAGCCGACAATGTACGATCCCGATTTTTCGCCGCCGCCAGGACTTGAGCGCTCGCTCTGGCGCTCGCTCGTTATCAACCTGGCTGACCGCTTTGCCCCCGAGCGCCTCCCTCCCCTGCAACTCAGCTCCAAGCCAATCGACGTCATACTTCCCAGCGACTCCCTCGAGCAGCCATGGTATCGCACGGTGTTCACCAACATCGGCGACGTTGTCTCGCCGGAGAAGCTTCCGCCGCTGGATTTGGAATCGCGGCCTGTCGATGTTGGCGAACTGCTCGCCGACGACTTGAGCCATGGCTGGTGGGATTCGCTGTTGCAGAACTTGCGCGACCGTCTCGCGCCGGAGAGGGCTGCGCCTCTGGAGCTGACGTCCCGGCCAGTGCCGGGCTTCGGCGCGGAGTCCACGCTTCAGATTCTCGACTGGTCCGACCTGATTGCCGGCCCGAAGGTTTTTCAGCCCGATGCGCCTGCCGCTCCCGCGACGAGGACGGGCGATATGCCTTCAATCGTTGAGCCTCCGGTCCGCGAGGCCCCGCCTGCCAATCCAGCGTTCTTCGCCGCCCGCATGCAACTGGCGCGCGATATCGGACGCACGTCCTTCCGCCGCAAGATCTGGATTGGACTGGCTGCCGCCGAAGCGATCTTCCTGATCGTGGCGATGTTTAAATTTCAGTAGCCGCCGCTTCGAAGCTAGCGCGAAATCCTCACTAGTTGTCCAGCTTGGATACGCGCTAGTGCAGATAAAGCATCTGGCATTAAGGGTGCCAAGTCTTCGATCTGGTTAGAAGGTGCCTCGAGTACCACTACCGCAATCTTGCGCCCTCGCAAGTTCTGTTGAGCTTGCAATCCCTGGTCGATCGTCAAGAAGGCGTCGAAGATTTCGTCCGCAAGCGAAAGCAGTTCGCCGTTCTTTCGGCTCGACCAGCCCATCTCCTGAACCGTAGAGGATTCATGCGGCCCCAGTAGCCGTTTCAGTGCGCGCGGCAAACACTCGTCAATCAAGACTCTCATCGCGCCTGCGCAATGACGAGTGCTTTCGCGTGCTCCAGCGCCGCGATGGCGGCGTGACGCGTCACCGACGGGAACTCTTCCAGAAATTCATCCAACGTATGGCCGCTCTCGAGGAAATCCAGCAGGTTCTTGAATGGAACGCGGGTACCGCGGAAAACAGGGATTCCGCCCAATACCTCGGGGTCCTTGACGATGACGGCCTGTTCTTGTGCCATGCTTCCTCGGGATCGAACGCGATAATTAGCCGTCCTACGCCCCGCAGCACTTCTTGTACTTCTTGCCGCTGCCGCAGGGACAGGGATCGTTGCGCCCGACCTTGTCGCCGCGCACCACCTGCTGGACGGTGCCCATCTCGCCGGCGCCGGCCATGCGCGCCTGCTCCAGTTCGCGGCGCTTGCGGCGCTGGAATGCTTCTTCCATATCGTCCATCGAGGTGGCAGCTCGTGCGCGGACGCGCGGCGCCTGACCGTTGCCGCCACCGGCTGGAACTCGCACGGCCCGGCCCTCCGGCAAGATCGCCGCCGCCGTCGCCTCCGGCGGCTCGGTTCGCGCTGCCGCCGCGCTCGATCACCTGCATCAGGTACAGGTAGCGCACCGTCTCTTCCTCGAAGCGCTCCATCATGGCTTCGAACATGTCGAACGACTCGCGCTTGTACTCCACCAGCGGATCGTGCTGGCCGTAGCCGCGCAGCCCGATGCCTTCCTGCAGGTGGTCCATGCGAGAGCAGGTGGTCTTTCCACTGCTGGTCGAGCACGCTCAGCATGATGATGCGCTCGTGATGGCGCATCGCCTCGGGGCCGATCAGCTTCTCCTTGGCGTCGTAGCGCTCTTTCAGCTTGTCGAAGATGGCGTCGCCCAGCTCCTGGCGGTTCAGCTTTTCGGGCTCCACGCCCTCGGCCAGTGATGTCCACGCCGAAGCGGCGTGAAGATCTCGTTCTTCAGGCCTGGCGATGTCCCAATCGTCGGGATGCGCGTCCTTCGCCGGCGTACTTTTCCAGCAGGCCGCCGAGGATGTCGCGCACGTAATCTTCGAGGATCAGTTCCTTCTGATCGACGCCTTCCAGCAGCTGGCGGCGCAGCCCGTACACCGCCTCGCGCTG
This sequence comes from uncultured Acidobacteriaceae bacterium, assembly GCA_963735915.1. Lineage (GTDB taxonomy): Bacteria > Acidobacteriota > Terriglobia > Terriglobales > Acidobacteriaceae > Bog-257. The sequence continues at coordinate 9,330 of CAVTMX010000009.1, read as the reverse complement.
CTTGTTCATCACGTCGTCGTACTCGAGCAGGTGTTTGCGGGCTTCGAAGTTCTGGCCTTCGACCGCCTTCTGCGCCGCCTCGATGCGGCGCGTGATCAGCCTCGACTCGATGGGCACGCCTTCTTCCATGCCCAGCCGCTGCAGCAGGTTCGACACCCACTCCTTGGCGAAGATGCGCATCAGGTCGTCTTCCAGCGACAGATAGAAGCGCGATGCTGCCGGGATCGCCCTGGCGGCCGGCGCGTCCGCGCAGCTGGTTGTCGATGCGCCGCGCCTCGTGGCGCTCGGTGCCGAGGATGAACAGCCCGCCCAGGCCGATGACCTCATCGTGCTCGACGTCGGTCTGCCTGCCTTGTACTTCTGATCAGCATCTCGTCCCACTTCGCTGTGTCGACGCTTGAACTCGTTGCCGCTGGTAATACGAAGTAGGAGACGTTGGGATCGTCGGGCTTGCCGTCACCTCAGCCGGCCGACGCGGCTTCAGCGCCTGCGCCATTCCCTTCTTCAGGCACTCCTGCTTGGCCATGAATTCGGGATTGCCGCCCAGCAGAATGTCGGTGCCGCGGCCGGCCATGTTGGTGGCGATGGTGATCACGCCCTTGCGGCCCGGCCTGGGCCACGATCTCGGCTTCCTTCTCGTGATACTTGGCGTTCAGCACCACGTGCTTGATGCCTTCTTCTTCAGCAGGTCCGAGAGCCGCTCGGACTTTTCCACCGACGTGGTGCCCACCAGCACCGGCTGGCCCGCTCTCGGCGAGCTTGCTGGATCTCGTCGGCGGCGGCGAAGTATTTCTCCTTCTCGGTGCGGTAGACAACGTCGGGATTCTCCATGCGCAGCAGCGTGCTTGTTGGTCGGGATGACGACCACTTCCAGCTTGTAGATCTTGTCGAACTCGGCGGCTTCCGTCTCCGCCGTGCCGGTCATGCCGGCCAGCTTCTTGTACATGCGGAAGTAGTTCTGGAAGGTGATGGTGGCCAGCGTCTGGTTCTCGCGCTCGATCTTGACGTCCTCTTTGGCTTCCACCGCCTGGTGCAGTCCGTCGGACCAGCGGCGTCCCGGCATCAGGCGGCCGGTGAACTCGTCGACGATGAGGACCTCGCCGTCCTTCACCACGTATTCCACGTCGCGCCGGTAGAGCGCGTGCGCTTTGACGGCGGTCTCGACGTGGTGCTTCAGGTCCCAGTTTTCCGGGTCGGCGATGTTGCCGATGCCCAGCAGCTTCTCGACCTTCTCCCAGCCCGCGTCGGTGACCGTGATGGTGCGGTGCTTCTCGTCGACCACGAAGTCGCCGGTGAGCACCTTGTCCTCGCCCAGGCGCGCGGTCGATCTCCTCGCCCTTTTCCAGCTTGCGGGATGATGCGGTTGACGCGGTAGTACTTGTCGGTGGACTCCTCGCTCTGGCCGCTGATGATGAGCGGGGTGCGGGCTTCGTCGATCAGGATGGAGTCCACCTCGTCGACGATGCCGAAGTTGTGGCCGCGCTGCACGCAGTCCGTCAAGTCGAACTTCATGTTGTCGCGCAGGTAGTCGAAGCCGAACTCGTTGTTGGTGCCGTAGGTGACGTCGGCGGCGTAGGCTTCGCGGCGCTGCGGCGTCGTCCAGGTCGTGCACGATCACGCCGACGCTCAGGCCGAGGAAGCGTGTAGAGCTTGCCCATCCACTCCGAGTCGCGCTTGGCCAGGTAGTCGTTCACCGTGACCACGTGCACGCCGCGCCCGGAGAGCGCGTTCAGGTACACCGGCAGGGTCGCGACCAGCGTTTTGCCTTCGCCGGTCTTCATCTCGGCGATCTTGCCCTGGTGCAGCACCATGCCGCCGATGAGCTGCACGTCGAAGTGCCGCATGTTCAGCACGCGCCAGCCGGCCTCGCGCACCACGGCGAAGGCTTCGGGCAGAATCTCGTCCAGGACTTCCTTCAGCGCGCTCGGTCTTTCTCGTCGGCGTCTTCGATCGGGATCGAGCGCGCTCGCGAATGCGCTGGCGGAACTCGTCGGTCTTGGCGCGCAGCTGCTCGTCGGTGAGCTGCTTCATCTCCGGCTCGAGCGAGTTGATCCGCTCGACCAGCGGCACGATGCGCTTGATCTCGCGCTCGTTACTGGTGCCGAAAACTGCGGCAACAACTTTGTTAAACAATGCGGTTATTCCTTGGACCTGTCTCTTAGACGGTGCGCGGGCGGCGGGTCGTCAGCCGGAGACACTCACCCCAGTAGAAAGGCTACCACATTGGATGTGCGGCTGAGAGCGGAGTCGCAGCTGGATCCGCGCTCATCGGGAGTGGATGTATTGCCGCGTGAACAGCCAGCCCATCGCTACCAAAGCAATGCCCAACAGACGAATCAACCAGAGTGGCGAACGATTGAGCGGATGTTCATAATTACGGCTCTTCGCCAAGTCCGGCCGAAGCAATGTAAGAACGCCGCTGCCGCCGAGCAGCACAGCCATGACAAGAAAGCGGATGTCGCCCATCGCATTTCCAACTGATGTACTACGTGGTCAGCCAAGCCTTATCATACCCGCGCGGGACGAGCGCGGAGCGACCAGCAAGGAAGGCAGGGCTGCCAGCAGGAAACAGCAGATCACTTGCGTCAACAATTTCACAGGCGACTCCTACGCAACAGCAATGGTGAATGGTAATTCCTGGCCATCGGATCCGGAAGGGCACGATTTGTTTGGCCGAAAAGCGACCCGCGGCCAAAACAAGATATTGTTTGGCGGGGCCCTTGCGGAACTTGGTCCATATGGACTAAGCTAACTTAGTCTGGTTTATTTTGTATGAAGAAAGTCAACATTCACGAGGCCAAGACACAGCTTTCCAAGCTCGTCGATGAGGCGAGCAAGGGCGAGCCCTTCATCATCGCAAAAGCAGGTAAGCCTGTCGTCAAAGTGATGCCGTTGAAGAGTCCGACCGGCAAGCAAGTCCGCAGGCTTGGTTTTATGACGGGAGAGATTGCCGTGCCGGATGACTTCGACCGCATGGGCGATCGCGAAATCGAGCGGCTCTTTAGCGGCTCATGAAACTACTGTTGGACAGCCACATCTTGCTTTGGGCCGCCGGCGAGCCGTCCCGCTTATCGCGCGCCGCACGGGGACTAATCAGCGATCCTGCCAACGAATTGCTCTTCAGCGCGGCCAGTCTTTGGGAAATTGCAATCAAGAGTGGCCTCGGGCGAAAAGATTTCCACGTCAACGTGAGACTTCTGCGGCGCGGACTGCTGGACAATGGCTACAACGAACTGGCAGTCTTGAGCGAGCACGTTGTGGCGTTGGACACTCTCCCCACGATCCACAAAGATCCATTTGATCGATTGCTAATCGCACAAGCGTCGATCGAAGGGATAATCCTGGTCACGAGCGATTCAGTCGTAGCCAGCTACCCCGGACCGGTGCGCCGGGTATGAGCCTTCCAAATCGGGCGCGGATTGCTCCGCGCCCTGACTGACAACTGACAACCGACAACTGACAACGGTCTTAATTCAGCACGTGAATGTTCTTCTGCGTCGCACATCTCCTTCAGCACCTTCGGCCACACGGTGACGCTGACCTCGCCCAGATGCGCCTTGCGCAGCAGCAGCATCAGCGTGCGCGACTGCCCGATGCCGCCGCCGATGCTCAGCGGGATCTCGTCGTTCACGATCGCCTGGTGGTACGGGATACTTGAGGAAGTCGAGCTGGTCCGGTCAGCTCAAGCTGCTTCTTCAGCGTTTCGGCATTGACGCGGATGCCCATCGACGTCAGCTCGTGGCGCCGCTTGCGTCACCGGGTTCCACACCAGGATGTCGCCGTTCAGCCCGTGCATCGCGCGTGGCCGTCTTCTGAACGCGTCGGCGTGACCCAGTCGTCGTAGTCGGCAGCGCGCATCTCGTGCGGATAGCCGTCCTTCAGCGTCCAGCCGATGCCGATGATGAAGACCGCCGGATACTTCTGCAGGATCGCGGTCTCGCGCTGCTTGCGCGGCAGGTCGGGATACATGTCGAGGATCTCCTCGGCGTGCAGGAAGGTCAGCTCCTCCGGCAGGCTGGGATAGCGGGCGTCCTTGAGCTGCGGGAAGAGCTCCTGCGCGTAGCGTCTCGGCGCCCGCCATGCACCTTCCAGATCTTGCGCACGACTGTCCTTCAGGAAGTCGAGGTTGCGCTGCTCGGGCGTGATGACCCGCTCCCAGTCCCACTGGTCGACGTAGGCAGCTATGGTCGTGGTCGAGGAAGTAGTCCTTGCGCACGGCGCGCATGTCGGTGCAGAGGCCCTCGCCGAGCTGCATGCCGAACTGCTTCAGCGCCATCCGCTTCCACTTGGTCGCGGCCTGCACCACCTGGGCATCGATGGGGTGCTTGTCGTGGTCGTTGGAGATGTGGAACTGGATGGGCGTGCGCGAGCCGTCGCGATCGAGGATAGTCGTTGACGCCGCTCTCCACGTCCACGATCAGCGGCACGGTGACCATCATCAGGTTCAGTTCTTTGCAGAGGTTGTCCTCGATGTAGTTCTTCACCGCGAAGATCGCCTTCTGGGTCTCTTTGGGTGACAGCAGCGAGCTGTAGTCCGCCGGAAGGACCTTTTCCAGCTCGGTGTAATCGCCGATGCCGGGACCGGCGAGGTCTGCTTTTTTGTCAGCCATGCTGTTCTCCTTACGTGCGGTCGACGTGCCGACCAAGTGCGCGACAGCGGCGCGCAGGCCTGGGCCACGTCATCGCCTATAGGAAAGCACCAAAATGGACGAGGCGGCAGTAACCGGCGTCACGTGGGCGTGTGCGATGGTCTTTGACAGCGCGGGCGTTCGGGCTGATGCCATGGGTGCCCCAGGTCTGGCGGTTTTCCAGACCTGGGTGCCCGCTATTGCAGCACAAAAAGCCAGGTCTCGAAAACCGCGAGACCTGGGGCACCCAGACCCTCTTCGCGGCGTTTGAGGCTTCCATTACGCCTGTGCTAGGATTTCAAGTTTGTTACAGCTTCGCCGTGCGCGTTTGTACGGCGCCCCGCCTTTCTGCCTCACCGGCAATTCGGGGTTGTTGAAGCACCGATCACGCGTGCACTGGAGTCCTACGTGAAGAATTACGAAGGCGCAAACATCCGCAACGTGGCCCTGGTCGGGCACTCGCACTCCGGCAAAACCTCGCTTGTCTCGGCCATGCTCTACACCGCCGGCGCCACGCCAGCGCCTGGGCCGCGTGGATGACGGCACCACCGTCACCGACTACGACGAAGAAGAAATCTCGCGCGCGATGTCCATCTCCGCCGCGCTCGCCGCCGTCGAGTGGGGCAAGACCAAGATCAACCTCATCGACACGCCCGGCTTCAACATGTTCGTGCATGAAGCCGAGATGGCGATGCCCGCCGTCGAGGCCGCGCTGGTCGTGGTCGATGCGGTCAGCGGCGTCGAGGTGGTCACCGAGCGAGTCTGGAACTACTGCCGAGAAGTTCGCGCTGCCGCGCGTCGATCGTCTGCACCCGCATGGACCGCGAGCGCGCCGACTTCGACCGCGTGATGGAGTCGCTGACCTCGCGCCTTCGGCCGCACCGTCGTTCCCGTGCAGTTGCCCATCGGCAGCGAGAAGAACTTCAACGGCGTCGTCGATCTGGTCAAGATGAAGGCCTACACCTACGAGATGGGCGGCAACGGCAAGGCGCAAGGTCGGCGAGATCCCCGCCAACATGGCCGAGCAGGCCAAGGCCGCGCACGAGCGCCTGGTCGAGCTGGTCGCCGAAGGCGATGACGCGCTGATGGAAGAGTTCTTCGACAAGGGCACCATCGCCGAGGAGCACATCGTCGCCGGCCTGCACAACGCCATCCGCGAAGACAAGATCTTCCCGGTGCTGTTCGCCTCCGGCCTGGGCAACATCGGCACCGACGAAGTGCTCGACTTCATCGTCGACTACGTGCCGACCGCGGCCGAGCGCGGCACCGTGCAGGCCGCTCCCACTGCCGACAACGGCGAGCCTGCCAAGCGCAAGGTCAGCGACTCCGAGCCGCTCTCGCTCTTCGTCTTCAAGACCGTCAGCGATCCCTTCGCCGGACGCATCTCCTTCTTCAAGGTTTTCTCCGGCGTGCTGAAGAACGACGCCGACGGTGCAGAACTTCACCCGCAGCAGCGCCGAAAAGTTCGCCCACCTCTCCGCCGATGCAGGGCAAGAACGCAGTCCCGGTGACCGAACTGCACGCCGGAGACATCGGCGCCGTCGCCAAGCTGAAGGACACCCTCACCGGCGACACGCTGGGCGACAAGGCTGCGCCCATCCAGTATCCGCAGGTCAAGCTTGCCGAGCCGGCCATCACCTTCGCCATCGAGCCCAAGACGCGCGCCGACGAAGACAAGCTCGGCATCGGCATCCACAAGCTGATGGAAGAAGACGCCATGCTGCGCTTCTTCCGCGATCCGCAGACCAAGGAATTCCTGATCGCCGGCACCGGCCAGCAGCACATCGAAGTCGTCGTCTCCAAGCTGAAGAACCGCTACCACACCGAGGTCATCCTCAAGGCGCCCAAGGTGCCGTATCGCGAAACCATCCGCGGCCGCGCCGACGTGCAGGGCCGCCACAAGAAGCAGACCGGCGGACACGGCCAGTTCGGCGACTGCAAGATCAAGATGGAGCCGCTGCCGCGCGGCGGCAAGTTCGAGTTCGTCAACGACATCTTCGGCGGCGCCATTCCCAGGAACTTCATTCCGGCCGTCGAAAAGGGCATCGTCGAAGCGGCCGCAGCGCGGCTATCTCGCCGGCTATCCCGTCGTCGACTTCAAGGTCATCCTCTACGACGGCTCCTATCACGACGTGGATTCCAACGAGCTTGTCGTTCAAGACCGCCGGCCGCATCGCCTTCAAGAAAGCCATGGAGCAGGCCAAGCCCACGCTGCTGGAGCCGATCATGCAGCGTCGAGATCACCATTCCCGACGAGTTCGCCGGCGCCATCATGGGCGACCTGAACTCCCGCCGCGGCCGCATCCAGGGCATGGACAACAAGGCCGGCAAAACCGTCGTCAAGGCCGAAGTGCCCATGGCCGAGATGCTGACCTACGGCACCGACCTGACCGTCGATGACCCAGGGCCGCGGCAGCTTCAACATGGAAATGGACCACTACGACTTCGTGCCCGCGCTGCAGCAGGAGAAGATCATCGCCGCCGCCAAGGCCGCGCGCGGCGAAGAAGTGGAAGAAGAGGAATAAGTGGGGCCTGCCTTCAGGTCGGCGTCAGGCGCACGATAAGAAGAGAGCCGGTGTGGTCGGGTGACCACACCGGCTCTCTGTTTTTAAGGCATCGGGTGGGACGCCAGCCTGAAGGCTGGCTCTACCTGATCACGTCTTCAGCTTGGCGCTGATGCGTCGTGGCGGCTGGATCGGCGTCACCAGAATCCCCGACAGGTGCTCAACCTCGGTCACGACGCGATCGAGGTCGTCGATGCAGCGGCTTCAACCGATGGGTCACGCCGCCGGCACGATACTCGCGCACCAGCGAGCGGTAATACCACAGCATCTTCGCCTTGGGTGCGGTGAAGCGCGCGAACGCCGATGTCGCCGTGGTAGCGCAAGTCGCGCAGCACGGCGCGGGCGTTGTAGAGCTTGTCGGCCGCGGAGACGAAGCGCGTCTCGGCATCTTCGTGGCGCACGCGTCGCAGGTAGCGGATTTTGCGCGTCTCCCAGTTCTCCTTCTTCTTCGGGTCCTCGACGTACGAGTCGGTGCAGCCGTCGACGATCTTGGCCACGCGCGGCCCGAAGAGCTGCTCGATCGCCTTCAGCATGGGGCGCCCGCCGTGGTCCTCGACCGCGTCATGCAGCAGCGCGGCGATGGCCATGTCCTCGTCGCCGCCGTAGTCGAGCACAATCGACGCCACGCCCAGCAGATGCGAGAGATACGGGATGCCGCTCTTCTTGCGGTCCTGATGGCGATGCACTTGGGCGGCGAACAGCAGCGCATGATCGAAGCGAATGGAGAGCGGGATGAATTTGCGGTCGAAGGAGCTGCGGGTTCGGGTCGTCATACTTGTGCGCTGAAAATTCGTAGCAGACAGGATAGCGGAAAACGCGAGCAGCAACTAGAACGATGTCGTGGGAATTGTGGTTTGTATCAGGGCACGAGTTCACTCGTGCCGCATGAGCCCGCATTCAGCAGGGCTTTAGCCCTTGCAAACAGTATGCAGGGGCTAAAGCCCATTGCAAAATCAGCGAATGACGGCACGGCTGAAGCCGTGCCCTGATACGAAGCGTTAGCTATATAACATAGGAGGGGATTCGTCCGTTGATGGAGCGACCGGGGCGCCGCACTCTTCGCAAGACTTAGCGGAACGAGAGACGCGATGGCCGTTGAGGCATCGTCTGCCTTCGTCCAAGCTCTGTACTCGCGTGGCCGAATACAATACCGCTACAGGAATCAGATAAGAGTCATTAGCGTTGCCGAGAGTACGCGGTCTCGGTTGGCAGCGGAATCCATACCGCCGCCATATAGCCACGGCAGGACGAAGAATCCGATCCATGAATATCCAAATACGATCCAAATACGATCCAAACCGCGCGATACATCCAGGATGGACAGCCGCGTAGTGCTGCCCGCCAAAGATCCTTTTGCTTAAAATCACGGGTAAGGCGATTCATCACAAATATTGTGGGCAGGAAAACGACGAATACGCCGGGACCCAAGAAGTCAAGGTAGTGCTCGAATCCAGGGACAGCTCCGACTAGAGACGCGACATGGATCACGAGCATGGCTGCGAAACCACCGGCAGCGAGTATGAGGAAGGGGTAGGATGAGCGCGGCCATAGCCGAAGGCTTATGGTAATACTCCGTACCGATTCATCGCCGCAACGAAAAACCTCGTCCTGTGACTCTCGTCGTTGACCCGCCAAAATCGCGCATGTTACCGTACATGGTTACACCAACCTCATCAGCGCCTTCAGTGCGCCGAAGGATCCCCAATTGTCCGCTGAATCCTCCGTGGCCGCGCCGGTCCGCAAGACAGCCCTGAATGCCGTCCATCGCCAGATGGGCGCGAAGATGGTCGATTTCAACGGCTGGGACATGCCGGTCGAGTACCCCTCCGTCGGCGGCCTGATGAAGGAGCACCTGGCCGTGCGCACGGGCGTCGGCGTCTTCGACGTCAGCCACATGGGCGACATCCGCATCTCCGGGCCGCAGGCGCTCGAGGCCGTGCAGCACATCACCATGAACGACGCCGCGGGCATGAGCATCGGCCAGTGCCGCTACTCGGCGATGCTGTATCCCGAGGGCACCTTCGTCGATGACGTCATCGTGCACCGCATGGGCGAAGAAGATTACATGCTGGTGATCAACGCCGGCACGCGCGAGAAGGACGTCAACTGGGTGACCGACAACACGCGCCAGTTCGACG
>CAVTMX010000008.1:0-202119 GCA_963735915.1 uncultured Acidobacteriaceae bacterium | reverse complement strand
CCATCGCTGACTGGTGACCGAGGCGGCTCTGGACCGCCTTTACGGAGCAACCCTTGGCGATGAGAAGGGACGCGTAAAAGTGGCGGAGGTCATGGAAAGTTGCCCACGCTCGGGAGGCCCGGAAGTCTCGCGGCGCGGTGCCACATCTCGTGCGACGGTGTTGCGCCACAGTGGGTTGCCGATCGCGTTGGTGAATACCACCCCACCGGGACCGGGACCGTAGCGGGCAAGGTGGGCAGACAGGACGGTGCATATGACCTGCGGGCATCGGCACGGTGCGAAACCCGGCCATGGTCTTGGGCGGCCCGAACTCGGGCACGCCGCCCGTACGGCAATGAGCTGGCGGTCCACGCGGACAGTGCGGCGGAAGAAGTCGACTCGGTCGACGGTGAGGCCGAAGCACTCACGCCTGGCGCAGCCCCATGCCAGCGGCGAAGACGATCAGCGCCCGGTAGCGCTCGGGCACGGCTGTCGGCGAGCGCCTCGACGTCGGACGACACTGAGGGGCACCACCTTGGTGGCGGTCCGCTTGGGCAGCGCTATCCGAACGCAAGGCGACGCCGCGATCAACCGGTCCCCCACCGCGGCCTTGAAGATGGTCGACACCCACCGGTAGACGACCTCGACCGACCCCGGCGCCAGCACGCCGCTCAGCTACTTCACCCACGCCTGGACCTCGCTTCGCAGGATGACGCCGATTGGCCGCTTGCCGAGGATCGGGTAGGCGTGGAGGCGGAGGTAGGTCTCGGCTTGGGCGGCGGTACTCGGACGGTGCACCTGGGCGGCTCGCCACGACTCCGCGTACTCCCGGAACAGCGTCCGTGCCCCGGCCGGGTCGATGTAGAGCCCTTGGCCAAGTCGCCTCGGACCCCGTCGAGGAAGCGTCTGGGCGTCGCTCTTGCGGGCGAACTGGCGAGTCTTCTGCGGTCCCCCGGGGTACTCCCGCCAACGCGCCCGGTAGGTGCCCGTCTGGCGTTTATCGATGCTCGCCATGGCCACCCCAAATCACGGTCAAAAAAGAGGTCTGGAAAGTCCTCAATCAGTCCTCAGGTCCTCAATCAGTCCTCAGCTCAAGGGACAACAACAGTGTATTTCGGTCACTCTCGGTCAACATCGGTAAAGTACAAAGTCCAGCTCAGAGCATTATAGACCATGAAATGGCAGTGACGACGAGTGAGCCGGCCTGTAGGCGGGATTCTGTCCACCGGGCCGTCTCCGGCGCCGGATGGGTGGTCATCCATCTATGCGGTCTACCTGGGGACATCGGCCGGGCCAGCCGTCCCACGTTTGACCTTGCTCCGGGTGGGGTTTACCGAGCCGCCCTGGTCACCCTGACGCTGGTGCGCTCTTACCGCACCGTTTCACCCTTACCTCGCACCGACCTCTCGGACGATGCCTATCGGCGGTTTGTTTTCTGTGGCACTTTCCTGCGGGTCACCCCGACTGGCCGTTAGCCAGCACCCTGCCCTTTGGAGTCCCGACCTTCCTCGACCAGGTCGCAGGCCCGAACTACCGGGACCACGCCTGACCGCGACCACCTGGCCGGCTCAATCGTCGAAGCCAAGTTTACTACTAGGTCACGGAGCCCAGGGCCCAGCTGAGAGGGAGGCGCAAGCGTGCAGCGAAAACAGAGCCCCCGCGCTCGGAAGGGGCCAGCCCACGCTGGGAAGGGGCCAGCCCGCTGGAAGGGGGCCAGCCCTGTGCCGGGAAAGGCGCAGCCATGCCCGCCGCCCGCTTAAATGTCACTCCCCCGGTGTTGAATGGACGACATGCCAAAAGCGCCGGCCCCCCTTGAGCTCCACCCGGCCATCGCCGCCTGGTTCGCGGACCGTTTCCCAGAGGGCCCGACCGAAGCGCAGGCGCAGGCTTGGCCGATCGTCCAGAGTGGCTCCGACGTCCTCGTAGCTGCGCCCACCGGATCTGGCAAGACTCTGGCCGGCTTCCTCATGGCTATCGACCAGGCATACCGGGCCCACCAGGCCGGTGAGCAGGTCAGCGGTCGTACCAGGGTCGTATACGTCTCCCCGCTCAAGGCATTGGCAGTCGACGTCCAGCAAAACCTCGAGCGCCCGCTCGCCGAGATCGCTGAGGCGGCAGAACGGCTCGGCCTGCCGGTGGCCCCAATAACCGTCGCTGTCCGGACAGGGGACACGACTGCCGGCGTGGCACCGCGATGGTCAAGGATCCCCCGACGCTCCTGGTCACCACGCCCGAGAGCCTCTACCTGTACCTCACGGCCGAGCGGAGCAGGCAGACGCTGACCGGCGTGCGCACGGTCATCGTCGACGAGATCCATGCTCTGGCCCGCGACAAGTGAGGGTCGCATATGGCCTTGAGCCTCGAACGGCTGGAGCACGTCCAGCTGGAGGGACGGCCACAGCGGGTTGGCTTATCGGCAACCCAACGCCCGATTGAGGTGACCGCCCAGCTCCTCAGCGGAGCCGGTGCGACGACACATCTCGCCGGGGCCGTCCAGACCACGCACGGCGAACGCCATGTGGAGATAGTGGACTGCGGCCACCGGCGCGACTTGCGGGTCAGCATCGAGCTACCCGAACAGGAGCTCGCGGCCGTCCTTTCCCAAGAACAGATGGCCGACATCGTCCGGCGCATCGCCGCACACGTCGAGGGCCACCAGACGACGCTCGTTTTCGTCAACACCCGGCGGTTGTCCGAACGCCTCGCCCACTTGCTCGGCGAGATCCTGGGACCTGACCAGGTAGCAGCCCACCACGGGAGCCTGTCGTGCCCAATGATTGTACAACTGGTTGCATATGATAACTAGTTGTGTTGCGGGTATTAGGGCGCAGTTTCCGCCAACTTCTTCCATTTCAGAGGCCGTCGCAGCCAGGGCCTAGAGGCCATTAGCCTTCTCGTCAGCACCTAATTACTAGGAACGCAACTAGTTGTTATGATACAACCGGTTGCATAATACTATCAGTATCCTTTTTTTATAGAATCGTCGCTGGCTAAAGTCCCATTTCTTGTAGATGTGCGTCGGCTTTCCGCAATCAAATCTGCGAACGAATGTGATTTCAAATATCTGATTTCATTCATGCCGTAACTAAAGCTGAGGCTAGGCGGCCGGTAGCGGAAGTTGATGGCAGCTCAAATGCCTTCGTACACACCATGGACTGAATACCGCATGCTTCTGCTCTGAATTACACATTAACTGTTGGACTACGCCAAGTAGGCGGGCGGCATGAATCGCCAAGATTGCGCATCTGCACGTACGCTACCTGGACGGCCTGCGGCCTTGAAGTTTTTGTTTGTGACGAACAAAACTAACTGGTCGGTTGCACAGAAGAAAGGACGAATCTGATGTCAACAGCTCTGGGCTAAAACGAGAAACTTCTCCTGCCTGGCTGGAAGGCCAAGGCGGGAGAGACTCAGCGGTGTCGCAAAGTAAGCGGAGCTGGCAGCAGTAATGTCTTCCGCCTCCACGGCAATAACAGAACAACTAAACACTAGCCATGCTTCTTAAGGGGTTGCACCATGACCACTCACTTCAAATCAACACAGGAGGAGTTATGAATCGACTGCAGCTTTGGAAGGTAGTAAGTGTCGTACTTCTTGCATGTGGTTTCGCAAGCGCTCAACACATCACCACATTTAGTGCTCCGGGCGCGGGCACAGGCGCCGGCCAGGGCACCGGGGGCTTTGGCATCAACCCGCAGGGGACTGTCGTGGGATCCTACCTTGACGATGGCAACGTGTTTCACGGCTACCAGTGCGTTTCGGGCTGTGGTTCGCCCAGCACCTTCACCGACATTTAATGCTCCGGGCGCGGGCACAGCCGCGAACCAGGGCACTATTACTTTCAGCATCAACGTGTTCGGAGTGACTACAGGGTACTTACATTGACGCAAGTAACGTGGCCCACGGCTTCGTGACTGCTGCTCCGTTCAAGACCTTCATCACTTTGACCGATCCCGACGCCGGGCAAGGCGCCGGCCAGGGCACTTTCGCGGGCAACATCAACCTGGGAGGGGAGATCGCCGGATACTACGTTGACGCAAGCGGTGTATCTCACGGCTTCGTCACCGCTCCGCCTTACCGCACCTTCACCTCATTCGATCCCGAGGGCTCCGTATCCACGATTACCCCAGTGGCGAGCGCCCTCAACCTGGAGGGGGACGGTCGACGGAGCTTACCTTGACGCGAGCGGCGCGCTTCACGGCTACGTGCGCGCTGCGAACGGCACCATCACCGAATATCAACGTCAAGCGGCGCAGGCACGGGCTCCGGCCAGGGCACCGCAGGCTCAAGCATCAACGACCTGGGGCTGATCACGGCAAACTACATTGATTCGAGCGGCGTGAATCACGGCTTCCTGCGCGGTCCGTCCGGCGACATCACCACATTCAACGTTTCGGCCGCGGGCACTGGCTCCGGCCAAGGCACCGTACCTGAGGGCATCGACCTGCTGGGGGAGATTACAGGACAATACATCGACTCGAGCGGCGTGAATCACGGCTTCGTTCGGAGTCCGTTCGGCGCTATCACCACCTTCGACGCTCCGGGGGCGGGAACGGCCTCTGGTCAGGGCACCATTCCGGCGACCCCCAACCTGTTTGGGGCGATCACCGGACAGTATATTGACGCGAACAACGTGCATTTCGGCTTCCTGCGGAACCCGTAAGCCCGCTCTGGGTAAACAGGCATCACCAGTTGACGGCTAATTCTGCGACACCGGGACGCAGAAAACCTGGATGTCCGGTTGGAGGAGGAAGGGTGTCGTATCACTGCCTCTCCCGACCTCAACACACTGTTTCCTGCCAGTGCCAACCTCTTCGCAACCGTGGCTAACAAGATCAACGAGCGCGGACAAATCTCGGGCATGGCAATCGTGCTTAGCGGGCGGATGCGGGCAACATCCACGCCTTTCTGGCAACCGCTGTAAACGGAAGCATGGGTATTTCGGTTGCAGATGTCGCACCTACGCGTCCGAACATCAGTTTGCCCGCGAATGTTGCCAAACAACCCCTGCACAGACTCATACTCGGTCGATTCGGGCAATAACAGGATTCGTCCCTCCGGCCATGTGCATAGGCGGAGTCTAGTATGTAAACGCCTCAATCTCCGTCACCCCGGAGTCAGGACCGTCCACATATCCCGGATCGCAGACTGGGGTGTAAGCGCGATGTGCATCGGCGACCACATTGAAGGTATTCGAGAAGCTGAATCCGTTGATGGTTTCCTGAAGATTGCCGTGCATGTCGTAAACGTAGATGGTGCTGCCGCTGGGCGCGGAGCTGGAATTCGGCTGAGCGATGAGGAACACCTTGTGGACTGAATCGAACTCGACATCGGCGCCGCTGTAAACTGCTGTTGGCCACCTGATCCCGGCAGCACGACCGTGAAACCGGTCTGCGTGCTGAGATTGTAGAACTCTACGTTCGGCGTCATCTTCGGTGTCGGTACAGAAAATGCCGTCTGCTGAATCCACCGCGATGCCGTTGACAAACCCAAACCCTATCCCCTCAAACTCCGTAGAACGTTCCCGCTGTGAGGTCGACCACGCCGATAATGGGCCGGCGGCCGAACGCTCCGGTCCCTCCGCCCAGCACCGCCTGATTGGTCACGCTGTCGTATGCGATCGGCGGAGGCACGCTGCCAAAATTAAGAGAGTCCGTGATCATGACCACGGGGCCGAACGTATTGTTGGCAACATTGGAGCTGAAGACATACGGAATAAAATCTTCGCTGTTGTCGTAGGCGAAGACGGCGACGTTCGGCACTCCCTGGCTGCGGCTTACTCCGCCGGGCATGATGATGTGCTGCTGCCCGATCGGCGGCGTCCAGATTACCAGTGAGACTATTCGAACTGAGAGGATTCAGCACGTTGAAGGTGCGCGTGGTGACAAAGCCTCGCGCCACGTTTTCGTGTTCCACCAGCCCTACACTGTTGCCCACCACCCCCATCGTGACGTAATCATCCTGCGCATGCGTCGGTTGCGTTACCGTCACGACCTTGATGATGTTTCCGGTTGCCTGATCGAAGGTTTCGACCGCGGCCAGCACATTTCCGTTGGCGAGCGACTTGGCTTCCGTCAGCAGGCCCTCTGTGCCGTTCTGGTCAATGTCGAACCCGAAGATTTGCCCACCAAACTGGCTGTGAACGATGATTCCGGTTGGCCCGGCCGAGGAACTCGGTGGAGAATCGTTCGTCTGGCCGAACGCTAGTGTGCCGATAAAGACCACCGGAGCCAGGCCTAGCGTGACGGCAATGGCAATCGCGCGCAACCGCGAGAATCTCACTTGAGGAGCTCGTAGCTCCTCGTGAGCCCGGTCGGCGGGTTGATGCAAGAAAGCTGATACGTTTGCTGTGAAAGGCATGTCTGGTTTCTCCTTCGGATCGGCTTCGGGAAAGATTTCCGCTGGTGCGGGAAGGCGCACACCATGCTAGGCAAACAGGCACGCAGCTTTGCGTCAGAATTGTCAATGTTTTGTGAAGCCTCGGTGTCAACCCGAAGTAGAAACGCGGCGGAGTTGGTTGCGAAGGCAGTGCTGCACCTCCGATAATCTCTACGCATCCCACCTGCTATGACGTTCAACTCCGACCAGACGGCGGCGATGCTGGCGGCCACGAGTTTCGCGGCCGGGCTTAACGTCTACGCCACGGTTGCGACGCTGGGGCTGCTCTCGCGCACGGGCGTTATCGCCTTGCCCGCGAGCCTCGATGTTCTCGGTTCGTGGTGGATCATTGGCGTTGCGCTGGCGATGTTCGGCCTGGAGTTCTTCGCCGACAAAGTCCCTGGGTTCGACCTCATCTGGAACGCCCTGCACACGTTCATTCGCATCCCGGTTGCGGCGCTGCTGGCGTATCTGGCCAGCTCGCACCTCTCGCCGGGATTGCAGTTGGCATCGGCGGCGGCGGGCGGGTTGATCGCGTTCGCCGCACACGGCGGTAAGACCGCACTGCGCGCTGCTGTCACGCCTTCGCCCGAGCCATTCTCGAACATGGCGCTCAGCTTCGGCGAGGATGCCGGCGCGATCGGGCTGACCTGGATTGCCACGCAACATCCCTACATCGCTGCAGGGATCGTTGCGGTGCTACTGACCTGCGTTGTGCTGCTGATGCGGTTGGTGATTCGCGCATTACGTGGATTGTTTGTGCGCGCGCGGACGGCGTGGGCGGGATGAAGCTGCACTCAGGACGTGCCCCACAAATTCCAGGTACTGGAGATTTGTCGGAAATCCGTTTGTAAGCGGGCACGACTTTCAGTCGTGCCGTATGGCGACTTTTTGATTTGTCATGCCAAGGAGGCCTTCAGGCCGACGAGGAATCTGCGGTTTGCCCAAACCGCTATCCCGCTCGCGCGAACCGCAGATCCCTCGCCTTCGCCCTCCGGGCTCCGCTCGGGATGACAAGAAGAAATAAGGGCGCTGAGCGGCACGAGTAAACTCGTGCCCTGTTACAAAGCATCCCCCCCTGCGAGTTTTTCAGCGGTCTGCGAAAGCCTGCCCTGAGCTTGCCGAAGGGTCGTACGCTGTTACAAACCTGCTCGATGTGAGTTGGGTTCCAATCGCTGATCGCTAATTCCCCGAATAAAACTCCCACATGTCCGGCGCGGTATTGGACGCCCCCGGAAACACGTTGACGCCCGCGAGCTTCAGCATGAAGCGCAGCGTGCTCTGGTGCTGATAGAGCGTCAGCGGAATGTACGAGCCGCTGGGCGGATAGTGCGGGTTGGCATTGGGCCCGACCGCAATCCACGGGACGTGGCCGCCGCCGTATTGCGTATCGCTGTCCTCCGATTCGTCGAAGGTGATGATCAGCATTCCCCCGCCCGGCGTATTGAAGTCGGGGCTGGCGAGCAGCGGGGCGATGTTGTTCTGCAGCCAGGTGTCGGCCATCGCCAGCGTGCCATCGTGCGCATCGTCCAGCAGGTTAGGCACGATGAAGGCGTAGTCCGGCAGCGTGTGATTGGCGATATCGGTGGCAAGCTGCGAAAAGGGAACCAGGTTCTGCTGCTGGTTGGGATCGTTGCGCACGTCGGAGAAGTACGAGCAGGGATTGTGCCGCTCGGCGTACTCGCCCGTGTCACCGCCGTCATAGCCTTGAAACGGAATCGACTCGGAATATTCCTTCCAGGTCTTGCCCGCGGCAATCAACTCGCGCACAACGTTATCGACCGTGACCGTGCCCATGTAGCCGTCGTCGTTGGTGATGATCTGCCCGGTCGTCAGCATAAAGTAGTTGCCGATCGAGGGGTGAGTGACAGCGAAATACTCCTGGGCCACGGAGTACTGTTGCGCCAGGCTGTTGAAATATGGCATCTGCGGATTGCCGATGACGTCGGTGTAACTGTGGTTCTCTTCCATCAAGATGAAGACGTGATTCACTTGCTGGCTGGTGGGAGGATGAATTGCCGGGTCTTGCGTGCCGCGTTGAGACTGTGCCATAAGCGCTGTCGCCGTGAAGGTGCATACCGCAATCGTCAGGCGAGAACGCCAAAATTTGTTTGTCATGTCTGTCTCTTTCTTCTTCGGGCGCAAGTCTTGCAAGGGGACCTGCACGATGCAGCGCCATCGCGTATAAATGCGTTGGGTACTACCGCAGTAGTTGCAGGTGAAAGGGGCCATCTTACACTAAGCCGTGTTCGCGATTATTAATTTCAGGGGAGTCGATATCGGCGTCGTGCGGCGATATTTCGATATCGCGGCCGCCTGATTAATTACCGAAATTCGCCGTTAGAACTCGCGATAATTGAGCAGTCCCGCTCCGATCAGCACGAAACATACCGGCCAGATCCACGAAGGTATCCCACGATCTTCCTCAGGCAGGCGCAGCTCCAGCCAGCGCGACCATCCGGCCACGACCCCGAGGACCGCCATCGGCGTGTGGCTCAGTTCCGCGAGCGTTTCTTCGCGGAGGTTGCTGTTGTCGTGCGAGTGGGTCAGCAGCAGCGCGGCTCCGGCCGCGCAGATGATGGGGAAGATGAGCGGTAACCAGCCCTGCTGCGACGGGCTTCGGCGGACGCGTAGCTCGAACACGGCGAACGCGACACAAAGCAGCGCGGCCAGGCGATGCTGCGTGATCTCCGGGTCGGCCCAGGTGGTCCAAAAACTTTTCGGGCCCAGCGGCCAGCACTCCGGATCGCCGCGCAAGAAGATGAACACCGCAATGCCGATCATCAGCAGCGGCCAGTACTCCGCCCAGGGCGCCCGCCCGGTGCGCGCCAACACCGCCAGCAGACCCATTCCCAGCACGATCAGGCCGAGCCAATGATGGTTGTATTCCGACCAGCGCATATCGTTCAGCACGCGCAGCGACAGGGGCTGGCCCTCGCTGGTATACGCGACGGTGCGGCGCGTGGGATCGTCGGCGGAGATCACCTGGCCGGGATGACGGGTCGAGAGTTCAGCTGCCGACGGGCTTTTCAGGCGCGGCCAAACCGGATGGTAGCGCGCCCAGATGTGCGACGCCTGCACGGTGTCATTCGTCAGATCGATGGCAGGCGGGGCCGAGGTCATCGATGCGGCCGATAGCAGGATAGTGATACCGATGCCCACCTCAGCTTCCACCAGCCGCCGCAGTCGCGGGATGACCTGCTCTGGACCGTGCTTGCGAATCATTAGGAAGTTGAAGCCGCCCAGCACCAGCAAAGCCACTAGCATGGCGATTTTCGCCAGCAGCATCAGCCCGTAGGACGTACCGATGAGCGCGTGAAACGAGCCGACATACTTCAGGCTCATGCCAACGCCGCTGAACACCAGCACGACGACGCTGACCAGAGCGAGTTGCGAAAAGCGTCGCGTCAGATACCACTGCGTAGCGCGCTCGCGGCTGGCATGAAGCGCGAGCAGCAGAAAAGGCAGGCCTCCGATCCACAGTCCGGTCGCGCCCACGTGCAGCACGGTCAGGATGATCAGCGGTACGCGGCCATCGAGGCGCGACGCCGCATGGTCGGTCATCACCGACGCACCGAACACCACCAGCACCAACAATGAGAGATACCAGCCGGCATATCGCGACCGGCGATCCCACTCATTCGAAAAGTGCGAATGAGTGGGCCACCCGGCGTACCCCACCACGATCGCAGCGTTCAGCGCTGCGAGCAGGATGATGCTACCGGCGATGAAGAAATTCGCGCCGGCCACTTCGCGGAATGGGATCTCTGCCGTCGCCATCACAACGGCGGAGTTGATATATAGGTAGACCGCCTCCACGGCTGCGAGCGCGATAGCGGCAATGCGGAAGCAGCGGCGCGCGAGCGCTTGCGCCGGTTGCAGAGCGTCCGCGGAGACGTCCGCGCTCGGCCGGGCAATGTAGTACATAAAGACGATGCCGCCCAGCAGCAGCGATTGCCCGATCAGCGTGCCCGCGCTCAACAGCACGGTGAGATAACCAAAGATGTCGACCAGCTTGATCATGAGGAAACGGCTACTTCACCGCGAAGTCCACTTCGCCGCGGCTGATGTGGCCGTCGGAGGCGAGCACCTGCCATTGCAGCTTGTAGGCGCCGGGCTTCAGGCCGCCTGCGTGGCTTTCAAGCGTGTCGGGGGCAGGTTGTTTGAGCGCGTCCAGGGCAACGGCCGATCCGTCCGGGGCCAGCAGGTGCAGCTTGGAGCGGCTGCCGTCCACGCGCACGTTGTAGCGCAGCCAAATGGGCACATCCGGACCGTTGACCGTGGCGCCCGTCTTGGGTTTGGACTCCACCAGAATGGCGTGGGCCCAAACTGGTACCGCGAGCCCAATCATTATCGTCAACACCATGATCGCGAGCACCGACCTGAGAAGAACAAAGCGCAAAATACCCTCCTGCCTCCGCCAGCTTGTTTTAGGAACTCTTCGCAGAATACTATCTCTCCGCCCGGGCTCAAAACCGTCCGGCGACGAGACCATCTCCTTGTGGGAAACCAGGCCCATCGGCCAAACTGATTCCGGTTGTCGCCTGCCCCTCCCGTGCGTAGAATCCAGTGCGCATGAATTGCGGTGTCCACTGGGCACCCCAGCGCAAGCCACTGGCGCCGATGGGAAACTCATGTCGTGCGCCGAATGGGCCATCCCTTGCGGTTCGCAACGCCACTAGAACTCCGCTGAGGGAAGTCCGCCGGGGTTGCATCCTTTGGTTTAAGGCGGCATCTATAAGTTGAGTGTAATCGACTCAAGGAGTCATATGTCTAATCATAATAAAGATTTAGAGAGCGCTGATCCCGAACTTCGAGACGATTCGGAGGACGCGCGCACCCTTCCGGTGCTGCCGGTTCGCGATACGGTGTTGTTTCCCCACGCCGTGCTGCCCCTGACCGTGGGGCGCGAAAGCTCGGTGCAATTGATCAATTCGCTGGGCGAGGACAAGACCATCGTGGTGGTCGCGCAGCGCGAGGCGCGCGTCGACAATCCCCAGCCCACCGACCTGTTATCGCAGTCGGCACGCCTGGCCGTGGTGCACAAAGTGGTGCGCATGCCCAACCAGAGCCTGTTCGTCTTTGCCGAAGGCCTGGAGCGCGTGAAGGTGACCGAGTACACCCAGCTTGACGCCGTTCATGCAGGCGACGGTGGAGTCGATCCCCGAGACTGGCTGCTCCCAAGAACGCCGAGATTGAAGCGCTGCAGCGCAACGTGCTGACCCTGTTCCAGCAGATCGTGGCCGGCTCTCCCACGCTGTCCGACGAGCTGTCGACGGTGGCCATGCAATATCGAAGACGCCGGCCGGCATGGTCGACTTCATCGCCTCCTCGCTGCCGTCGCTGTCCACCCGCGACAAGCAGGACGTGCTGGAGACCCCCGACGTTCGCGTGCGGCTGGAGAAGATCAACCAGCACCTGGCCAAGGAGCTGGAAGTCCAGCAACTGCGCAACAAGATCCAGAGCGAAGTGCAGGACCGGGTGCAGCAGACGCAGCGCGAGTACTACCTGCGCGAGCAGATGAAGGCCATCCAGAAGGAACTGGGCGAGCAGGACGAGACCACCCGCGACGTCGAGGAGCTGCGGCAGAAGATCGAAGCCGCGGGCATGCCCGAGGAGGTGAAGAAAGAAGCGCTGAAGGAGCTGGGCCGGCTGGCGCGCATGTCGCCCATGGCCGCCGACTACGCGGCTGACGCGCAACTACATCGAGTGGCTGGCGGTGCTGCCGTGGCAGAAGTCGTCGGGCGTAGAAGTCGACATCCACGAAGGCCAAGGAGATCCTCGACGCCGACCACTACGATCTGGAGAAGGTGAAGGACCGCATTCTCGATTACCTCTCGGTGCGCCGGCTGAAGCCGAACGATGAAGGGGCCGATCCTGTGCTTCGTCGGACCTCCGGGCGTGGGCAAGACGTCGCTGGGCAAGTCGATCGCGCGCGCGCTGGGCCGCAAGTTCGTGCGCCTGTCGCTGGGCGGCGTGCACGACGAAGCGGAAATTCGCGGACATCGCCGCACCTACATCGGCGCGCTGCCCGGGCAGATCATGCAGGGCATTCGCCGCGCCGAAACCAACGATCCGGTCTTCATGCTCGACGAAATCGACAAGGTCGGGCGCGACTTTCGCGGCGATCCCGGCTCGGCGCTGCTGGAGGCGCTCGATCCGGAGCAGAACTTCAGCTTCCGCGACAACTACCTCGACGTGCCGTTCGATCTGTCGAAGGTGCTGTTCATCACCACGGCGAACATGCTCGATCCCGTTCGCCGAGCCGCTGCGCGACCGCATGGAGATCATCGAGCTGCAGGGCTACACCGAGGAAGAAAAGGTCCACATCGCCTTCCAGTACCTGATCCCGCGGCAGATCGAGGAGAACGGGATCAACCGGCGAGCAGATCGAATTTCCCGGAGGAGACGATCCGCTTCATCATCCGCCACTACACGCGCGAAGCCGGCGTGCGCAACCTGGAGCGGACCATCGGCACCATCTGCCGCAAGCAGGCGCGCCGCATCGCCGAAGGCAAGACCGACAAGCTGGTGGTCACGCCCGAGCTGGTGCAGCAGCACGACATGCTGGGCGGCATGAAGATCCGCACCGAAGGCGAAATCGCCGAGCGCACCAAGCGCGCCGGCGTGGCGGTCGGCCTGGCGTGGACGCCGACCGGCGGCGACGTGCTCTTCGTCGAAGCCAACAAGATGAAGGGCAAGGGCGGCTTCACCATGACCGGACAGCTCGGCCAGGTGATGCAGGAGTCGATGCAGGCGGCGCTGACCTGGGTGCGGTCGCACGCCAAGGAGCTGGGCATCGACGAAGACTTCTTCGCCGATCACGATATCCACATCCACGTGCCGGCGGGCGCCATCCCGAAGGACGGCCCTTCGGCGGGCGTGACCATGGTGACGGCGCTGGTGTCGCTGCTCACCGATCGCCCGGTGCGGCCGCTGACGGCGATGACCGGCGAGATCACGCTGAGCGGCAACGTGCTGCCCATCGGCGGAATCAAGGAGAAGACGCTGGCCGCCAAGCGCGCCGGCGTCACCGACATCATTCTCCCGGCGGAGAACAAGCAGAACGTGGAAGAAGACCTGACGGCCGAACAGCTCGAGGGCCTGACCATGCACTACGTGAAGACCATCGAGGAGCTGCTCGAGCATCGCGCTGCCCAGCTCGCACGACGAGGTCAAGCAAGACGAGGAGATCCGCGAGCAGGTCTTGCAGACCGTGCCCGTGGGATAAGACATAATTGGGGTGGAGCACGCCTTCACAGGACTGCTAAGGAACTGTCCTCATTGCAAGGGTGTCATCCTGAGCGTAGCGACCGCGCAAGTATCCTGACAAGCGCGTCTGACCGGGGTGGTTTGGCGCTTGGCGGGATAGTTGCCCGGTCGCGGAGTCGAAGGACCCCTGCGCTCACACGCTCACGGCGTGAGCTCGTAGACAGCGCCCATGTTCGCACTTCCCCCAGCCACGCCCGTACCAAAGTAGTTGCCGGCGCCATCAGGTGTCAGGCCATAGGATGGGTAAGCCGCGTCGCCGTTGCTGCCGAAGGTATGGAGCACCTGCTCATCCCAGCCGCCATGGCCATTGGGAGCAAGCACAAATGCAACTCC
Organism: uncultured Acidobacteriaceae bacterium; assembly: GCA_963735915.1. Taxonomy (GTDB): domain Bacteria; phylum Acidobacteriota; class Terriglobia; order Terriglobales; family Acidobacteriaceae; genus Bog-257. The sequence goes on along the minus strand of CAVTMX010000008.1, from coordinate 188,157 downwards.
GCAGTCGCAGCCGGGGTCCCCGCCTGCCGAGCTTGTGCCATACAGATTTCCTGCCGAGTCGAAAACCAGTGTGCTGAGCGGCATACCGCCGTCCGTACTGCCCTGAAAGCTGTACAACACCGCATCCCGCCATGCGCCAAACGTCGGGCCGGGCCCAAGTTTAAACACCGAGCCGGCTCCGTTCGCGCCGCCGTAGTAGGTGGTGCCGTACAGAATTCCATGCGCATCGGCAATGAGGCCGCCGTAGGGGAAGCCCGCGTCGGGCTGCCCCTGAAATTCGTACAGCGTCGTGAACTGCCATGTGCCACCGGGCCCCGGCGTCATCTTGAAAACTGTTCCCGCGCCAAATGTGCCGCCGATCTCGGTGACGCCGTACAGATTGCCGAATCGGTCGACCAGCAAACCACCCAGACCGCCAATCGCTCCGTCATCGCCGCCGGTGAAGTTGTAAATCACTCTCTCCGTCCACTGGCCATTCGTTTGCGAAAGCTCGAACACCGCGCCTTCGCCGTCAGCGCCTCCGTCCGGCGTGGTTCCGTACAGATTGCCCGCTCGGTCGAAGACCACGGCGCCGCCTGCGCCCGATCCATCCGGGCTGTCGTGGAAGCTGTAAAGCACGGTTTCGCTCCAGCTTCCGCCCGAGAACGACAGTTTGTAGACCACGCCACAACCGTCGCCGACGCAAACGCCTCCGGAGCCTCCTGCGACGGTGGTCCCATAAAGGTTCCCTTGCGCATCCAGTGTCACGCCGCCATAGGGGTTCTTGCCTTCGTCCATGCAGTCGAAGCTGTGCAACACGTTTTCCTGCCATCGGCCTCCACCGATGGGAACCAACTGGAAGACCGTGCCGCAATCATCGGCGCCGCCCCTTACGGTAGTCCCGTAAAGGTTTCCTTGTGCGTCGAAGGTCAAGGCCGTGGCGGGGTCGGAGCCGTTTGGGGCGCCCCCGAAGCTGTAGAGCAAGCGCTCGCCGCTCCCAGCCCACGAGATACCAACGAGCGACGCAGCGAGGGCGGCGAGCTTGATCAACGTGCACCAACGGAAGGGTTGAATGTTCATCGTCAACTCCTGATCTGGAACGCCGTTTTCGTGCCGAGGGACGATGTGGAGGGAACCTGCGGGGTGAAACTGTAGCACGAATTCGGCAGGGTGAAGCCGTCGGGGGAGACTTTTGACATTTGTCCCGGCCGACAACTCAAGAGGGCTGAAGGGCCGCTCTACCGCTATTTCTTCTGCTCCGGCGCGGGTCGCGTCATCGGCGGCCAGCCAATCGGCTTGCCCTGATAGAGCGCCACCGCGGTCTCGTAACGCCTGGTTCCGTCGTGCACCGCAAAATGGCGGGGCCGCTCCGGCGGCCCGCTCCACATCGCGACCCCGGCGTAGGCGCCATCCTTGCGCAAAATGAAATAGAACATGTCCACGTACTTGAGTTTGCGCTCGTCGCCGTTAAAGTTACGCACAATGCGCTTGAGCGCGTCCATGCCGGCTTCCTGCGGCGACATACCGCGCCGCATATTCTCCACGATGGTGTGGGCGCCGCAGACGCGAATGTTCTCTTCGCCATTTCCCGTCGCACCGGCGGAGCCGACGTCCTGATCGCAATAGCACCCTGCACCGATGATGGGCGAATCGCCGGCGCGTCCAGCGAGTTTCCAGGCCAGGCCGCTGGTGGTCGTCGCGCTCGAAATCTCGCCCTTCTCGTTCAACGCCGAGCAGTTGATGGTACCGTGCGGCGGATGCAAGACTTGCTGGATCGCTGCCGCGCGAAACTCCGGCGCGATGCCGAGCTTTGCCGCGAGGCCTTCCAGTTTTTCCATACGCTCGTCTGGCAACGACGAGCGAGTGGAACTCTCGTCGGGCAGCTTGTAATTCGGGCTGTCGATGCCCGGCCCCCACCAGTCCTTGTCCGACATGGTCTCCTTCCATAGCAGCCAAGTCTTGCGCGAGCGCTCGGTGAGCAGGTTTTCGCGCGGGAAGCCCATGGCGAATCCGAATTTCTGCGCGCCCTCGCCGACCAGCATGACGTGTCCGGTGTGCTCCATGACTGCCTTCGCCAGCAGGGAAACGCTCTTGATCTCGCGTACACCGGCCACCGATCCCGCCATGCGCGTCGGCCCATGCATGCAGCAGGAATCCAGCTCCACGACGCCGTCTTCGTTGGGCAGCCCGCCCAGCCCCACGCTGTCGTCGTTGGAATCGTCTTCCGGGCCGGTGATCACTTGCATCACAGCGTCGAGCGTGTCGCCGCCGCCGGTCAGCACCGCGTAGCCCCGGTCGAGATAGTTGTAACCATTGTGCGCGCAGATGATGATGGGCTTCTTGGGGGAACCGGAAGCCGGCGGTGGAGACGATTGCGCCGTTTCGTGCGCTTGAACGTCGAGTGCGAAACCGGCGGAACCGAGGGCTGTCGTGGCAATAAAATCGCGACGCGAAAACCTCATGCAAGGACCTCAAGGACAACGGTCAAGCAGGATAGCACGGCGGGACAGGTCAGTATCCCAGGTGTCAGCCGGAAGCCATCAGCAGTCAGCCCCGCATGTTGTCCGAATGCGAATCTTACATCGTGGTTGTCCGAAAACTACTCGGCCTGGTGGCTGATTTCGGATTGCCAACTGCTCAACGTGCAGCCACCGGACCGCGGCAGAGATCAAGAGGGCTCAACGAGAACGTCGCATCGTCCGTCGTCACGCTCCAAAAAGTCCGGTCGGAATAGTAGCTGCAGAGGTCCGAATCGTTGCCCGGGCCCTTGGACCGCGCCCACAGCACCTTGGCTGAGCCCAGGTCCGCGAAATTGTGGACCAGTTCGTTGCCGGGATAATGGTGCTCCAGGTCATACGACACCAACACGAGATGCTTTCCCGGCTTGGCGTCGAGTTGCTGCGCAATCATTTTCCGAATGTCGGGAAAGGCGTAGGTTGAATTCATTGCAGCGCTGCCGCTGTTGCGGGTGAGTGAGGCCACAACCACGGTAAGACATACCGCGATGACGAAGGCCCGTTCGCCCGTTCCGTGCTGGTCCCAGAGGTAACGCAGGCCTTCCGCGGCAAAGATGTAGACGAGGACGGTTGCGGGCGCGGCATAGTGCGGCATGGTGTAGATGCAGAGCGCCAAACCAACTACCATCGAGAGCGCAGCGAAAACCGCGATGCGGCGCCGAGGCTGCCTGGCGATGGACAGAACTCCCACCAACGCCGGGAACGACAGCGCCACCCCCAAATAGAAGAACCAATCCATCGAGCCCCGACCGGCTTCAATGTCCAGCAATCCTGCGGGCGAGCTGAGCTCGTCAGTTCTATATTCCTTCTCGGTGACCTGGAAGAATTTCGCGAACACCGGGTCATGAAAGGTGAGGTTGGGATTCGGCTTCTGCCATAAAAACAGCGGCAGCGGAGAATACGTGCGTTCATTGAGCAGGTGTGGCAGCAGGAGAGGATTGCCGGTCGTCCGCAAATTGTAGAAGCCCATCAGCGATAGTCCGGCAAGTCCGACCAGCAAGGCAGGCAGTGCCGTTGAAGAAATCTTCAGTTGTGGACGCCTGAAACCGGCGCTTGACCGGTAGGAAAAACTCATGACCAACTGGTACAAGAAGTAGACCAGCAGAAGCACCGAAAATGCCAATCCTTCATACGGCCGCGATGTCGCCAAAATTAATAGCGAAGCCGTAAACAAGCATGCGAGGAGGACTTGTCGCCGCTGCGGCACACCTGGCTCGAACAGCCGCAGCAGAGACCCGAGCGCCAGCGCACCTCCGAGCGCTGCCATCGAGCCGCCCCAGTACGAGTTCATCCAATAAGAGAAGAACGCCAGGCGCACCGTGGCTAGCAGCGCGCCCAGCAGCGCCCATCCTGGCGGAACAAAAGCCTGCAGCGCCCAGCAAATCGCTCCGCAAAGCAACCCGGTGCTGAGGTACACGCCGATCCAGGGTTGGCGGAAGGCGATCTCGCCAAAGGCCAGCGCCAGGCCCTGCGACACTGGATATTTCGAGTGGTAGGTGGGCAGCAGGTTGATGTGAAAGGTTTCAAAGTGCTGCCAGGCCGGCGGCGTCGGGTTCGCCAGCCGGAAATGAGCGAAGGTGTCGCCCATCAGGAGATAACTGTACTCGTCGTCGATGCGCGGGGCGGGAACGCCCAGCCAGGGCTGGAGCAGCGCGCGTCCCACGAGCGCCAGGGCTATCACCAGCAATACCGCTCGCACGTGCGAGTTCAGAACCGATTGCAGCCATTTCGGAGGCACGAGCGATGGCTTCGCGAGCCGCAGAAGCAAATATGCCAGGAGAAAGAACGCGACCAGCAGGCCCGTTTCCACTGCAAGAATTCGCAGACCGTTGATGGGAACCAACATCATGGGTTCGGGGAAGCGCGTCCGGCTGAGAGCATACCAGAGGACGCGCCGCGATTGACGATCAGCACCGTTACGCTAGTAACTGCGGGAGCTCCGGATTTGAAGCTCCTATGCGGCTCCGATAATCTACCTGCACACCATGAAAGCTCTGTACATCCGGCAACACGGCCCCATCAGCGAGTTGAAGGTAAGCGACGTGCCGGTGCCCGTGCCGAAACCCGGCGAGGTACTGGTGAAGATCGAAGCCGCAGGCATCAACCCCAGCGATCTCGCAAGCGTGCAAGGCCGGTTCCCGCAAGCGGTGCTCCCGCGCATCGTCGGCCGCGACTTCGCCGGCACCATCATCGAGGGACCAGCGGAGCTCATCGGGAAAAGGGTCTGGGGCTCCGGGGGCGATGTCGGGGTCAAGCGCGATGGGACGCACGCGGAATTCCTGGCAATTCCTCAAACCGGCGTTGCGCAACGCCCGGCGAACCTCACTGCCGAGGAGGCGGGCGCGGTGGGCGTTCCATTTGTGACGGCGTACTCGGCCCTGGTAAATCTTGGCGGCCTGCAAAGGGGTGAGTGGGTAATTGTTTCCGGCGCGGCGGGAGCAGTGGGCCAGGCCGCTGTGCAGATTGCGCACGCACGCGGCGCAGGTGTGATAGCGCTGCTCAAGAGTGCGACGGAAACTCACGCCTCAGACTTTCCGGGGGCGGAGGCGGTCGCCACATCGGAGCAGGGCAATCTGGAGAGCGTGGTCCGCGAGGCCACCGGCGGGCATGGCGCAGACCTCGCGCTCAACGGCGTGGGCAGCAGCATTATGGGAGCGATTCTGGCCTCGCTCGGCGTGGGAGGACGTCAGGTCGTCTACTCGGTAATCGGCGGCCAGGAGTTCACGCTCGACCTGTTTGGGTTCTATCGCAACCAATTCAAGCTTTTTGGCCTGGACACGGCAAAGCTGGACGCGAGCCAGTGCGCAGCGATTCTGAGCCAGCTTGCGCCACTGTTCGAATCGGGCGAGCTGAGGGCGCCCGTCATCGGCGAGCGCTTTCCCCTCGGAGACGCGCCAAAGGCGTACGAGCGAGTCGCGGCGCATGCCGGCGGCAAAGTCGTTTTGACTATGACTGAATGAGCGGGCGGTCAGGGGGCAGCAACGGCCCCTTGCCCCTGGACTTTCATTAGCTTGTATTGTCGGGCAGCAGCCAATTGAAAAGCCGCCGAAAGACCCATGATGGCGTAGAGAATGCCGCTATAGGCAATACTCAGGAAAAATGCGCCTATGGCAGAAACCAGCACGGCGATCTGGATGCAAAGCGCCGCGCGCCGCACTCGCAGGCTGGGGAAGCGGCTGCGGTATTGTGTCAACCCCCTGTACGAGCGCCAGAACGCAAACAGGAAGATGCACATTCCCGGAATGCCGGTTTCGCTGGACAGTTCGGTATAGGCGTTGTGTGTGTAGCGCCACAATCCGCGCTTGCCCAGCGCCATGTCCTCTTTGGCTTCGGCGTCCATGAATTCGCCTGGACCTACGCCGAGCAGAGGATGCTCTAACGTCAGCTCGATGCCTCGTATCAGCATGATCTGCCTTGCCGTTGCCGACTCGGCAGCCTCCGCGCCCGCTTGCGTCGTAGGATGGAACAACGTGGTGAAGCGCTCCGTAATCCTTGCCGGAAGCAGGAACACCGCGAGAACTAAGCAGACAAATCCGCCCAGAATAATGGCTGCTCGCTGGCCGGCGTTGGCATGGATCAGGAAGAAGATCGCGCCGAACACCAGGGCCAGCAGCCCCATGCGCGAGCCGGTACGCCCCATAGCGGCGAGCACGGGAATCATCATCAGGAGCAATGCGATTTTGACGAAGTTTTTCTTCCAGGTTGACGCGAACCACAGCAACGGCAGTCCGACGACCAGATACAAGGCCAGCAGGTTGGCGTCACCCAGGGTACTGCTTCTCGCGTCGCCCAAACCCAGGCGCGGATCGTTGATTTTGCTGCCGCCCACGACGAACGATAGCACTGCGATCGTCGTCGCGGCCACCGCCATCACGTAAATGACGCGATAACAATCATCCAGCGAGCGTATGAACGCCGCCATAAAAAACAGCAGACCCATCGCCTGCAAAGCGAGAATGAAGATCTGGTAGCTGCCGCCCCTCCACGTGCTGAAAGGCACGCAGATGGCCACCCAAATGGTGAATGCGGTCATCACCCGGCCGATGTCGGTCTTGAAAATCGCCTTGGTGGTGCCCGTCATCAACATGCCGATCAGCAGCATGGGCTGGAGCAGCAGACCGATGTGGAGCCAGGGAACCATTTCCGGAATGCGGCTGCAATAAAAGAACAGATATACCAGCAGCAGAAAATGAAACGGCTTGTAGAACTCAGGTCGGCGGCCGCGGTGGACGGTCCTGGAAGGTTTGGTCGGCGGCGTGGCCGTTTCCGGCTCGAGCGCAACGGCGTTGGGATAGATTGCGTACTCGTCCGCCGTTGAAGGCGCCATACCCTGGAACATCGACATATTCACGTCATTACCCCACTCGCCTCAAGTGCGGCGAGCTTTCCTTGGATCGGTCTTGCGGCATTGTCCGCGGACGCCCTGCGTTGAAATTGGCTGGACGACGAGGGAAGCGGCCCCGATGGGAGCCGTTCCCGGTGGCAGCCATTATGCTGGAAAAGACCCCAATCCGGCAATCGGCTGCACACGTTTTCCCGGGTGCAATGAAGCTTCCTGGTCATCGGGCGTTCTTCCGCCGCAGTAGCCGCTCGTAGATGGCGCCGGTGGTTTCGGCTGCGATCTGGATCGACAGACTCTCGCGGGCAAACTCGGCGGCGCGGCGGCCAAGCTCGCGGCGCAGTTCGGCGCTCTCGATCAGTCTTGCCAACTGCGCCGTCAGATCTTGCACGTCGCCGCTGTTAAAGAGCAGGCCGCGTTCTTCGTTGTTGCCCGTCAGTTCCGGCAGGCCGCCTACGCGCGAGCCGATGACTGCGCATCCGCACGCCATCGCTTCCAGCAGGGAATTGGAGAACGCCTCCGAGTAGGAAGGCAGGACGAAAATATCCATCGCGCGAAGCAAGTCCGGCACGTCTCGCGTGGCCGGAACAAAGACGGTTGCCTCTGCAATTCCTAACCGGGCGCCATTCTCTTGCAGCGCGCCCAGCTCCGCCCCGCTTCCCACAATCACCAGCCTCAGCTCCGGTTGCAAATGCCGCACTTTGGCGAATGCTTCCTGGAGCAGCGGAAGGTTCTTCTCCGGCCGAAGAGCGCAGACCGTGCCAATGGTGGAAGCCACGGCCGGGCGCGATTCAGGGGGATAGAAGTAACTTGGGTCGACGCCGTTGTAGCACAGCTCCAACCGTTCGGGGGCAATGTGCTCGTCCGCGATCATGTAGCGGCGGATCGCCTCGCAATTTGTCAGGATGGCGTCGGGGACGTGGTCGCTCAACCTGAGTAGCTTTTGAGTGCGCTGGTCCAATATCTCGCGATAGCTAAGCTGGCTTCCGATGGTGACCGGCACACCGGCAAGGCGCGCCACCGGCAGAACGAAGACGCCGCTGGCGTCATAAGCATGGACGATACGGATGCGATGTTGTTTGATGTAGCGCCGCAGCCTGCCCGCCAGACGCAGAGCGTCAGCCGATAGCAGCGACCGCAACGGAAGGTCGAGGATAGGTACTCCGGCGGCACGCAGCTCGTCGTACCGAAGACCCTTCGCGTAGAAGGTCCCGACATGCGGCTCGAAGCGCGATCGGTCCAGGTACATGGCGATCTTGGTTACGTCGCGCTCTACTCCGCCCTGGTCCAACTCGCGCGCCGTTATCAACACGGGAACCGGCGCTGCTTGCGAAGGTGCTGGTGGATTGGTGGGTCGCACCGACGTTCCAGACATCTCCTCGCCCTCGCCTCAGCCGGCTTGTCCCGCTGTGACCATTTGCGGGATGGGCCGCGCTGGATTGCCCGCTACCACGGTCTGCGGCGGCACCGCGCGTGTAACCACTGCGCCCGCGCCCACGGTAGCGCCGTCTCCCAGTTCGGCCATGACCACCGCCGCATCCCCGATCCAGCAATCTGCACCGATGACGGTCCGTCCGGGCAGACAATCGCTTAAGCTTCCGTCAGCGTTCCGCAGGTGTTGCCGGCGGCCGTTGGGAACCAGCACATGGGAGCCGATCTGTGTTCTCGGTCCGATCGACGCGCGACCGACCACACAGTAGCTTCCTATCGAAACCAGTTCACCCACCGAAGTATCCGGTTCTACAAAATAAGTCCCGAAAGATAGCGTGATGTCGATAGAACACTGCTGCAAGGTCAGTCTATAAAACGCCGCACGGAGATAGCTTCCCGGCATGCCCGGCCCCAGGGCGAAAGCTTGCGCGAAGAAGGAGTAGGCTGCACGAAATCGTCCAAACAATGTAAGCGCTGCCGCTGGCAATGCCAAGATGAGTGCAATGCCTTGAATTGTCCTCTTAACGCTATGTCGCAGCAGATTCACCGATGGCCTCCTCGAAGATTCCCATAACCTTCCGGAAGTAGGTCTGCGGATCATGCTGGGTCAATATCTCCTTGCCATTCTCAGCTAATCGCTGCCGAAGCGAGCTATCGTTCAGCAGTCGTGCAAGAGCGTTCGCAAGCTGCGCTATGTCGTGCTTCGGCACAAGCAACGCGTTGACCTCGTTCGTCAGGACCTCGGGAAGGCCGCCTACGGCTGTAGCGACGATCGGTAACCCCGCCGCTACTGCTTCCAGAAGAACATTGGGGGATCCTTCGCTATGCGAAGGCAGAACGAATATGTCCGCCATCGCAAAGTAGGGACGCACATCAGACTGGTAGCCGGTAAAGGTGACGCAATTTTCCAGTCTCAACGTGTAGCATAGTTTCTCCAGACGTTGTCGCTCGGGGCCGTCTCCCACGAGGACCAAGTGCAAGCCGGGAGCCGCACTTTTCGATGTGCGCAATCTATCCAAGGCGCGCAAGAGGTCCGCATGGCCTTTTTCCTGCGATAATCTTCCGACACTCAGCAACACGCTCGCATTGTTAAGCTTGAGTTTGGCGCGAAGCTGGACAACGTCGGCTTCCGGAACCGGCGATGACACTCGAATAGGATTCCGCAGTACACGGATATGTTCAGATGGGACGCCCTTTTGGCGTAGTTGCCCGGCAAAATCGTTACAGACTGTCACGACACGTTTCGCGCGAGGGAGGGACAAACGGTCAAGCTCGTTGTACATCCTGGTTCGCATTGCTTCTTTGGTATAGCCATGGTGAAAGCCAATCCATTCGGCATTACGATGTAGTCCGCTTAGGAAAACCAAAAAATGCGACTTGGTGTTATTGGTCCAAATAATGTCTGGCCTAACTTTGTCTGCTATCTGTCGAAGCTGAGAAACCACTCCTGGATCGAAGGCGTGCCGCTCGGCGACCACTTCGAGGGAAATACCTTGTCCGCGGATGAGGCTTATCAGGTCGTTCTGTTGCCCCGACCGAGCGAATAGAACCATTGTGAGGTCCACCGCTCGACCGCTTTGGCTGGCGGCGGCTTCGCGTGCAAACTCCAGCACCGGCTTCACCGCACCGGCCACCGTACTGGCTTCAAGAAATACTAATAGCTTGAGAGTATGTTTCTCGGCCATGCCATCCGCAGCATCAGAGCGCGACGGCGTTCGCAGCTGGACGGACGTAGAAATATCAGCTCCCATGTTTCCTGAATGCCAGATCCAGACTCGGCTGCAAGAACGCCGGATGGAGGCCAGGTGCTACGCTCGACAAGAGTTTGCGATAGCGGCCGCCGGCCGAGAGCCGCGCGATGGCGCTACGCCATTTACTGTCGTGATACTCGGCCATGTATCCTGCCACGGGCAATCGGTCGCGTGGAATGTTCCAAGCTATAACAAAGTCGTGATAGCTAACTCCCCGCCCCAATCTAGCCAATTGTAGCTTTGCTTGTTCGGCAGGTTCGGCAAATAAGTGGCGCGATGGACCACTATCGAGATAGCGAGTGTAGGCGATGGCAGCATCATCGGGCAGCCAGTTGTAGAACGGCTCGTCCGTGGTATGTATGTCTACGTACCAAAGCCGGTTGGGCGCCTCTATGACAGCAAGCAGTCCGTTCGCCGGCAATAGGTCCCAGGCTGCTTTGAGCGACTGAATCCGCTCTTCCCAGGTCAAATGTTCGACCACGGCGAAGAACAGGATAGCGTCGAACTTCTGGCCGGCGAACCGCGAGACCATAGAGGTCGCATTGCACTCCACGAAGTCCGCCTTCAATCCATAAGCGGCGCAACGATCGCGTGCCGAGGCCAGTGTAGCGGCGCTGACATCCAGCCCGACGACGTCGGCGCCCTGCTCCGCCAACGCGACGGTGGAAGCTCCGGTCCCGCAACCGACTTCCAGGATTCTCGCGCCGTCGAGCTTGAGCAGCGAATCGAGCCAGGGGACTGTCCACGTGCGAAAAAGCCCAAGACGACCCGCAACGTGACGCTCGAGGTCCGCCTGGCCTTCGGCCGTTCCAAGATAGGCTTCGGGAACAGCGCCATGCAGAGTAGGATCGGCGAAGAAATTATTCCTTAACGATTGCTCAACCGCTTGCCTGATTGGCGGCGTGAGCGGAAGGAACTTCTCGCGGATGCGCTGCGGAACGCGCGGACGCCGCGTCGCGCTTCCCACGAGCTGTCGGAGGCTGCCCCGGCCATTCGAATTTGCCCCGGATGCGCTCATGCGGTCTCCGTGCCCGAGCGTTGCGCTGCGAGAACGGTCGCCGAACGCCTGAATCTGTTCCCCATTGGTCGCCCGTAAATCTGTCGAATGAATGCCAGTTCGCCCCAACCATGCATCCCGGAGCGTTTCACAATTCTACAATGCACGTCCAGCGAACCGGGCTCTACCGGCGCGGGCCTAAAGACCGCTCTACCCGCGAAGCACAATTCCTAGGATGCCTCAATGTAATCCGGACAGACTTTCGCGAAAGTAGTAATCAGACAGGTCCATCTCGAGCGAGTGGCGTTTGAGCAGGTACGGGTCGGTCGCGCGCGAATCGTATCCGGACAGCACAGTTGTTGCCGACAGGAAACCACACGCCTTGACCGCGGCGACCACCGCATCGTTGAAGTCCCCATTGGGATAGCAGAAGTGCGTGACCGGAGAGCGCAGCTCCTCCTCAATGCGGCGCTTCGATTCCGCCAGCTCCGCATGGACCGCGTCCTCGTTTTCCAAAGATGTAAGGATCGGATGCGTGTGAGTGTGCGCGCCGAACTCTACTCCTTCGGTCTGAAGCTTGCGAACCTCGTCCCATGTCAGCGCCGCGTACTCTTCAGGCGCCGCGGCAGGAATGTCTACGGCGAGCGTCTCCGGCAGGCGGTCCAGGATTGCCAGCCGGTCGCCATTGGGCAGCTTCACCAAGGCAGCAATCAGCTGCGAACAGGCAGCCGAGCGCTGCGCGTCATTGCCCAAAGGCAAACGCGAGGGCGGCCCGTTCGAAACCATTCCGTCTTCGAAATAAGGCGCGTTTGAATGTTGCAGCGCCCAGGCCAATCGGTCCCACCAGGGCCATAGCTGGCCGTCGATGAAGCCTGAAATCAGGTAAACGGTGACCGGAAGCTCATAGGCGCGAAAAATTGGGGAGGCCACCGAGAGGAAGTCGCGATAGCCGTCGTCCACCGTGATGGCCAGCGCGTTCGGCGGAAGTGGGCCGCCGTGATGCAGGGCATGCTCGACCTGCGTCATGGAAACAGGATTGAAATGCTCCCGGATAAACACACACTGCCGCGTGAGAACTTCGGCCGGATCGACACTGGGAACATCGGTGAAGCGGTGATAAGTGAGAATCTGAAACGAACTGCGGTGATACCACAAGCATGCCTGTAGAATCCCGAGGCGATGCATCCCGAAGCGGGCAAGCGCTTTGACAGCGCTGCGTGGTGTCTTCATCTGGCACCAAGTGTGGGGAGCATTTGCGATACAGTTTATAACGATCAGGGCAGATGAAACTTCCCGGGCGGGCGATGGAAACTGGGTTCCGAAAGGTCTTCGACGAGTGCGTCGAGCACTACGCCACCGAACGTGAGCGACTGCCGTATTTCCGCGCTCAGATCAAGATCTTGCAGTCGATGTTGTCCCGCGAATCTCCGGGCACGGTGCTGGACATCGGTTGCGCGGCCGGCTCCGAAATTCCGGCGCTGCGTGCCATGGGGCACAAGGTGATCGCGGCCGACTTTTCTGAGCGGATGGTGCAGGTCTGCCAACGGCGCTTCGCGGGCGATGCTGCCGTCGAGGTGCTTTGCGCGCCTGCCGACCGTCTGCCCATCGCCGCCGATTCGGTCGACCACGTGGTTTGCCTCGGCGTATTCGAGTATCTGCCCGAGTACTCTGGCGCACTGGCCGAAATCGCGCGCGTGCTTCGGCCAAATGGGCTGCTGGTGCTGGCAATACCTACGGCCATCAGCGCGTTCAACATCGGCGAGCGTATCGGCGATGCAACCCTGCGACCGCTCTGGCGAATGGCCAGACGCGCCTTTGGCCGCAAACCAAAATCGTCCGGCGATGAGCCGAGAACGAATCTCTGCCTGCCTTGGCGATTGCGCAAACAATTACGGGAGCACGGGTTGAATCCCGAGCGCGACGCCTACTCCAACTACTTCCTCTATCCGCTGGATCGGGTTCCCTCCGTAGACGTGAAGGTGGCGGCATTTCTGGAGCCGCTCGCCTCCGTTCCTGTCGTGAAGATGGGCGCGTCGGTTTATCTGGTTTCTGCGCGCCGACGATCCGGCAATTAGATTTCGGCGCGTCGACAAGGGATTTACGACACCGTAAAGACGTGAAGCCAGCGAAGCCGTCCTGCCACTCAGTGAGGCGCTGCTCAAGCTGCTGCTGGCGTGGCGCGGCCAGAGCCAGTTCAACAAGGACACTGATTGGGTGTGGGCTTCACCTTATTCTGCCGGAGAGAGGCCGCTAAACCTGAACGGAATGCAACACGACCACATCGTTCCAGCCGCAAACAATGCCGGACTGGAGCCCTTCGGTTGGCATTGCTTCCGGCACACGTACCGTGCGTGGCTCAACGACAACGGCACTCCGCTCGGCATCCAGAAGGACTTGATGCGGCACGCGAACATCTCGACCACCGCCAACGTATACGGCGCCGCGATGGACCCGTCGATGCGGGAGGCCAACGACAAGATTGTAAAACTAGTGATTCAGTGAGTAGCGCGTCCAAGTCACGTACGATTGGACTCTTCAGTTCCGGATTGCCGACGTCCATGTAAGTCAAAGTCAAGAAGAAAACGCAAGGTCTCTGGGCACGCTCGGGAGAGCGTGCGTTGGGTTGATCCGGATTCAGGGTTGCGCACGAGTGCCTCACGGCGGATGGTCCCCGCATCCGATGCAGGACCGGACATCCATTTGCTGTCTCGGGCTCGCCAGAGCCGTCACAGATGATTGAGTTTGTGTTCTCTGCCAGTCCCGAAACAATTCGTAATGAGCCTCCGGGAGTATTGCCCCTTCGCCCAGTCGGCAAACGGCGGGACCTGGCAGACTGCGCGTTCCTGTATCCCGATGTTTTTGCTTTTCCATTAGCAGGAAAAGGTTCTTAGGCAGCCGCTGTTCGGCTGAACTCTTCGGCAGGCACGAAATCCTGCTTTCTGCGCTCGACCGCGAGCATATAGCTGACCATTTTCCTGGCAACGGCAAGCGTAGCGCGGTTTGGATTACCTCGTTCCAATTCTCTGGCGCGGATCGCGGCCAGCTCGGGTGACTGCCGCGGCGCCAGTTTGGCTGCCTCGATCAGCACGCGCTGGATATGCTTGTTGCGCTGCTTAGAGATCGGCATTCGCATCACCTTGTCAGCTGAGCTCTTTTCATCTCCGCAGAGCCCGCAGTAACTGATGGCCTGCTTGATCGATGAGAACCGGGTGAAGTCGCCGATCTCAAGGGCCCACGTCAGTGCAGTGATGGGACCCACGCCTGGTACCGTCCTCAACCTCCCCAGGCGTTCCTTCAGCAGTGGATCTCGTTGCAGCGAACTGACCAGGGCGTAATCGAGCTTCTGCGCCCGTCGGATCATGTCCCGGCTCAGCTTCAGCAGCGGCCGTATGCTTTCCTGCACGTCTTCGTTGGCTGTCATGAGTTCCGCGAAGTAGCCCACCTTGTGTAGCCGCTGCTTGTTGTAGCTGACCCCGGTTTCCATCAGCAGGCCGGACACGCGGTTCTTCATCTGTACCATCTGCCTGATTACCAGGCTGCGATAGCGAAGCGTGCGGCGCCGGTCCCGGATCTCGGTCGTTGCCATGTGGCACTCGGGCAGGAAATCGCACCGCAAGCAATCGGCGATCTTGCCGGCATCAATTGTGTCGTTCTTCTTCTTGGCCGCAGCGATCGCGCGCAACATCAGCGGGTGCGCTACCTTCACCTTCTCGGCATGGGGAAGCAGGTGATCGTAAATCCACCCGGTGAAGATCGTCGCCTCCATGGCGATGGTACGGGGCTGAGGCATCGTTCGGATCCACCCATCCAGTTCCCAGCGGGTCGACCCGATCTTGCCTTCCTGATACACACGACCAGCTGCGTCTTTCACGCAATAGCTGATCGTCTTCTTGTGTACATCGAGTCCGATGAAGTACATAGTCTCTGAGGAGCCTCCGAGGTGTTCTCTGAATCGGCGTTGTGCCGAGTTCAGCTTCTCGTAACACCTCGCGCTCCTTCTGGACTTAGCATTCAAACAATACGGCCAAAAATCACCAGGGTCGATGCGCAAGTGGCGAAGAGCGTGAACTGGTTGTCCGTCGCCAACCCGTGTGAACCCCGCCTCTTAATCTGTAGCAGCAGCATCAGCTTCGTCGTCCTTATACAGCTCACCAGGGCCGGCGCCATTCTTGAATTCGCCGTCCAGTAGCCGACGCAATGTTCTCAGGGACTGGCGGTCAATGTCGTTCACAGTGCCGTCATCCGGCAGCTGTTCATAGAGCCGTTTAAGATCTTCAAGAGGAATCTTATTCTCGACAAAGGGAGCAACATCGCCCGTGTAACTTAGGGATGCGGGCAGGAAGAATCCCCGGAACGCTTGGGCAAGTCGCGCTCGGCTGTTCCCGATTCGCCGCAGCCAAAAATCGCGCTGGATGGCCTTGTCCTCGGGATCAATTGATACTCCGTCAGGGTTGCGTTCGTTACCCCAATTGTTGAAGGCCCACGGATCTGAAGTGCTGAGGTCAATATTTACGGCATCAACGTCGCGACCATAGCGCTTCCTCATGCGTTTCGTGAAGGCCGTGTAAAGCTGTGGTAAAGAAACTCCGAGGTCGAAATCGTCATGTTTTCCTGTAAGCCTCGTCAGTATGTTAACCGCCATTGTGTCGTCAGTAGCCTCAAGAATACAGTCTTCAAGTAGCTTGAGTCTCTCGGACACCGGTAGCCTTTGGGCAACCCGTAAAACGATGCGCAATACGTGCCCCGCCTCTCCGAATGCCGCCATCATATCGTAGGTATATTTGTGAGAGGCACCAACGGCGGCGTGCACCAAAGCCTTCCCAGTCGTCAGGGACAGCGATTCTTGGGCTGCCTCAGCGAGCTTTCTGAGGAAATCGTCTCTTTTGGGTGCGCCCTTCTCCATTGAGTCTAACGTCTCTCGAAATACGTGTTCCCCATTGCTCTTTTTCGCAGCATCGTCCATTCGCCGCAAGAACCTGGTCATCTCCACTGAACTGAATATGGCCTCAGGCAGTTCATATCGAAAATAGGCGGGAAATATTTCAGGGTTCTGAATGCGCTTTGAGCTTTCTCGATCTGACTCTGATTCTTCTCCTCGCGTAAGTCTTCCCCGTGATGGCCATGACTGGTTATGGAGTTCTTTGAAGCGAGGAAAGAGTTCGCCAAGAACCCCCTTCACTTCCGAGAGCTCCTGATCGCCTGGCGCGGCTCGCTGAATGTCGGCAAGCAGGTTCTTTCGTAGATTCTCTTTCTCCGCATCCGTATGAAAGACTCCGCCTCGAAGCAGACCCGGCCCCCCCGTAAGCACCACAGAATTCTTGGCAACAATGTTGTAGACCTGCGGTTTGAAGCGCCGTAACATTTCGAGGAGCGTTAGGTCCACCGGATGCACTTCGCGAATCAGCGGGGCAGCCGACGAACCCACAGCATTCGCCAGCAAACCAATCGCTCTTAAGGTACGGCAGAAAGGCGCAATTCGTTCATCCCATACTTCGCCAATCTGTCTGCGAAAATGCTCCTCCTCAGTTGGGCTCTCAAACCACGTAAGACGGTTTAGAGTGCCAACCAACCGGTTGATTCCGGCTTTCTTAATGGCGGCTGCATCAAGCTGGGGAATCTCAATGACGTCGAAGAAGAATTTTTCAAAGTAAGCGATGCTCTCGTCATTTACGTCACCCTTGACTGTCTGAACGATCGTCTTGAAGTCGCCAGCGCAAACAAAGCTAAGATTTGGCAGGTGTGACACACCGCGAATTACCTTCAACAGCGTGATGAGTTCCTCCTTCTCCATCCGGTCAAGTTCATCGAGGAGAACGATCACTCGCTTGGGCAGTCGCTCAAGGGCTGCATGAATGCTCGCTATATCGTCCCTCTGAGTAGCTTCGGGGAGCGACTCGAAATAACTCCTAAGAAGCGGTACGCTTTTCCCAAGAGCCTTGGCGAGTCGTTTTGCGCTCTTCCGCAATCCGGGCACAATATAGTGCTTTTGGCATTCATTGGCGATATCACTCAAGAGGTACGCCGTGAATGTCTCTTGTGACCCAGGGAGCCACGTGCTAAAGGAGACGACAATCGCTTTGTCATCGAGGTGCTCACGCAAGAGGTTGAGAGTTGAAGTCTTGCCTGAACCCAACTGGCCAAACAGCGCCAGTACAGGACTCTTCGAAATCATGAGTTTGACGGACAAACTGTCGACGAGGGATGCACGCCCAATAGCGTCCTCATCCCAAGTCCGAATTGGATCGTCCGATTCTGACCATTGCCTTCCGACAAGAGACCGTGCATGTGGCGAGACCCTGAGGGCGTCTTCTGGTGGAGTGTCTTCAGCATGGACTCTCCCCTTCAGATAGAGAATAAAACTGGCGGAGAATGAGATTACAAGCGTTGCTGCAGCAAAGATGAGTCGGCGCTGGGTTGAGGAAAAACCGAATGTGAAAGCCACAAAGGTAGCTGTGGATGACAAAAAAGACAAGCCACTCGTGACACCTGCCCACCACGAGCGCAGACATCGCCAAAGGAACGCCGGAACACGAAGAGCGCTCCCGAGTAAAACTGCTACCGCGCCGGTTATGAGGTAAGGAAGGTACAGTCGGGGATCATCGAAAATCTTTTCAGTGGGGATGTACTTAGACCCGAGAAATCCTTCGAATGCGTGATCCCACAACGTCAAACGAATCAATGCTGCCCCAGTGATTCCCACTCCAGACCAAATAAAAACCGACAACCATTCTCGCTCGGCGAACCCCTTTAAGAGCGTTGGCCAGGCATTGAGGATCCTTCGCTTTTGAGTCTTCGGTCGAGTCAAGCTGCATCTCAAGTGCTGGCGGGTCCGATTCCAGCGTAAGAACGAATCGATCTTGCCTGCCTGTCGCGGCCCACCCTCACTCGAAGTATAACCAGTTGCACGGGCCTTGTTAGCCTGAGTGACGGGCAAACCGGAAGTAAGTTCTGCCTGGCACTCGATACCCTTGCCAAAGGATTGTCTGTCGGAGAATCGAGTAAGCCGCGCGCCTGGATTCGCGCTTAAATGCAGGGGAATTGCAGGATTTGTCCGTAAGCCATTGATTTTTGGCTGCCCCCCAGGGATTCGAACCCCGATATGCTGATCCAGAGTCAGCTGTCCTGCCGTTGAACGAGGGGGCAGTATGATGGGTTGTGTTGGCAGCGCACGCCGGCGGCACGCTGCTTCGATTGTATGGTTGGGTGAAGCCAGCGTCAACCGCAGTTCGCGCCGCCTCGCGCGGTCGTGACACGCGAACGCGCTTGCCTTGCGCGGTAAATTTCATACGTCAGGACTGAGCTATGTCATCCATGTTGGGAAGTATCGCCGTCGCTGCCGATGCGACGGAAGTTGCGCGTCGGCCGCTCGAGGCGGCGCAATGTGCGCTGGTCGTGGTCGATATCCAGGAAAAGCTGCTGCCCCCGATCTTTAACAAAGAGATGCTGGTGAAGAACTCGCAACTGCTGATCCGGCTGGCGCAGATCCTCAGGATTCCGATCATGGTGACGACGCAGTACAGCAAAGGACTGGGCGCCACGGTGCCCGAGATCGCCGCGTTGCTGGCGGATGCGCCCGCGGTCGACAAGCTGGAGTTCGGCTGCTTTGGCAGCGATCAGTTTCGCGCCAGGTTGAAATCGCTGCCCGGTGATCGCAACACGGTCCTGCTATGCGGCATGGAATCGCACATTTGCGTGATGCAGACGGCGCTGGGCGCGCTCAACGAAGGCTACCTGGTGCACGTCGTCTCGGATGCGGTTGGCTCGCGCGCCGAGTGGAACTGGAAGATCGGCCTGGAGCGGATGAAATCGGCGGGCGCGGTAATCTCGTCGACCGAGATGATGATGTACGAGCTGCTGCGCTGTTCGGGCACCGCGGAGTTCAAGGAGCTGCTGAAGTACATCAGGTGAGCAATCGGCCGTCAGCCTCAGCCGGCAGCCGTAAGCCTGGCTGCACGAAGACAAGTGATAAAACTCCTCGAAGGCAGCGCTAAACGGGTGTATCCTTTGCGTTTGCGCGAGACTCGCTCATTTGTCACTCGGCCTGCTGCGCGCATTAAAGCCACGTCGGCTTGCATTTACTCCGCATCTGTAGCTCGCGATTGCAAGCCGCGCCCGGAGACTCGTGATGGCAACCAAAGTTCAGACGGAAGCTCCGCCGATTCCGCACACGCCTACGGCGAATTTCGAGACCGATCTTGCGCTGGAGTTCCTGCGCGTCACCGAAGAGTCAGCCATTGCCGCCGGCAAAACCATGGGACAGGGCGATCGCAAGCACGCCGACCAGGTGGCCACCGAAGCCATGCGCAGCGTGATGGATTCGGTGCCCATGGATGGGACCATCGTCATTGGCGAGGGCGAGCGCGATGAAGCGCCCATGCTGTACATCGGCGAGAAAGTGGGCCAACGGGACGGCGGTCTATATCCGAAGGTCGACATCGCGGTCGACCCGCTCGAAGGCACAAACCTCTGCGCCACGGGCTCGCCTGGCGCCATCACGGTGCTGGCTGCGTCCGAGGGCGGCGGCCTGCTGCATGCGCCCGACTGCTACATGGAGAAGATCGTGGTCGGGCCCTCCTGCCGTGGCGTGGTCGACCTGGAAGCCCCGGTAGCGCACAACCTCAACGTGATCGCCAAGGTGCTGGGGCGCCGCGTGGAAGACCTGGTGATCATCATCCTGGATCGTCCGCGTCACGAGAAGCTGATCGCAGAGATTCGCAAGGCCGGAGCGCGCATCCGGCTGATCTCCGACGGCGATCTCTCGCCCGGTGTCGCGGCGGCCATGCTCGGCTCCGGCGTGCACGCAGTGATGGGAACGGGAGGCGCCCCCGAAGGCGTGATCACCGCGGCGGCGGTACGCTGCCTGAACGGCTACATGGTCGGGCGGCTGGTGGGCTACACGCCCGAGCAGGGCGAGCGCATGAAGGACATGGGAATCAGCGATCCCAAACGCATCTATACGGCTGACGAGCTGGCGCCCGGCAAGAGCATCATCTTCGCCGCCACGGGCGTAACCGACGGGCCTTTGCTCAAGGGCGTCCGCTTCTTCGGCGATGGTGTGCGCACCACCTCGCTGGTGATGAAGCTGACCAATCGCAAGGTACGGTTCATCGAGAGCATCCACCTCGATAAGCGTCCGGACGCCAAGGTCAGGATTCCGGAACGGTAGCTGTCATTCACCACGGAAGCACGGAAATCACGGAATTCTTCTGACTTCAGCAACTCCGTGTCCTCCGTGGTGAATTCAACCAGGTCATTGCATTAGGCTGCCCGCCGCCGGCCCGGCAAAATTCCATTGTGGCTCTCGCCCTGAGCAACTCATCATTTTCTGCTTGCTTCTGTAGTAGGAGGAGTAAAATCCAAGTTAGAAGCGGACGGTACCTGCGGGTGGAACTCTTCATCCGAGAGGCGTCACATGAACGTCCATATCACTTATAAAGTTCCTAAGACTCCCGACCTCGAAAAACTAATCAATCAACAAACAGAGAAACTGGGACGGTACCTGCAAGTGTTCCGGCCGGAGCTGGTGCACCTGAAAGGCACCATCTCGGAGAACTCGCTCCGGCAGGGTACTGGCGTGTCGCTGAACTTGCGATTGCCGTCGGGGCAGATGGCGTCGGAGAAGACCGTGTCGAACGCGAGCGCGGCGGTAAGAGGCGCGTTCGACGAGATCGCCGAGCAACTGAAGAAGCACAAGGAGCTGCTGCGCAATCAGCACAGGTGGCCGCGCCGACGCGGGCCGGGCCGCGCGGTGGTGGGGACAGTGCCCTTCGAGCAGACCGTCGCCGCGGTAAAGCCGGAGCAAATCTCGGCTGAGGACGTCTCCAACTACATCGACGTGAACTTCCCCCGGCTGAAGCGCTTCATTCAGCGCGAGCTGCAATATCGCGAAGGCCAGGGCCAGTTGTTGGCGGGCCAGCTCACCGTCGAGGAGGTGGTGAACGAGGCCATCGCCAATGCCCTTAGCGACCATAACGAAAAGCCCGAGCGCATGAAGCTGGAGCCCTGGATTTACCGGCTGGCGCTGAATGCGATTGCCCAACTCGCAACGGACGGCGGCCATGAAGGCCGGATTCCGCTGGAGCGCGCTCACGGCAAACAGAACGTCGAAGCCAGCGATGAGCCTGTGCTCCAGTTCCACCAGCCCGACGAGAGACTCTCGGAGGAGAACGTCATCCCCGATCCGACGGCCAACAATCCCGAGGAGCTGGCGGCGCGGCGCGAGCTGATCACGCTGGTCTCCAACGCTCTGCGCGACGCCGGCCGGCGCGAACGGGAGGCGTTCATCTTCTACACCATCGAAGGTTTCACCCTGGAGGAAATCGCCGACATTACGAGCCACGGCGTCGAGGAGGTGCGCGCGGCCATTGCCAGGGCGCGCGAGCATCTGCAACGCGTCTTGCCCGTCCCAGATCCCCTCAAGGACAAGCTCGTGGAATATTCCAGGAGCGCCTGAGCCCATTCGGGTAGTACACCACTGACAGGAGAACCGGAATGATCACACGCGATGACATCCGTGAACTCGCTAATTTTCGGTCGCCAGAAGGTTGTGCGATCACTTTTTACTTTCATCCTTCGGCGCCGCCGAACAAGTCGCACCGGGAAGAAGCCATCCTGGTGAAGGACATGATTCGCAGCGCGCTGCGCGAAGCCGAGAAGAACGGCAGAAACGGCACCACGCGCGAGGACCTGGAGCGCATCGGCAGCATGATTGACCCTTTGCACGGCAATGGCAAAGGCAAGGCGATTTTCGCGTGCAGCAAAGCGGGGTTTTGGAAGGAATTCGACGTTCCCGGATTGCAGACTTCGCGGGTTGGGGTGAGCCAGCGCTTTCGGCTGAAGCCGCTGGCCGCGGTGCTGGATGCCGAGCAGCGCGCCTGCATCGTGCTGGCCGACCGCACCAAGGCGCGCGTCTTCGGACTGGTGAACGATGACATCAGCGAGAAGCAGGACTTCGTCAACGAACTTACACGGCGTGGTAAGAGCGACGGTTGGGGCGGGTACGATGCCGGCCACGCCGAGCGCAAGCAAATGAACGAAGCCATGCAACACTTCAAGCTCATCGCCGACCACATCGAGCAGTACTTTGAGCGCAAGACTCATGACCGGCTATTGATCGGCTGCCGCGACGATGTGTGGTCGGAGATCGAGCCGCAGTTGCAGTCGCAAGCCCGGCAGCATCTGGTCGGGCACTTTCGCATTGATCCCAAGCTCGCCACTCCCGAGCAGGTAAAGCAGATGGCACGCGAGCAACTGGCGCAATACAGCGCCCAGCAGAAGCAGGGGCTCATTCACGAGGTGGTGGGTGAAGCGCATAGCAATGGCCGCGGCGCCATTGGACTGCGACGGGTCTTGCGGTCGCTGGAGCAGGGCGAAGTGCTCACCCTGCTGCTGGGGGCCAACTTCAGCGCGCCCGGGGTGAAGTGCCATAACTGCGGACACATGGACCTGCACGTCACTCCCGATTGTGCGGTGTGCGGCAAAGAGAACACTCCGCTGGAGGACATTGGCGACGCCATCGTAGGCCATGCGATACGCACCGGCGTGGACCTGGTCTACATTCCTGATGACGAGGAGTTCGACCGAATTGGCCGCATTGCAGCCCTGTTGCGTTTCCGCGCCGACCAAAACACTCCGGCCAAGGCCGCTAGCTGAACCAACACGACCGCTATTCGACGAGAGGAGGCACGGCTGACCGCTGTGCCCCTTTTTCGTTCGCGCCACGCTTGACGACTTATGGCACCAGTGTGAGTTGCCAAAGCAAACGAGTGCCATCACACGTTCACTTTCCTGCCAGTCGCGCAGAAAATGAACCGTCGTTTGCCCTTGTATTGGGCAGCAAACCGCGCGCAGGCCAACCTCGCTTCGCTGACTCCCATCCGAAGTGAACAGCCGCTTTGTGATTGCGGTTAAAGTCCCGCTCCGCGACTGCCGAACAGTTAGGTGTGTGCGAACCGCTTCACGTTCCCCTACAACAACTCAAGAACGGAAGGTCTGCCCTGCATGACGATGCTCCAGAATGTATGCGTGACGATGTTGTTGGGGATTCCAGCGATGCTGCTTCACGAGTCGGGGCACATCGCAATCGCATTTCTCTGCGGCGTGAAGGTGAAGAAAGTGGGCCTCTCGCGCACCGGCTTATACACCGTGCGAGAGCCCGGGCCCAGGTGGGCCAACCTCTGCATCTCCCTGGCGGGACCGCTTGTTAATCTACTGCTGGCTGTAGCGCTGCGAGACGTGCTGCCCACGTTCGCCTGGGTTAATCTCATTGCCTGCCTCTACAACCTGCTTCCCATAGCAAATTCGGATGGGCGCAGAATCGTGGCGCTGGTGGTGCCGGCGAGAGTAGAGGCGCGAACGCCTGCACCGGAGCTTAGGCGCAGGCCAGCGTAACGGACCCGATTACTGCAAGTCGAGGATCTTCTGTTCCAGGTTGCCGCCGATCTTGCGTTTGCCGGGACCAGTGGTCACTTTACGTTGCCATATGGCGAAGTTCTTCTTACGCAGGTCGATGGTGTGTGCGCCGGGAGCGACCGTCTGGGCATAAGGGGTCTTGCCGACGTAGGCGCCATCGAGGAACACGTCGGCGCCCTCCGGATAGGACCATATGTCCAACTCCGACGTCGGCGGATCGGGGGCCGGCGGTGCGGGCGCAGCAGCAGAAGCCTTCACGGGGACCGCCGCAGCCGTCTCAATAGGCGGCGATACCGGTTGCCCTCCAACATCGCAGTTGACGTAGTAAACCGGCAGTTGAGAAGCGAACGACTTGGTGGCTTCCGGCGGTACCGACTCTTTGGCTATGTCGCCCATTAGCTTCTCCAGCAGCTTCTCGCGCGAAGAAGACGTGGACAGACTAGCTTGCGAGATCGTTTTGCCGCTTTGGTCGAAGACCCGTGCATCCAGCGATTTGGGCTTGTCGTCGCGCCTCAGGTCCAGCGTGCTTGTCGTCGTCGCCGGGGGAGCGGCCCCGGCATACACATAACTCCACGTCCCGCTGTAGCTGTTGACGGGGTTGTCATGGCCCTGGCTGCCGCTCTTGTAGGTGTGAGCGGAGGCTTTCAGGCTTTCCAATGCAGCCGGCGTGCTGGAAAAGACCACCATGTAATTGGTCTGCGTCAGCGAGGGTACCTGCGAGAAGCACAGGTTGGGGAAGCCTTCTTTGCGCGACTTTCCGCCCAGCCACTTCAAGGTAAATTTCGGGATGGCCGGAACCGGCTGGCCACCTTCGGCAATCGCGAACGAGACATTCTTCGAGCAGGTGTTCGCAGGCGCCTCGGCTTGACCCCAAAGGCAGGAGCCCGAGACCAATAACAGAATCAGCGTAAGCGGATATCTCATGGAAATTCCATTAGGCAAAATCGGGCGCCACCAAGTCGGGCAGCCTGCTCCCGCTCGGCGAGGGCCGTATGTGGCGCTCATATCAGGTTTTCGTGTCGCGGACAGCTTACACCCCAGCTACTCACCCCGCCAAGAAGTTTTAGTCAGGGTAGCTTTTCAGTAATGGCCGCAGCATGTTACTTTGGTGGTACTCTTGACAGCGGCTCCAGCCTTGTGTTAAGTACTTTACCATCAGAGTCACTCTCCACTTAGGTGCTAATTTCGAAACCAACGCCCTTCGTCTTGTCGCGGGCTCGATTGCGACATTCGTGGGCACTTGAAGTTAGGCGTCGGTGGTCTGGACGCTGAATTTTACGGCGGTGCACAATGAGCAGCATGAAATTGCTATTCGCCTCCATGGTTGCGGTATTCGGGTTCTTGCTCGCGATGATCGGCATGGATGTCTTTGCCCACAATCAGAGCTTCCATGAGGCATTAAGGGGCATGCCCAACCAGTTCAGGCACTCCCTCCTCGATTTGTTAGGCCTGGCCTGGCAGTACAAATTTCCCACCGTGGTTGCTTTTGCCATCGTGATTGCCGTCCTTTACGTGCGCAGTGTGCCTGAAGTGAGAAACCAATAATCTCTCCCGCGCCGGGATTCTGCTATGGGTGTTCTTTCGCCGGTTGCGGTGTGCGCTCCAACAGCACCGCAACCTTATCCGAGTAAATCACGTGCCAGGCCGGAGAGTGCTCCAGAACATAGGTCATGGGCTGTTTCGGCTGTACCAGTACGTAATCGATTTTGTATTTGTCCAGTATCTCGAACGGCTCCTTCAGCGCCATGGCATTCAAGAAGTCCATAAAGACGCCCTTGTAGACGAAGATGTCGGCGCGTCCGTCGATAACGGTTTTAGTTCCGGGGCATACCATTCCATGTATCCGCCCCACCCATAGCGATTGAAGATCCTTCCATTGAGGTGCTGCCGCTGCATGAATTCCAGAGCGCCCCGGGGGTAGCCTTCGTCCACCTTCTGCTGTTAGCTGCTGCCTCCGAAGGATAGAAGTAGACCATCGCAGCAACGATAGCCGCCATGATCGCGGCGTTCAGCCACGGCTTGTCCAGTTCCCGCTCGTAGGGCGGAAACAGCTTGAGGCTGTGGCGCAGGATCGGCGCCAGGATCAAGCCGGCAAAGAACATGAAGCGCGCATGCGACAGCGCCGCCCAGAGCGCAAATGCCGTCAGAAGAGTTTCGTCCAGCTGCCACCGCCGGCGGGAAAACAGGGCGGCTGCCAGCAACGCGAAAATCACGACCATGCGCCAGCTTGCCATTCCTGGTGCTGAAGTCCACCGGCTGCCACTCCTCGATGTACTGCATTACGTCTTGCTGGCGGAAAAGAAGATCGAACGGGTACAGCACCAGCTTGTAGCCGAAGGGATTGACGAAGAGCGCAGCCAGCGAAGCGGCCGAGACCAGCAGCAGCTTCTTCAGCTCTCGGAGTTCGACCAGCGTCGCGCCACCACCAGCCCCACTCGCCTTCCACCAGCCCGGCGGCGATGGTCGCGCCAGCACGACCAAGCCGAAGACCCAGGAGCCGTGCAGGTTGATCCACAGCAGCGAACAATGGCGGCAGCAGCCAGAGTCCGCTCGCCGGTTCGCTTGAAATGGTCCAGCACCAGCAGCACCCCATCATGCACAGCCAGCCAAACAGCAGCATGCGAGGAGCCATGGAAACGCCCCCCAGGCAAATCGCGCCTAAGGTGGCGATGGCGGCATCCTTGCAATCGGCGCCCGCGCGGCAGGAACGGTAGTAAACGCCGATGTAGATCAGCGACCAGCACGACGAAATATACCGCCAGCATGCCCCTGCAGTCCGCCGGACTTGAACGCCAAGATAATAGGGGACCTCCGAGAGCCATTCGAAATTGATCCAAGGCGAGCCGGCTGCGGTGAAGGAATAGGTGTCCATGCGCAGGAAGACGTGGTTGTGCAGAAAGATACGCGGCGTCGCGCAGATGCCACCAGATGTCCGGCTCGTCGATGCCTCGCACCGAGTAATAAAAGATGACCGCTGTCAGCAGGAACATGCACATGACCGGAAAAGAGAAGGCGACCGCCAGCCATTCCGCGCGACGGCTATGGACGGCTGGCCGAACGTCTTCCACCGGCGGGCTCGAGGTGATGGGGAGCAAATCTCTCTCCTACTTCTTTCCTGAGAGCGCAGAGCTCTCGCCGCTAACGGCGCCGCACAAATCGCGGGAGGCGTCATCTGTTGTCACCAGGCCATCCACGATAGCGATATCGTCGGGGACCATCGTCGGCGGCAGGTTCTGCCGGCAATGGGTCAGAAGCTGATCCAGCAATTGGCTGCGAAACTTTTCCTGCCCCGGCGCATTTGCAAAACGAACGAATTCAGAAGCTCCCGCTTCCGGCCACTCGATCGCCAGACAGGAGGTTCCGGGCGGAGAGGGTGAGGGAACAAAAACCGCGTCGTAGCTGCCATCGGCGCGGCAAGCTGCCCAACTCAGATTCACCTGGAAGCCCAAGCTCGCCCCCAGGTCCACGAGATCGCGCGGGTTAACTCCTCGCCGAAGCGTATGGCTCTTAGCGCCGCGCCGCGCTCCCGCCGTGTCTTCGGCATCTGCGGCGGCGAGCCGGGCAAGCGCTTCCAGGTCCTCATCCAGGCGCGCATTACCTATTGCCTTGATGCCAACCCATTCACCCCGCTGCCGTTGAAGCCACGCGCGAATGTCATCCAAGGTGAATTCGTGCCGGGTCCAATCGACAAACTCGACGCTGGACGAACCTCGCGACTCGTGTCCCACATGCAGGACGGCATGATAGCGATAGCGCGACATTTCGTTGTCGCACCTATCGCGCCTCGGCCGGATCTCGACCCTGGATACCTCCGGGAACTGGTTTTTCAGGGAAAGGAAATACGCCGGCGAAAGCACCAGTTGGTGCTCCATGTCGATGCGCCGCTGAATCCGCGCTCGCAACTCCGCTACCGTGTCCTCGTCCTTGGCCTGAAACAATACGACGGAAGACGCAAAATGCCGCTGCAAGTTCAGATTCAAAACATCGCCGACAAAAATGTGGCCACCCTCCTTAACGATGTGGACCGCATTCTGCAAAACTTTCGTCAGGTAGGAGACACTCGGAAAATGCTGTACGACGGAGTTGATGATCACGATGTCGACCGAATTCGCATCGACACCGTCAAAGTTCTCCGCGGTTCGCTCGATCAACTGCACTCGCGCTGCGAGAGCGGGCATTTTCAGCAATTGCTGTCGCAGGCTGGCCAGCGAAGCGGAAGAGAAGTCGGCAGCGATGTATCGTTCACAATGTGGCGCGACTCCCATCAATATCATGCCTGTACCGCAACCCACCTCATAGACATTCTTGGGCCGAGCGGCAGGATATCTGTCACCGTGGATTCGACCCAATCGCGCATCTGTTCGGCGGGAATTGGCCGCCTGGTATAGCTGCTATTCCAGCCCGAGGTATTGAACCCCACCGGGGCCGACGTCGGCTGCTTGGTAAACTGTGTCAGGTCGAAGACCTTCCGCCACTTGCCCAGCACGGTGGAGGCTGCGCTTCCAAAGCCCAGAACTTCGTCGATATATTTGTCGTTCGGCACGACAAAGGCCTGGGTCGCGTCACCTCGCCGGACAACCGTTGCGTCGCGAACGCCCGGGTGGAGGCGCAGCACATCTTCGATCTGAGCTTCGCGATTCATCCGGTGGCTGTCCTCTGTAAACGCTTGGGTTCGCGGGCGACATCGATGCCGTTTCCCGTCAAATCGATTGGCGGTAGTTTGTACGAGAGCGCAGATGGCGTCGATGCTGTCGAGCTGTTCCTCGATCGAAACCAATTTCCGCGAAATCGATGCCAAACTTTTCTTCCAGGAACACCACGATCTCGACGGCATCGATGGACTGCAAGCGGCCACCCAACAGTAAGGACTCGCCGTCCGTGAAGGTTGGTCGTCGCCCTTGCTGATCAGCAGACTCTGGACAAATGCACGTATCTGCGATTTATCGTCCATAACTCCCTCAAAAACGGATGAAGAACAAGCTGGCTAAATACTTAGGTGCACTGCCAAGTGGATATAACCGGTCTTTCATCTCCAAATACGCCCAGCATAGCAGTAAAACAACATTACGCCAAACACCGGCAACAATATGCCCGCGAACAAGTCCGTTTGGGCTTGGACCCGCGTTTTCGCAGTTGTGAAATGCTAAGGCAGCCGCCAGGATAACATTGTAAAAAAACAGGACTTGATAATGCACCAACGCTTTCCAGAATCCATCCTTCTGAACAAATCTCCAATCCCGCGTGAGATGAAAGAATGAGTTTCCAAATGCCACGGCCGCAAATGTTGCAAAGATGATCCGCAGCCGTTTGTGTTGTTTCCAGTAGCGGAGGAAAGTCGGATAGAAAAAGAAATCGACCAGCAGTTCTTTAAAATAGTAGTAGAAGCGATTGAAAAACTCCGCGATCGTCCGCGAAGACAGCGGACGATAACTATTTCGCAAAGCGTTAAAACCGGCCATGCGGCAACAGGCAATGAATTTGTGTCCCAATAATCGCAAAGCCCAGAGTAATCTCGAAGAAAAACAGTATCTGGCTTTCCCAACGCACATGCCAAGGCGCCGGCGTGCCGTGTACGCTCAACGCCAGTGCTTCAGCCGATGTCGGAATGTCGCAAGTAGCCGTGAAAGAAGTCGGTCCACGAGGTCTGGAGCAATCCCAGCAGGATGGCCCAGGCCAGCAACTTTAGCCCTTTTAACTGCACCACGGCGAGCTGATGTTCATCATGGGCTTCAATTCGACGCAGATACGCCGCGCCCTTGGGGAATGGCGTGGTGGTGGATCCCCATAGCGGGCGGAAACTGGCCAGCTCCAGTGAGGTGTCGGTGCGCGGTTTCGCGCTCGCGATCCATAAGCGCGTAGCCGATGAACCAGACGTAGATTGCCGCCACTCCGACCAGGTCCCACATTACGCGATACGCCAATGTGCGCGGCGCGGCAGCACAGGCGAGGACAATCAGCAGACTGAATCCGGAAAGAAGAAAGACGATCGGCCGCCGGCCAAACCGGGATTGCGGCCAGCGCCGGGCCCACCAAAACAGGAGATTCCCGCCGCCACAACGCCCAACTTTAAGCCGACGACCAGCGGCACGTTGTCCGGTTGCACCATCAACAGGCACAACGGAGCCAGCGCCAGCACGAACCGCCGGTACTCAGGCATGAAGGTGATCAACGCCAGAGGCAGTAGAAGCTGGAGGACGCCGGCGAGGGAGTCGAAAAACCGTAGTCCCAAGCCGAAGGCAGCCAACAGGACGAGCTTGCCCGTCACCGTCTGGGCAAAGGCAACCACCCGCGGAAACGTTTCGATTCGCGGAATGAGGCGGAAGTCGGCCCAGCTGCTTTTCCGCCGGGCGAGGCGAATCTTTGCCGGAGTAACTGCCGTTGCACTCATAAGCGGAGCTATCCGGACGCAACTATAGTGGGCAGTCCGGCACTGTCGAGCCATTTTGGCGGCAGGGTGGTTACGGAAGTAACTATATTCAGGTTATCGTCGCCGCGAAGCGGAAGTGTTGAAGACTGTAGTGCCTTTCAGTAGCGGCTCCTGATCGACGGTCGACCTGAAAACCGTGTTCGAGCAGTTGCCCTGATCGTCATCGAGGCCGCCTCCCTTGTCGTCCACCTCCACCACCACTTGGTCGATCAGGGCCCAATGTTCTTCCCGGATTCCCGCCAGAACTTCTCTCTCACTCTTCTCAACATCGACTTTCAGAGATCGATTCTAGTAACACCTTCTGAATCAATAACTTCGAGATAGAGTTCGCAACCGGACAGACAAGGTCACCTTCTTGAACTTAAACTCAGGAACATCTCCGCATGGCTGGGAGCGAAGCCGCTGTTGACCATTATGTCTTGGTGGTGGCGCGGTCGGCTTCAAGATTGGCGTGAAATCCGGACATGACAGAATTGGAGGGATAAAAAGTGAATTCGGCAGAGCCGGCTTTGCTGACAATCCGCATTCAAAGACGTGGCATCCACTCCATGAAGGTCAACGTTGGCCCGCAAACACTCGCATGTCACCGGGCTGGGTTCGAAGGCATAAATCCTGACGTTCGGCGCTCCCGATGAAAAAATAATGTGGCAAGCCCAATGTTGGCGCCCACGTCGAAAACGCAATCGCCGTCGCGCAACTCGATACCGTGCTGTAAGTAGCACCGCGCGCCGAACACTTCGCCGTGCACGAAGCGGGTCTCATCGGCATTCAAGGCGAAGACTTCCAGACCGTCAGGCAGACGGAGCTTCCGCATCGAGGGATTGAGTGCTGCGGCCGTCAAAATTACCTCACCCGAGCGATCCTGTTTCCAGTTGCTCCACCAGCGCCCTGCGATCAATCTTGCCATTGGAGGTTATGGGAAGGCTCTCGATGCGCCGTACATGGCGTGGCACCGCATGTGCCGGCAACCGCCGGGCCAGTTCGTCCCGGATCTGCTGGCCTCCCGGTCGACGCCACAGTGAAATGCAACCAGACCTCTGGCGAGCCATACTCCACGGGCCAGGCCACCGCCGCTACCGAATCCGTAGCACAGACCTCCGCCAGGATGGCCTCCACCTCCCCCAGTTCGACACGGTGTCCAAGGATTTTGACTTGGGAGTCGATCCGGCCCAAATGATGGTACACGCCATTGTCGTCACGGTACGCGGCATCTCCGGAGCGATACCGCGCCTTTTTTTCCGTCGATCACCGGAAATCGCGCAGCGGTTCGCTCCGGATCCTGGAAGTATCCTTGGCGACTTGCGGACCTGCGAGCGCCAGTTCGCCCTGCAGGCCGTCTGTTAAGGGGCTGGCAGTTTTCGTCAAAGACCGCCGCCTCGATCCCGGGCATCGCCTTGCCAATCGCCACGAGGCCGCGGTTTGGGGTGATGTACGGCGGATCGGTGAGCCGTTGCAGGGTGCTGAACACACAGTTCTCCGTATGTCCGCAGATATTGTCCACCTCGCTATTTGGGGCCGCGCTTTGCCAGGCCTGTGCCGAGCGAACAGGTAGAGGCTCGCCGCTCATGATCGTGCATCGCAAGGAAGGGAAGACCCCGGGCTGGAGCATTTCATCTTCTCAAGAAACACCGCGGTGGAAGGAACCGACGCCCGAGACCGTAATCTCCCTTTCGCGGATGAACCCTGCCGGCGCCATCAATTGGGAGGCGGGCACGGGATGGAGCGAGGCTCCCTGCGTTTCCACGTCGCGAACATGTCGTGGACTGAGCCGTCGAAGTTGAGGTTGTACGCCTTCGAGAAGCGGTCTTCCGGCTTGAATCCATAAAGCGATTGCAGGCTGCTCAGCAAATTGGCAACCGCTCGGACGGGCACTAACACCCCCTTCGGCACGCCCGTGCTGCCGGAGGTGAAGATCATGTACGCCGTTTCTTCCGAGTCCATTTTCTTGGGGCGGTCGCCCGGGTCGTGTCGGGCAAATCGTCGAAGCGGGTGAGGATTCGTCCCGCCACGCCGCGGGCGCACGCGCTCGGTCAGGGCCCCGCTGTCCTGTTGGTCTGCCACCAATGCAACGGGATTGGTGATTTGCAATAGCTCTATCAGCCTCTCTTCGGGC
The DNA here is from genome assembly GCA_963735915.1 of uncultured Acidobacteriaceae bacterium. GTDB lineage: Bacteria > Acidobacteriota > Terriglobia > Terriglobales > Acidobacteriaceae > Bog-257. The sequence continues at coordinate 156,193 of CAVTMX010000008.1, read as the reverse complement.
AGTTTCGGATGGATTGGCACGTCGGCATCGCCTGCCCATCCCGTACCCAGTACGCCCGCATATGCCATTATGCTGCGTGAGGCGAGGATCCCGACGAAGCCTCGCGGCCTCGGCGGGCCCGCCCTCGGCCAGGATGCCAGGCGTTGTGCAAGTGCATTTAGTTCACTGTAGGAAAGGCTTCCTTTCCAACCGACACCGCCAGCCGCGAGCCGTTGCGTCGAGCATGTTCGAAATAGACGGTCCGCCAGGTTATAGTTCACGGAATTCATCTCTTCTCCTATCGTGACCCGCTGCATACTCGGTAACGGTGAGCCATGCCGGCTAGTTACCTCCAGAAACGTTGCTGCTCGCGCCGGGAGTACGTTCGAACAGAACAGCGACCTTGTCGGCGTAGACTGGCTGCCAGCGCTGCGAGTGGCGTAACAAGTACGCGATCGTCCCGTCCGCCTGCACCAGCACATACTCGATTCGATACTTGTCCAGCACTCCGAAAGGGTCCTCGATCAAGGTGACTCTTCGGTGGTCGTCGAGCACCCCTTTGTCGGCGAAGATGTCGGCGCGGCCGTCAATAAACGGCTTGATGTCGGGAGCGGTCCACTCCATGTATCCGCCCCAGCGGTACTGATTGAAAATCCTCCCGTTCAGGTGCTGGCGCTGCATGAAGGCCAGGGCCGCCGCAGGAAAATCTTCATTGAGCTGCTGCTGAAGCGCGGCATTGGTGGGGAAGAAGAACACCAGGGAAGCGACAATCGCCGCCATAATGATGCCGTTGAGCCACGGCTTGTCGAGCTCCGGCTCGTAGGGCGGGAACAGGTTCAGACGTTCGGCCAGTATGGGGGGCAGGACCAGTCCCGCGAAAAACAGGAACCGGGAGTGCGACAGGGCAGCCCATAGAGCGAACGCGCACAGCAAAACCTGGTCAAGCCTCCAGCGCCGGCGCAGGAATACGTTGGCCGCCAGCAATCCAAGCATTACGAACAGCGCCAACTTGCCGTTGCCGGTGGAGAAGTCGAGGCCCTGCCACTCCTCGACGTAGCGCACATTGCTTTGCTGGTGGAAGAGAAACTGGAAGGGATACAGCACCAGGCGATAGCCGAAAGGATTGACGAAGAGAACGACCACCGAAGCGACGAACGCGATGGCCAGCTTGCGCAGCTCGTCCCGGCTCCACTTCGTCGCATCCACCAGGCCCCATTCGCCTTCCACGAGGCCGGCGGCAATCGTCAGCAGAAAGACCACCAGGCCGAAGACCCATGAAGGATGGAGGTTGATCCACAACAGGAACAGGGGCGGCAATAGCCACAGCCCTTTTCGCGATCGCCGGAAGCGGTCGAGGATGAGCAAGAGCGCGACCATGCAAAGCCAGCCGAAGAGCAATGTCCGCGGACCTATGGAAACGACGCACAGAAATATACCGATCAGCATGGCGACGGTGGCATTCTTGCAATCGGGCCCGGCGCTGCAAGAGAGGTAGTAAACCCCGGCGAACATCAGGACCAGGACCGCGAAGTACAACAGCAGGACGCCATGCAGTCCGCCCAGATGATAGGCGGCGTAGAAGGGGAGCTCCGAGAGCCATTCAAAATTCGGGCGAAAGGCGCCGGCCGCGGTGAACGAATAGGTGTCGAAAGAAGAAAACGTGTGAAGCTGCACCAGGTCGCGGGCGTAGCGCAAATGCCACCACATGTCAGGCTCGGAAAACTGCCTGACGGAAAACCCGAAGATCACCGCGGCCAGCAGGAACATGCACATCACGGGAAAAGAGAACAGGCGCGCCAGCCAGGCCGTTGTGCGGGTGGGATTTTGAGAGCGCGAGCAGGGGATTGCGGCCACAGATATCCTCATCTAGTCCGTAGCGGCGGGCTGGATCTGCCGGGCCAGACGGGGGCGCGTATGCCAGTTGATCGAGGCGCCGAGCTTCAGCATGGGCTTCTCGATCAGAACGTAGGAAGCAACCGCACACGCGGTCAGCAATAGCAGGGCCACGGGGATGGAGTGCTTGTCGCCCACAATAAATGCCTGCTGCCACAAGTACAGCGAATAGCTCAGCACACCGATGGTCGACGCCACGGGATTATTGAAAAGCCAATCGCGCCGCTCGATCATCAGGAACATCCACAGGGCGATCAGCAGCGGCACGACCCCCCAAAGCGCATTCAAGCTGCGCATTGCGGTCAGTTGCGTGTCACCCCAGCAGGCGCCGGCCAGAGTGAACGCGGTAATCGGAATGGCAATTGCGATTGCGGGAGATTCGGACATCCAGCCACAACGTTCGCGGACTTGCGGCTCATAGATCGCCAGCAGGCATCCGGCGGCAATACTGTCCATTGTGCCGGGGAAGGAGAAGTGCATATAAAAGGGGGCAAGCTGCGAAGACCCCAACGCGAGCGCCAGGCGGAAGATGGCGGCGAGGAGCATGGTAGCCCAGGCTATCCCGGCGCGATAGCGATAGCCCAGCAGCAGGGCCAATGGCCAGAGCAGATAGAACTGCTCCTCAACCGATAGCGACCACAGATGCTGAAAAATAAGTGGAACACTCAGGTAATGGTAAGAAACGGTATAGGTGAGAGCGTAGAAGAGGCCGGAACGCGATTCCGGCGCTAATAGAGCAATTAACAGTATGTAAGTAAATGCCGCCGGGAAAATCCGGAAGGAGCGCCTGCGGTAGAAGGCGATGAGGTCGATTCGTCCGTCACGCCCGTGCTCCTTTTGCAACAGTGTGGTGATGAGATAGCCGGAGAGAACGAAAAAAACCTGGACTCCGAAAGCGCTGAGAACCACCGAACGTCCCACGCCGCCCCAACAATGGCCGACGAGTACCAGCAGAATCGCCATGGCCCGGAGGCCATCCAGCGAGGGAATACGACTTGTGGCCACAGGGTTCGCACTCATCTTGACTGCCGTTGGGCGAATGGATTGAAGCCAATGATATCAAACGCTCGAACGCCGCACGGTACACGGTTTTCCGGATTGTCATCGACAAGTATCAGCCAGTCATAGCGATGGACGGGTTGAAGGGGGTCTCGATCCATGCACTCCGGTAACTAAGGCTTCGTGGTTACCAGTTTGTGCTTCATGCCACAAGCGAGGTCATTTGAGATGGCGAATATCGGTGCTATGCTAGCCGCGCGAGAACGCTCTCAGTCCTTAGGGTGAAGACCTTGCATGACCAGGGGTGGAGCGCGAATTGCCCAGTCCTGGCGCCACGAGAGCACAACGTGCAAACCTTGGTTGAAACACACAGTCCAAGCGTATCCAACGCCGCTGAGGGAAAGCGTCGCGATGCGGTTGTGCTGGCAGGGCTTCTGATCGGATGCAACATAGTCATCTTCTTTCTGGTTCAGCGCCTCAACGCCGACCTGGTAAAGGGTGATTTCAAGATGTTTTACACGGCGGCGCTTGTGCTTCGCTCAGGCCACGCCTCTGATCTTTATAGCCGCGATCTCTACGTTTCGTTGCAGCGTCAACTCTTGCCATCGCTACCCCTGCAGGACGTAAAGGTATATACCCACCCACCTTACGAACTGCTGGTGTTTTCGCCATTAAGTTTTCTGGCATACAAAACCGCGGGTTATTGCTGGCTTGCAATTTCCATTTTGCTGGGGTTGCTGTGCGCTCGCCTGCTGTCGGGATACGTTGCCGTCCTCGGCTTGTTTCCATTCCTGGCAATGTTGCTGCAGCAGCAGGACTCAGTGCTGGCGCTGCTTCTTTTGATCGCCTGCTGGCGGGCTTTGCATGAGGGCAGGGAAGGGCGCGCCGGCTTTCTGCTGGGACTCGCTCTGTTCAAGTTCCAGATTGTTGTTCCGCTTGCTCTGGTGCTTCTCTTCTGGCGGCCGGCGATATGGAAGGGCCTCGCAATCTCCGGGGCGATGGTGGTGCTGATTTCTGCGGCAATGGTCGGGCCTGCCGGCATGCTCTCGTATGCGCGATATGTTTCGTCCATGGCGGGCGACTCAACCGCGGCGGTGAGCGCGCGCTATCAGATGGACCCGCGGACGAATCCCACGCTGCGGGGTTTGACCTATGAAATCTTCAGCCGCGGCCGCGAGTCGGCGTCCCCTGTCATCGCGCGCATCATGCCGTTCGCGGTGGCGCTGCTGGACCTGCTGTGCCTGGCCGCCGCGGCGAAGTTCATGCTTAGCGATGCCACGCCTGAGGCGAAGTTCTCAGTCGCTGTTTTGTCGGCGCTGCTGGTTAGTTTTCATCTGCTGATGCACGATTTGCTTTGGCTCGCCTTGCCCTTTGCGTTGTTGTGCGGCTGGCGTGCGCGCTGGCCGCTGCTGATCTTCTACGTCGCACCGGTGGTCTATCTTTTCTATCCTACGTCGCAGGCGTGGCTTGCGCTCGCAATCGTATTAGCTCTGGGGCTCGTCCTTGCGTCTGGAACTCGGCGGATGGTGTATGAGTCGAGGAGCTAAATGCCTGGTGCTGTGCGTCGCGGTGGTGCAGGTGCTGGCGTTCGCCTACATCGCGCGCCATCGATTCATCGACGGCGACGAGGGAGCCTATCTGCTGGCTTCGCGGTTGGTGCTAGTCCATAAAGTCCCGTACATCGACTTCTTCTGGAACCAGGGGCCGCTCTTGCCCTACGTGTACGGCGCCTGGATGAGCGCCGCGGGCGTCTCTTGGACGGCGGCAAGGTTCCTGTGTGTTTTGTTGGCGAGCATCCTTGGCTTGTTTTTGTACCTGCATATTCGCGAGCAGACGCGCAGCCTGCTCGCCGCGCTTGCCGGCGTCGCCATTTTCATTTCCAGCACGATGGTCTTCGCCTGGTTTCCCGTGGTCAAGACGCACTGCCTGGCGGCACTGCTTCTGTTCGGCGCATACCTCGCGACATGTCGAGTGACGGCCATCCGTTCGCAATGGCTGGCTGCTGCTGCCGGATTGCTGCTCGGTCTGGCGGTCGAGACGCGCTCCTATCTGCTGCTCGCGCTTCCGCTGTTCTTCGGCTGGATGCTGCTCCATCTGGAAAGACAGTTGCGCTGGCGACATGCGCTCTCGTGGCTTGGCGGCTTCGCCCTCGGCGCGGTGCCCTCGCTGTACCTGCTCCTTTCCTCGCCGGATGTTTTTCTCTTCGACAACCTGCGCTATCACGGGTTGCGCTCAACGGCAGGCTTGATCGGCTGGTGGCAGCAGAAGCTCGTGGTCCTCGTCCAGCTTTTCCTCAGCAGCCCTCAAGCCAACGGGCTGCAATGGAGCATTCTGTTCCTGCTGAGCTTTGCGCTGGTGCTTTCCGTGCCCAGGAGATGCTATCCGCCGCGGTTCGCATTCCAGATCGCGGCACTTCTGCTGCTCATCGGGCTGCTGCCGACGCCGTCGTATGCACAGTATTTCAGCCTATGCATGCCGTTCCTCATTGTCGGCGCGGTGTGCGGTACCAGCGAGCTACTGTCGCATTTTGAAGCGCGTCGCGATCGGCTGCTGGCCGGCATTGCCTGCGCGTGCCTCCTCGCGCTTTATGTCGGCGTTGCCGCCGGCGATCTCCGCAAATATCTCGTCACCGGCGAAGGCGTGCCGGGCGTGCAGCCGGCACTCGATCGGGGCGACTGGCGGCTGGAGCGGGTCATCGAAGTCTCGCGCGCCGTGCGCGACCTGGCGCAGCCAGGCGAAACTGTCGCCAGCTTCTGGCCGGGCGACATCTTCCAGACGCCGGTGGCGCCGCTGTCCGGACTGGAGAATCCGTTCGCCATGCCGGTCTCCGACAAGCTGAGCCCCGACCAGAGGATGCGCTATCGCATCATCACTCCTGCCGACGTCGAGAACGGCTTTGCGGCCCAGCGGCCGCGCGTGGTCGTGCTGCGCAACCAAATCCTCTCGGCGTTAACGCCGCAGGAGCTTCTGCGGATGGAAGACTTGAGGCAGATGTTCATCGTTTCGCTTCGTACCCACGGATATACTGTTGTACGCTCCATAGGTGGTATATCCGTTTACATCTGCTGCTCGAATAAAGGAAGCTCCGAAATGAGTTTCTCATCTGGAGACTAGAAATATGCTGTCTCATTCGATGGTAACGGAAGAAAAGCTAGAAGCCACTGCTGCGGAAATTCCGGCAGAGACAAAATCGTCCACCGAGCCCTTTGCTTTCGAGGCTCGCTGGGGTAAGGCTACTATTTTTGCTTTCGCCGCCTTCGCCGTGGCTATCCGCCTGTTCTTCTGGTACTACACCCGGCGTACCTGGGAAGACGCCCTCATTAGCACGCAGCACGCGGAGAATGCAGCTCGCGGGCTTGGCCTGACGCACGTGCCCGGAGGTCCACACGTACATGGGTTTACTACTCCCGTCAGCGTGTTAGTTCCCTTGCTGGCAGAACTGGTGCATCCCGGATTCGGACTCTCATCCATGAAGGTGGTCTCGGCGATTTGCGGCGGCCTCAGCGTCTGGCTCGCGATGCGAATTTCGCAGCGACTGCGATTGAGTTTCCCCGTAACCCTATTCATCGGCGGCTATCTGGCCATTGAACACCAGCAGATTTTGTTCGGCATGGCGGGTATGGAAACCCAGATGGCAGTAGCCATCGTACTGTTCTCCATCTATAGCCTCTTCGATTTCAAACCAGCACTCATAGGAATCAGTCTGGCCTTGTGCATGTTTGCGCGGCCCGATTTCTTCTTCTGGGTGGCTATTGTGATTGCGCTGGCGGGCTGGCGGTGCTGGCGTGAGCGGAACTTCCGCCCGTTGGAGACGATCTTCTTCTGTCTGCTCCTTCTCTACGGGCCCTGGATCGCCTTCACTACGTTGTATTACGGCGGCCCGCTACCTAACACCGTGCTGGCCAAGGCCTGGGGCTACGGAACCCACTGGTACGCCGGAATGTCAGCGTCGGCCATTCGATGGGGGCTTCTGCTCCGCACGCGACGCATATTCGCGCTGTTAGGGCCCTCCTACGGCGGCCACGGTATGGGGTTCTCCTTATTTGCCGACTGGCAGATGATGATCTTCCTGACCGTCCTCGTGTTCGTCCTGATCGGGATGGCGGCGACATTGCGCTCGAAGCTCCTCCCGGCTTTGGCGGTCACACTGTTTACCTTTGTTTATTCGGTTTACTACCTCGTCTTTGTCTCGGTCGTGGCCCCCTGGTACTGCATTCCGCTGGCGGCAGTGGCGATACTGGCTGCCGGCATCGGCTTCGATGCCGCACTCAAGGAATGTTTCGCGACGCGTTTGCGTTCCGTTGTCGGATATGCGCTGGTCATTGCCTATCTGACCTCCCTTGCCTTTTACGCGCCTGCCAGCTTCCGCGATGAAAAAAGGATCCAGGCGTTTGTGGAAGACGGGGTGCGCAAGCAGGTCGGTATTTACCTCGCTTCCCACATGGGTCCGCACCAGACCATCGGCTGCGAGCCTCTGGGTTACATCGGCTACTACTCGCGCCACGTCATCTATGACTTCCCGGGCCTCTGCAATCGGGAGGCAGCCCAGTATTTTCACGCGCACCCACTTAAAGCGGACTCGAGCTGGCGCTTATACCTTCCGAAGAAAAATGCTGATGACCAGCATGATCAACATGTTCGCGCATTTCCGTCCCGACTACATCGTGCTGCGGCCAGAGGAGTACCAGACCGCGATCGATAATCGGCAGGATTGGCTGCTGACGGAGTACCAGCAGGTTGCGGTGTTCCGAGTCCCGGAGGAGCAAAGAGCGCAGTTATTGTTCCCCAAGGACAATCTCGACCTCGAGTACCATGTCTTCGAGCGCAGGTCGGACATTCCACAAGCGAGCCTGCCGTCGGCGGCTTCAGGCCGGCAGAACGCCCAGTGACCTGCTTATGAAGCTCCCGAGGGCCTTTCGGAGTGCCGCCGCGCGCTCCGGTTCTGCTGTGACTCGCCAGTGCCGTCGTCCGCTCGGGATGGAAGCGTCGAGCCTGAGCAGCGGTTTTTCCAGAGCGAATTGCATGCCACCAAGGTAATGCGGCTTAGATTACTGATGTAATCGAGAGACAACTGTGACTGTGCCAGCCCACAGCTGTTTCTCGCATATACTGCGCGTGGCGAACAAGGCAGGATGGCGACACTCAGCCAAAACGAGAGCTCCCGATTCGATCTGCTGATGGGCGCAACAGTTTTACCCTTGTTGGTCTTCGACATCGTACTGGCGGCGTTGGTTCACATCGACGCCAAAGGCGAACTGCGGAGCGTGATTTCAGTCTCCATTGGATCTTTCGGCCTCTGGATACTGGTGGCGGCGTACTGCTATTGCCGATGGCGGGGTATTACCAGGATGGCCGACGTCTCGCAGTTGCTGGCGTGGTCGATGCTGGTGGTTCCGGCTATATCATTTCTGATTCCGGTTGCCGGCAGGACCCCTTATCCATTGATTGACGGCTCGCTGGCCAGAATCGATGCGACGCTTCAATTTCACACCGTAAGCGTCGTGCATTGGGTCGCACAGTTCCCAGCGCTGCGGCGCACGCTGGCGATCTCCTACAACCTGCTCGGATTGATGATTCTGGCTGCGCTGGTCGTTCCCGGCCTGTGCGGACGGGGCCGCGATTCCCGCCGCTATGTCTTCGCGGTGATTGTTGGGGCGTTGCTCACCGCGGCGCTTTTCGCATTGTGGCCGGCAGCCGGACCGTGGACGGTGGAGGGGTTCGCCCCCAGCAAAGATCAGGCCGAAGTGGTTGCCGCACTCGCGTTACTCAAGTCTGGTAACCCCCTGCCACAGGACACGAAAAGCGCAGTGGTCGCATTTCCTTCCTTCCACGTCGTGCTGGCGTCTGCTTTCCGCCTTCGCGCTGTGGAAAGTGCGCTGGATGCGATGGTTCGCGCTCACAGTTGCGCTGCTGGTCTGCGTTTCGACCTTAACCACCGGATGGCACTATGGCATTGATGTTGTCGGAGGCCTGGCGGTCACCTACATCGCCCAATGGGCCGCGCAGCGGGTCATAAGTCCGGAGCGACGGGCCGCTGCTTTGGAAACGGTTCCTCAAAACTCTGAGATTGAAGTTCCTGCCTAGCAGGCTGCTGAACAGGCCGCTGAAAAACTCGCGAACGGAGATGTTTGTAACAGGGCACGAGTTTACTTGTGCCGAACGAGTCCCTTTTTCGCTCTTGGGAGCCGGCTTTCAGCCGGCGACACGCCCGTATCACGTCGGCTGGAAGCCGACTAGAACAAAAAGACGAGCTGTTTTCGGCACGCGTAAACTCGTGCCCTGTTACAAAGCACAGCAACTCCGAGTTTTTCAGCAGCCTGTAAAGCCGGCTCTGATACCCGGCATCACCGCGGGCCTGAAGGCCCGCACTACTCCGAGCAGGGCATCAAATCGAGTTTTTCAGTGGCCTGCCCAGGCTACTCCGGTGGCCCAACAACCTCCAAGAAAGTCACATCCTCAGGTGCGAGCGGACCAAGTCCAGCAAGTTTCTCAGCCAGTCATGAGCTACTGCGCCCGGCCTGCTGACGGGATCGCCGCTGCTCTTTCATGGAGCTCAACGACCTGGTCCGCGTAGATGGTGCGCCACGCCGAATCATGGCCGAGCACATAGTCCAGTTTCGTATTAACCGGAAAGAGCACGTACTGGATCTGGTACTTGTCGAGCAGTTCTAAAGGCTGATCGATGGCGTTGATCTTCAGATAATCCGCAAGCACGCCGTTGTAGATGAAGATGTCCGTACGCGGATCGGCGAAGGTCTTGATCGCGGGAGCATACCACTCGATGTAGCCGCCGTAGCCATAGTAGTGAAACAAGCGGCCTTCAAGATGTTTCTCCTGCACGAACCGCAGCGCATCGCGAGGGAATTGCGCATCGATCGTGGCCTGCAATTTCGCGTTGGTGGGAAGGATCCATACGATAAGTGCGGCAACAGTCGCGGTGAGCGCGAGATTCAACCAGGGCCGGGGCCGCGTCTGCCTTGCAGGCGGAGCGAGCAGGGTCAGGCGCGGAGCCAGTATTGGCACCAGAATGATGGCCGCGAACAGCAAGAACCGGATATGCGTCAGTGCTGCCCATACGGCGAAAGCCGAAAGAACGACATCCCGGAGCTGCCAGGGTTTGGGCGAGAACCACGCCGCCGCGAGCAAAGCCAGCAGCATCAGCAGGGCCAGCTTGCCCCAGAAGGTATGAAAGTCCACCGACTGCCACTCGGTCATCTCATCGCGAACCGCCCGCTGCTTCGTCAACAGTTCGAAGGGATACCAGACCAGCTTATAGCCATACGGATTGACGAATAGCGCGCCAACGCAGGCCAGAGAGGTAAGGCCAAGTTTGCGCAGGTCGGCGCTGGTCCAGCGCTGGGCGACGATGTTGTTCCATCGCCCGCCGATGCAGTCCGGTGACGGTGTATATTGCCAGGACAACGAAACCGAATACCCACGAAGCGTGCAGATTGATCCACAGTGCGAAAATGGGCGGCAGTAGCCACAGCCCGGAACCGCTGCGGCTGAAACGCTCCAATACCAACATCAGCGCCATGAGACAGAGCCAACCGAAATGGAACATGCGCGGGCCGAACGAGTAGGAGCCCAGTAACACCCCGGCCATGGTTACCAACGCCGCGTCTGCATAATCTGTGCCGCGGCGCAGTGCCAGGTAATAGGCACCTCCGAAGGTCAGCCACAGTAGCACCAGCTCCACCACCAGGAGACCTCTCAAACCGCAGGTTTGGAAGGCGAAAAAGTATGGCAGTTCCGATAACCATTCGAAGTTCATCAGCGGCGATCCGGCGCTGGTGAAGGTATAGAAGTCCTGGTGGAGAAATGCATGTTTCGCTAATAGTTCCTGTGCGTTACGCAGGTGCATCCAGATATCGGTGTCGGCCATGCGCTGGCCCGCCAGCAGCGTGGTGAACAGGGCGATAACGGAAAACCATACCCAGCCGAATGGGAACAAGGTGTGTGCTACGGAAGTGGGATTGGCCGAGGCGGCGGCCGGGGTTATTGTGTGGCTTTCCATTTCCATGTGGTTACCGGATGTGACTTGCCGGGCCAGCATATCATCGCAAAAACATGATCACAATGCTTTCAATGCCAGGTCAAAGGGTAACGTTAGTTCTATAAGAAAGATGTAACCATGGTGCCAGTTACCTAAGTTTACTGCCCCAAAATTTTTACTTGCCTGGCACCAAGGTCGCTGCTATGGTGACTTCACCGTTAACTTCCAATAACGAAATCTTGCGTTGGTTGCCGTTGAACTCGGGACGGGGTCGGACTTTTGGAGGCTAACGGTAATCGAAACCGTATTGCGATACGAAAGGACGTTTCCAATGATGAACCTTCTGAAACAACTGCACAAGGAAGAATCCGGCCAGGACCTGATCGAGTACGCGCTGATCGGCCTGATCGTCGCTCTGGGCGCACTGGCGGGCATGGGCAAACTGGCTTCGTCGATCAACGGTGAATTCACCAAGATCGCGGGCAGCCTGACCTAGTCTCAACCACAACAGCTGTCATTTTGGGCCAAGAAAAAGGACAAAAGGACAAAAAGAGGCAAGGACATGCTGAACCTTTTGAAGAAACTGCACAATGAAGACGCCGGCCAGGACCTGATCGAGTACGCGCTGATCGGCCTGATCGTCGCCTTGGGCGCCCTGGCGGGCATGGGCAAACTGGCTTCGTCGATCAACGGGGAGTACACCAAGATCGCCGGCAGCTTAACCTAAACAGCGGTCGCTGTTGGGCTCAGGCTGGGTAGGAAGGGAAGACAATGATCAAGTTTTTCAAGCAACTGCACAAGGAAGAGTCCGGTCAGGATCTGATCGAGTATGCACTGGTCGCGCTGATCGTGGCTCTGGGCGCCCTGGCAGGAATGGGGCAGTTGGCTTCTTCGATCAACGCGGAGTTTACGAAGATCTCTGGCAGCTTAACGTACGATAACGACGGAAGTAGTGCCTGTTGGAAGCAGGCTATGTAGGCGGAGCGACGGCAAGTTTTTGGGGCGGTCCGCACGCAAGACTACAGGGGAAAAAGCGCGCTTGGCCGGGCGTGTCGCTGCGAGTGGTTGGATACTCCTCGTAGCTTGCTTCCATAACCTTCACCTTTAGAGTTTGATTTTCGTTTCACAGGATGCTCCATGGATCGGGCTACTTATCTCCTACTAGCCGCGCTGCTGTTGGCTGTTGCGGCCGCGACTACCGATCTCAAGGAGCGTCGTATCCCGAACTGGCTTACTTATCCTGGAATCCTGCTGGGCCTTGCGGCACGCAGCGCTCTGCTGGGATGGAAGGGCCTGGTAACCGGACTGGGAGGATGCCTGCTGGCCGGCGGCATCATGCTGCTTTTTTTCATGGTGCGCGCGATGGGAGCAGGCGATGTGAAGATCATGGCGGCGATCGGCGCCTTCGTAGGCCCGCGTGACGCCGTAAATGTGCTTCTGGCCACAGCAATTTGCGGTGGCCTTTTGGCCATTGTGTACGCCCTGTATCGGCGGCGGATGATTTCGACCCTCAAGAATGTGGGCTCGGTGCTGCGCTTCCACGCTTGGGCCGGGGTGCAAGCCCACCCCGAATTGAATTTAGACAATCCCGCGGCCCTGCGCATGCCGTATGGATTGGCAATAGCCCTGGGAACGCTCTACGCGTTCACCGCGGTCTGGTGGAGGTGATTTACGAAGCAGCGTCGCCTCGGTCTCGCTCTTCTGATGGCGCTGGTGATCTCCGCCGGCGTGTCGTACTTTCTTTATCAACGAATCAAGCGGCAATATGCGGCGGCGGTGCAGCCGGTAAAGATTGTGGCCGCAACCAAGATACTTGACGCGGGCGCCACCATCTCTGCCGACGCGGTAGCCCTGGTCGACTGGCCGGTGAATTTCCCCGTTGAAGGGGCGATGACCAAGACCCAGGACGTGGTCGGCAGGATCGTGCTGTATCCCATAGCAGCCAAGGAGCCAATAAGGGAGCCGCTGCTGGCCGCACCCGGCTCGGTGGGCTTGCAAGCCAAGATTCCCGACGGCATGCGCGCGGTGGCGGTGGAAACCAATGACGTCACCAACGTCTCCGGATTTCTCTTTCCGGGCTGCCGCGTCGATGTGCTGGTCACCTTCCGTCCGGAGAACCAGGGGAGCAACAACGAAGATGTAACCGCCACCGTTCTGCAAAATGTAGAGGTGTTGAGCACGGGTGAACGGCTCCAACCCGATCCCTCTGGCAAGCCGCAGAAGGTGCGGCAGGTCACCATGTTGCTGACACCTGACGATTCGGAGAAGATCGTGCTGGCGGCCAACAAGGGCACCGTGCAGTTCGTACTCCGCAACGGCACCGACCAGGCGCAGCAAGCGCACAAGCCAGTGCAGTTGAAGGACTTGCAAACGAACGCAGCGCCGACTCCGGTTGCGGTAAAACGCGCGCCGGCGCCGCCGAAGCCTCCTGTTAGTTATTACGAAGTCGAAACGTACGATGGTGCGAAAAAGAACACAGTAAAGTTCTAAAAAATCAGCGGTACCGGAGCATTCCGTGCGACTCTGGAAACGTAGCGAGAACAGTTGGTCGTGGCAAGGCTTCACCTGCTTGCTGGCGCTGAGTGCGGTATTTTTGCTGCTGGGATTGGCGGCGGTGGCCCAGCAACCACCTGCCGGCGCTCCAACCAGCCCGTCGCAGCCTGCGGCCCCGGCTTCTCCACTGCCCGCGGCGGCGCCGGCCGGCGAAGGCGGTCCGGAAAGCGTCCACATCGTGGTGGGGCATTCGCTGCTCATCCATACCCCGAGCCGGGTCAAGCGCATTCTGACGGGCAATCCCGCGGTCATCGAGTCTGTCGTGACCTCGCCGGCCGAGCTGGTGATCACGGCCAAGACGGCCGGCAGCAGCAGCCTCATGTTGTGGGATGAGTCCGGGCGCAGCCGGTACCTCGATGTCTACGCCGATCTGGATGTGGGTACGTTGCGTGCCAGCATCGACCAGTCATTCCCGTATGCGACGGTGGACGTGCAGTCCGAGGGTGAAAAAGTCATCCTGGTGGGGACCGTTCCCAACAAGGATGTAGCCGACCAGATGCAGAAGATGGCCGGCAATTTTTCCAAGGACGTGGTCGATGGGTTGCGCCTGGCGCCTCCGGCGCGCGAAAAGCAAGTGATGTTGAAAGTGCGCTTCGCCGAGGCCGATCGCCAGAAGATGTCGCAATTCGGAATCAACATCATAAGTACCGGGGCCGCCAATACCATTGGAACGATATCGACTCAGCAATTTAGTCCGTTTTCTCTTCAGAACCTGGCAAGCGGGGGCGGCCAGTCGGCGGAGACATTCACCTTCTCCAGTCTGTTGAACATTTTTCTTTTCCGGCCGGACATCAATCTGGGCGCGATTATCCAGGCTTTGCAACAGAAGAACGTTCTGCAAATTCTGGCGGAACCTGATTTGATGGCCATCAACGGCCAGCCTGCACACTTCCTGGCAGGCGGCGAGTTTCCTTATCCCGTGGTGCAGTCGGTTACTGCCGGTACCGCGCCGGCCATTACCATTCAATTCAAGCCATACGGTGTGAAGCTGGAGTTCACTGCGTTCATTGGGGACAATGGGACGGTCCACCTGAAGGTCGCTCCGGAAGTCAGCGCGCTCGACTACTCCAATGCAGTGACCATTTCCGGCTTCATCCTGCCGGCCATCTCCACCCGGCGTGCGGAGACCGAGATCGAGCTCAAGGACGGCCAGAGCTTCGGCATCGCCGGATTGCTGGACCAGCGCACGACGGTGCAGCTCAGCAAGATCCCCGGTATCGGGGACGTTCCGATTATCGGCGAGCTGTTCAAGTCCCGCAGCGCGAATTTCACCAATACGGAGTTGATCGTTCTGGTCACGCCTTCCATCGTGGATCCGGTGCAGGGCGAGATGGGGCCGCCACCGGCGCAGGTATCGTTCCCGATGCAGAAGCTGGACACCGACCATTTCGACAAGAACTTGCCGTATCCGCCAAAGAGTTCCGAGGCGTCAAAGTGAGTACCAATGGCCAACAAACGCTGATTCAAGGCTCGCGCAGTTCCGAGTTGCGTATCGGTATTCTGTGCATCAACGTCGATCCCGTCTCGCGGGAGGGTCTGGAAGTCCTGGTGCAGCAGACGCCGGGCGCCCACGTCGTCGACAACGTAGATCGGCTGATCACGCCGCGCGAAGTCTTGCGCATGCTGGACCAGTTCCAGCACCGGGTGTGCGTCATCGACTTCGACGACGGCGAGGAGAGTCCGCGCATCGCGCATAAGCTGCGCTCCGGCTGCGGCACAGCCGTGAACTTGTTCGCGGCGTCCAGCGACTCCAATCCCGACCAGATCATCGCCGCCATGCGTGCCGGGTGCTCCGAGTATCTGGTGAAACCGTTCCAGCCTGATCGCTTGCTGGAGGCCCTGGCGCATGTCGAGTCGTGGGGCCAAGGCAAGGTGCCGGGGCAAAAAGGCCGCGTTATTTCCCTCGTAGGAGCGAAGGGCGGCACAGGAGTAACCTCGCTGGCGGTACATCTGGCTTTGAGTCTGATCCAGAGACATCACAAAAGCGTCCTGCTGGTGGATCATCACCCTGCGCTGGGGGAGATCTCCCTTTGCCTGGGACTGGGCCGCCATCAGTACAGCTTTTACGAGTTGGTCCATAACATGGATCGCCTCGATGGCGAGCTGCTGCAGGGCTTCCTTTTGACACACCACAGCGGGTTGCACGTGCTGGACGCGCCGCAGGCGATGCAGGCATTTCGTGATACCCCTGCCGACGCCATTGAACACACGCTCGCATTTCTTGCGGAAAACTACCAGTTCGTCATCGTCGACTCCCCTCCCGGAATGAGCGAGGACACGTGCGCCGCGGTCCGGCAATCGGACCGGCTGGGCATCATTATCACGCCGGAACTGCCGGCGATCCACAATGCCATCCGTTCCATCGAGTACCTGACGGGACTGCATTATCCCGGTGAGAACATCGACATTGTGCTGAACCGGCACTCGGGCAAGAACACGTTGCACGATCGCGAGATTGAATCGTCGCTGCGGCGGCATATTGCGGTGCGGGTGCCGAACAACTATGCCCAGATCGTCAGCGCCATCAACTCGGGCACGCCCATCGATCGCAGCCGGAAATCCGATCTGCCGGATGCCTTCGACGCCTGGGCCGACCGGCTGGTGGGCGACGAACCCATCACCCAACCCCAGAATGGGGCGTCGCGAGGCAAGCTGTTTGGTCTGTTTGGAACTTAGACAAGGAAGGTAAATGGCGAATACCAAGACCTTTGGCCCGGATATGCGTGTCGGCAGCGGCGTGTGGACAACTCCGCGCAATGTCGGCATCACGGCCAGGGCGTACCAGGAGCTGAAGACCACCCTCCACCGCGAGCTGCTGAGCCAGATCGATCTGGAAAAACTGACTACCTTGGAGGATGTCAAGGCCCGATCCCAGGTCCGCGAAGTTATTCAGGCCCTCATCGTCAAGCTGGACACACCGCTCAGCACGGGCGAGAGAGACCGGCTGGCGCGAGAGGTCCTGCACGAAGTATTCGGGCTGGGACCGCTGGAACCGTTGCTGGCCGACGCCACCATTAACGACATTCTGGTCAACACCGCCAAGCAGGTGTACGTCGAGCGCGCCGGTATCCTGGAGCTGACCAGTGTGGCGTTCAAAGACGACGCCCACTTGCGCCACATCATTGACAAGATCGTCTCCAATGTCGGGCGGCGCGTGGACGAGTCTTCGCCTATGTGCGACGCCCGCCTGCAGGACGGCTCGCGCGTCAACGTCATCATTCCGCCGCTGGCGGTAGACGGGCCCATTCTCTCCATCCGCCGTTTCGGCAAGATTCCCATCGGCACGCAGCAATTGCTGGCCAATCGCACCGTCACGAACCCTATTTTCGAGGCCCTGAAGGGAGCTGTGCGCGCCAAGCTCAACATCGTGATCTCAGGCGGAACGGGAGCCGGTAAGACGACGCTGTTAAACGTACTGAGCGGCTATATCGGGGACAGCGAGCGCATCATCACCATCGAGGACTCGGCCGAACTGCAACTGCAACAGGCGCACGTGGTTCGTCTGGAATGCCGGCCGCCGAACCTGGAGGGTAAGGGTGCCGTGCGGCAACGCGAACTGGTCATCAACGCCCTGCGTATGCGGCCCGACCGCATCGTCGTCGGCGAGGTGCGTGGCGAAGAAGCGCTGGACATGTTGCAGGCCATGAACACCGGCCACGACGGCTCGCTGACCACCATTCACGCCAACACTCCGCGCGACGCCGTGGCTCGCCTGGAGACCATGGCCCTCATGTCAAACCTCAATTTGCCGGAGAAGGCGCTCCGCCAGCAGGTCGCCTCCGCCATCGCGCTCATCATCCAGATTTCGCGCATGAGCGATGGCACCCGGCGTATCACCTACGTTACCGAAATTACCGGTATGACCGGCGATGTCGTCGCCATGCAGGACATCTTCATTTTCGAGAAGCTGGGGATTGACGTGAACGGGCACGTGTTCGGGCGCTTTAAGGCCACGGGCGTGTCACCCAAGTTCGCGGAACGGCTGAAGAAGGCGGGTATCGTTCTGCCTCCGGGCATTTTCGAGCACTCCTTCGAGGTATAGGCGCGGAGCAGACCATATGTCGTTCTACACGATGTTCGTGATTGTGCTGGTTGCTGCCTTCGCCACCATCGCTTACTTTACGGAGCCGACCGAGGACGAAAAGCGCACCCACCAGCGGTTGAGCAACCTGGGCCGTCCGATCATGCACGACGACGATGTCCAGGCGGAGATCGTCAAGCGGGTCACGTTCAGCCGGATCGCATGGGTGGACCAGGCGCTGCGCCAAAGCAAACCTGCGCTGCAGTTGCACCTCTGGCTGGAGCAGGCGAAGCTGAAATGGACTGTGGGCCGGTTTTTTTTCTATTCGGCGTGCTTGTTCGTATTGGGAGCGGCGGTAGGAAATTGGTGGCTCCCCGTCGGCCTTGTGGGATGGGTACCCGGCCTGGCTTTGGCGTTCGTGCCGTTGGCCTGGGTGGGCTTTCAACGCTCGAAGCGGTTCACCCGTTTCGGCGCACAGCTTCCTGAGGCCGTGGACCTGATAGCTCGCGCACTGCGCGCGGGACAGTCGCTCCCCGGCGCCTTGGTGACGGTTGCCGAGGAAACCGAAGAACCCCTAGGGCCGGAATTCCAGGTGTGCGCTGACGAGATGAATTACGGGCTTCCGTTTCGTGAAGCCATGAACAACTTGCTGCGCAGATTCCCCGTGCAGGAACTCCAGTTTCTGGTGTCGGCCATGCTGGTGCAGCGCGAGACCGGCGGCAACTTGCCTGAGTTACTCGACAAGACGGCGGCAGTGCTGCGGTCGAGAATTCACTTGCAACAGAAGGTAAGGGTCTACACGGCCCAGGGCCGCATGACCGGCGCTGTGCTCCTCGCGCTGCCCTTTATTGCCTTCATTATGACCAATATTCTCCGGCCGGGTTATAGCGAACCGCTCTTCGAGAGCGAGACGGGCCAGCATTTGGTTTATGCCACCTTGGGCAGCATGGCCATGGGAACATACTTCATCCGCAAGATCATACAGGTAAAGTACTGATATGCAATTAGTGGCTATTGCGGTACTCGCAGCGCTGGCGACGTTCGCAGCGGTGTCGCTGATTATTTTCATGGTGGTGGGAGGTCGCTCGACTGCGGAAACCCGGCTGGCCGCGCTGCGTCCTCTTTCCGAGGTGGGAGAGACGTCCGACGACGACGACGTCGCTGTGTTGGACAAGTTTCGCCCGCAAGAGGTATTCGAACTGCTCACCCGGCCGCTGGCGCCCTTCCGCGATTGGCTGCGCTCGCGCGACGACGAACTCTCTTACCGCCTGGGCCTCGCCGGTTTCCGGAATCCAGGCGACACCGACACCTTCTTAAGCTGCAAGCTGCTAGGTCCTATCGTCGGGATCCTGCTGGCCACCTTCGTCGGCGGCGACGAATTCCTGTTTGCCGCGCTGCTGCTGGCGGTGGCGGGATTTTTCGCCCCCGATGTTTTTGTCTTCCGGGCCATCGCCAAACGCAAGGCGAAGATTGGCATCGCGCTGCCGGATGCGCTCGATTTGCTGGTGATCTGCATGGAAGCGGGCTTGGGCATCGATCAGGCCACGCTCAGGATCGCGAAAGAGATTGAAGAGGTATATCCCGAATTGAGCGAGGAGCTGCTCATTACAGCCTACGAACAACGTGCCGGCAAACCGCGCCTGGAGGCTTGGCGCAGCATGTCCGATCGAGTGGACCTGGATACGATACGTCAGTTCGTGGCCATGCTGGTGCAAACCGAGCGTCTGGGCACTCCCATCGCGCGGGCACTGGGTACCTTTGCCGATACCCTCCGCACCCGGCGGATGATGCAGGCGGAAGAACGCGCCGCCAAGACCACGGTGAAATTGATTTTCCCCTGGCAATTTTTATTTTTCCGGCTTTGTTCATCGTGCTGCTAGGCCCGGGCATACTTTCAGTACTGAAGGCCATCGAGAACAGCGGTAACTGATTCAACAAAGGAGCTGAGATTTATGGACAGCGTCACCATGATTCGCGTGGTAGCGGGAGTTCTGGCCGTAGTGTTGCTGGGCGTTATCATCGCCCGTCGCAAGCGCATGTCTTCGGCGCGTAGACCCACAAGACGATAGTATGGCCACGGAGACGGTAGCGGTGCTCAATACGACCCGAAACACGATATTGGGCGAGCGAATTGATGTTGCCGAAACCAGCCTGACTCGAATTAAGGGTCTGCTGGGTAAGAGCGGCCTCGAACCGGGTACCGGCTTGCTAATCATGCCATCGCAGGCCATTCACACGGTTGCCATGAAGTTTCCCATCGACGTGCTTTTTGTCGACAAGAAATGGCGGGTCGTGCATTTGTATCCGGTGATGTCCCCCAATCGTCTGAGCGGCCTTCATTGGCGGGCGCGCTGCGTAATCGAGTTACCTCCAGGAAAAATCGCGGAAACCTCCACCGAAGTGGGGGACCAATTATCAGTAGAATAGGTTATCCGTACGTGGGGATCACGGCACCGTCGGTGCCGAGCAACTCGAATCCCGCCACCGTGAGCAAGGCCTCGGGAGCGGATGGCTGTCCAGCTTCCCATGGATGCACGGAGTATGTGCCCGGCCACTCTACTTCAACAGCGGCAAGCCTAATATCACCGCCGGCGATCCCGCGCACGACAGCATAAGCAGCATGTCGTCCAGCAATCTGACCTGCAACTCACGCCGACCGCCAACAGCAACCAAGGCGACAAAACCGCCACAACGCGCGGACTGCTGTTCTGGATGAACCCGTCCAACACCTCCACGACTCCCAGCATTACCGGCAGCAGCAATACCCAGTCGGCCTACGTGGGCTCGGAGATCCTGCACAACAGCAGCTATGGAGTCACGCTGTTCATTGAGTAAGCCGTTCGCCTTGCCCTGCTGGGCGGCGCAAGATCGTCTCCCGTAGACGATCGCCAGCCGGACGGTGCCGGTCGTGCCACGCAGACGGCCAGACGCTTGCCCCCTATTCGACGGGGAAGCCAGATATCCAACGGGACGTCTCAAATAGCTTTCTTCGTACCTGGACTGCAGGTGCAGGCAGGCCGACTCACCTTTTTCGCTTCCTTCTTCTTCTTCGGCGCGCAGGCATCGTCTGTTGTCGCGCGAGGAGCCACGCGGCGTGTTGCTGTGGACTAATCGCCGCCCGCGTGGTAAACCCCTATCATGTCCTCGGTTACAAAGCTGTGTTGGCTAATCGCCGTCGTAGGCGCATCGCTGCTGTGCAGCGGCCAGGAAGTGCAGGTCAGCCCCGTGAAGGGCGGCGTAATGCTGAGCGTCTCCGCCCAGCATTCGTACCAGTTGATGCCGGGGGACACCAAGCTCCCTACGTTGAGCGTGGAATGTCTGCACAAGGGCAAGAAGGGCTCGCACCTGCTGATTTTCTCGCCGGGAGGCATGGTGGGAGAGAACAACGAGGCGGGCGGAAAAGGCGGGCAGTCCTTCGTGCTGACCGTCAATGGCAAGAAGCAGGCCAGTACCTGGGCCACCTTCGGTGCGCCCGACACGTTCGTGTACTTCGGCAAGACCGAGCCCGAGCGCGCGCAATTTCTTCAGTCACTGCTCGGCTCCACGGTCACCTTTGAGTTCAAGCCTTTTCTCACCGGCACGCCGGCCACCGCAACCTTCGATTTGAGCCAGCTCCGCGAGGCCATGAACAAGCAATCTGAGTGCAGCGGCGAGTAGACCTGCACCATGCCACCGGCTCCGGTTCAGGCCCGGCGAGGTCTAAATCGCCAGAGCCGGTGCAGGCTCCCGCGGAAATCGCTACTTGCGGGCCGTCGCGCTGAGCTTTGCGCACTTGCGACATTCGCTGAACGTCATGTTCTCTGCCTCACATTTCGTTTTACGCTTCCATTCGAAGAAAAGTTCCGGATAGGACTTGGTGATGTAATGGTCGGGGCGGACTCCCATGGCACGCGCCGTGCGGTCGATCCAGCGCGACTTGCCTTCGATCTCGGCGAGGTTCCCAATGGGTGTGTGATCGAGCACGACCTGGCCCTCGCCATCGGTCCACTCGGAACGAAACTTCTCATAGATGAAGCTAGGCGCAAAACCCAATGCGCGCAGCAAGGCGTCCATGGTCTTGCCATCGGCGATGCCGGTCTCCAACTCGCCACGCGATTTATGCCGTCCGGGTGCGCCTTTCGCTTTGTGCGTCACCTTCCAGTTGTCGCCATACTTGCGGAGCCGCAGGAGCTCTCCCTTGCGGCGCAGTTTCTGGCCCGGCAGGTCATAGAGCGTGTTTACTTCATGCGTGGATTCGGTCTCGCAACGGAACCCGAGTTCGCTAAGCTTCCGCTCCATTTTGCGAAGGTCATCCACGAGGAACTTGATTTCGATTTCTTGCGGTGTAGCCATCAGCAAAGTGTAAAGCACTGCGGGTGGTGATCGGGTCGGAAGAAGGTCCGAAGCAGAAGATTGTCATTCCGAGCGCAGCGAGGAATCTGCGTTTCTGCTCGAAGCACGGATAGCAGATCCCTCGCTACGCTCGGGATGACAATTTTTTGGGCGTGTCTTTCACGAGCAGGAAGGAGTTTCCTCATCAGAACGTGTGCTGGCCTCTATGCGAACAGTCGCAACTGCTCCTCCTGCGGCGGCGGATACGCGATTTCACTGCGCGAACTGAACGGCCGCGAGATGCCATGCTTCTTGCGCAGGCCCGCCATCAGCTCCGAAATCCGTTTGCTGTATGCCTTGCTGACAAACGCGCGCCCGCCGAAGCGCCGGCGATAATCCTCAACGAGCTGCGGAAATACTTTCTCCAGAAACGGCAGGAAGACGCTCGCCGAACACGGCTTCAGGAACAACGGATTGGCGTAGATGTATTTCCCGCCGGCTTCTTTGGTGGCGCGCACCAGCGCGTCCAGAGCGGCGGGCGAGTCGGTGATTCCGGGCAACACCGGCGCGCAAATCACACCGGCGTTCAACCCCGAAGCGCATAACTGCCGCACAGCGTCCAGCCGCAGATCGGGCCGCGGCGCCCGCGGCTCCAGAATTCGCGCCAGCTTCGCGTCGAGCGTAGTAATCGTCAGGTTCACGAACAGGGAATTGTTGGCGGCAACTCGCCGCAGCAGCTCCACATCGCGCAGCACCAGGTCCGACTTCGTCACCAGCCCGAGTTGCAGCCCATGATGCAGTGCCAACTCCTCCAGAATGCCGCGCGTGACCTCGTAACGCTTCTCCGCGGGCTGATACGGATCGGTGGCCGTTCCGATCGCAATCTCCTCGCCCCGCTTCACCTTCTTCAGCTCCTGGCGCAGCAACCAGCCCGCTTGCTGCTTCACGTAGATCTTGCGTTCGAAGTCGAGCCCGTCCCGCATTTCCATGAACTCGTGCGTGTAGCGCGCGTAGCAGTATTTGCAGGCGAACTCGCAGCCGCGGTAGGGATTGATGGTCCACGTGAACGGCACGCGCGGCGAGGTGCAGCGGTTCAGCAGCGCGCGCGTGGGCAGGGTGAAGTACTCCACCAGGTGCCCTTGGCGGATCGACTCACCCTGCGTCGCCAGCTTAGCGATGCCGACGAGCGGTTGCGGTCGTGCTTCCCCCGCTTCGATGGTTAGCAGCGACGGATCCATGCCAGCTACTCACATTCGCCTTTTCTTCGCCATCATAACCGGCGAGCGCAGTTGCGTCAACCCGCGGGAACGAGGCGACTTGGGCCCCCTTCCAACCAGCCGCGAGCTCCTGCCATCCAAGTTGCCAGAACTTAGAGCGATTTCGGAGCAACCCTATGTCTATGCCGAATAGCCAACACATCGCCGATGAACTGCAAGGCCTGATCGAGATTTGCCGGGACGGGCAGAACGGATATCGCGACGGCGCAGAGCACGTGCACGACCCCGCGTTGAAGCGGGTGCTGAACGAGGTCAGCCTGGAGCGCGCCAAGTTTGCCGGCGACCTGGAGAACGAGGCCGTCCGCTGGGGCAAGCCGGATGTCGACCGCTCCGGTACGGCGTTGGGGGCGGCACATCGCGGCTGGGCAAACCTCAAAGCCGCGCTGGGCGGCGGCGACGATGCCATCCTCTCGGAGATGGAAACCGGCGACGAGTACGCCAGGAAGCATTATGACGAGGCCATCAAAGACGACCAGATGCCCGACGACATTGTCGGTATCCTGCGTAATCAGGCGCAGGCGATCGTGGGAACGCTGGACCGCATCCGCTCGCTGAGGCGGCGCCAGCGGGCCGCCTAGGTCCTCACGCAGGGCTGGCTCTGGGCCCCCGCTTCCAGGCTGCTACAGCTTTGACTTCAACGAGTACTTTAAGTTGTTGGCGAGGAACTGCTCGGTGATCTGCTCCGCCTGCTCGGCATCTTCCTTGCGGTAGCCCTGCTGGTTGTTCGGGTTCTCAAACCCGTGTCCGGCATCGGGATAGATGTGGATTTCCACCTTCTTGTTGAGCGCCTTCATCTGCTTCTCGAATTTCTTCACGTCGGCCGGCGGGATGCCGCGGTCCTGTCCGCCGAAGATGCCGAGAATCGAAGCGTGGACCTTCTTCAGCGTGGCGTCGTCGGTCGCGAGATGGCCGTAGTTGATGACCGCAACCCGCAGCCTGGGATCGCTGATGGCGAGGTCGAGCGCATAGCCTCCGCCCATGCACCAGCCGATCGCGCCGATCCGCTTCGCATTTACTGTATTCAGCGAGCTCAGATATTTGACAGCCGCCAGCAGGTCGCGCTGCGCACGGTCTTCCGGGACGCCGCGCATGATCTCGTGCGCCTCATCGGGCGTGGTGGCCACCCGACCGCGATACAGATCGATGGCCAGCGTCAGATACCCGAGCTGCGCGTAGCGGTCGGCCTGCTGCTTCACCCAGTCGTTCAGCCCCCACCACTCGTGAATGACCACCAGCGCGGGAAACGGCCCGTCCCCGGTGGGCTTGTAGAGAACGGCGTGTACAGTCTCATCGCCGCTGCGGTAGGAGACCTCGTGCGATTCGGCGGCCGTGGCCGACAGCGCAAGCACGAAAAGCAACGCAGTTGTGAGAAGAGCTCTCATGGCGTTCCTCCATGATGGGACAGCAAGTCGCAATGTTCTCACAAGTGCGTAGAAGCGGTCACGCGTTGCCGCGACGCGGCATCAATGCTCGCGTTGCGCGGTCGCTCCGCTCAGGATGACACCGCTGGTAGAGAACGGCTGATTGCTGATGGCTGACAGCCGACAGCTGACTCCTGCGGCCCACCGCTCAGCGCTGCTGCTAATCTATTTACATGCCGTCTCGCAAGCTAACCGGCTCCGAAGTCCGCTCGCATGTTCCTGCGCTACTTCGCCGAGCGCGGACACAAGATCGTCCACTCCTCCTCGCTGGTGCCGGCCAACGACCCCACGCTGCTGTTCACCAACGCCGGCATGAACCAGTTCAAGGACGTCTTCCTCGGCATCGAGAAGCGCGACTACTCGCGCGCCACCTCGTCGCAGAAATGCGTGCGCGCCGGCGGCAAGCACAACGACCTGGAGAACGTGGGCTTCACCAATCGCCACCACACCTTCTTCGAGATGCTGGGCAATTTCAGCTTCGGCGACTACTTCAAGAAGGATGCTATCGCCTACGCGTGGGAGCTGGTCACCTCGCCCGAGTGGTATGGGATTGAGAAGGACAAGCTGTACGTCACCATCTTCAAGGGCGAACAGGGCATCGCCCGCGACGACGAAGCCTATGAGCACTGGCGCGCGATTCTGGAGAAAGACGGCGTGCCGCTCGAGCGCATTTATGAGATGGGCATGAAGGACAACTTCTGGATGATGGGCGACACCGGCCCTTGCGGCCCGTGCAGCGAGATCCATTACGACATGGGCCCGGCGGCGAGCGACGCCGGCCACACCGACTGCCAGTTTGGCTGCGAGTGCGGGCGCTACGTCGAAATCTGGAACCTGGTCTTCATGCAGTTCGACAAGCAACCGAACGGCGAGATGCGTCCGCTACCCAAGCCGTCGATCGATACCGGCGCGGGCCTGGAGCGCGTGACCGCGGTGATGCAGGGCGTGATCTCGAACTACGACACAGATCTGTTTGCGCCGCTGATTCAGAGAGCGGCGGATCTGACCGGCTGAAGGGCCCTGATACGAATTCGCAGTTTTTTCCTACCGATGCCCCACCGCCGATTTCACAGGACTCCGAAGTGAAGACGAGATGTCGAGCGACGTGCGTCGTTAAGCAGGATGCTTCGCTGCGAATCATCGCCGACCACGCGCGTGCCTCGACTTTCCTCATCTCCGATGGCGTTCTGCCCTCAAACGAGGGCCGCGGCTACGTGCTAAGGAAGATTATTCGCCGTGCGATCCGCCATGGGCGGCTACTGGGACAGGCGAATCCATTCATGTTCCAAATGGTCTACAAGGTTCGGGATCTCATGAAGGATGCTTATCCCGAATTGCTTGAGAGCACTGGTCGCGTTGCGGAGACCGATCAAGAATGAGGAAACACGGTTTGCGCACACGCTGGAGATCGGACTTGAGATCGACTGGACGACGATCTTGCTCCGTTGATTCGCCGAAATGACGAAATTACGCGAGGCTCTTGGCGACCATTTTGGCGAACCAGGCATTCAAAGCCGGCCTCCTGGCGAATGACAGCTTCAGATCGATCCGCCCGGCGTATCCAGGCGATGAAGGCATTTAAGCTCTACGACACGTTTGGCCTACCCCGGGACTTCATCGAAGATGCTTGCCGCGATCGCTGCCATCATTTTCGACTCCGCCGGATTCGACGATGCCATGGAAGAGCAGCGCAAGCGCGCGCAGGCTTCTTGGAAAGGCGGAGCGAAGGCCACGGCGTCTCCGCTCTATCAATCGCTGCCGCGCACCGAGTTCGAAGGCTACCACAAGACGCTCTCCACCGGATGCGAGGTGCTGGCCATCATCAAGCCGCACAACGGAGCCGGCATCGGCGCGCAGGAACTGAAGCCCGGCGAACGCGGCGAGATCGTGCTCGACCACACGCCCTTCTACGCCGAAGCCGGCGGACAGGTTGGCGATGTGGGCTGGCTCTACTCCGACGATCACAACACGCTGGTCGCCGAGGTCGAAGGCGTGACCTATCCCGTGCAGGGCGTTCGCGCGCATCGTGTTGTCGCCAAGCAGACCGATCCATGTCGGCGACAAACTCGACGCCATAGTCAACGACGAAGTTCGCCGCTCGACCATGCGCAACCACACCGGCACGCACCTGCTCCACGCCGCGCTGCGCAATGTGCTGGGCACGCATGTGAAGCAGGCGGGCTCGCTGGTCGATCCCGGGCACCTGCGCTTCGATTTCTCGCACTTTGGCTCGCTCGACGACGAAGAGTTGCAGGACATCGAAGACCTCGCCAACCGCGAAGTGCTGCGCAATGACCGCGTCGAGGTCATCGAGGACGTGCCCATCGACGTCGCCATCAACGAGTACAAGGCGATGGCGCTGTTCGGCGAGAAGTACGGCGACCGCGTGCGCGTCATCCGCATCGGCGACTTCTCCACCGAGCTGTGCGGCGGCACGCATACCGCGGCCACCGGCGAGATCGGGCTGATCAAAGTCCTGAAAGAGGGAAGCGTCTCCAGCGGCGTGCGGCGGCTGGAAGCCGTGACCGGCGAAGGCTCGCTGCGCCACTTCCGCAAAGACCATCAATTGGAGAACGTCGTTTCGACACTGGTGCGCGGCGACGACGAAGTCTCCTGCCGAGGCGCTGAAGCGCGAACTGGAGCGCCGCGAAGACGAGCTGAAGAAGCTGCGCAAGGAGCTGGAGCAGGCGCGCATGAAGTCGGCTGCGTCTTCGGTCTCGTCGGCGACGGAGAACGTGCGCGAGGTGAAGGGGGTGAAGGTGCTGGCCACGCGCGCCGACAACCTGGAGCGCACGCAACTGCGCACGCTGGTCGACAATCTGCGCAACAAGCTCGGCTCGGGCGTGGTGGTGCTCGGGTCGGTCAATGACGGTCGCGTCGCGCTGATCGTGGGCGTGACGAAGGACCTCACGCAGCGCGTGCAGGCGGGCAAGATCATTGCCGAGGTCGCGAAGAAAGTCGGCGGCTCCGGCGGCGGGCGTCCTGACATGGCCGAGGCCGGCGGCAAAGATCCCGCTGCGCTGGATTCGGCACTGGCCGCGAGTTACGGAGTGGTGGAAAGCTTGTTGCAGTGATGCTGTTCCACCCCTCGGCTGCTCTCGGGGCAGGCTCTTTCGCCAACCGATGGCGAAAGGATGGGGCACCCGCGGTAAACCGCTGAACCCACGAAAAGCAATTGCGCGCGCATCCAGCCGCAGCACACGATGTCTCCCGCGTATCCCCCTGCACAACCTATGCGGCACTGTCTGGCGTCTCACTTTCCAGGAGGGCTAGGCAATCAAATGGCAACAGCAAGGAAATCGAGTTCCAGCCATCGGTCGACGTCATCGCACGGGAAATCCAGCAGCACTCACCGCAAGTACAGCAAGAAGGCGCAGAGTAAAGTCGGCCAGGTGATGCGAGAGTACAAGCAGGGCAAGCTGAAATCCGGCAGGGGCGGGAAAGTGAAGAGCCGCAAGCAGGCCATCGCCATTGGGATCAGCGAGGCGCGGCGCTCGGGCGCGAAGGTCCCGCGGCGAAAGAAAGCGGCGTGATCAAAGCCGTCATCTTCGACATCGACGGCACGCTCATCGACTCGGTCGACATGCACGCGCACGCCTGGCAGGAGGCCTTCGCCAAATTCGGCGGGAAGGTCGCGTTCGCGGACGTGCGCAGCCAGATCGGCAAGGGCGGCGACCAACTCATCCCGGTCTTCCTCAGCAAAGACGAGCAGGAGCGCTTCGGCGAGGCGCTCGATAAATTCCGCGGCGAGTTGTGGAAGGC
Organism: uncultured Acidobacteriaceae bacterium; assembly: GCA_963735915.1. GTDB lineage: Bacteria > Acidobacteriota > Terriglobia > Terriglobales > Acidobacteriaceae > Bog-257. The sequence continues at coordinate 127,981 of CAVTMX010000008.1, read as the reverse complement.
GAAATACATGTCGCAGGTGAAGCCTTTCCCCGGCGCGCGACAACTGGTGTGGCGCGTGCGCGAGGAAGGGCTACAGGTCGCGCTGGCGTCGTCAGCCAAAGCAGAGGAAGTGGAGTTCTACAAGCGCGTGGCACACATCGAGGATCTGGTCGAGGAGCAGACTTCGGCGGACGATGCCGAGCGCAGCAAGCCTTATCCGGACATTTTCCAGGCGGCCGCGGCGCGACTGAAAGACGTGGATGCGAGCGAGGCGGTGACGATAGGCGACTCGCCGTACGATGCGATCGCCGTGGGCAAGCTCAAGATGACCAGCATCGGCGTGCTGAGCGGAGGATTTCCGGAAGACGAGCTGTGGAAGGCCGGCTACAGCGAGATCTATCGCGACTGCCAGGACTTGCTGGAGCGGTATGACACCTCGCTGCTGGCACGCAAGCGCGCGGCGTAATCGTTTCACGGAGGGTGTGCTTAAAAGCCGCCTTGTAACAGGGCATGGCTTTAGCCATGCCGCCAGCTGAGCTATGTAGGATTGGGCTTCAGCCCCTGCGAACGCAGGGGCTGAAGCCCTAATTTATTTTGAAGCGCTATTCGGCACGACTGAAGTCGTGCCCTGTTACAAAGCTTGCGAACACGAAGTGATCAGCGGCTCCGCGCGCCTGAAGACCTGTTCGTATTCGACAGCGCCGCCTACGCCTTCGCCGCTCCCGGCTTGCTCTGCAACTGCCGCAGCACGTACTGCAAAATCCCGCCGTGCTGGTAGTACAGCACCTCCTGCGGCGTATCGATGCGCACCGTCGCGTCGAACTCTGACGCTGCGTGCCATCGGGCTTCGTGGCGCGCACCTTCACCGTCTTGCCGGGCGCGAAGTTCTCCAGCACATCGGTCAGGCCGACGATGTCGAACGACTCTTCGCCGGTCAGGCCGTGCGTTTCCGCGGTCTGCTTCGGCGCAGGAACTGCAGCGGCAGAATGCCCATGCCCACCAGGTTGGAGCGATGGATGCGCTCGAAGCTTTCGGCGATGCACGGCGCGCACGCCGAGCAGCCGCGGGCCCTTGGCCGCCCAGTCGCGCGACGAGCCCGAGCCGTACTCCTTGCCCGCCAGCACGATCAGCGGCATGCCTTCGGCGCGATACTTCTCCGACGCGTCGAAGATGAACATCTCTTCGCCGTCGGGCAGGTGGCGCGTGTAGGCGCCTTCGCGCTCGGGCGTCAGCTTGTTGCGCAGGCGCACGTTGGCGAACGTGCCGCGCATCATCACTTCGTGATTGCCGCGGCGCGAGCCGTAGGAGTTGAAGTCCACCGGCTTCACGCCATGTCGCGATCAGGTATTGTCCCGCCGGACTGTTCGGCTTGATGGAGCCCGCGGGCGAGATGTGGTCGGTGGTCACGCTGTTGCCGAGATAGCAGAGCACGCGCGCGCCGGTGATGTCCTTCACCGGCTGCGGCTGCGCCGGCATGTTCTCGAAGTACGGCGGGTTCTTGACGTAGGTCGACTTGCTCGTCCCACGCGAAGGTCTCGCCCGCGGGAACGTTGAGGCCGCGCCAGCGCTCGTCGCCCTTGAAGACGTCGCTGTAGCTCTTCTGGAAGAGTCGCCGGTGATGTACTTGCGCACGACCTCGTCGACTTCTTCCTCGGTCGGCCAGATGTCCTTCAGGTACACCGGCTTCGCGCTGGCCGTTGCGCGCCGTAGCCCAGCGGCTCGTTGTACATGATCGATATCGATGCGGCCGGCCAGCGCGAACGCCACCACCAGCGGCGGCGACATCAGGTAGTTCGCGCGCACCTCGGAGTTGATGCGGCCTTCGAAGTTGCGATTGCCGCTCAGCACCGACGCGACCACCAGGTCCTTCTCGTGACCACGTCGGACACTTCCTGCGGCAGCGGCCCGGAGTTGCCGATGCAGGTCGTGCAGCCGTAGCCGACCAGGTTGAACTTCAGCTTCTCCAGATAGGGCATCAGGCCGGAGCGCGTGAGGTACTCGGTGACCACCATCGAGCCCGGCGCCAGCGAGGTCTTCACCCACGCCGGACGGTCAGTCCCTTCTCGACCGCCTTCTTCGCCAGCAATCCGGCGGCGACCAGCACGTACGGGTTCGAGGTATTGGTGCAACTGGTGATGGCGGCGATGACCACGCTGCCGTGATTGAGCGCCTTGTCGAGCTTCACGTGCTCCTGAACGGCATCCTGCTGCGAATCCATGCCGGCGGGATGTCCGCCCTCGCCTTCCCAGCGCGCCTCCTGCTTGGGAGGCACGTGCTGGCCCGGCTTCAGCAGACTGGGCAGCGCGTCCTCGAACGACTTCGCGGCCGTCGAGAGCGGCACGCGGTCCTGCGGACGCTTCGGCCCGGCGATGCTCGGCTCAACCGTCGCGAGATCGAGTTCCAGCACATCGCGTGTATTCGGCTTCCGGCGTGTCGGCGGTGTGGAACAGTCCCTGCTCCTTGCAATAGGCCTCGACCAGCGCGATCTGCTCTTCGCTGCGGCCGCTGAGGCGCAGATAGCGCAGCGTCTCTTCGTCCACCGGGAAGATGCCGCAGGTGGCGCCGTACTCGGGCGCCATGTTGGCGATGGTGGCGCGATCGGCGAGCGGCAGGTTCTGCAAGCCCGGGCCGAAGAACTCGACGAACTTGCCGACGACGCCCTTCTTGCGCAGCATCTCGGTCACGGTCAGCACGAGATCGGTTGCGGTCGAGCCTTCGCGCAGCTCGCCCTTCATGCGGAAGCCGACGACCTGCGGGATCAGCATGGAGACCGGCTGGCCGAGCATGGCCGCCTCGGCTTCGATTCCGCCGACGCCCCAGCCCAGCACGCCGAGGCCGTTGATCATCGTGGTGTGCGAGTCGGTGCCGACCAGCGTGTCGGGATAGGCCAGCGGCTTGCCGCGTCTCGCCGTTCGCGCCGACGAAGACCACGCGCGCCAGATACTCGAGATTGATCTGGTGGACGATGCCGGTGTCGGGCGGGACGATGGCGAAGTTCTTGAACGCGGTCTGTCCCCAGCGCAGGAACGCATAGCGCTCTTTGTTGCGCTGGAATTCGAGCTCGGCGTTGAGCTGGAACGCCTGCGGCGTGCCGAACTCATCCACCTGCACCGAGTGGTCGATGACCAGCTCGGCCGGCTGCAGCGGATTGATCAGCTTGGGATCGCCGCCCAGCGCCTTCATCGCGTCGCGCATGGCGGCCAGATCGACCACCGCGGGCACGCCGGTGAAGTCCTGCAGCAGCACGCGGCTGGGCATGAAGGCGATCTCCTGCGATCGGGCACGGCTCTTGCCGGTCCACGAGGTGAGCGCGCGAATGTCGTCGGCCTTCACCGACTTGCCGTCTTCGCGGCGCAGCAGGTTCTCCAGCAGAATGCGCAGCGAGTACGGCAGGTGCTTCGGTGCTGCAGCCCTGCTTTTCCAGGGCATCAAGACGGTAGATTTCAAACTCGCGCTTGCCCACGCGAAGGACGGAACGACTGCCAAAACTGTTCATGAATGAAGTCCCTTCTAGTATGAGGATGTGGGAGAGGGCGCGGATTCCAACTAAGGGTAGAACTCTTTATCTTACTCTTCGCAGGGGGCGGGAGTGAATAGAGGCCATGGATGTTGTGCTTGTTCTTCCTGCTGGTCGAGTCTGACCGGCCTGGTGCCGTACCTGATCTTGTAGCGACGCGCAGAGAGGAGTTTGAACAGAGATATTATTGTGCTACATTAACCTTCAAGAGAGAGGATGCGGATGTCGCCCCAGAAGCGAAAACCGGGAAGACCACGTCTGCCCAAGGGAGAGGCCAAGCAGAGCACCTTACCAGCGGTGCGTTTAGATCCGGGGGATTTCCGATTGGTGGTCTTGGCCGCTAAGTCCGTCAAGCAAGATCTGTCGGAGTGGATTAGAGATGCATTGCGAACAGCGGCGGAGAAGCAGATGTATCGACGCACGTTACATGAAGCCATGCGAATCGTGCTCGCTGAACGGACCGAACGCGCGGCAACGACATCGGAGTTGGCCGAAGAAATAGAACGACGGGGGCTGTACGCGCGCAGGGATGGAAAGAGAGCGAGAGCACAACAAATTAACGCGAGAGCTAGGAAGTATCCAAATCTGTTTACGGTCGAGGGCTCCGGGTTAGTCCGCTTACTGACGACCGGCTCCGCCGACGTGGGTTCGGCCGAGAGTAAGCGAATTTGCGAATCAATGCGGCGTTATTACGATTCGCTGGACGATACAGAACAGGCCGAAAATCGCGCATGGGGCAGGGCCGGATTGTGATTGTTTCTACTCAGAATGCTCCAGTCCCGGGGGCATGTCGCCGCTGCCGCGGCTCGTATCATCTTCAGCTTAGCGGGGGCTGCCGCCCCCGCCTAAATTCATCCCGTCGCGTTGCGGCTGGTTGCCCATCTAGTGGGTTTCGCTTCAGCAAGCTAATTCCAGGGAAGGTGGCATAAAAAACGCGAGTCATTGCGTTTTTTTCTGCAACTCTGAGCAGAGGTCGTGCAGCTTGGCGTCTTGAGTGAGACCGTCGGCGACAATGCACTCGTCGAAGGCGGCCTTGGGGTCGGAATCCTTCAGCAGCCTTGCCAGCAGGATGTGCGGCGTGGGCCAGTCGGGCGCCAGCTTCTCGGCCCTGCGCAGCTGGGCGATGGCCGAAGGCGTGTCCTTCCGGCGCTGATAGAGGATGGCCAGGTTGTAATATGGCTCGGCGCTCTTGGGCTGGAGCTCGATCGCCTGCTTGTATTCGGCGATGGCATCGTCAGTCTTGCCGGCATCGTCGAGGGCGCTGGCGAGGTTCATGTGAGTGTTGGCGATGTCGCCGCGCACCTGGTCGGTCTGCTTCAGCTTTGATTGCAACGCCAGCGCTTCACGGTAGTGCTGAATGGCCCCGCCGTAGTCGTGCATCAGGTACAGCGCGCCTGCCAGATTGCTTTGCGCACTCGCAGATTTGGGATTGAGGCGCACCGCCTCCTGATATTCCACGAGAGCGCTGCGAACATCGCGATTGCGTTTGAGCGCCAGCCCCAGCATGTCGTGCGCGTCGGAGTCCTCCGGCCGCAGCTGCACGGCGGTCTTCAGCTCCGCAATGGCCTGCGCGTAACCGTGACGATCGAGATAGAGCCGCCCAAGATAGAAGTGCGCCTGAAAGTAGTCCGGATATTCGCGGATGGCGTCCTTGTATTCGTCGATGGCATTCTCGGTATTGCCGTCACGCTCGAAGACGACAGCCTGGTGGAAGTGGCGCTCGGCGGCGGACGGAACAATCTTGTCCTGCCTTTCCGGCGCAGTCGTCGACGTTGGTGTGGATGGCGAGGCTGGTACAGGTGCTGCCGGTCCCGGCGCGGGAGCTGCTGCCGGCGGCGCTGGCTGCGCCGGAGCAGTTGTGCGCGGGACTGCCGGTTGCTGGTTGGTCAACCCCGGTGCGGGCTGGGGCTTGGGCGCGTCCTGGGCGAAGGCGGCGAAAAGACTCAAGACCAGCCAGGTCAGCAGAGCGATAGCACGATTCATGATTGCTGAAGAAAGTATATCGCGCAGGGCTACCCCGGTCCGCAGCGCAAGAGAAAAGCGGCCCGAAGGGGGCCGCGTCTCTCGTCAGACTCCGGTCCGCTTACTGCGCCTGCGTCTCGGCGTCGTTCTGCGACAGCTTCTCGAGGCGCTGGTTGATGCGGGCAATCTGGTTCTGCCGCAACTGGTCGGCCTTCGCCTTCTGGTCTGCGGTCAGCACCTGGTTGTAGATCTGGCTATGGAGCGAGGCCTTCTGCACCTCGAGCTGAGCCATGATCTGCGCCCGCTGGTTGGCGAGCGTCGTCATCTTCGCCTGGTCAAATGCGCCGTTTGCGGTCGCGTTCAGCACGGCCAGACGGTTCTGCGCCATCTGCTGCATCAGGGGACGCAAGGTCGCGCGCTGCGCCTGCATCATGGTCTTGATCTGCGCCTTCTGCGCGTCGGTCAGGTTGAGCTGCTTGGCCAGGTATCCCATGTGGCCATGTCGATGTCCGCTCCAGGCGGCCGCCCCTGACGTTTGATTGTCCTGGGCGTAGGACAGCGTGGCCGCGCCGCACATTACCAGCGCCAGTAAAGCTATCGCTACGCTCCGAAACTGCATTTTCATTTCTGTTCTCCTTTGGCAATTTTCTTGCCGGTCACATGTTGAAACCCCGGCGCCGATGGTTCGACGGTAAAGTCTCGTAACCGCTGGTTAAGTTTTGTGAGAAATAGGTGCTTCCTTTCCGGTACGGCAACTACCGGTGCGGCGACCTCATTTGGAATTGCACAGGAACAATTAAAAAGTTCCCAAACTTGCTGCTGCTCGCGCGGCAATGTTGCTCGGGGCGAACCGCAGATCTCTCGGCTCCTCCACCCCAACGAGGCAAAAGACGCCTCGCAGGGGACCCCGGCTCCGCTCGGGATGACAATTCAAGAGGTACGGGGATGACAATTCCTAAGGTAGAGTGTCGCTCGGGATCAAAAAGCTGTGGCTTCGACTCCAACTCGGGAGCCGTGCGCGAAGCTCGCCGCCGCAAATACGAACGCCACGGCAGTTTCACTGTGGCGCTGTTGGTAGGAGCTACTTCTCAGCTTAGCGGACCGTCACCGCCTCCTGCTGCCGTGCGGCTTCTTTCGCGCGATCGCTGGCGCGCTCTTTCTCGCCCACTTCGTCCAGATGGAGATCTTTCGTCTCCGGCGAGAACAGCAAGCTGCAGAAGGTCATGATCGAGCCGATGGTCAGAATCACTGCCGGCGACAGCCACGTGTCCTTACCCTCAATGGCCTTGATGAACGGGATGTTGTGCGCCCACAGCGTGTAGAGGGGGAACCAGGCGCCAAGAATCGCGCCCGCCGAGTAGCCGAAGCCCACTCCGGCAGCGCGCCGCTTGGTGGGGAAGCGCTCGCACAGATACGCGGGCACCACGCCCCAGGCCAGCTTCAACATGCCCGCCATGCACGTGCCCAGAATCGCCATCTTGATATTGCGCTCCAGGGCGGCGTGATAGAGCACGTAGTACACCGGCACGCCGAAGATTACCAGGAATACGCAATACCACTGCGTGAGGATCTTTCTTCCCGTGCGGTCTGAGATCCACCCATAGAAGTTGTAGCCCAGAAACGACAGGAACAACGCGAACCCGTAAATCAGGCTGTAGGTGGTGGTATCGAAGCCGCGCCCTTCCAGCGTGAGGATCTTCGGCAGGAAGCCGTAGACCGAATAGTCGGTCAGGAACAGGCCCGTCATGAACACGAACACTTGCAGGAAGTCCCACACCTGCGGAGGCAGGAACAGGCTGAGGAACGGTGCTTTTTCGATCTTGCCGGCGGCTTTGGTCTTCTCGAATTCCGGAGATTCCTTGAGATTGCCGCGGATCCAGAGCGCCAGGAACACGGGAACCACGCCGGTGATGAACGCTATACGCCATCCATACTGCGCCAGGATGGCTTTGCCGCAAATGTAGGAAATAAGCGCGAACACCAGCGAGGCCAGAACGTAGCCCGCCGGAAAGCCGGATTGGATGAATCCGCTGATCGCGCCGCGCCGCTTCTGCGGAGCGTACTCGATGGCGAAGGTGTGACCCACAGCATATTCGCCGCCGAAGAAACAGCCCATGAAGAAGCGCAGCACGCAATACAACACATACGCCGTCACGCCCACCTGGGCATACGTGGGAAGGAACCCGGACAGCAGCGACATGACGCCCACGCCGCCGATGGTGAAGATCAATAAGAAGCGCCGGCCGATTTTGTCAGCGTACGCTCCGAAGAAGGCGGAGCCGACCGGACGCGCGGCCATCGTGATGGAGTATCCCAGCACAACCGCGATGTACTGCCAAAGTTGACTGCCTTTCGGCGAGATGAAGATCTTGCCCAGGATCGGCGCCATGACAATAACCATTGCCATGTCGTAGGCATCGAGCATGAATCCCAGAAACTGGGATGTCATTGCCATTTTGGTGTCTTTGGAAAGAGAAAGTTGTTGTTCCGCCATAGGAGCTCCTACTACAGAGATGTGGGCCGCGACGGAGCCTACATTACCCCACTGTGGACAGGGCCTTACGCGACGCGCGTCACGAATGGTTGTGACGATTGACCATTGCGGTCCGGCGGGCACGCGTTACGCTCAAGTTTAGTCCCGGAAACTATCCCGCGCTGGGAAAATCAGAAATCCGCAATTCCCTAAAAGTTGTATTTTGGCGAGAAGAAAGGCCCGCCCGTCCCCTTGGAAAACGCAAGTCCTGATACTGAAATAAGTTAGCTGTAACGAAACCGTAATCTTACCTGTTCCCCTCACATGAGCATTGTGACGCCCGTCACAAATTGAAGTGAGCCATGTCCGCTTCCCCCAGTTCCCCCTTCCCGTAGATTTCCGCCGAGGGCCAATTCCAGGGGGGACGCCCGTTTCCGTCCCGGTGTCACCAGGCGGTATCGCTGGGCCCGAATTGCGCCGACTCACTTGCGGAGGCGAGGATGCGAGATTCTTTCCGATTAGTGATAGCGGTCCTGGTAGTCGGGTTTCTGCTGGCGCCGGCGACGCTGTGCGCGGCAGATACAAATCCACCGGCTACTGCCGATCCAACAGGTGCAAACGCTACATCCGCACCTGCCAGTGGCGCCAGCCCGGGCATTGGCGCTGTGAATACAACCCTGCTCGACCTGCTGGTGAAGAAAGGCATTCTGACCTCTTCCGAAGCCGGCAGCCTCCGGAACGTTTCCGGGTCGGCAGGAATGGAACAGCTGCTGATGTTGCTCAAGGCCAAAGGGGTGGTAAACGATTCCGAAGCGGCAGAGTTGAAGGCCGCGGCCGATGCCGAGCCGACCCACTCCATCGTGGACACGGAAGGCTACGGAGCAGGCAATTACAACCTGACCACTCAGGCGCCGGCCCAAGCCAAGCCTGCGGAGACGGGCCCGACTGTCGTTCCGGCAATCGCTCCCGTGCGCGTGCTGCCTGTTGGTCCGCCCAGCAAAGAAGGCGTGAAGGGTATCAAGCTGGGTTCGGGCGTGATCATGTCACCGTATGGGTTCCTCAAGTCCACCGCGCAGTATCAGTCGAGTCAGGCGCGTGGCGACGACTTCCCGCTCATTGGGTTTCTGAACGCTGACACCGGGCCGACCAAGGATGGGGAATTCCATATCAAGGCGCGCTCCACCCGCATCGGTTCCCGGTTCGAGTGGCCCGGATGTCTCAAAAAACATCACGGTCACCGGACAAATCGAAGCCGATTTCGAAGGCAACTTCAGCCACGCCGACAACCGCAACGTCTCCACCATTCGCAGCAATGCACTGCAATTGCGTCTGGCTTACGGACGAATTGACTGGACCGCAGCCCCGAACACCGACCTCTTCTTCGAAGCCGGACAGGACTGGACAATTTTCGGCTCCAGCGCGCTGATGAACCTGTTCGAGACAACGTTCTTCGGCGCCTATTGGGGCAACATCTACGAGCGCTCTCCACAGTTTCGCATCGGCGCTGGTGCAGAAATTCGGCGGCTCACCGAACTGGAAGCTCTCTCCGGAGTTTGCCATCATGATGCCGTCTGAGGGCGATCTGCCGGCAAATGCCGTCGTGTGTACCCAAACAACATCTAACGCAGGCACAGCCTGCACCTCGTCAACGGGCTTGGCCAACCAAATTGGATACGGCGAGCGCCAGGGCGCAGACTCGGGCAAGCCGGAACTCGAGTCCAGAGTCGTTTTGCAATTCCAACTCGACAAGGCTCCCGGCGTCGTTCCCGCGCAGATCCTGTGGAGCGGCTTCTACGCCGCGTCGGCAGGCAACCGTACGGCATCCGCCGTACCACTTGCACCGGCTGTCCGGCAAGCCCGACTACTACAAGAATGCCTTCCCCAGAGGTGTTGACGCCAGCAGCAACGGCTACGGCAATCAGATGGCGTTCTCGCTTCCAACCCGCTGGTTAACCGTTGTCGCCAGTGGCTATTAGGAGCTGACCTGCGCTTCTTCTTCGGTGGCCAACTCCAGTCCTTCTACAACCAGGCGGCCGGGCTGACCACACACGGCAGTGGCTTCTCGGTGGATCGCGACTCGACTGTGGTCTTTGGGTTTAACTGCGCCGGCACGCCGCATTGCAGCTCCGCAACTGCCGGTGCGGGGCTACGGCGGATTCGTTCAGCCCGGATTCCCGCTCTCGCGCTGGTTCAACGCCGATCCCAAAGGCAGAAATGCCGGCTGGCAGGCGTACTTCGAATACGGTCTCGATGCGGCCGATGCTAATGACTTCAGCTGCCAAGGACATTGGCGCAGACCGGTGCCGGTCCCATCAAGGGCACCTCAAAGCCGAACCGTGTTCTACAAGATGAATCCTTGGGTCCAGTTCGGCTTTGAAGAGAGCAACTACACGAACTACGCTTACCCGGCCACCGCGGGTGCGATAAGGGCGTCTGCACCACGACCAAGGTCGCCGGTAAGCCGAGCTTGCAGCATAACCAATTGGCGTCACGGAGTTCGGCCCGATCTTCACCTTCTAATCCAACCCAACGCAAAGCTGTACAACCACGGGGCGGGCGCGTAAGCGTGCCGCCCTTTTTTCGAATGACTTGATCAGTGGCCGCCGCTACCGTTGACCACTGGCCACTGGCCACGGAACCGATTATCCTTTTCCCATGAAACTGCGTGGTTGCGGCACCGCCCTTGTCACTCCCTTCAAGCAAGATGGCAGTCTCGATGAAGCTGCCCTGCGCGAGCTGGTGCGCTGGCAAGTTGAGTCAGGCATCGGATTCCTTGTTCCCTGCGGCACCACCGGCGAGACTCCCGACGCTCGCGCATGATGAATGGCTGCGCGTCGTCGATCTCACCATCGAGACCGCCGGCGGACGCGTGCCCATCATGGCGGGCGCGACGTCCAACAACACGCGCGAGGCGGTCGCCAAAGCGAAAGAAATCTCTTCGCGGCCGGGCGTGGACTACGTTCTCACCGCGACGCCTTACTACAACAAGCCCACGCAGGAAGGGATTTACCAGCATTTTACCGCAATCGCCGAAGCCTCGACCAAGCCGCTGATCCTGTACAACATTGCCGGACGCACCGGAACCAACATCGAGACGCTCGACGCTGCTGCGCCTGGCGGAGATTCCCAACATCATCGCGGTGAAAGAAGCCAGCGGCAACATCGCGCAGATCGCGGAAGTCTGCGCCTCGGTGCCGGAAGACTTTCTGGTCTTCTCCGGCGACGATGCCATCACGCTGGCGGTAATCGGCCTCGGCGGCGTGGGGATTGTCTCGGTGGCATCGAACGAAATTCCCGCCGAGATGTCGCGCATGACCAACGCCGCGCTGGCCAAAAATGGGACACCGCGCGCCTGCTCCTCCGCAAATATCTCCCGCTGATGCAGGCCAACTTCATCGAATCGAGTCCCGGCCCGGTGAAAGCTGTGCTGGCCATGATGGGCCGCATCGAGGAGGTCTATCGGCTGCCGCTGGTGCCGATGAAGAAAGAAAACCGCGCGAAGCTGGAAAAGGTCGCGGCGGAAGCCGGCCTGCTGCAAGCTCAACCGGCCGCATCGCGGTAGGTGTTCACCGCGGAAGCACGGAGAGCACGGAATCCAATGGGGCTTGAGCGCCGAAGATGCGGAAGAGTTTAGCCGAGCGCCGTTAAAGAGACCTTCACAAGGGATTTTGAGTGTAATCGCCTGTGGGTGTTGAAAAAGTCACTCTGATTAGCAGCTGAAGCGCGGTACAAGGAAGTATTGCTTCTATGTATTGCCTGATCTTCATTCGCGGAGGGCTGCTGATCATGATGGGGCAACACGACCGCTCGGAATCGCTGTTCTACTATTTCCGACTCGAGGACCAGGTTCCCGAGAATCATCTTTTGCGGCTGATCGACAAGCACGTCAGCTTCGCCTTTGTTCGCGAGCGGCTGAAGGACAGCTACCGCGACACGGGGCGGCCGTCCATCGATCCCGAACTTCTGCTGCGCATCCTGCTGATCGGCTACCTCTATGGCATCACCAGCGAGCGCAAGCTGGTGGAAGAACTGCGCATGCATCTGGCCTGGCGATGGTTCACCGGTTTGGGCTTCGATGAGGAAATTCCGCATCACTCCACCTTTTCCAAGAACCGGCACGGACGGTTTCAGGAGTCGAAGCTGTTCGAGCTGCTCATCAATGACTTAATGCGTGGCGGTGCTCACGTGCCAATTCTTTCGCGGACGTCAACACTCGTCGGTACAGTTCTTCGTACTCTTGCGCCATTCTTGACGCGCTGAAATGCTGTTCCACTCGCTCGCGGCACTTCTCAGGCGAGATGCGGTCAACGTCGCCCAATGCCGAAGCCATCTCCTCGACGGTATCGACGATGAACCCTGTTTCATCGTCGGCGACGATCTCCGGGAACGCGCCGCGCCGAAACGCCACGACCGGCGTGCCGCAGGCCATCGCTTCCATGGCGACCAGCGAGCTCGTCTCCTCGACGGTGCTGGTCAGCAGCAGCGCGCGCGCATGCCGCAATAGCTCCATCTTCCCGGCCCGCGCCGGCGTATCGACGAACCGTACGGGCGACCCGTTCCCAAGCTGCGGCCGCACCTCACGTTTGAAATATGCCTGGTGATAGCTGAACGGATAAACCTGCCCTGCAATCACCAGCGGCAAGCCGGCGCCTCGCGCGACGGCGATGGCGAGATGCGGCGCCTTCTCCTCGCAAATCCTCCCCAGCCAAAGTAGATACTCTCGCTTCTCGCGGGTGAAGGGAAATTGCTCCACTGCAATGCCGTTCTGCACCACGCCGATAACGTTCGGGACATCGGCGAAGGACCGCGCCTGCGAGTGGGAAACGCAAGCCAATTGCAAGTTGGGCGGGACAGCGCCAAAACCATCTCTACCATAAAACGAGCGCGGCAGGTGCATCGTAGCCAGCACTGGCACGGAGCACTGGGCAGCTTGCCGAAAGAAGCTGCCGCTCTTGTCGTGAATCAGGTCGAATTCGTGCCGATGTTGCCGCAGATATTCAAGGCTGCGCTCGTTATGTTCGCGCTCGCGCATCTCGAACTGGTCGGGCGCGCCGGCGGGCGCACCGGTCGGCAACAACTCGCCGCCAACGCGCGAGCCATCAGCAGCCGCAACGGTCGTGCGATGCCCGCGCGCAAGCATCTCGCGTTCGACCGCAAGCAGCATCTGCTCGGCGCCGCCCGCGCTCTCGTCCGTCACGGCGAGCAGCGGATACGCAACGAACAGAATGGAAAGCGGTCGTGTCATCTGCCGGAACTCTGGACGGCGGCGGTACGCAGGAAATCCGCGAAGGCCTGCGAAACTTCCGGTGCCGTCATACTCCACTGCCACGCTTCGTAGTTCGTCTTGCCCGGGTGGGGGGGGCGGGTGTAGTCGTGCGCAATTTGCGGGCGCACGATCTCGGGCGAGAGCCGGAAGCGGCTGAGAAAGTCGCCTTGCGAGGCGTACGCCAGACACATCTGGCGTTTGTGTTGCTCCTCGCTAGCGGTAGGTTGCACTTCTACCTCTTCACCGCTGCGAGCAACGAAATCCTGAAACGTGCCGCTGCCGTCTTCGTCGCGGTGATATAACGGCGCCTCCCAGCAGGGAAGCGCAGCCAGCTTGGCAAGTTGCGCCGCCAGAAAGCTGCACGAATCATGATCGGGGTGCCCGCCTTCATACGCCAGCGTCAGCAATGCGGTAGTCATGCGGCGACGCACGATGTCGCCCAGCAGGTCGAAGGCCGGCATCAGATTTCGAAACAGCTCCTGATCGATGAGCGTCTCGCCGCCGGGCAGATCGGCGAGGAAGACAACGTCCTTCACCCCCACAGCGCTCATCGAGGCCAACGCCTCGCGCCGGCGTAGCGCGGCATATGCTTCGCGCGAACCGTACTTCTGCCAGAAGTAAGGATCAGCCGGCGAGCCATTCGTCGCGAAGACCACGACCGGCTCCCGCATCCGCTGGAGCAACGCACCAAAGGCGATGCACTCGTCGTCGGGATGCGCCACCAGCACCAGCGTCCGGCCAAGCAGTTCGTCGATCCAGGCCATGGCGTGTTCGATGCTAAATCCATGCGGCTGGATTGGGCACGATTTATACTGCCCGCCATGCACGATTTGCAGGCTGCGATCGAGCGTTTATTCGCGCTCGGATCCGAGGCCGACGGTGAGCTGCAAGCCGTCGCCACCTTTATCAAGTTTCGCGACGCGCTGACCGCCGGCGAAGTCCGCGCCGCCGAGAAGGTCGACGGCCGCTGGCAAGTGAACGCCTGGGTGAAGCAAGGCATCCTGCTGGGCTTTCGCATCGGCACGCTGGCCGAAAGCGGCGACCCGCGCGTGCTCCCGTTCGTCGACAAGGACACTTACCCGCTGCATCACTTCACCGCCGCCGAGCAGGTGCGCGTGGTTCCCGGCGGCTCGTCGATTCGCAGCGGCGCTTTCGTCGCGCCGACGGTGGTCTGCATGCCGCCAATGTTCATCAACGTTGGCGCTTATGTCGACGCCGGCACCATGATCGACTCGCACGCTCTCGTCGGCTCGTGCGCGCAAATCGGCAAACGCGTTCACATCAGCGCGGCGGCGCAGATCGGCGGGGTGCTGGAGCCGATCAACGCCTCGCCGGTAGTCATTGAAGACGATGTGATGGTGGGCGGCAACTGCGGCGTCTATGAGGGAACACAAGTGGGAGCGCGTGCCGTGCTGGGCGCAGGCGTGGTCCTTACACGCTCGACACCGCTGTTCGACACCGTGCGCGGCGAGGTCTATCGCTCAAGTGACAGCGGGCCGCTGCGAGTACCGGAGAATGCCGTCGTAGTGCCGGGCGCGCGCGCCATCACCAAGGGCAAAGCGGCGGAGTGGGGCTTGTCGCTGTATGCGCCGGTGATCGTCAAGTACCGCGACGAGCGCACCGACCGCGGCGTGGTGCTGGAAGACATCCTGCGATAGAGGTCTGGGTTTAGTTTCGGGTGGAGGACGCCTTCCAGGCGTGCCGGAAAGCTTGCGCGATGTGCGGCTTCAGCCGCTGCGGTAAGCCTCGAAATACCTCAGCGGCTAAAGCCGGCGTCGTATGGTCAGCTTAATGTACGCCTGAAGGCATGCTCCACCCTACGACACCTTGTTTTCGTCACGCACGCGTGTGATTGCGACTGGCGTAGAATACCGTCATCCGCAACGCTTCGTTCGCAGAGCAAGAGCGGATGGAGGTACCCAGCCCTTGAGCACTCTTCCCCAGACTGTGGCCGAGTTGCGCCGCAGCCAGCAATTTTCCCCAGAGCGGGTGCGCACCCGCCGCGTCAAAGACGAAATGCGCGACAACCTGATCGCACGGCTGCGCTCCTCCGGGCCAATTTTTCCCGGCATCGTCGGATATGACGACACGGTCGTTCCGCAGATCATCAACGCCGTGCTCTCGCGGCACAATTTCATTCTGCTGGGCCTGCGCGGGCAGGCGAAGAGCCGCATCCTGCGCGCGCTTACCACGCTACTCGATCCGCAACTGCCGTATGTGCGCGGCTGCGAGATCCACGACAACCCTTACGAACCGATCTGTCGCCGCTGCCGTGAGCTGCTGGCCACGAACCCCGACGACGCGCCCATCGCGTACCTCACGCCAGACGAGCGCTACGTCGAGAAGCTGGCGACGCCCGACGTGACCATCGCCGACCTGATCGGCGACGTTGATCCCATCAAGGCCGCCAAGGGCGGGCACGACCTGGGCAGCGAATACACGGTGCATTACGGCCTGCTGCCACGCGCCAATCGAGGCATCTTCGCCATCAACGAACTACCCGACCTTGCGGGCAAAATTCAGGTGGGTCTGTTCAACATCATGCAGGAAGGCGATGTGCAGATTAAGGGCTACCCGGTGCGCATGCCGCTGGATGTGGCGCTGGTGTTCAGCGCGAACCCGGAGGACTACACCGCGCGCGGCAAGATCATCACGCCGCTGAAGGACCGCATCGGCTCGGAGATTCGCACGCATTATCCCGCAACCGTGGATGAGGGCATTGCGATTACGGCACAGGAGGCTTGGACCGCCCGCAACGGGCATCAGTTGCTCGTGCCCGAGTTTGTGAAGGAGACCATCGAACAGATCGCGTTTGTGGCGCGCGAGGACAAGCGCGTGGATAAGCGCTCGGGGGTGAGCCAGCGGTTGCCTATCAGCGTCATGGAGAACGTCATCTCCAACGCCGAGCGGCGGGCCATTCGCTCCGGCGAGAAGATTGTGGTGCCGCGCGTCGGCGACATCTACGCCGCCCTCCCGGCGATGACCGGCAAGCTTGAACTCGAGTACGAGGGCGAGCTGAAGGGCGCTGACAATGTGGTGCGCGAGATCATCCGCACCGCCGTCGCGCGTGCCTACGATAAGCACTTCCACGGCAATAGCAACATGAACCAAGTGGTGCAGTGGTTCGATCTGGGCGGCGAAATTCAGTTGCGCGACTCGGCGGGCGCGCAGGAGATGCTGCACAAGCTACGCGGCATCCAGGGCCTACTCGACAAGCTGAGCGCGCTGGAGTTGACCGGCAAGGAGCCGTCCGAGGTGCTGGTTTCGGGCGCGGAGTTCATCCTCGAAGGCCTCTACGCGCATAAGAAAATCGGACGCAGTGAGGAGCGCACGTTCACGGCCGGCGAAAAGCAGCCCAAGCGCGAGAAGCCGAGCTTCCGCGACGAAGCGGACGAGCGAGATCTTCGGCGGCAGAGAAGGCCGTTCAATTAGTAGATGGTGATAAGCACGCCTTGCCCGCAACGAGTGAACGTGCCTTGTCCGCAGGGGCGAAGCTAGCGATGACGAGCGCCGTAGTCGCGACATAGGCTAGCCCAGCGCTTCAGCGGTGGGTATCGAAACAGAATGAGCTGTGAGTCCCGGAGGGACGGCACTCTTCGGTGCAAGAACAAAAGAGATTGAGGTTGAACTCAGCGCGTGCAAGCCGACAGGAGATGTCGTCCCTACGGGACTTTGTCATGATTGAACGCTGTCCCAGCGCTGAAGCGCTGGGCTAACCTATATCGCGCCCACGGCGCTCTCTGTATCGCAGCTTAGTGTTACTGACTGCTTTCATGAAATTCATCAAGTACAAGAAATACGTCCCTGAGCCCGCCTCCGAGATGAGCATGGAGGACCTGCTCAACGCGCTCTCCGACTACCTGCTGCAGAGCGGATTCCAGCAGCAATTCTCCGACTGGTACGACCTGAACGATGCTGAGCAGACGCTGGAGCAACTTCGACAGGCCATCGCCGAGGCGCTGATGAACAGCGACATGCTCGACGAGCAAATGCGCGAGCAGCTCGAGAACATGAGCGCCGAGCAGATGGAGCAGCTCATCGAGCAGCTCATCGAGCGCATGGAGCAGGAGAACTACATCACCGTCGATCAGCCGCACGATCCGGCGCGCAACTCCAGCCTGGGCGGCCAGGTGGGCGAGGCGCAACAGCAGGCGCGCTTCGAGATCACTGATAAAGGCCTCGACTTCCTCGGCTACAAGGCGCTGCGCAATCTGCTGGGCTCGCTGGGCAAATCGAATTTCGGACGGCACGACACGCGCGACATGGCCACCGGCATCGAGGCCAGTGGCGCCTCGAAGCAGTACGAGTTCGGCGACACGCTGAACCTCGACATCACGGCGACGCTGTCGAGTGCCATCCAGCGCGAAGGTCTCGCCCTGCCGCTCAACATCGAGTACCGCGATTTGCAGGTGCATCAGTGCGAATACCAGTCATCGTGCGCGACGGTGCTGATGCTCGACTGTTCGCACTCGATGATCCTGTACGGCGAAGACCGCTTCACGCCGGCTAAGAAGGTCGCGATGGCGCTCTCGCACCTCATCCGCACGCAGTACCCCGGCGACTCGCTCTCCCTGGTGCTTTTTCATGATTCAGCTGAGGAGTTGCCGCTGTCGCAACTGGCGCGCGTGAAGGTCGGGCCATATTACACAAACACGCGCGAGGGCCTGCGCATGGCGCAGCGGATACTCCAGCGTCAGCGAAAAGACATGAAGCAGATCGTGATGATCACCGACGGCAAGCCCTCGGCGCTCACGCTGGAGGATGGACGCATCTACAAAAACGCGTTCGGGCTGGATCCTCTGGTGGTCAGCGAAACCTTAAAGGAAGTTTCGAAGTGTAAGCGGTCAGGCATTCTAATCAATACCTTTATGCTCGCCTCAGATTATGGACTGGTGCAGTTCGTGCAAAAGGTGACGGAGATGTGCCGCGGCAAAGCGTACTTCACCACGCCGTATACGCTGGGGCAGTATCTGCTGATGGATTACATGTCGCGGAAGACGAAGACGGTGCACTGAACAGCAGTTATCGGTCGTCCAGTTCTCAGTTGTCAATAGCACCCAACATTGCTAAGCGACAACTGCTTCTCACTGCCGTGGCGCGTAATATCCCTTCCTGGCCCGCACGTGGAATTTCTTGTTGTCGGCTATGATTTCGATCTTGCGGTACTTGCCGTCGGCGAGGAAGTCGGCCGGCTTATAGGAGATGGCGTATTGGCTGCGCAGTTCGTCGGAGATCTCGGTGAACGCGTTGGCCACATCTTCAATCTTGAACGGGAAGAATGCTTTGCCGCCGGTCTCGTCGGCGAAACGCTCCAGCACCTTGTCGCCGCGCAGCTTTAGCCCGCTGGTGTTGGTCGAGATAGTGTAGATGATGACCTCGGCGCGCTGCGCCATGTCGATGGCTTCTTCGCGCGAGACGCGGCTCTGATTGTCTTCACCGTCGCTCAGCAGGATGATGGCGCGGCGCGTGGCCAGCACACCTTTATCTTCCTTCAACAGCTTGTCGCGGCAGGCGTAGTAGATGGCGTCATACATCGCCGTGCCACCGCCGGGGCGCAGCATGCGCACGCCGTGCGAGAGCGCTTCCGTGCTATCGGTGAAGTCCTGCGTGACCTCGGGCGTGGTGTCGAAGCCGATAACGAAGGCCTTGTCGTACCTGGGGCGGACAATCTGGTTCAGGAACTCGATAGCCGCCTCCTGCTCAAACTTGAAGCGGTCGCGTACGGAGTTGCTGGCATCGATGAGCAGGCCGACGCGCAGCGGCAGGTTGGTCTGCCGGCTGAAGGATTGAATCGCGCCGGGCTTGTTATCGTCCACGACGCGAAAATCGTTCTGCGTCAAGTCCTTCACGAAGTGCTCACGCTTGTCGGTGACGGTGAAGACGACGTTCACCTCGTCGACGCGCTTGCGAATGATGGGCAACGATTCGTCTACACCGGCGGCGTCGGCGGTACCCGGCGTGCTCGCTTTCGCGGACTCAGACGGGTTAGGCGCTGCCTGGTTGGTCTGCGGCGTTGCCGGCGCGGGCGATTGCGCCGGTGCAGCAGTCGGTCCAGGATTGCTGCTCGCGGGACGCGAAGGCGGAGGAGGGGGATACTTGGAAGCGGAGGGCGCCTGCGGAAGCGGTTGCGAGTTGTCCTGCGCGGCAACGGCGAAGGGCAGTGCCGCCGCCACAATAAGGATTGCCAGGATTTTCATCTGAAACTTCATTATAGCCGCCCGCGAACAGGCGATTTCCGCATACGACGAGGACGCGGTCTCGAGGTTAGACGGCTAAACAAAGCGTATGGCATCGCCGCTGATGACCGAGTGTTTGCGGTAGTGTGCGTCGTCCTTGAGCGGGTGGTCCAGCCGATAGTGCGCCCCGCGGCTTTCTTCGCGGGCCAGCGCTGAGCGTGCAATCAGCAGTCCGGTTTCGAGGATGTTGAGCGCCTCGTAGGAGCGCCGCTGGCCGTTGCGCGGTAGTTCGGAGTGCATGCGACGCAGCTCTGGAACTACGGTCTGCAGCACTTTGCCGTCGCGCACCACGCCCACTTGCTGCCACATCAGCGACTGCGCTTTCTTGATCAGCTTCTCGATTTCGCTGCCCTGGCCGTTGCTGCCGGGCGAGACGGCAGCCGTGCTCGCCAGCTTCGGCTTTGCAGTGGATGGCCGGGTATGCTCGCGCATGTCGCCGGCGGCGCGCGCGCCATAAACCAGCCCTTCCAGCAGCGAATTGCTGGCCAGCCGGTTGGCGCCGTGCACGCCGTTGCACGCGACCTCGCCGGCAGCGTAAAGACCGGGCAGGGAAGTACGGCCTGCGAGATCGGTGCGGACGCCTCCCATTGCGTAATGGGCGGCGGGACGGATGGGTACCAACTCCGTTGCGATGTCGATGTTGTACTCCATGCAGGTGGAGTAAATCGTGGGGAAGCGCTTGCGCACGGTGGCGGCGTTCAAGTGCGTGAGGTCGAGATAGACAACCGCATCGGGCCGCTTGGCCAGATCTATTTCATGCGCGATAGCGCGGGCCACGACGTCGCGCGGCGCCAGTTCCGCCATCTCGTGATACTTGGGCATGAAACGCTTCAACTCTAGGTTGCGCAGATACGCGCCCTCGCCGCGCAGCGCCTCGGACAGCAGGAAGCGCGGCGCTCCCTTCAGGTACAGCGCCGTGGGATGGAACTGCACGAACTCCATGTCGCTGATTTCAGCGCCCGCGCGATAGGCCATCGCAACCCCATCGCCGGTGGCGACCGCGGGATTGGTAGTGTCGCTGTAGACGTGGCCCAGCCCCCCGGTGGCCAGCAGCACCGCGGCGGCGCGGATCTCATGAAGCTGCCCGGCCTGGTCGAGCACGCGAATGCCGGCGACGCGGCCATCCTCGACCAGCAGATCGGTGGTGAATTCGAATTCGCGAAAGGTGATGCCCTTGATGGCTGCCGCTTTCAGGTAAAGGGCGCGCCCAATTTCGCGGCCGGTAGAGTCGCCGTGGGCATGCAGCACGCGGCTGCGGCTGTGTGCGCCCTCGCGGGTGAAGGCGATCTTCGCGCCCGCGCGATCGAACTCCGTGCCCCATTCGATCAGCTCCTCGATGCGCGGCGGGCCCTCTTCCACCAGCACCCGCGCCGCCTCTTCATTGCACAGCCCGTCCCCGGCCTTGAGCGTGTCTTCCAGATGCAGCGAAACTTCGTCGTCATCGCTGAGCGCCGCGGCAATGCCACCCTGCGCATATTGGGTGTTCGACTCCGTAACCTCGCACTTGGCCAGGCAAAGCACGCGGCCCGCAGAGGCAAGCTCCACCGACGCGCGCAGTCCGGCGATGCCCGCGCCTACTACGATGAAGTCGGTTTCGGAGGGGAGCGGCTCCATAATCGGATTCATGGTAGCACGCAAAAAGCGGGGAGAAAGCGACGCAACAGTGCGCGGCAGAGCTGCGCACAAGGCACGGCCCAACATATCATCCAGTAAACTAGACGCTTGACCCGCATCCCTGTCCAGACGCCCTCGCGATCGTACGAAGTATTCGTCGAACGCAGTCTGCTGCGCTCGGCCGGCGCCGCTCTGCGCGGGATTATTCCGCAAGGTTCGCGGCTCTTTCTGCTCACTACGCCGCCGGTTGAGAAGCGCTGGGCCAAGCCGCTGCGCAAGAGCTTGCGCGAGGGCGGCTACGCGGTCGAGCTGCTTGTCATGCCCGACGGCGAGCGGGCCAAGAACCTCGACGAACTGGAAGAGCTTGCGGCGAAGATGATGGGCCGCGGCGCCGACCGGCACTCGGTCGTAGTTGCTCTGGGCGGAGGCGTGGTAGGCGACGTGGGCGGCTTTCTCGCGTCGGTCTTCATGCGCGGCGTGCCGGTTATTCAGGTGCCGACCACGCTGCTGGCGCAGGTGGACTCGGCCATTGGCGGCAAGACCGGCGTGAACCTGAAGGCCGGCAAGAACCTGCTGGGCACCTTTCATCAGCCGTTGGCCGTGCTCGCCGATCCCGATGTGCTGGCGACCCTGCCGGAGCGCGAGTACCGCTCAGGCTTGTTCGAAGCGATGAAGTACGGCGTGATCCGCAATCCCGCGATCTTCGAGTTCATGGAAGAAAATCGCGAGGCGCTGTTGCGACGCGGCAGCGAGTTGCTGGAGACGCTGATCACCGAGTGCATTCGTATGAAGGCGGACGTGGTGAGCGGCGATGAGCGCGAGAGCGGCGAACGCCGCATCCTGAATTTTGGCCACACCGTCGGCCATGCGCTGGAAGCCGAGACCAAATACAAGCGCTTCCTGCACGGCGAGGCAGTGGCATGGGGCATGATTGCGGCCGTCATGATTGGCGTCAGTATGGAAATCACCGATGAGGCGACGGGGCAGCGCATCATTAATCTTGTGCTTGCCTACGGACCCTTGCCGGCAGTCGACGTGGACCCCAAGCGCGTGTTTAAGCGCCTGCTGTCGGACAAGAAGTCGGTGGGCGGAGTTCCGCACTTCGTGCTGGCCAGCGCGATCGGCCAGACTGAGGTAGCGAACAATGTGCCACCGGAATATGTGATGGGAGCAGTGAAGAAGATACGCGAGATGTCGAAGCGATGAGCGTGACAGCGCAACCAGAGCAGCCCGAGCGCGTGATTGGCGCCGCTCCGGCGGGGGCACGTGACGAGCAGAGCGCCGCGGCTGCCGTGCGCGACATGTTCAGCTCCATCGCGCCGCGCTACGACCTGCTGAACCACGTGCTGTCGATGAACGTGGACCGCCTGTGGTGGAACCGCACAGCACGCGCGTTTCGCGAGGTCCTGCAGCGGCCGGGCGCGCAGGTGCTGGATCTGTGCTGCGGCACGGGCGACATGGCGTTCGCGCTGCACAGGCGTCTGGAGTCCAGCGGCCAGCTCTTCGGCGCGGATTTCTCTCACGCCATGCTGGTGCGCGCGGAGCAGAAGTCCGGCCCTCGCAACATTCGCTGGATTGAGGCCGACGCGTTGAACCTGCCATTCGCGCCCAACAGCTTCCAACTCGTCACCGCGGCGTTCGGATTCCGCAATCTGGCCAACTACGATCGCGGCCTGACGGAGATCCTTCGCGTGCTTGCGCCCGGCGGAGAAGTCGGCATACTCGATTTCGGCGAACCCAAGGGGCTGATTGGCAAAATCTATCGCGTGTATTTCAGGCACGTTCTGCCGCGCATCGGGACGCTGATCTCCGGCGTCCGCGGGCCGTACGCTTACCTTCCGGCGTCGGTGCACAGGTTTCCCGCGCCCGAAGAAATGCTGGAGCGCATGCGCCATGCTGGCTTTCGCGATGTGTCGTGGACGCCGTACACGTTCGGGATTGCGGGGCTGTATCGGGGCAGCAAGATGACACGGTAGTGGATTAAGGGGTCAGCCATCAGCCGTGAGCCATCACTGAACCCCAATAATCCTTGAGAACGCCACCGCCGCACTGTTCACAACGCCGCCACTTATCCGCTGCTATTAAAGCTGTCCCGAAGCGCATCCTCCACCGTGTACTGAATCACCCGCGGATACTCCGGCCCGAGAAGCTGTTGCAGGCGCGTAGTGTCCATGGTGTACGAGCCGATCAGGTAGGGCAGGGCCTCCGGTGGGATGGAAGATATCCCAAACTTCCACAGCAGGCGCAGCACCGAGCGAAAGACGGCGCGCGACGGCGCGCGCTTGATCCTGGCGCCTGCGATCTCCGCGCAGCGCTGAATGGTGATCGGCTCGCCGCGTCCCGCCACGTTCATAATCGTCACCGGCGGGTCGGAATCGGGGCGATACAGCAGAAACGCAAGCAGCCGCGCGACATCGTCCACGTGGACAAACTGAAATTGTTTCTCCAGGTACTTGGCGCCGCGGGGAAGCATCAGCGGCAGGCGCTTGCCCTCCGCCCGCATACGAACGGCGCGCCGGCCCTTGCCCAGCGGCGTACCTAGCAGCATGCCGACCATGTAGTTCTGCACGCTGGCGCCGGTGTAGATATGCGGGCGCAGAATGTAGACGTGGCAATCGCCCAAGCTCTCCGCCCGGTAGCGCACCACTTCATCGCACTCGCGCTTATGAATGGCGTAAGGCAGGGTGTGTGCGCGCAAGGGAGCGTCTTCCTTGACCGGACCATCGGTTTCCGGTCCGTACGCCGACACACTGCTGGGAAAAAGAAACTGCCGCACGTTGCCGCCGGTGCGGTTAACCACGCTGACGGCTTCCATCACGCGCGCGGTCCCGGCGACGTTGATCTGCCACATGCGCTCGACATCGAGCACACCCGTCTGTTGCGGATCGAGCACGAACGCGAGATGGATGACCGAGTCGGCCCGACAGGCGCGAAGCAGTTCGATGAGTTCGCGGCAACTGGCTTCGCGGCCGAGGTCCGCCTGCTCAAAGTGCGCCACAGCGGAGTTGGCCGGCGGGCGTACATCGACGCCCACCACCTGGAAGTCGGCAAGCAAGGGAAGCAGCCTGGTCCCCAGATTTCCCGAAATTCCGGTGACCAGGACAGTCCGCTTGGAAGGCATGACTACTTGGGAGATGCGCCCGCGTTCTGCGTTGGGGCCGGTGCGGGCGTGGCGTTGGCACCGGGAGCGGGCGGAGGCGGAGCGCCTGCTCCAGGGGCCGGACCACCGGGCATCGGGCGCCCGGGCATCCCGGGACGACCCATCGGGCCAGGCGCTGCCGATGGCGGAGGCTCGGGCCCGAAGTAGGCATCATTCAGCACCGGCGTCACCGACGCCCTGATCTCCTCGAGCTTGTCGTTGTACATCTGCCGCTGAATGGTTTGTGTGATCGCAGTCTTGACTTCGCTTAGGGGCACCTGGCGCTCGGAAACGATCTTATAGATGTAGAAGGCCGACGGATCGGAGAAGACTTGCGAAATCTCGTTGGGCTTCAGATCGAAGATACCCTCGTGTGCCTCCGGTAGCGATCCTGGACGGCGCGCGCCCACGTTTACATCCGGCGAGGTGCTGGTCATGCCGACGTGGTCCATGGATTCCTTCTCCAGCTTGGCCGGATCCTCGCCCGCGACCCAGCGCGCGCGGATCTTGTCCGCAAACGCCTTCTGTTCTTCTTCGGTCACTTTAGGCTTGTCCGGGTTGTTCTGTTCCATGGGAATGATGATGCGCTGCAACGTAGCTTCGTGATACTTCTTCTCGTTCTTGTTGTAGTAATCCTGGATCTGCTGGTCGCTGGGATGGGAATACTCTTCCATCAGGTGCTGATTGAGCGCCTGCGCCAGCACTTGATTGCGGACCACGTTGAAAATTTCCTTTACCTTGGGGTCGTTTTCCAGGCCCATCTCACGAGCGGCGTCGGCCATCGTCAGCAGCTTGGCGTACTCGGTGGCGAACTTACGGCGCGCCTCGGGAGGCACCGGGCCGCGATCGGCGGGCTGAAGCGCGTTGGTGAGACGCTCGAATTGTTCCCGCGTCAGCGCCTTGGTGCAGTCTGCCGGCGCGCTGCCGTTCTTGGCCGGGCAAGCTCCCTTCAGCGTGATGACGGGCTCGCTTTCGGGGACATTGCTGGCCGTCTTTTCGTCGGTGGCATTGGCCGACTGGCCGGGCGTGGCTGGGCTGGCGGTAGGGGGCGTGGCGGGTGGTGTGGATTTAGAGCTCGGTTGTTGGCCGTAGCTGGTGCTGGCGATGGCACACGTAAACACAAGTGCCAACAGTGCAGAACGTAACATGAAGTGATTTCCTCCGGAAATGTACCGCGTCAAAGCGGGGCAGATAGACGCCAAAAATCGTATCACATTACGATAAATAGCGGGTTCCACGGCATTAACGGTTTGGCGAAGCGGCCAGCGGCGTGAATAATCAAAGCATGAGTGACGGCGCGGGCATGACCGAAATTCAGCGAGACAAGAAGCTCGTCGCATTGAACTCGGTGGTGGCGGCGGTCGCGATTACCGTCCTGAAGGCGACGGTCGGGCTGGCGACCGGCAGCCTGGGCATCCTCTCCGAGGCGGCACATTCCGGGCTGGACCTGGTGGCCGCAGCGATAACCTACTTCTCGGTGCGGGTCTCAGACAAGCCCGCCGACGCCGAACATCAGTACGGCCATGGCAAGGTCGAAAGCTTCTCCGCGTTTCTCGAAACCGGACTGCTGATGCTGACCTGCGTCTGGATCGTCTACGAGGCGGTCAAGCGCCTCTTCTTCCGTAGCGTCGAAATCGAGCCCACCGTGTGGGCGTTCGCCGTGATGGGCATCTCCATCGTCGTCGACATCTGGCGCTCGCGGCGGCTGAAACGGATCGCCGAGAAGTACGACAGCCAGGCCCTACAGGCCGACGCACTGCACTTCAGCACCGACGTGTGGTCAAGCGCCGTCGTCGTCTTGGGGCTGTTGCTGGTGTTGCTGGGGCGGCATTATTCGGTGCCGTGGCTGATGAAGGCGGATCCCGTTGCGGCCCTGGTCGTGGCTTGCCTGGTCGTCTACGTCAGCTCGCGACTGGCGCGGCAGACGGTTGATGCCTTGTTGGACGCGGCGCCCACGGGCATCCGCAGCCAGATTATCTCCGAGGTTTACCGGGTTGACGGCGTGCTCGGCGTGGACCGGGTGCGCATCCGTCGCGCTGGCAGCCGCTACTTCGCCGACGTGTTGGTCGCCATGTCGCGCAACGTCACCTTTCAGAAATCGGAACAAGTTGCCAACGAGGTGGCAGCACGCATTCGCAAGCTGCTGCCCGATTCCGACGTGGTGGTGAATGCCGTCGCGCGTGCCGGACGGCAGGAAAGTCTTTTCGATCGCATCCGCGCCGTCGCCACCCGCAACAACCTCAACGTGCACGACATCAGCGTGCAGGACGTCGCCGGCGCTTTGCACGTCGAGCAGCACGTGGAACTCGACGAACGCCTGAGCTTGAAGGAGGCGCACGATCGCGTCACGCGGCTGGAAGCGGAGATGAAGCAGGAGGTCGGCGAAATCTCCAGTATCCTGACGCACATCGAGAGCGAGCCGGCGACCATCGAGACCAGCGACGGCCTGCTGAGCGCGCCCGGCTTTGAGCGGCGGCTGGAGGCGGTTACGCAGGCTTTCCCGGAGATCGTCGACATGCACGACCTGGTCTTCAAGCAGGTGGGTGGCCGGCTTTATCTCTCGCTCCACATCACTATGCAGGACGACCTGCCGCTGGCGCGCGTGCACGACATTCAAACGGCGGTGGAAGGACGCTTCCGGCAGGAGGTGCCGGAGCTGTTCCGGGTGCTGATCCATCCCGAGCCGCAGACGGACAACCGGCGGTAAACCGGGGTGTTGTTTACGCTATCGCCTGATTGCGACAATTGACGCCCTGTCTTGTAGCTATCACTCTGGTTTTCCAAAACTTGTCACAACCTTGTGCGATACAGATCACTGACAGATGTTCGCTGATGTTGTGAACTTCTGACG
This sequence comes from uncultured Acidobacteriaceae bacterium, assembly GCA_963735915.1. Lineage (GTDB taxonomy): Bacteria > Acidobacteriota > Terriglobia > Terriglobales > Acidobacteriaceae > Bog-257. The sequence continues at coordinate 100,944 of CAVTMX010000008.1, read as the reverse complement.
GGGGTCGTGGGAGATTCCGGGCCGCCTCAGTCAGCGGATCGCGTCGATGTGGCGCGCCAGTCACTTTCATAACCCTCTTCTCCAAAGGCCCGCTCTGAGCCATTCGCATAGGCCTCGATTCGTCGAGCTACCCAGGAGGACCCTCCCATGCACAACAAGGCGTACGCGCATAGTTCTCTTCTCGGCGTGAGGTGGAGCCCAACCAGCCTTACACTAACCGCCCTGCTCACGTTGCTGCTCCTTATCTTCCTGTTGTTGTTCATGACGCTGGCCGCTCAACCGGCGGAGGGACAAACGTTCCGAGTGATCTACAGCTTCACCGGCGGTGCGGATGGAGCAGGTCCTTCCGCCGGTTTGGTGATGGATAGCGCGGGGAATCTTTATGGAACCACACTTGGAAGGCTCTACAACGGCCAGGGAAACTGCATTTCTCCGCCACCTTCCGGCTGCGGCACAGCGTTTAAGCTGACGCCTAGAGGTTCCGGCTGGCTCCTGACGACGCTTTACGCCTTCACGGGCCCCGATGGGGCGGGTCCCGCTGCTCGATTGACCTTTGGCTCTGATGGCGGTCTTTATGGAACCACAGGGGCTGGCGGAAGCGATAATTCCGGTACGGTGTTTGAGCTGACCTCCTCGCCCCATACCCCGCCCACGGTCTTTGGCGGATGGAGGAACACCGTGCTGCATAGCTTCACGGGAGATCGCCAAGACGGAGCTGATCCCTGGCTAAGTCCCGTCGTGTTCGACGCCGGAGGGAACATCTACGTCAGCACATGGAGCGGCGGCTTTTGGAATTATGGCGCTGTGGTCCAACTGACGCCGCATGGTGGCACGTGGTGGGAAGACACTATCCACAGCTTCGAGTCGGGACTTCCTGTGAGCGGGGTGATTCTCGATACTCCTGGTAACCTGTACGGAACGGATTTGCGCGAAGGCCTTAGCTACGGTGTTGTTTTCGAACTGACGCCCTCGCAAAACGGATGGACAGAGAATATTCTGTATAGTTTTTCGGGTGGTGCAAATGCATTTCCGGGCGGTGGCCTAATTTTTGATCAGGCAGGCAATCTCTACGGCTCGACGGCGGGTGACGAGTTTACTGGCGGGACCGTTTTCGAGCTTTCGCCCACTTTCAGCGGCTGGCAGTACAACCTACTTCATGCTTTCTCTTCAACGCTGGTTAGCTATACGGGGTTGCCAGGTGGCGGTCCTATGGCGAGCCTTGTTATGGACACGGCAGGGAGACTATACGGCACGACCTCTGCCAGTGGGCAGTTCGAATGTGGCCCGGGTTTCGGCTGCGGTTCAGTCTTCGAGCTGACCCCTGGTGACAATGGTTGGACGTTTACGACGTTGCACGATTTTACCGGAGGCATGGACGGGGGAATTCCAGTCAGCAGTGTTACCCTCGGCGCCCACGGCGAACTATACGGCACCGCCAATAGTGGAGGAGCTTACGGCTACGGTGTGGTCTGGGAAATCACACCGTAAGAATCGCAGAATCCAAATGAAAAAGGCACAGCTTCTCACTGTGCCTTTTCTCCGTTATGCAATCGTAACTAGCTCGCCGCCTTCGCCGACGTGTTCTGGTCGGCGCGGAAGCGCAGCAGAGCAGCGACCCGGGCCGGGGGATTGGGCCGGAGGAGAACCTGGTTATGGACGCTGCTGGGAATTTACACGGCACGACGTACACCGCTGGATCCTATGGGTACGGAAGTGTCTTCAAACTGACTCATTCCGGGTCGGGATGGCTATATACCTCACTGCATGACTTCACTGGAGGCGATGCTGGAGGGATGCCGATCAGCAACGTAACCATCGGCTCCAGCGGTGAGCTCTACGGTACTGCCTCAATCGCTGTACTCATGGCTACGGCGCGGTATGGGAAATCACGCCATAGGCGAACGATGTTGTATCCTGCGTGTTGGATTAGTTGGCGTAACATCGCCATATCACAACTTAACTGTCACTTCCGCTTCCAGCGCACGCCGTCCTTCGTGTTCTCCAGGATGATGCCGTTCTCGGCGAGCTGGGCGCGGATGGCATCGGAGCGGGCGAAATCTCGCGTTTTGCGTGCTTGCGAATGCTCGGCAACCAGGCGTTCGATCTCTTCGTCGGAGAGGGTCGCGGCTTTCGCCAGCTCCGCCGTCGCCGGACTGATCTTGTCGGCCAGCCCTTCTTGTTTCGCCCACTCGACTGTCGCCCGCACCTTGGCAGCGTCGTCATCCTTCAGCACGGCGAATATCTCGTCGAATTGTGTCAAGACCTGCAACAACGCTGGAATGTCGCCCTTGCGTACTTCTCCGGCGTCGGCAGCGGCGTTCACGTCGCGCACCATGTCGAAGATCGCGCCCAGCGCGTGCGCCGTATTCAGATCGTCATCCAGGCCGACTGTCATATCGTCTGACGTCTTCTTCGCAATCGCAGCGATCGCGTCGTTGTTGCCGTCCGCGAACTGCGAGGTCTCCAGCCGCAGCTTGAAGTTGCGCAGCCGCTCGACCGAATTCGCCGCCTGCGTCAGGCCGTCGAAGGTGAAGTTGAGCTGTTTGGCGTAGGGAACCGACATCAGCAGAAAGCGGATGGACGACGGCTTGTGCCCCATCAGGATCAGGTCGCGCACGGTGAAGAAGTTGCCCAGCGCTCTTGGCCATCTTCTCGCCCTCCACCAGCAGGAAGCGCGCATGCACCCAAACGCGCACGAAGGGCTTGCCGCGTCATCGCCTCCGATTGCGCGATCTCGTTCTCGTGGTGCGGGAAGATGAGGTCCTCGCCGCCGAGGTGAATGTCGAAGCTCTCGCCCAGATACTCCATCGACATCGTCGAGCACTCGATGTGCCAGCCCGGACGCCCCGGCCCAATCTCCGTCTCCCAGAACGCCTCGCCCGGTTTGGGCGCTTTCCAGAGCGCGAAGTCGCGGGCGTTGTCCTTGTCATACTCGTCGACGTCCACGCGCGCGCCGTCGGTCATGCCGGCAAAATCCTTCTTGGAGAGCTTGCCGTATTCCGGAAACTTCGCGATGCGGAAGTAATACGAGCCGTCGTCGGTACGATAGGCGAATCCCTTCGCGGCCAGTCCCGCGATGAAGTGCGCCATCTCCGGAATGTGCTCGGTCGCATTCACCAGCATCTCCGGATGCTCGATGTTGAGCGCGTCGGCGTCCTCGAGAAACGCCTCGCGATATTTCTTGGTGTACTGCTGCACGGTGACGCCGTCGCGTGCGGCGTTGCGGATGATCTTGTCGTCCACGTCGGTGATGTTCATGACGTGCTTCAGCTTGTAGCCGCTCTGCTTCAGGAAGCGGCGCAGCGTGTCCACGACGATGAAGGTGCGGAAGTTGCCGATGTGGCCGTAGTCGTACACTGTGGGACCGCAGGCGTACATGCGGACCAGGTTGTCCTCCAGGGGATGGAACTCCTCGACCTTGCCGGAGAGCGTGTTGAACAGCTCAAGCGCCATGCGTTCGTCCTGAGTGAGTGGAGAATTCTCGATTGTAGGGAAGGCGGGCGGAGAGAGCAATCAGCTCTGGGCCTTCAGCGCACGTCTGACGACTGAAAGCTCATGGCTGACTGCTTAGGAAAAACCCGGCTCGGAGCTGCGGAGAAACCCGGAGCCGGAGCTGTCGAGTGCCGAGTGCTGTGCGAAACATCGCTAGAAAAAACTACACGTCCTGGACGCTTCTGCTCGCCCTCAACGCTTGCTCTACCAGACGCTTGATCTGCCGCACGCATTAAGTAATTCAACCTAAGCATCTTGGGAATGGGCGGCGCTCTGGCACGCTCCGTGCACCTTTAATTCGCTGTAACGCGGGAGGCTCACAAAATGCCGTACCTACGTTTGTACTCGCGGGAGGTGTCGCTGGCAGAGAAGCGGATGCTGGCGGAGAAGCTGATCCGGATCACCTTGGGCGCGTTCCAGCTCCAGCCGGATGAGCGGTCCAACATCACCGTCCAGTTCGTGCCGCGACATTTTGCTGCGGGCAGCGTTGATTCGGCATTCAGCGCGGATGAACCGTCGGCGGTGCTGGAGATTTCGCATCAACACCTGACGGTGCACAAGATCCAGGCGCTGGTGGAGGCGGCCATGCCGGTGCTGCAAGAATCGGCGGCTGTGCCCCGCCCGGGCCGCATCGCCCGAATGCTGCATATGCACGCCGATCCCGCCCGGCAGATTGGTTTTCAGTTTAACGAGACGAGTTCCCCTAGACGAGACGCCGGCGGCCTCCCGCCGGTCGAGCGGCGAAAGGCTGCCTGAAGGCGTTTCGCGGATAATACCACTAATGTGTTATTTGTATCTAACTTTTGTGCTTGCTTTTCGACAACCCAACATTTATTTTCTTCCTGAACAGGCACATAACGCCCCATATTCCGCTCGACCCTTGCGTCAGCCCCGAAAACGTCCAAGAGCCGGAAGGTGGGGCGTTGTTTTTGTCCCCAGCCTGCATTGTGCTGGCGATGTCACTGCCAAACTGGCCAGATCTGACACCAGTGAGTCGTCCGATCTATGGACCAGTGGCGTCCGTCGGTTGGGGGACCAACAGCGAGAGCATGACCGAAGCCAGCAGAATCGCAGCGACCGTGCCCAGGGCCACCGCAGTTGGAATATCGATATAGTCGGAGACCAGCATCTTCGCGCCGACAAAAATCAGGATGACCGACAGGCCGTAGTGCAGGAACCGGAACTTCTCGATCAGTCCGGCGATCACAAAAAACAAAGAACGCAGCCCCAGGATGGCGAAGACGTTCGAGGTGTAGACGATGAAGGGTTCGCGCGTGACCGCCAGCACCGCGGGAATGGAGTCGACGGCGAAAACAACGTCCGTGGTTTCCAGCACGAGCAGCACCAGGGCGAGCGGCGTAGCGTAATTCACGCCTTCGCGGCGCACGAAGAACTTCCCGCCTTCATAGTTGTCGGTCACGCGAAAGAGCTTGCGGAAGGCGCGGAGCAGCGGGTTTTTGTCGGGATGGACGCTGGCGCCGCGGCGCCGAAGCAGGCGAATGCCGCTGTAGATCAGGATGGTGCCGAAGATGTAGGTGATCCACTGAAAGCGATTGAGCAGCGCCACGCCGGCCACGATAAACACCAGGCGCATGATCAGCGCGCCCAGCACGCCCCAGAACAGCACCTCGTGCTGGTACTCGCGCGGCACATTGAAGTAGCGGAACAGGAGCAGGAAGACGAACAGGTTGTCGACGCTGAGCGATTGCTCGATGACGTAGCCGGTAATGAATTCCAGCGAAAGCTGCGCGTTAGGGCGCGGGCTGCCCGCGATGCTGTGGCCGAACCAATACAGCAGCAGCGCGAAGGCCGCGGCCAGGCCGATCCAGATGGCCGTCCAGCCAATGGCCTCGCGGAAGCCCAGGACCCGCTTGCGGCGATGGACCACGCCCAAGTCGAGCGCCAGCATCGCCAGCACGAAAACGTTAAAGCCTACCCAGAAGATCCAGCGTGAGGGCATCGAGCCTTTCCCGGCACCGTCATTCTATCCGGGCGCGGCTAGTGAACCCACTATCCTGACGCTCCTCACGCCCTTTCACGAATTCGTGCAGTTTCATCCCGAAGAAATCGGTGACCTTGCCCGAGCGCCGGTAGCCGTGCTTTTCGTAGAAGCGGGTGGCGCGCTGTAGCGGCTCGGTCGTATCCAGCGTGATGCGCTGACAATTGTAGGCCGCCAGCTCGGCCTCCGCAGCGAGCAGGAGAGCCGACGACACTCCCCGGCCCTGCCACAGCGGCAGAACTGCCATGCCTCGCAGGTGGCCCTCCCTGTCATTCGCACCGAGAGCGAGCGTGCCGATAATGCCCTCCTGCGGCGACACCGCAACCAGCACCTGCATAGACGACAACCGCTCTTGCAGGGTGTCGGGCGTGAGCACCGTGTCGAGCCATGCGCCGGGAGTGTAGCTGGCGTGGTACGGCTCGAACGCGACTGCCAGGCATCGAAGGATGTGCGCCGAGTCCTCGGCATTGGCGCTACGGATGAAGAAGTCGTCTGGCACGGCGGGGCTACCTGTGGAAGGTGCCCATGTACTCAGTTTGAGCGAGGATGTGGCCTTGCATTGCGGCTCGGAGGTTGGTGCCTCCCCCATAGGGCTCGACCGTAAACCCCTTATCGAGCGCATACAGCCGGAAGAAATAGCGGTGCGTCTTCCCCGGCGGCGGGCATGGCCCGTTGTATCCGATTTTGCCGAAGCTATTGCGACCCTGGCGCGCGCCGTCGGGCAACTGCTCGCGCTTGGGCAGCCCTTCCGGCAGCGAGTGCGCGGTCGCGGGCAGGTTCCAAATGAGCCAATGCACCCAGGTGCCGGCAGGGGCATCGGGGTCGTCCATGATGATGGCGAAGACAGCCGTGTTTGGCGGCGCGCCGCTCCACTGGAGCGCGGGCGAGACGTCTTCGCCCTTGCAGGTGTATTGGTTGGGGATCATCGCGCCGGCGGCGAAGCCCGAGCTGGTCAAGGTGAAGTTGCCTTGGCTTGGTTGCTGCGCAATCATGGCGCTCCCTCCCAGCAGCACAATCAAGGCGAGCCTGAGGAGTTGTTGTCGCATACGCCCTTTGTACCGCGGAGTTTTCTGGGATGCAAAGAAAAAGACCCGCGGCGCGGGGCGCTCTGCGGGTCTCTTCCGGTTAGCTGTTGGGATTGGCCTGAGGCTGTCCACTCTTATGTGGCCCCAGCGGCAGACGCCAAAATCAGCAGTCTTGCGAGGAATTAGAGCGGAAGCCCTAAGCCTCAGCCACCTCACTTGGGATACAACAATTACTGTCAGATATCATATTTTGGATCACCCTCCTTTCCAGTGTAGGACGAAGTTAACACCCCTTTGGTGTGGCGTCAAATTGAGAGTTGGTGAACAGTTTGGTTCACCTCTGGGAGCCGAAAGCGACAGTGGAGAGACGCATCTTTTGGATCATCGGCCACAATTCGTATTGCTGCGAAGCGCCGTAGGCGCGACATACGTTACCCCAGCCGTTCACGGCTGGGGATGCATTGCGTGAAAAGCAGAAGTGCCGTAGGCACGACACCCTACCCGAAAACAAATCGTTCGTCGTACGCGATGCCGTATTTGCGCAACAAAATCACGAACTCCTGCTCGAAGCTGTATTTGCGATGATGTTCCTCCTGCCCCTCGATATAAGAGATGACCATCGCACGCTGTGACTGGCCGATTGCGAACGCTCCGTATCCCTGCTGCCAGGCAAACGGGGTCTTGGGATGATTGAGCCAATGCGAACTGTTGCCCTTCAGAACTTGCGTCACTTCGGATAGCTGCATCGTTGGCGGAAGATCGACCAGCAAGTGCAGGTGGTTTGCGGTTCCGCCAGCCGCAATCAGGGGAATCTCCTTGTTACGAGCGGTCCCGGCCAGGTATCGCCAAAGAAGCCGGGGATCGGGAATCAGGTCTCTGCGCTCTTTCGTGCTGAAGACACAATGCACGAGCAGCGAGGAATAGGTGTGAGGCATACCGCCAGCATGCGTCAAAGCCGGTGATGAACGCGGTGATGTATGGCACAGGGGCGCGGTAGGGTGCCGTGCCTACGGCACTCCTCCTTCCCGGGACGAATCTTCCCCAGCCGTGAACGGCTGGGCTAACGTATGTCGCGCCTGCGGCGCTTTTGTAGATGCAACGTCAGAGGTCCTGGTGAGCTTTAGGGAAACCCCGAAGTAAGCCACGCTTTGAAAGGGGCGGCCTTCAGGCCGTCCGTGAAATCACCTTTTTGAAACCGGCTTTTGCCGCTGAGGGACTTAATCGGAGAATCCCTAGCTCCAGCCGAAGCTCGGTTTGCGCGATCTCCCCAGCAGCCGCAGGCCGATCGCAATCCCCGCCAGCCCCAATCCGGCGGCGATGGCGATCCGCGCCAGCTTCGGGACCGGGCAGCCCGACGGTTTCCTCGCCGCCGCGACATGCTCGGGCAGCACGCCCACTCCTACCAGCCGCGCCGTCAAGTGCTGCACTCCGGGGATGCTGAAGGCAACCTTCATCTGCCACGGCGCCCTTGCCGGACCCGGATTGCTGAAGACCGCTTGAAAGGCCTTGTGCGCCTGTACCTGCACCCATTGCGTCACCTCGGTCGGAAACTCGCGCCGCCGCTGCACCCTGGCCAGCAGCGCCTCGCTCACGCGGCCCTGGCGTAACGCTTCGGTGAGGATGTTCGCGGTGGCCACGGCATCCTGGATTGCCAGATTGATGCCGACGCCGCCGGCGGGCGACATGGCATGCGCCGCGTCGCCGATGCACAGCAGTCCCGGCCGGCACCAGCGCCGCAGACGATTGATCTGCACCGAGAGCAGCTTCACCTGCTCCCAATCGCGCAACTCGCTGACGCGCTCGCCCAGATACGGCGCGATGCGGCGAATGTCGTCGCGAAACGCCTCCAGCCCTTGTTGCTGGATTTCATCGAATGAGCCTTTTCGGATGATCAGCCCCGCCTGGAAATAATCGCCGCGCGGAATGAGGACGAGCGCCTTGCCGTAGTTGATGTTGCCGAAGAGCTGCTCCGGATCATTGCCGATGCGGCTGATGCGAAACCACAGCACGTCAATGGGTACGCCGAACTCCTGCACCTGAAAACCTGCAGCCTCGCGAATGCGCGAGTGGCGGCCATCACAACCCACCACCAGGTCGGCGACGACATCGACCGCGCCCTCCGGCGTTTGCGCCACCGCCCCGCGAACGCGACTGTTGTCGCGGATGAGGTCGACAGCTTCGTTCTCCATACGCAGCGTGAAGCTGGGATACTGCCTGGCCTTGCCGGAGAGGAAGTCGAGGAAGTCCCACTGCGGCATGAGGGCCACGAACTTGCAGTGCGTCGGCAGGCGGCCGAAATCGGCGGCCTGGAAAGGGAAGCCGCCGAGAACGCCGCCGACCGAGGTCAGCTTCTGGTGCGGGACCTTCAGGAAGTCGTCCAGCAAGCCTAGCTCGTACATCAACTCGAGCGTGGAGGGGTGGACCGAGTCACCACGGAAATCGCGGAAGAAGTCCTTATGCTTCTCCAGTACGGTGACGGCCACCCCCGCCCGCGCCAGCAGATAGCCAAGCATGATTCCCGCGGGCCCGCCGCCGACGATGCAGCAGGTAGTTTCCACACTTTGGTTTGCCATCGATCAGCCTCACTTAGTGGGATTGATTCACGTCAAGGATAAAAGAAAAAGCCGGTGAGAGCTTGCGCTCCCACCGGCAATCGGTTCGGCAATTCCGCTTAGGCGTTACTGCGCGGGTGCCTCTTTCTTCGCGTGATGATGCGCCGGAGCCGCCGCCTTCTTCGGCTTCGGATACGCATTCTCGCTGGGCTTCACCACCGACTCGTCCACCGGCGTGGTGTTCGCCAGCGGCGCGCAGTTGGTGGCATCGTTCTCGTTGGCACCCTGTGGTACCCAGACGATGTCGGCCGTCTGCGACTGACCCGTGCCGCTGTGGACGTCAACCCGGCTCGGGTCGATGCCCTGCTGCTGTACCAGGTAAGCCTTGGCGTTGACCGCACGCTGCGCCGCCAGGTCCATCGGATGACGCTTCTTGCCGGTGCCGACCATCGGCGCCTTCTCGCCATCGGCGTAGCCGACGATAGCGATCTTGGCGTTCGGGTCCTGCTTCATGCGGTTGGCCACGTCATCCAGGATGGCCTTGGCAGTGTTATCCACGCGCCACGGACGCTTCTTGTCCGGGAACTGGATGGAGTTGATCTTGTTGCACATCGGCGGCGGCGGCGGAACTTCGACCGTCACCGTGCAGGTGCCGCTGCCGGTCAGGTTGCGAGCGTCGGTGGCCGATGCGGTCACCGTCACAGGTCCTGCGGGCAGGCCGGCGGTATCAAGAGTGGCCGAGGTGCCGGTGCCGCTGATCTGGCCCGCGCTAGACCTATACGAGTAATTTGTGATCTGCGAGTTGTCGGGGCTGCTTGCCGTCGTCGTGACGGTAGAAGGCGTGCCCGACTGCACCGTACTCGGGTTGACCGAGCAGCTCACAACCGGCGGATTCATCGGCTTGGCCTTGACGGTGAAGTTGGCCGCGCAAGTCGCCGAGCCGCCCTTCTTCACCTTCGGGTCGCTGATGGTGGCGTTGGCGGTATAGCTGCCCGCAGCTACGCCCGTGGTATCGACGTGGGCCGACTGGGCGTTCGCGGTGTCGAGCTTGCCGCCATTGGTCGTCCAGGCGTAGGTGGTGGTGTGTTTGGGATTGAAGTTGCTGCCGTTGGCGGTCACCGTTATCGGCTCGCCCTCGGTCACCTCGGTTGGCGACGCGCTGCAAGCGGCGGTCGGAGTGGGCGTGTAGTAGTTGCCGATGTTGTACAGCAATCCAGCGGACAACCGGACACTGTTCCACTGAGGTTTCGTAACCTGAACGACTTGCGAGTAATTGCTGTAGATGTAATCGACTTGGGCAACGCGGATGCCGAGGTGATGACCAATGTTGTAGTCGAAGCCGCCGCCGGCGCCCAAGGCCGCATTCCACTGGTCAATGTAAGTGGGGGCCACTTGACGGACGGTGCCCGCGAAGACGCGGAAGAACGGCGAGAAGGAGTCGGTGTGGTACTTGTACTGCAAACCGCCCAGAACGTAGTAAATGCCTTCGTCTTCGACGCCAAAGTGCTGGCTGCTGTCGACCATCACGCCCAGGTTATGGGCGAATGGAAAGTAGTAGACGAGCGACTCGTCCACTCCAGTATTGTGGTCCGTGGTGGGAAGACCATAGTCATAATGTCCGCCAGGATGCAGCCAGGAATACCCAGCGTAAACTTCCGCCTGCGGCTGAATCGTTACCTGCGCCGCCGCATAGGTGCCGAGCAGAGACAGGAACAACGCAAGCACGACAACCGTCGCTGAATTGCGTCTCGAAACTACAGTGCGCAACGACATTCTTAATCCTCCGGAACTCAAGCGGTACCCTAAGCAAAATGACGAAGTCAGATAGATTACATTACACGCGCAGCGGCCGTAATGCCATAAGACATTGGACATTGGCCACTGCCTTGCGAGCCACTCGCGACGCTTGCAGCAGTTTCGGACAATCGCATTGCCCGCTCCAATCGACGCCGGCACAACCGTTGATGCCCAAGCACGCTTAGCCACCGAAGCCTTCCGGGTGCTGGGGGAGCTGCGCCACCGCAAATGCAATCACAATCGCAGGGACAAAAGGCGTAGCTCCGCGCCCGCCTCGGTCCGCAAAGGCATGGACCTTTTGCTCTGGCATGAGATTAAAACGTTTTCGTGTAAGCGGGTCAAGCGCATACCGGAATTGTAATCTCCTTAGGCACCCTCCCCGCTGCAAATGTCCTGGTTCGGACCGCTGCTGGTGGCTGGCTTCCAAGAGAAAAGCCGGTGAGAGCTTTTGCTCCCACCGGCGATTGTTTCCGGCGCGCTCCCGCCTGAGCGTTACTGCTGCGCGGGCGCGGCCTTCTTGGCGTGATGATGCGCCGGAGCCGCATTGCGCGGCTTCGGATACGCATTCTCACTCGGCTTCACCACCGACTCGTCAACTGGCGTGGTGTTCGCCAGGGCCGCGCAGTTGGTCGCGTCGCTCTCGCTGGCACCCTGCGGTACCCAAACGATGTCGGCCGTCATCGACTGACCGGTGCCGCTGCGGACATCGATCCGGCTCGGATCGATACCCTGCTGCTGCACCAGGTAAGCCTTGGCGTTGACCGCACGTTGCGCCGCGAGATCCATCGGATGACGCTTCTTGCCGGTGCCGACCATTGGCGCCTTCTCGCCATCGGCGTAGCCGACGATAGCGATCTTGGCGTTCGGGTCAGACTTCATGCGGCTGGCCACGTCGTCCAGGATGGCCTTGGCAGTGTTATCCACGCGCCACGGACGCTTCTTGTCCGGGAACTGGATGGAGTTGATCTTGCTGCACTGCGGCGGAGGCGGCGGAACTTCGACCGTCACCGCGCAAGTGCCGCTGCCCGTCAGGTTACGGGCATCGGTCGCGCTGGCCGTGACCGTTAGAGGTCCAGCCGGGGCGCCCGCAGTGTCAAGCGTAGCCGAGGTGCCGGTGCCGCTGATCCGGCCGGCGCTCGCGGTGTAAGAATAGCTCGTAATTTGCGAGTTGTCGGGACTGCTCGCGGTCACCGTGATGGTGGACGGCGTACCCGCCTGCACCGTGCCAGGATTGGCCGAGCAGCTCACCTGCGGCGGATTCATCGGCTTCGCCTTGACGGAGAAGTTGGCGGCGCAAGTCGCCGAGCCACCCTTCTTCATCTTGGGGTCGCTGATGGTCGCGTTCGCGGTGTAGCTGCCGGCGGCCACGCCCGTGGTATCGACGTGGGCCGACTGGGCGTTCGCGGTGTCGAGCTTGCCGCCATTGGTCGTCCAGGCGTAGGTGGTGGTGTGCTTGGGATTGAAGTTGCTGCCGTTGGCGGTCACGGTGACCGGTTCGCCCTCGGTCACCTCCGTCGGCGACGCGCTACAAGCGGCGGTCGGAGTGGGGGTGTAGTAGTTGCCGATGTTGTACAGTATTCCGGCAGACAAGCGCACGGTATTCCACTGTGGCTTGGTCAGCTGCACCTGTTGCGAGTAATTGCTGTAAATGTAATCGACTTGGGCTACGCGGATGCCAAGGTGATGACCGATGTTGTAGTCGAAGCCGCCGCCCGCGCCCAGAGCGGCATTCCACTGATCGTTACCAGGAAAGTCCTGCCGGGCTGCGCCCGCGAACACGTGGAAGAACGGGGAGAAACTGTCCGTGTGGTACTTGTATTGCAACCCACCGAGGAAGTAATAGATGTTCTGGTCGGTGATCCCAAAATGCTGGCTGCTATCGAACATAACACCCAGGTTGTGTGCCCAAGGCAGGTAATAGGTGAACGACTCATCTACGCCGTCGGTATGGTCCGTGGTGGGAATACCGAAGTTGTAATGCCCGCCGGGATGCAGCCAGGAATACCCGGCATAAACCTCCGCCTGCGGCTGAACGGTTACCTGAGCCGCAGCGTATGTGCCCAGCAGGCAAAGGGCAAACGCAAGCGCGACAATCGTCGCAATGTGGCGTGTCAGGACTACTCCAATACGCGAAGACATTCTTAATCCTCCGGAACTTAGCAGTACCGTAAGCAAAATGGCCCAGCTCGGGTGTTACTAAATTTCTTGGATACCAGTGCAGGGAACTTCCTGCTCACAACAGCAGGCAATTGTACAGCAACAGCCAAGATTAACAAATCATTTCTATGGCAAGTCTTGGTAGAATCCGGGCTCTGTTTACTCTTCTTGCACATACGTGGCGGCTTCCAGGGAATTGATTTTAATTGCTTGGCGTGCAAGGCGCCGGGCGGTTTCCCAATTCGGGGCTGGACGGGCGATATTGCGCGTCCGATCTTGCCGGCCGCTTTTTGCCGATCGCTCCTGCCATGCCCAGAAACGCGACCGGCGCTCCCCAAAAGTGGTACTTTAATCGGAGCGTTTCGCGGGCCATGCCGCTGCCACAGATGCGGACGCGCTACAACTCGCATCTAAGCTGCTGTTGCATGCCCACGGATTGCTGCTGGCATCGCTTTGCGCCGCCGTCGAGTTGCTGAGACGCTTTCATGGCCCAAGAAAAAGTCCTTATCGTTGAAGACGAAGAAAACGAACGCTCGGGACTCGCCGAGCTGGTGCAGGCCTGGGGCTATGAAACCGAGACTGCGGCTGACGGCGTCGAGGGCGCGCTAACTCTGGAGTCATGGAACCCCGGCATTGTGATCACCGATCTGCGCATGCCGCGCATGGATGGCATGCAGTTGCTGGAACACATTGCCGCCCAGCCGCAGCCGGTTGCCGTGATCCTGCTCACCGCGCAAGGCAGCGTCGACGACGCGGTCACGGCGATGAAGCGCGGAGCCTTCGACTTCATCGAGAAGCCGGTCAATCCCACGCGCCTGCGCAACATCCTGCAAAACGCCTCGCGACTGCGCGGCACCGAGCGCGAACTGGAAGCCAGCCGCCGCAAGCTGCGCGATATCGGTGTGATGGGCGCGATGGTCGGCCCCTCCAAACGCATGCAGGAGGTCTTCCGGCTGATCGAGATGGTCGCGCCCAGCACCGCCTCGGTGCTGATCACGGGCGAGAGCGGCACCGGCAAAGAACTGGTGGCGCGCACCATCCATTCGCTCAGCCCTCGCAAGGTGAAGCCGTTTGTTGCCATCAACTGCGCCGCCATTCCGGAGACCCTGATCGAGAGCGAAATCTTCGGCCACGAGAAGGGCGCGTTTACCGGAGCGCTGGAGCGCCGCATCGGCTGCTTCGAGCTGGCCGAAGGCGGCACGCTGTTGCTCGACGAAATCGGCGAGATGCCCATCGGCACGCAGGCCAAGCTGCTGCGCGTGCTGGAAGATCGCAAGCTGCGGCGCTTGGGTAGCAAGACCGAAACCTCGGTCGATGTTCGCGTGCTGGCCGCGACCAACAAGGTGCCGGAAGAAGCGGTCGCGAAGGGACAGTTGCGCAACGACCTGTACTACCGCCTGAACGTCTTCAACATTCATCTGCCGCCGCTGCGCGACCACAAGGAAGACCTGCCCGAACTGGTGCAGGCGCTGCTCGCGGACATGAACGAGAAGCACAGCCGCAACGTAGGCGGAATCAGCGAACACGTAAACGGTGCGTTTAGTTCTTATGCCTGGCCGGGCAATGTTCGCGAGCTGCGCAACACGCTGGAGCGCGCGGTGATTGTCTGCGATAGCGCGGTGGTCGAGATGAAGCACCTGCCGCCCGGCTTCGGCCAGGTGATCCCGCGCCCGCCGGTGCAGGAGGCCAATGCCGTGCGCCTGGGTGTGGGCACCACCGTCGACGAGGCCGAGCGCCTGCTGATTCTCAAAACCCTGGAAGCTACCAACAACAACAAGACCCGGGCCGCAGAAATTCTAGGCATCAGCCTGAAGACGCTGCATAACAAGCTGAAGGAATACGGCGCGCAAGGCGAAGCCGCGGAAGCGGCAAGCTAAACATCGTTGCGAAGCGCCGCGCCGCGCCTGTACAATCAGCTTGCTTCCTGAACTGCGAGTTGCGTTCGCAGCTCGCGTGCATCCCGTGCCGAAGTGGCGGAATTGGCAGACGCGCATGGTTCAGGTCCATGTACCCGCAAGGGTGTGGGGGTTCGAGTCCCTTCTTCGGCACCAAGAGTTTCAAGGCCCTGTGCGACCCCGGCACGGGGCCTTTTGCTTCTACCAGATCCGCACACGTTCGTCCGGCGCCAGATACAGCGTCTGGCCCGGCTTCACGTCGAAGTCCGAGTACCAGGCATCGATGTTGCGCACCGTGTCGGCGCGATACTGCGCCGGCGAGTGTGAATCCACCATCACCTGCTGGCGCAGCGCCGCATCGCGTCCCTTGCTGGCGTAGTTCTGGCCGAAAGCGATGAAGAACTGCTGGTCGCCGGTGAAGCCGTCCTGCTCGGGAGCCGTCTTGCCGGCCATGGCTGCGATGTAACCGTCATGCGAAGCAGCGATTCCCGCAACGTCGGCGATGTTCTCCGCCAGCGTCTGCTTGCCGTTGACATGCAGGTCGGGGAACGGCTGGTACTTGTCGTACTGCTCGGCAAGCTTCGTCGTCGCCGCCTCGAAGTGGGCCAGGTCGGAATCCGTCCACCAGTTGCGCACGCGACCCTTGGAGTCGAAGCTGCTGCCTTCGGTGTCGAAGGTGTGGCTGATCTCGTGGCCGATTACCGAGCCGATCGCGCCGTAGTTGGCCGCAGCCGGCGCCTTGGGATCGAAGAACGGCGGCTGGAGGATCGCCGCCGGGAAGTTCAGCGCGTTCTGCAACGGCAGGTTGACGGCGTTAACGGTTTGCGGCGTCATCGACCACTCGTGCCGGTCGACGGGCTTGCCCAGGCGCGCGACGTCGCGGTAATACTGAAACAGCTTGCCCCGCCGGACATTGCCGAAGATGTCGTCGGCCTTGACCTCATAGGTCGAGTAGTCGATCCACGTCTCCGGGTAGCCGATGCCGACGTAGAGCGTCGTCAGCTTGGCCTGCGCTTCAGCTTTCGTAGAAGCGGCCATCCAGGGCAGCGCGTCGATGCGCTTGCGGAAAGCGGCGATGATGTTGGTGACCATCGCCTGCGCCTCGGCCTTGGCCTCGGGCGGGAAATAGCGCTGCGCATAAATTTTCCCCACATCGTCGCCGAGATAGCGATTGACGACGAAGACGCCGCGCTGCCAGCGGGGCCGCTGCTGCGTTGTGCCCTGGAGCACGCCGCTGTAGAAGGCGAAGTTCTCGTCCGCGATCGGCTTGGAAAGGACCTGCGCGTACTCCTCGATCGAGTGATAGGCGAGCCAGTCCTTCCAGGTCTCAAGCGGAGTCGATTCGACCAGCGCGGACTCGCCCGCAAACGCCGTTGGCTGCCATACGATGAAGCTGGCCTGCTTGCTGAGCCCGGCGCCGCGGAAGTACTCGGCCCAATCGAGGCCGGGGGCCTTGCTCTTGAAATCGGCTTGCGTCCAGGTGTTGTTGGCTTTGTGGATGTCATCGTTCTCGGCGAGGGTCAGATGCTTCTCGGCAATCGCGTGCTCTAGCGCGAGGATGCGTTCGGCGCGCACGTCGGTGTCCGTGAAGCCCGCCAGCTTCAGCATCTCAGCAACGTGCGTCTGATACTGCGCTCGCACTTGCTTCATGTGCTCCGAGTCCTGGGTGTAGTACTCGCGGTCGGGAAGCTGGAGCCCGCCCTGGAGCAGATAGGGCGCGTAGTGATCGGAATCGTTGAAGCCGCCCGCGACCCAGAGACCGAACAGGTGCGGCGTGTGGAAGTTGGTGTTGTTCAACGCGTCAACGTCGGAGCGCAACGTTTGTCCCAGCGCGAACGCCAGCTCCTTTTTGTTGCCGATGCCGGCGATGTTCTTCAGCAGCGGCTGGATGGGGGTCAGGCCCTTCGCATCGATCCCTGCCTCATCCATGTAGGAGTTGTAGAGGTCGGCGATCTTGCGGTTGCTCGTTCCCGCAGCCGGATTGCTCTTCGCGATCTCCTCGATCAATGCCGCAGTCCGCTTGTTGCTCAGGTCATCGAGCTGGGAGAAAACGCCGATGCGCGCGCGATCCGGCGGCAGCTCGGTGCGCTTGATCCAGTCGCCGTTGCAGTACAGATACCAGTTGTCGCCGGGCTTCTCGGAGCGGTCCATGTTGGCGACGTTGATGCCATGGTTCTCCTGCTTCGGCGCTTCCTGCGCGACTGCCGGAAGCAGGGTGAATGCGAGCGAACAAAAAGCAGCAGCCTTCAAGAAAGTGTTGAGGCAAGGGGGCAGAAATGTCATGTGTTATGTCTCCGGAAAAAAGTGCAGAGCGGCACAGCCACCCTGATGGACGAAAGGCAAACTAATGAGGTTAGCACGGCGGCGAGAGCGATGCGGGGCTGTGGGACGAAGCGCAGGATCGTCCGGAGATGGACAGGGACGGAAATCTCAACATCCCACGGTGCCGGAGATCTCTCTTAGGACTTACTGCAGGGATTGCCCCTGCTCGACGACGAGTTTGTAGGCGACGTAATACTTGTAGATGTTGCTGACGTATTGAACCGTCACGGGCCCCACATCTCGCGCAACCAGCAGTTCGACATTCTCAAACCACTTATTGGGATCGAGCCCTTGTGCCGGCGCTCGCTTTCGCAGCTCCGCAATGCGATTCGGCCCAGCGTTGTAAGCGGCAAAGGTAAACAGCAGCCGGTTCATGGGATCGATCTTCGGGTCGCTGAAGTAAGTGCTGGCAATGGTACTGAGAACCTTGACCCCGGCGTGAATGTTGTTCTCCGCGGTCCATACGTCAGGAATGCTGATAGGCGATGCGGCAGCCGTTGAGGGCTTGACCTGCATAATTCCAACCGCGCCGCCGGGGCTTCTCGCCGATTGCTCGAGCGTCGATTCCTGGTACCCTTGGGCTACGACCATCAGATAGTCGAAGCCGTACTGCGATGAGTACTTCTTAAAGAAATCAACCGTCGCTTCGAATTTCTTTATTTCGGCTGCGGTGGTTGGATTCTTCACCCATTGATTGCTCCGCAGATATCGCCGCACCAATGTGTTTCCAAACGACGTCCCCACCGCGTGTGTCTTCGCAAACTCGTCCACCGCTTGTTTCAGCTTGGGATTGTCCTTGCGCATCGCCCATGCCAGGTCCTCTCCTGAGGCAATGACGAGTTTCGGCTGGGGCGTGATCTTAGGAAAAACGCTGGCCCAAAGCTCGGCCCGCTCGCTGAGGGTGACGGTCGCCGGGAGTATGCCGGCATTCACCATTTCCAGCAGGTCTTCATCCACCAAGCTCGGGTCGGCCTTCTCGATCAGCATCGTCGGCTTGCCCTGTTTACGCAGCGAGTCATTTACCTTTTCCAGGTTCTCGTAGTAAGTAGTGAGCGGATTAACGAAGACTTTTTTCCCGCCCAGGTCTTCCAACGACGAAACCGGGCCAAAATCCTTGCCCGTCACGATGATCTGCTTTACATCCGTTTGTATGGGGATTGAGAAGGCGACTTGCTGCTCGCGTTCGGGAGTCACCACCAGACCGTAGGCAATCAGATCGCCCACACCTTGGGTGAGAGCGGCCTCAACCTGATCGGGGCGGACGGGAATGAAGGTGACCTGCACATGCTGCCGGGTATGCAGGTTCTGATTCACGAACTGCTCGAAGTATTGCAACGCTTCGTAATCGATGCCCTCGGGTCGTCCGTTAACGTAAAAGAAGCCCGAGCGGCTGTACAAGACCAGAGCTCGAATGTTGCCGCGCTTGACCATAGCATCCAAGTCGTCGGTATGGCGCGCGAAGGTCAGGGGCAGTCCGCTGGTGGGGGACTGCGGCGGACGTTTGTCTGACGATGTGGCCGAAGCGCTCGCTGCCTGGGGCTCCGCCGCAGTCGCATGGATGCAGCAGACGATCACGAGCGCAAGGCACCCCAACGCCGTTTTCATCTGCTGCATTTTACTCGCAAACGTCCGGTTGTACCGGCGCTCGCCAACGGTCCTCCTATTTCGAGAGGAGTTGGCGTACTCACGCTCCGGCTGGTTCCGGTAAACTAGAGCTTTGTGCGCATTCTCACCCGCTACATCCTGAAGGAGATTGGCTCGCATGCCCTGATCGGCATTGGGCTGTTCACCTTCATCATCTTCATGCGCGACCTGGGCCGCTTGTTTGAGCTGATCGTGCGCAACAGCGCGCCCCTGCCCAGCGTTGCCGAGATCTTCCTCTACACGCTACCGACGACATTCACCCTCACGCTCCCGATGGGCGTGCTCGTCGGCATCCTGGTCGGGCTGAGCCGCATGGCCGCCGACAGCGAACTGACGGCCATGCGCGCCAGCGGCATGGGTGTGGGGATGTTCCTGCGCGCGGTCTCGCTCTTCGCGGTGGGAGCGTTTCTGCTCGGACTCTTCAACACGATTTACCTCGCGCCCAAGTCGGCCATCGCACTCGACCACTTGCAAGAGCGCCTGAAATCGTCGCAGGCTTCGTTCGAAGTGCAACCGCGCGTCTTCTACGAAGGCTTCAAGAACATTGTCCTGTACGTGCAGGATGTGATCCCGGCGCATAATCAGGCGCTGTGGCGCGGTATTTTCCTCGCCGACATCAGCGATCCCGCATCGCCGAACATCACACTGGCACAGCGTGGTGCATTAATCGCCGACGCGCCCGACAAGCTGCGCTTTCACCTGGAAGACGGCAGCGAGCAGCAGATCGTGCCCAAGGTCAAAGACCAGTACTCGATCACGACCTTCGATAACACAGAAATCCCGATTACGCTGCCCAGCGACGACCGCCTGCACGACCTGCTTCCGGTCAACGAGCTCAGCTTGCGCGCCCTGCTGAGCAATGCCGCGCGCGAGCGCCGGGCGGCGCAGAAGTTCCGCATCTCCGACCCGGGCAGCTACACCTACGACCTCATCAAGGCGCGCTACTACGAGCTGGAGTTCCATCGCCGCTTCGCGCTGCCCGCAGCCTGCCTGGTGCTGGCGATGGTCGGCATCCCGCTGGGGCTTTCGGCGCGCAAAGGCGGCAAGAGCACGGGCTTCGTGCTCACCATCCTGCTGGTCATCGTGTACTACTTCTTCTCGCTCATCGGCGTGCAGATGGCGCGCCAGGGCAGGATGACGCCGTGGTTCGGCTCATGGATGGGCAACATCTTCTTCTTTGTTGCCGGCGTGGTGCTGCTGTGGCGGGTCGACCGCATGCCGATCGAGATCGGCAACCTCGCAGGTTTCTGGAAGGCCATGTTGCAGCGGCTGCACGCCCTGGGGACGCGCCGCCGTCGCGTCGAGCGCTCCTTCAGCATTGAGGACGCACCTTCTTCGCACCGCCGCCGTTACAGCGCACGCTTCCCGCTGATCCTCGATGACATGATCCTGCGCGACTTTGCGCTGTACCTGTCGATGATCCTCGCGACCTTCCTGGTGCTGGCGCTGGTGTTTACCTTCTTCGAGCTGCTCACCGACATCGTGCGCAACAAAGTGCCGCTGGTCACGGTTGCCGAATATCTCTGGAACCTCAGCCCGTCGCTGCTGTACCTGACGGCGCCCATGGCCGTGCTGCTGGCCGTGCTCATCACCTTCGGCCTGCTCGACAAATCGAGCGAGCTGATCGCCATGAAGGCCAGCGGCTTCAGCGTCTACCGCGCCACGCTGCCCATCATCGTCATCAGCGCGGTGTTCGCGACTACGCTGTTCGTCTTCGACCAGATCTACATCCCGCACACCAATCGCGAGCAGGAGATCCTGCGGAACGAGATCAAGGGCAAGCCGGCGCAGACCTACTTGCAAGCCGATCGCAAGTGGATCTTCGGGCAGAGCAACGAGATTTACTATTACCGGATTTTCGATCCCGAGGCGAACACCTTCGGCGGCATCTCCGTCTTCGAATTCGACCCCAACACCTTCCAGCTAACCCGGCGCATCTACGCCGACCGCGCGCATTGGGAAGACCGGCTGCACAAATGGGTCTTCGAGGAAGGCTGGGAACGTTCGCTGCATGGCTCGTCCATCCAGGACTATCGCACCTTCGATGTCGCCGCCTTCAACGAACTCAATGAAGAACCGGGCTACTTCAAGAAGGAAGTGAAGCAGTCGTCGGAGATGAATTACGAAGAGCTGCGGCGCTATATCGACGACCTTCAGCAGAGCGGCTTCGACACCGTACGCCTGAAAGTGCAGTTGCAGAAGAAGATCGCGTTCCCGGTGATCGCGCTGGTAATGGCAGTGCTGGCAATTCCGTTTTCGGCTTCGGGGCGCCGCGGTGGCGCGCTGGTGGGAGTGGCCGTTGCCATCGGCATCGCTGTCGTGTATTGGATGACCTCGGGCCTGTTCGAAGCCATGGGGAACGCCAACCAACTTCCCGCTCTGCTCGCCGCCTGGGCGCCCGACCTCATCTTCGGATTGGCGGGTGGATACATGCTGCTGCGCGTGCCAACCTAATGTCGGTGCCCCAGGTTCGCCCATCTTTTGGGCTAACCTGGGCCTGCCCGACACCGCCCAGGTTAGCGTCCAAACGAAGGACGCGAACCTGGGGCACCACCTTTTTTTCGTTTGTGTCATCCTGAGCGCAGCGACCGCGCAACTACGCTGACAAGTGCGGCTTTATCGCGCTTGGCGGCGTAGTTGCCCGGTCGCGGAGTCGAAGAACCCCTATTGTCTGAATGGACCTGTCGCCCAGCCGAACCGCTCGTTTTCTGCATGGTAGTATCGAAATCAGCCGATGTTTTCTCATGCAAATCCGGCGGACATTTTTCTTCAAATCGTCGTGCTGCTGTTCGCGATTTGCGTGCACGAGTCGGCGCACGCCTGGATGGCCAACCGGCTTGGTGATCCGACAGCGAAGATGCTCGGACGCGTTTCGCTGAATCCGCTGGTGCACATCGATCCCTTCGGCACCATCATCATGCCGCTGATTCTGATTGTGCTGGGCTTTCCGCCGTTCGGCTGGGCGAAGCCGACCCCGGTTGACCCGCGCAATTTTAGGAACCCAGTCCGCGACGATATTCTCACCGCTGTCGCCGGCCCGGTGAGCAATTTCCTGACTGCGCTCGTGTCCATCGTTCTCCTTTCTCTGGTCGCGCGCGGCTCAAATGCACCCATCTCATTTCTCTACATCAGCGATACAGAAAGTCCTTTGACAATTCTCTTCAAACGGGCAGTTTTGATTAATGTCGTCCTCGCAGTGTTTAATTTAATTCCGCTACCGCCGCTGGACGGCAGTCACGTGATTCGCCACTTTCTTTCGTACAACGCTCTGCGAGTTTATGACCGGATTGGCTACGGAGCACTCGTAGTCATTCTGTTCATCCTGCCACTAGCCGGTTTCAACCTCGTCGGTATCCTGATCACGCCTTTCCTGTACTTTTTTGCAGCGCTACAACAACTGATGAGATTCTGATGCCGAAAACTACCCGTCCCAAACGAGGCCGCATCCTGAGCGGCATGCGTCCCACCGGCAAACTTCATCTCGGCAACTACGTCGGCGCGCTGCGCAATTGGGTGAACCTCCAGGACGAGTACGACTGCTTCTTTTTCATCGCCGACTGGCACGCGCTCACCACCGATTACGCCGACACGCGCGCCATCAAGCCGAACTCGCTGGAGGTGATTCTCGACTATCTCGCCGCGGGACTTGATCCCGACCGCAGCACGCTCTTCATCCAGTCGCACGTGCCTCAACACGCCGAGCTGCATCTGCTGTTCAGCATGATCACGCCGCTGGGCTGGCTGGAGCGCGTCCCCAGCTATAAAGAGCAGCGCGAGAACCTGAAAGACAAGGACCTCGGCACCTACGGGTTTCTTGGCTATCCGCTGCTGCAGGCTGCGGACATCTTGATTTACAAAGCAAATTTCGTCCCGGTCGGCGAAGATCAGGTTCCGCACGTCGAGCTGACGCGCGAAGTGGCACGACGCTTCAATTTCGTATATCCGAAACAGGGCTATCAATCTGGCGTGCGAGTCACCCGTTATGAGGATGCGACGGGCTCGCAACGCCACATGATTCCTCCCGGTGGTCAGATGGCCACAAGAGAGATCACGGGTAAGGAGTTGTTTCGATACGACCCCTCGATGGTCGTATTTCCCGAGCCGCAGCCGCTGCTGACACCCGCGGCCAAGCTGCCTGGCACCGACGGCCGCAAGATGTCAAAGTCGTACGGCAACACGATCATGATGACCGAGCCGGAGCCGTCCCTGCGCCAGAAACTGAAGACGATGGTGACGGATCCGGCGCGTGTTCGCCGCAGCGATCCCGGCGATCCGGACAAATGCCCCGTCGGCGATCTGCATAAGATTTTCAGCAGCCCGGAGACGATGGCCAAGGTCTACGACGGGTGCCGCACCGCCGGTATCGGATGTATCGAGTGCAAGAGCTGGGCGGCCCACAGCCTGTGGCGCGTGCTTGAACCCATGCAGGAGCGGCGCGCGAAGTACGAGGCCGACCCCAAGCTGGCGTGGGACATTCTCGAGGCTGGATCAGCAAAGGCGCGGCAAGCGGCAGAGGCGACGATGCAGGAAGCGCGCGCGGCCGCGAACCTCTCGCACGAGTACGAGCCGCGCGGCTCCGCCGAGGAAGCCGGATAGGAAATACGGGTGCCCCAGGTTCCCCGGGGTTGGGTACCTGGGTCCTGGATATCGCAGGTCTCAAACGGTTTCAGATCTCGAAAAGCCCCAGGTCTCGAACCCCGCGAGACCTGGGGCACCCAGGATTTTATGCGCGTCTTCAGCGGCGCAGTGCTCGGCTTTCTGCTGTTTGTAGGCCTGCGCTTTCTTCTGCTCCAGATTACCCAGATCAATCCTCACGGTCCGGCCAGCATCAGCATCAAGATCGGCAGCATCATCTTCGGAATTCTGTTTGCGCTGCTCGCCGGCTATATCGCGAGCTTCATAGGAGGGCGGCCGGACTTCGTAGCTGCGTGGATTGTGGGCGGGCTGATCGCGATCGGCTCGATCGTTTGGATGGCGATGACAGTGGTTGCCTGGAACCAAATGACAGTGCTGCTCTTCATGGCGCCGGCCGCAGTAGTCGGCGGCAGGGCGTACGCGATACGCCGGCGCGCCCGCGAAAGGAACTCTGGGTAGAGGGAGGCTCCAAGCTCGCGTCTTAGTTTCTGTCGATTCCCGGTGTCATCCTGAGCGGAGCGACCGCGCAACTACGCTGACAACCGCGTTTTGTGCGGTTGGCGGCGTAGCTGCCCGGTCGCGGAGTCGAAGGACCCCTATTTTGTCGATGGTGCGTCCTAGCGCACGACGCCTTCCAGCGGAGAGCTGGCGGTCGCGTAGAGCTTCTTCGGCATACGGCCAGCCAGATAGGCCTGCCGTCCGGCGAGCACCGCATTCTTCATCGCCTCGGCCATCAGCACCGGATCCTGCGCCCCGGCGATGCCGGTGTTCATCAGCACGCCGTCGACGCCCAGCTCCATCGCAATGGCCGCATCCGAAGCCGTGCCCACGCCCGCATCGACGATCAGCGGCACGTCCGTGATGATCTCGCGCAGGATGCGGATGTTAGCCTGGTTCTGAATGCCCATGCCGCTGCCAATGGGCGCTCCCAGCGGCATGACGGCAGCTCGCTCCGGCATCGACCAGCCGCTTCGCAACCACAATGTCATCAGAGGTATACGGCAGAACGGTGAAGCCTTCCTTCACCAGAACGCGCGTGGCTTCGATGGTGGCCTGCACGTCGGGAAAGAGCGTCTGCTGATCGCCGATGACCTCGATCTTCACCCAGTCGGAGAGCCCGACTTCGCGGCCCAGTCGCGCGGTGCGGATCGCCTCGTCGGCGGTGTAGCAGCCCGCGGTGTTGGGCAGCAGAAAATATCTTTCCGGATCGATGAAGTCGAGCAGCGACTCCTTGCTGCGATCGAGGTTGACGCGGCGCACCGCGACCGTGACCATCTCGGCGCCGCTGGCCGCGATGGCGCGCGCTGTCTCCTGCCCTGACTTGTACTTGCCGGTGCCGACGATGAGCCGTGAACGGAACTGCCTGCCTGCAATAGTGAGTTGAATGAGTCCATAGCCAGCATTGTAAAGCTAAAGCTTTTCTGGTTTGCGGGCGCCCCCGTCAACCCTCATGGAGGAATTCGAGGAACGCCAGCAACTCCGGCGGCAACGGTGCTTCCAGTTCCCGCGCTTCGCCGCTTCGCGGCTGCTGGAATTGCAGGGCCGCGGCATGGAGGAAGTTCCGGACAAGGCGCAGGACCGGCGGCGATTGGTGCTTGGTCGCAGCTGCCGGCGTGCGCGGGCGCTTCGTGGGGTTAGGCTTCAGCTCGCTGGGCGCGCCGTACAGAGTGTCTCCAACAATGGTGTGGCCCAACGCCGCCATGTGCACCCGAATCTGGTGCGTGCGTCCGGTCTCGATGCGCACATCCAGCAGCGCGAACTTGCCGTAAGGGGAGTCGATGCGCTCGCGGACTTCGTAGTGCGTAACGGCCGAGCGGCCGCCGCTGCCGCGCGTGGTCATGCGGATGCGGCGCACCTGGATCGCGGCTGATCGGGAGGTTGATGGTGCCGCGCTCCTTCGCCGGCCAGCCATGCACGAGCGCAATGTAGCGCTTCTTGATCTCGCGGCCGGAAAACTGCTGGGCCAGCTTGCGGTGTGCGACGTCGTTCTTGGCGACGATAATCAGGCCGCTGGTTTCCTTGTCCAGACGGTGCACGATGCCGGGACGCATCTCGCCGCCTACTTCCGAGAGCTTGCTGAATCGATGCAGCAGCGCATTGACCAGCGTGCCGCGATTGCGCTCGTCGTCGGTGGCGCCCGCGCCGGCGTGGACCATCATTCCCGCAGGCTTGTTGACGACCGCGAGGTCGGCGTCTTCATAGATGATGTCGAGCGGAATGTCCTCCGCGATGGCGCGCAGCGGCGGAGGCAGGGCCGCCGATGACGGTGATCTGCTCGCCGCCTCGAAGTTTCAGCGACGGCTTGGCGGGCGCGCCGTTGACGAGAGCTTTCTCTTCCCGAAGAAGTTGCTGAATGCGCGCGCGGCTTAGCTCGGGGAGCCGCGACGTGAGAAATTGATCGAGACGCTGCGCCAGCGGCGGCGACCGGAACGGTGATTTCGGCGGGCGCACGCTGCTCAGGCATTTGCGACGAGGATACAACAGCGGACTCTACTGGCAGCAGATCCGAGTTCAGCATCGGTGCCACACCAGGATGACAGCCTCGAAGAGATCCGTGCGATTCGCAGGCGAACATTTAGCGAAAATCTGCTACAATCGCCGGATGCCTGTGGGGGAGATTCCGGCTGCGCTTCGCTGGGCGCATCCGCTTGTTGCCGAGTGGTTCGTCGGGCGCTTTGGCACGCCTACCGAGCCGCAGGAGCAGGGCTGGCCGGAGATCCTCGCCGGGCGAACAACGCTGATCTCCGCCCCCACCGGCTCGGGCAAGACGCTTGCCGCATTCCTCATCTGCATTGACCGCTTGGTTCGCAAGGCGCTGGCGGGTGAGCTGCGCGACGCTACCGAAGTCCTCTATGTCTCGCCGCTGAAGGCGCTGGGCAACGACATCCAGAAAAACCTGGAGGTACCGCTGGGCGAGATTCTCGCGCTGGCGGGCGAGCGCGGCTTGCTCATGCCGGAGATTCGCACTGCTGTCCGCAGCGGCGACACGCTGATGAAAGAGCGGCGCGATATGCTGAAGCGCCCGCCGCACATCCTGGTCACTACGCCCGAGTCGTTGTACATCCTGCTGACCGCCAACAGCAGCCGCGTGATTCTCAGCCACGTCAAGACCGTCATCGTGGACGAGATTCACGCCGTCGCCGACGACAAGCGCGGGGCGCATCTGGCGCTGTCGCTGGAGCGGCTCGATCTGCTGGCCGACCATCCCACGCGCATCGGCCTGTCGGCGACGCAGAAGCCGATCGAGGAAGTCGCGCATTTCCTGACCGGAGCGGCCCGGCCCAATCCATCGATCGTGAACATCGGCCATCGCCGCACGCTCGATCTCGGCGTTGAGATACCGCGCTCGGAGCTGGGGCCGATCGCCTCGAATGAGATGTGGGGCGAACTCTACGACCGGTTGGCCGAGCTGGCCTTGCAGCATCGCTCCACGCTGGTCTTCGTCAACACGCGGAGGTTGGCGGAACGCGTGGCAATGCACCTGGGCGAGCGCATCGGCGAGGAATTTGTCGCGGCCCATCACGGCAGCTTGTCGCGCAAGATCAGGCTGAACGCCGAGCGCAAGCTGAAGAATGGCGAGATTCGGCTGCTGGTGGCGACGGCGTCGTTGGAGCTGGGCATCGATGTGGGCACAGTCGATCTCGTTTGCCAGATCAATTCGCCGCGTTCGATTGCGGCGGCGTTGCAGCGCGTGGGCCGCGCGGGTCACTGGCGCGGAGCAGTTCCCAAGGGGCGTTTGTTCGCGACCACGCGCGACGACTTGCTGGAATGCGCGGCGACCGTGCGTGCTATCAAGCATGGCGATCTTGACCGGCTGTATATTCCTCACGCGCCGCTCGACATTCTCGCCCAGCAAATTGTCGCCATGTGCAGTTGCGAAGACTGGGACGAAGACGCGCTGTTCGAATGCGTGCGGGGAGCGTATCCCTATCGCGAGCTGAAGCGCGAGGAGTACGACCGCATCCTGGAGATGCTGTCGCAGGGCATCGCAGCCAAGCGCGGGCGCTATGGTGCGTATCTATTTCGCGACATGGTGAACCGGCGCTTGCGCGCGCGGCGTGGGGCGCGCCTGGCGGCGATCACCAGCGGCGGCGCCATTCCCGACAACTCGCTGTACACGGTTGTGCTTCAGCCGGAAGAGATCGTCGTCGGCACCCTCGACGAGGACTTCGCCGTCGAGAGCAATGCCGGCGACATCATGCTGCTGGGCAACACCTCGTGGCGGATTCGACGCGTGGAGTCGAACTCAGGGCGCGTGCTAGTTGAAGATGCGCATGGTGCGCCGCCGACGGTGCCGTTCTGGCGCGGCGAAGCGCCGGCGCGCACCGATGAGCTTTCGGCGCACGTGGCTGACTTGCGCGAGCGCATCAGCGCGCTATTGCCGAATACGGCGCCGCTGCCGGCGCCGATGAATCCGGAGGTAGATCGGGTAGAGCGGGCCTTCAGGCCCGCGTCCAGCGCGCCTCTCTTTGGGAAGGAGCCGCCTTCAGCCGGCGGCAGGGTCATTACCGGCTCGAGCGAACCGCAGGTCCCTCGTTTCGCTCGGGATGACAATAGAGAGAACGCCCGTTACGGCGCAGCTGAGGCTGTGCCCCTTCAAGACTCATCTGCGCCTCGCGTCCGCCTGCGCGGGCTCGAGTCTAGTCCGGAGGTACAGAACGCTGTCGAGTGGCTCAAGAACGAGTGCGGGCTCGACGACTCCGCCGCGGAGCAGGCCATCGAGTACGTGATCACCGGCCGCGCGGTGCTGGGCGTCGTGCCGACGCAACAAACCGTCATCGCCGAGCGCTTCTTTGACGAGGGCGGCGGCATGCAGCTCGTTATCCACGCGCCCTTCGGCGCCCGCATCAACAAGGCCTGGGGACTGGCGCTGCGCAAGCGCTTCTGCCGCTCCTTCAATTTCGAATTGCAAGCCGCGGCCACCGATAACGGGCTGAACATCGCTCTCGCCGAGCAGCACAGCTTCCCGCTCAGCGACGTCTTCCACTACCTTCAAACCGAAACCGTGCAGGAGATTCTGGAGCAGGCGGCGCTGGCTTCGCCCATCTTCGCCACACGCTGGCGGTGGGACGCGAACCGCTCGCTGGCGCTGCTGCGCTTCCAGGGGGGCAAGAAAGTCCCGCCGCAAATCCAGCGCATCCGCAGCGACGATCTGCTGGCGTCCGTCTTTCCCGATGTTGCCGCCTGCCAGGAGAACATCGAAGGCGACATTAAAATCCCGGACCACCCTCTCGTCCACGAGGTGATGAAGGACGTCCTCACCGAGGCGATGGACATCGACGGCCTGCGGCACGTGCTGGACGGGATTCGCAGCGGCGCCATCCGATGCGTCGCGGTCGACACGCCGGTACCGTCGCAGTTCTCGCACGAAATCCTGAACGCGAATCCGTATGCGTATCTGGACGACGCTCCGCTGGAGGAGCGGCGCGCGCGCGCGGTGCAGATGCGGCGGGTGCTGCCTGAGGCGGTGCTGAAGGAGGTCGGCAGGCTGGATCCGCAGGCGATCGCGCGCGTGCGCGAGGAGGCGCGGCCCGATGTTCGCGATGCGGATGAGCTGCACGATACCCTGCAGACGCTGGTGGCCGTGCCCGAGGAGGTCGCCGATCCTGACTGGCAGCAAGTGATTGAGAGCTGGGGGCAGTTCGTTCCCGAGCTGTTGGAGAGTTGGAGATTGGTGCGGGCGAGGGTTCCGGCGGTAGAGCGGGCCTTCAGGCCCGCGTCCAGCGCACCCGACACGGTCCTAGAGTCGGCTTCAGCCGACGACACGGCGGCTTGTGACTCGAGCGAACTGCAGATCCCTCGCTCCGCTCG
Source organism: uncultured Acidobacteriaceae bacterium (assembly GCA_963735915.1). GTDB lineage: Bacteria > Acidobacteriota > Terriglobia > Terriglobales > Acidobacteriaceae > Bog-257. The sequence goes on along the minus strand of CAVTMX010000008.1, from coordinate 71,615 downwards.
GGATGACAAACAAATAGGGGGCGCTGGACTCGAACCTGAAGGTTCGCTCTACCCGAACAATACCCATACCGAGCGCCGGTATCTGGTCGCGTCCGAGCGCGCAAAGGACTTCACGCTGATCTTTCCCGAGGCGCAGTTCGAGACGGCGCCTCCCGATCTGCCGTCAACCACCGCGTCGCGTGACGATGCTGTGCTTGCGATGATCACCGGCTGGATGATGCACTCCGGGCCGATTACCGCGAAGGCTCTCGCCTATGCGATCGGGCTCCTGCCGTCTGATGTCGAGAACGCTTTGCTGCGCCTGGAAGCCTCAGGTTCGATTCTGCGCGGGACTTTCACCGGACAGAGTGGGGATGAAACGGAGTGGTGCGAGCGGCGGCTGCTGGCGCGCATTCATCAGCTTACGGTCGCCACGCTGCGCAAGCAGGTAGAGCCGGTCACCGCGGCAGTGTTCATGCGCTGGTTGTTGCGTTGGCAGCACCTCGCGCCGCAATCGCAGCTTGCCGGCGAACGCGGCTTGCTCCAGGTGCTGCATCAGTTGCAGGGATTCGAAATTCCGGCGAACGCCTGGGAGAAGCAGGTGCTGGCCCGGCGCATGATCGAATACGATCCGGCAGCCCTCGATCAGCTTTGTCTGACCGGAGCCGTCGGGTGGGGGCGTTTGTCGCCGCATCCGGCGACGCTCGAAGACGCGGGCGACGACCGCGCGACAACCACCGCCGCTCTGGGGACCCCGACCCGCCGCCGGGTGGTGCCCACCAGTGTCGCGCCTATCACCTTCTTCGTGCGTGAAGAATCGGAGTGGATGCAGCCACGGCTGGGCGATGACGAGCAGAACTTCGAGCGCGTGCTGAGCGAATCGGCGCGACTGGTGCTGGACTACCTCCGGCGACGCGGCGCGTCGTTCTTTGCCGACATCGTGCGCGGCACCGGCAAGCTGAAAGCGGAGATCGAAACGGCGCTTTGGGAACTTGTAGCTGCCGGCCTGGTCACGGCCGACGGATTCGATAATCTGCGCTCGCTCATCAATCCCAAGCGGCGCATAGGCCCGGGATCGGCGAAGGCGCCGCGCCCCCGGCACACGCCAGGGCGTTGGTCGCTGCTCTATCCCGCCGAAGGATCCGATCACAACAACGTCGCCGGGGCGACCTGCTGGATGCTGTTGCGGCGCTATGGTGTCGTGTTTCGCGAAACGCTGGCGCGGGAATCGAACCTGCCGAAGTGGCGCGAGCTGCTGATCGCGTTCCGCCGGCTCGAAGACCGCGGTGAAGTGCGCGGCGGCCGGTTTGTCAGCGGATTTATCGGCGAGCAGTTCGCTCTGCCGGAAGCCGTCGAATCGCTGCGCGCCATGCGCAATGTTCCGGCAAGTGGCGAGATACTCACTGTCTCCGCCGCCGACCCCCTCAACCTCGTCGGTGTCATCGTACCCGGCGAGCGTGTGCCCGCGATCTCGGGAAAGTATGTCAGTTTTCGGGACGGGGTCGCGGTGGAAGCTGAGCAACGAGCTCCCACCCAAGCAACCGAAGCTTGGGTGGGGCGCCCGCAGCTAATCGATCACCAGAGTTCTCAACGAGAGGATACCGGTTCGTCGCACGAGGCCGCGGTGCGCTGATGCCGGACGAGCTCATCGAAGGTATCGACTACTACCTGGAAAATGGCTTCGTAGTCTTCACGTCAATTTATCTGCTCAGGCGCGGGTTCTGCTGCCGCTCGGGATGCCGGCATTGCCCGTATGGGTTCGTGCGCGAAGATGAGGCGCCGAGTACGAGGACCGACGTCGAGGACAGGTTCTAGCCGATTCACCTGAAGGGAGCCGGTTCTATTTCTGAAACTGCAGGCTCTTCAGCATGCTGTTGAAGGCCGGCGTGAACCTGTTCCAGTCCGCTTCCGGCGCGACGAAGACGAAGTATGCAAGCGAGCCGTCGGGCCGCGGCACGGTGACCAGCCAATCGCGTTCCTTCTGCGGCTGACCGTTCGCATCGGCGAAGGGCGAGGTGGACTGCATCATCTGCGAGCGCCCCTGAATGCCGGCCACGGTGATCGGCTGCGCGCTGCCGATGGGCTGCAAGTCCTCGCCGCCATGCTGTAGCGCAGTGACCAAATTGTTGGTCGATTCGTCGAGCGACTGGCTGCCCTGCGGCTTGACCGAGCCGAGCACGACACCATAACCGACGTTATTGCCGGCGACGCCGGCTGTGGGCGCGATCTGGATGTCATCGCCCGTCTGCCTGGGCATGGTGAGCTGCCAGTTGTCCGGGCGCGAGATCTTCAGGCCTCCCAGATCGCTCTGCACCATGTGCATGTTCGGCAGCACGCTGGAGAGCGACACTGGCCGGGCAGGTGTGGATTGCTCTGCCGACGCCGGCACCACCGAGCCTCCGTTCGGGCCGAAGACAGCGCCGCTCTGCCGGTTCAACCGCGCCCATTCACCGCTCTTTGCGCCATCGGAAATTTGCTGGGCGGTGTAGACCTTCATGGTCGAAGCGAGTTTGTGCGCCTGCTCGAAGGCCGGGCTGGACGTCAGATACGTTTTCGGAGGCCAGTTGGCGATTTCCTGCTGGATGGCCTGCTCGCGGTTGCCGGGATTGGGGTGGTCACTGAGAAGCTGCGGAGGCGAGCCGCCCTGCGAGGCCAGCAGCTTGAAGAAGTCGGCCATGGCCTGCGGATTGTAGCCTGCTTTCCACATGATGATTGCGCCCACGGCGTCGGCCTGCGCTTCATCGGTGCGCGAATACTTCAGGATGATGCCCTCGGCGCCGAAGTTAATGCCCGCTTGCGCGAGCGAGCCGATCACGCCTCCAGCCGCTGCGCCGAGAAGCGCACCCAGAATACCGGCAACGGCCGCGGTGGTCTGCGTCTTTCCCACCTGCTTGGCCGAGTGCTGCATGTAGACGTGCGACATCTCGTGCGCCATCACGCCCACCAGTTCCGCCTCGTTCTGCGCGGCGGCGATGGTGCCCACGTTGATGAAAACCTGCCCGCCGGGCAGCGCGAACGCATTGATCTCCTCCTGCGGGATGACGTGGAACTCGTATGGCCACGAATACTGCTGCGGGATGACAGCCACCAGCTTGGCGCCGAGCTGGCGAATGTACTGCGTCTCCGGACTGTTGTCGGGCAGCACCGGCATCTGCTGGTAGACCTGCGCCGCGGCCTTCAGTCCCAGGTCGATCTGCTGCTCGCGCGTAAGCGGCGCCTTGCCGGGATTGGGGAGCTGCGGCCCGCCAGTCACGGCGACAGCTTGGCTGACCAGCAGCGCGAGGGCAGTAAGGACGGACAAGAGCTTCGCATTTGTTGGCTTGGTTCTCATCGTTGTTAACCCTGAGTTCATCGGACGGGCGAAGAAGTCGGCCGGTTTTCGATAACCATAGCTTAGATGAAAGCGCAGGCGCCTGCGAGAACCCCAGGGGAGGCGCTGGTGTTGAGGGCGTATTCACCACGGAAGCATGGGCCACGGAGTTTTGTGTTCACTTGTGCGGGCGAGCGAAAAATGTAGAAGAAAAATTCCGTGTATTCCGTGCTTCCGTGGTGGAAGCCCCTTTTACCGCCCAACAACCACGCCGTTGTTCACCGGCTGCACCAACTGCTCGGGATTGGCGAAGTTGGCCTGGGCAATGCGGATTTGCTCCTTGAAGTTATCGACCATGTCCTCGCGCAATCGGACTTCAGTGGGCTTCTTGGCGATGCTCATCTGGTCGATCTTGTCCTGGAGGCGGAGGAGCCCGTAGAAGAGATTTTCCGGACGCGGCGGGCAGCCGACGACGTAGACGTCGACCGGTACGATGCGATCCACGCCCTGTAAGACGGCGTAGGTGTTGAACGGCCCGCCCACCGACGAGCATGCGCCCATCGAGATGCACCATTTGGGATCGGGCATCTGGTCGTAGATGCGCTTCACCACCGGCGCCATCTTCAGCGTGACCGTGCCGGCCACGATCATCAGGTCACTTTGCCGCGGGCTGGGACGGAAGACCTCGGAGCCGAAGCGCGCGATGTCGAAGCGCGAGGTGGAGGCGGCGATCATCTCGATGGCGCAGCAGGCCAGGCCGAAGGTCATGGGCCATATGGCGGATTTGCGCGCCCAGTTGAAGACGTAGTCAACGGTGGTGACCAGGAAATTCTTTTCGAACTTGTTCTCGATCCAGCCCATGTGTCCCTGCCTTGAGGTGGGTTTGCCGGTTACAGTGTCTATTCTTGCCGTTCGATCACCCCCTCATTCGAAACCTGCGAACGAGTGGGGGCACCCGCGACAGATCATCTTCGCCGATTGTAGTACCAACGGGCTGTGACGGACATCACAAGGGAGTCCAGTGGGTCGCACTTCCTCAAAGGGCGAGTTCCGCACCTGCCGGTAGCCAACGTAACAAAAGCAAGGAATTGCTCTCATGCCAGGCAACCCACCTGCATCTAACCTCAAGGAGAGTTCCGGTTCCGTTTTGAAGTTGGTGCGATTCGGCGGTCGGCGGGAGTGGAAATTGACACCCGCTCACGGCAGCGCTAGGATACGCCCTTGTGTCGATGCTGGCTGTCAACCTCTTGTCCCCCGTGGGAGTTGCCGTTGAGGGAGTAGAGAGCATCGAGTTTCCGCACTCTCCGATAGATTAAGACACCAATGGAACGTGTACCGACCGTCTCTGGAACGGCCAACCTGCTCGATATCCTTGATCGGGTATTGGACAAAGGATTGGTCATCGCGGGTGACGTGCGCATATCGCTGGCGAACGTCGAGCTGCTGACCATTCGCATCCGCCTGCTGGTTTGTTCGGTCGACAAGGCGGAAGAGATCGGATTGAACTGGTGGAAGTTCGATCCCGAATCTCACGCATCCGGCCACGTTGCCGGAGGCGACACGGGTGCGGTTGCCGCGGGCCGGCCCGGGAGCGGAGCTGCGGGGCTCCATGGCGCCGGCCAAAACTGTGGCGAAACGGGCAGCGAAAAAGAGCAAGAAGACTTAGGCGCTGTCAGCAAGTTGTTAGGAATTGTCAGCCAGGTAGGTTGGCTAGTTCACGCTGAACCAGGCTGAGCTCGGCAGGCCTAAGCTCAGCAGGAGGATGTTCAATGGCCGTTGAACGGGTTTCCGGCGGTTCGAGTCTGATCGACGTACTCGACCGGGTGCTAGATAAAGGCATCGTGATCGACGCCTGGGTGCGTATCTCGCTGGTCGGCATCGACCTGATCACGGTCGAGGCGCGCGTCGTAGTCGCTTCCATCGATACCTATCTGAAGTATGCCGACGCGGTGGGGCTCACCGGGCTGGTTTCGCGTCCGCAGCTTGGCTCAGGAGAAGAAGAGGTCACCAGGGTTGAAACTACGCGTCGACCCGTCCGCGCCCGGCGGCCTCCGGCGCGAGGCTGAGCGCTGCCAGGAGACGTAGCCGTGGCCTCCCCCGAGATGCGCGTGCGTTCCGCATGTCCCTGAGCAAGCGGGGAAGGGCCGTCGCTCCAGCGCTGCGCCTGCTCGGCGTAGAGCGCAGCGAAGAGATCTCTCCCCGTCTTGCTGGAGGAGATCGTTGCCCTGGGCATCCGCGCGCCCTGGTGGCCCGGGTGGATTTCGACTCCTCGGAAATTGCCGACGTCGCTTCCCTGAACTGCTCCCAACATTTTCTACAGCGTTTTCACACCTCGCTGTTTGCCATGGAAACGCCGATTGCCCGCGTGCTGCACAGCCTGCAACCCGCTCTTGTGCGCAGCCGCACCCGCCGCGGTGCTCGACCTCTACTATCACCCGCTGATTTATCGCAATCGCACCGCGTGCTGGGAGGCAGACCGCGTGCGCAGCCGGCAAGTGCGTCGCGGTCGAGAACTTTCACGTGCCGGCTGCAATTGCAGTTGCAGGAACAGGTCTGCGCATCTGCGAGATGCGCGCCTATGCTGCCGTCGCGGTGGTGGAACTCAAGCGCAGGTGCAACCGAAGCCGAGATCGCCGAGCTGCGGGCGCTGCTCGAGCTGGCCAACCGCTATCTGGCGCGCCTGTTCAAAGTTGAGCACTATCAGCAACCGCATGGTCGACATGGAGACCACCATCACCCAGATGCAGACGGTGATGGAGAGCATGACCGATCCGGTGATCCTCACCGATCCGCAGCATCGCGTGATCACGCAGAACAAAGCGGCGGAGCGGTATTTCCGGCTGCCCGAGGAGGTGAGCGAGGGCCGGGTGCGCGCCGTGGAGCTGAACAACCTGCTGTTCTCCGCGGCGCTGTCGTCCATGGCGGTTTCCGGCAGCGACTCCTCGCGCGACATGACGCTGGTGGACGCGATCGAAGGCGACGAGGTGCTGTTCGAAGCCGTCTCCGCGCCGACGTTCGCTCCCGACGGACGCCGCACCGGGATGGTGACCGTGCTGCGCGATGTCACCGACCTGCGCCGCGCCGACGAGGAGCTGCGCGCCAACTACGAGAAGCTGCGCCAGGCCGAAGAAGTGGTGCGCCAGGATCGCGACCGCCTGAACCTGGTCATCGAGAACGTCGGCGATCCCATCGTGGTGTGCGACCGCGACGCCAAGATCGCGCTGCTCGATCCGCTCGCGGCCAGGAGCTGCTGGGCCCGCAGACACGGCGCGCAGCGCCCTTGCACATGCGCAATCAGGCCATGCTCGACGCGTATATCACCAAGTTCACCTACTCCTTCTCCGATCGCGAAAGCGCGCCCCTTCAGCTCGCCCATCCCGGACACGCTCCAGGAAGTGGAATACGATGCGCGCTCCGGCAAAATCTATGACGAGCGCGGGCATGGTGGCTTACACCGTCACCGTGCTGCGCGACTTCACCGCAGTGCGCACGCCTGGAGCAGTTGAAGCTGGAGCGGCGCATGCTGGAGATGGAGAAGTTCGCCGCCGCCGGCCGCCTCGCCGGCACCATCGCGCACGAAGTCAACAATCCGATGGAGGCCATCAAGAACTGCATCTTCCTGCTGACCGACCAGATCAAGCCGGAGGCGGCGCCGGTCTACGACATCCTGAAGAGCGAGACCGAGCGCGTGGCGCGCATCGTGCGCCAGATGCTGGGGCTGTATCGCAACACCGCCCAGGTCGGCAACTTCGACATCAACAGCGTGGTGGAAGACACGCTGCTGCTGTTCTCGCGGCAACTGGAGCGCGTCGGCGTCCAGCGTGGAAAAGGAGCTGGGGCAATTGCCCCAGGCGCTGGGCTCGGCCGACCAGATTCGGCAGGTGCTGTCGAATCTGGTGGTCAACGCCAAGGACAGCATGGCCTCGGGCGGCCTGCTGCGCCTCCGCACGCGACCTGGTGCGCCGGATGAACTGCGGCGAGAGATCCGCATTCTCGGTCGCCGACTCCGGCTGCGGCATCGCGGAGAATCTTGCTGCACACGATGTTCGAGCCCTTCGTGACCACCAAGGGAGAACGGGACCGGCCTGGGCTTGTGGATCGTCAAGGGGATCGTGGAGAACCACGGCGGCAAGCTCCGCGTGCGCAGCCGCGTGGGCAAGGGAACAGTTTTCAGCATTGATTTGCCCGCGGTGCACTGATGAACGGACCGGTGACGGCATGAAGCGCAAATATCACATCCTGGTGGTCGACGATGAGCCCAACGTGCTCACTGACCTACCGTCTCATCCTGCAACAGAAGGGTTACGACGTGGCGCGGCGCCTTCCTCCGGAGAGGCGCGCCAGGCGTCGCGGAGCAGGAAGTCGATCTGCTGCTCTGCGACCTGTCGCTGGAGAAGCAGGAGACCGGCTTCGATGTCATCGAGTTCGCGCGCCAGAAGGATCCGGAGATGCCGGCGGTGCTGCTTACCGGTTATGCCAGCCGGAAGCCAACGACCGCGCCGCAACGTGGCGGCATTCCCGTTTTGTTCAAGCCGATCGACATCAAGGAACTTCTGGACACAATTTCCGGAGTTGAGGAGAAGCTATGAGCAAGCACAAGGCGAGCGGCTCAGTAGACGGCTACGAAGACCGAAGCACGCGAAGAAGCGTCGGACGCCTAAGCCGCATTCCCGACCGCGCATGCGTAACTGCGCCGGACCACGGCCGCGCGAGCCACGCAATAGCGCCGGAGCCGCCGGTTCGCGCCGCGGCCCGATTCCGGTGCCGGTGTCCGCCAGGAAGGACGCTACGTGTACGGCATCATCCAGTCGCGGGAGCCGGTGATCTTCGGCCGCATCGGCATCGGCGGCGCCGGCGAGAAGGTTTACACCGTCAATCATGGCGATATCGCCGCCGTGGTCAGCAAGACCGCCGGTCTTCATCTTCGATCCCACGCGCGAAAACGCGCTTGCCCACGAGCACGTGATCGAGACGGTGATGAAGACGCACACCATCATTCCCATGAGCTTCGGCACCGTGTTTCGCACCGACGACGACATTCGCGAAGTGCTGAAGGAGCATCTATCCTTCGGTCAAAGACGTGCTCAAGCAGATGGCGGGCAAGCTGGAGTTCGGCCTCGAAGGTCACCTGGGACCGCGATCACATCATCGAAGAATTGAAGGCGAGCACGAAGAGATCCACCGCTTCCATCAGGAGATCACGCGCAAGCATCTGCAGTCGACCTACTTCGCCCGCATGCAACTGGGCCGCATGATCGACAAGGCGCTGGACGAGCGCTCGGTCGAGTATGTGCGCGACATCTATGAGACGCTGCGCACGGTCTGCGTGGCCTCGCGCGACAACAAGCCCATCGGCGACAAGATGATCATGAACGCGGCGTTTCTGATGGAGCGCGAGCGCGAAGCCGAGTTCGATGCCGCCGTCAACAAGATCGCGCGAAAATTCGGCGAGCGGCTCAACTTCAAGTACACCGGCCCGTGGCCGCCGTATAACTTTGTGAACATACGGCTGAAGCTGGAGCCCAGCAGCACGGCGTAAAGACGATAGTGCTCAGGTTCGCCAGGCAGGACTTGGGTCGTGCGATGGATCAGATTAGCGTCCAGATGATGCCCGAACCTGGCATCCGATCTCCCAGATTCTGCACATGCGTCTCACTGAAGAGTCAACCATGCTCCTGATCGACGATCTTCTGCTCTCGCCCATCGCCGGATTCCAGTTCATCCTGCGCACGCTGGCGCGCGCGGCCGAAGAGCAGTACACCGACGACGCGCCGATCAAGGAGCGCCTGCTGGAACTGCAGACGCTGCTGGAAGACGGCGCGATCACCGAGGAAGAGTACGTCGAGCAGGAGCGCGAGGTGCTCGCGGAGCTGCGCGAGATCCAGAACCGCCGCATGCAGATGGCCGGCATCACCCCCGAAGAGGCCGAGCGCATGGGCCGCCCCATGCTGGAGATCCCCGTCCAACTGCCTGACCGCGAGCCCAAGAAATAGCGACGAAGCTCTATGGGAGAGGTGCTCCATCGGGAGGCAACAAAATGTAGTTTTGTTACATTCCTCGTTGAGCGCAATCCGACCGAACCAGACGCGGCCTATAGAAGGCCTTCGCGTACATTTTGCCGGGTTAGGCAGGTAAAAAAGTAATGCTAGCTACGGTGTGCACAAAACAGGGGGTATACCCCCTCCAGCAAGTTGGTTGGTTGCACGACTTTGACTCCAAAGTCGTGTAAACATTAGAGTTGCTGGTTCGCGTAAGGCTACCTGTTTTGTTGCGGTTAGAAGTAGATCCGCAAAGTCGTCCAGCAAAAGGACTTACCCAAAGAACCGTCCGGAACAATGGTTTCCATGCTGCCGGTTCTAGTTCCGCCCGGTCGCGCGAACCGCTTCAAATTTCAAAGAGCGTGATCCCCTCGCCTCAACGGCTCGGCGATGCCGAAGTCTGGCTTCGGCCTCTCTAGTTTATGTCGCCGGGAATGGGTGCGTCGGTGAGTGCGGCATCCTCGGAGAACGAAGGTAACCACCATTTCCCGAAATGGAAAGGAGCCTTTATCGACGAGGCGGATACGGCCAGTGTTGGAGGAAGTAGAGCCTCATTTAATGGGCAGATATTTCGTTCAATAGTTGGGCCGCAGAAGAGAATCCATTGAACTACATCGGCCGGTTCACTTATCTGAGTGTCGCTGGCGCGCGCCCAACGTTAGGCAGCTTACGGGCAAAGGCACCGACGCGCTCCACCGTCCGGCGGCAGGAGCGAGGTAAGAGGAGCCATTCCAATCGCGTTCCTTGCCGGCCGTTTTGCGGGTGGTAGCTTTCTTGGGCTGCCGCTCTTTGAGCTTCGGTTTGGCCGCGAAAACAGCGGTTACAAGCCGCTCAAAGTTTTCTCTTGCTTCCGGCCGTTCTTTGTATTCTGCTTTCCTTTTCGGGACTTATCACTGGACATCGTTCTGCGGTTTACACAGCCATGGGCCGATATGGCCCATTACAAGAGCATGTGCTGATTACAACAACGCAGATCGCAACTAATTTCCCTCGCCAGGTTAAGGTTTGCACCATTCATTTGGTCTCCGCACATGCCAGCTCCCGTTCCATCATTGCAATCGCTTTTTGGCGAACATCGTCGGGCATCCGAATGGCCTTACGGGTCCTGGTGTCGATCTGAACACCGACAACCATGCTGGTTGCCGCGACTTCCCCGGTGGCGTCATCCATCATCTTATGCAGTATGTGGATGGCCTTGTCTCTTACCTCCAAGATTGACGATTGGATCGTAACTGCATCGCCGGCACGTAGCTCACGCTTGTAGTGAATGTGCTGTTCCACGGCGGCCACGCCGATTCCATCCTGCGCCAATCGAGACGGACGGAGACCAAGCATCGCCAGCAATTGCCAGCAGGCTTCGTCGAACTTGCCGGTGTACCACATGACGTTCATATGCGCCATATGGTCGCAGTGCCAGGGATAAACGATTCCCCGGTAGGTGACTCTCCATTCGCACATAATACGTCTACTCCGTAACCACTAGTCTCCTACTGTCCGTCAGCAGTGGGCTTTCTTGCCCATGCGCCCACGAGCCCGTACGACATAGCAACTCCTCGTTGTGCGAGCACCAACAGCAACGAGGTTTTGTTCATTCGGTATTGCGGCTAATTGCTGTACCGAACAGTCCGCTCTCTGGCAGGGAACGGCTGCATTACCGAAGAAAGCAAAACAGGTGAGGTTAGCGAAAACGAAATCTCGACTTGTCACACGTTTGTAACCGCTATGTCATCTTTTCTTTAAGACTCGACCTATAGACGAGGATGTCGTGTTAAACAGAATGACCCAATAGTGAAGGTAGCCAACCCACCTCAGATAATCGGCGCATGTGTTCGGTTCCTCTGAGCACTCACAGACCTTGTGTTACGCAACTGTAATCTTCAAGACACTACTGCCGCGCAACATGTATCCTTCTTTCCACTGTGGGGACTTCGATTACTGTCGTCACTGAACCGAAACGGCCGAGCGTCAACCTGGTTGACGTGCTGTTCGGCCGGCCCTTGGCCACCGAGGAAGAGAAGGCCGAGCGCATCGGCCCGGCGAAGGGCATTCCGATCTTCGGCCTGGACGCGCTGAGTTCGGCGGCGTATGGCCCGGAGGCCGCGCTCACGCTGCTGATCCCGCTGGGCATGGCGGGCGTCGCTTACATCTGGCCGATCACCGTCGGCATCGTCGTGCTGCTGGGCATCGTGTACTTCTCCTACCGGCAGACCATCGCCGCCTATCCGCAGGGCGGCGGCTCGTACACCGTGGCCAGCGAAAACCTGGGCGCGAACTTCGGGCTGCTGGCCGCCGCCGCGCTGATGATCGATTATGTGCTGACCGCGGCGGTGGGCATCTCCGCGGGCGTGGGCGCGCTGGTTTCGGCTGTCCCCTCGCTGCAACATTCCACGCTTGCGGCTGTGCCTGGGAATCCTGCTGCTGATCACCATTGTCAACCTGCGCGGGATGCAGGAGTCGGGCGGGGTGTTCATGTTGCCGACGTACATCTTCATCGGCTGCCTGCTGGGGATGATCGCGATCGGCATTTATAAGACGCTCGCCGCCGGAGGGCATCCGATGCCGGTGATCACGCCGCCGCAGCTCGCCGGCGGCGACGGGCGCGATGAGCGCGTGGCTGCTGTTGCGCGCCTTCTCCAGCGGCTGCACGGCCATGACCGGCGTGGAAGCGGTGAGCAACGGCGTGATGGCGTTTCGCGATCCCACGACGAAATACGCCAAGCTGACGCTGACCATCATCATCGGCATTCTGATCGCGCTGTTGCTGGGCATCGCGTATCTGGTGCCGGAGTACGGCATCGCGGCCACCGATCCCGGACGCGCCGGGCTATGACAGCGTGCTTTCGCAATTGCTGGCGGCCGTGACCGGCCGCGGCGCGTTCTACTGGGTCAGCATCGGGTCGATTCTGGTGGTGCTGTCGCTGTCGGCCAATACGGCGTTCGCCGATTTCCCGCGGCTGGCGCGCGCCATCGCGCAGAACGGCTACCTGCCGCACGCGTTCGTCGTTGCGCGGCCGGCGGCTGGTCTTCGCGCAGGGCGTTTACGCGCTGGCGTTGCTCACGGGCGCTGCTGCTGATCATCTTTCGGCGGCGTCACCGACCGGCTGATTCCGCTGTACGCGGTGGGAGCGTTTCTGGCGTTCACGCTGTCGCAGGCGGGCATGGTGGTGCACTGGAAGCGGGCCGGTGGCCTGGGCTCGGGACGCAGCATGTTCCTGAACGGGCTGGGCGCGTTCGCGACCGGCATCACGACGCTGGTCGTGCTGGTGGCGAAGTTCGTCGACGGCGCGTGGATCACGGTGCTGCTGATTCCGGCGCTGATCCTGATGATGCGCGCGGTTAAGCAGCCACTACGCGCGGGTGGGCGCGGAGATCAACACCACTGACGCCGGTGCATACGGGGAACCTTTGCGAGCCGCTGGTGCTGGTGCCGATCGATCGCTGGAGCCTGGTCGCGGAGAAGGCGCTGCGCTATGCGTGGACGCTGTCGGGGGAAATCCACGTGGTGCACGTGCATCTGCGGGGAGCAGACCGACGAGTTTCGGCAGCACTGGGGCGAGCTGGTGGAGGCGCCGGCCAAAGCGGCCGGCCTGAAGCCGCCGAAGCTGGTGGTGCTGGATTCGCCCTATCGCTTCATCGTCAAGCCGATTGTGGATTACGCCATGCAGCAGCAGGCCGAGCATCCCGACCGCATCATCACCATGCTGATTCCGGAGCTGGTGGAGAGCCACTGGTATCACTACCTGCTGCACAACAACCGCCCGGAGGCGATCCGCGCGCTGCTGCTGTTCAACGGCAACCAGCGGATCACCGTGGCGACAATTCCGTATCACATCAGCGTATAAGGCGCGGCCCGGAATGCCTTGTAGCCGGCGGTGTTTATGCCGCTTCGCGGCGGTGGATGTTGTCACGCACTTTCTTGCGCATGGCTTCGGACCAGTCGCTCATGCCGGCGTGGTCGCGACGGCTATGCTCCTCGACGCGGCGCATGACTTCGTCTTCGGAGGCGCCGCTCGTCTCCCAACGGCAATCGCTGTTGCCCACGCCGGCGCAGCGGAAAGTTTGGTCGCTGCTGCCGCCGTGGCTGGTGTTCATCGAGTGCGCCGAGGCGCTGGTTAGCCGCGAGAGGTCGGCCGGGTTGCTGTCGTCGGGATTGCCCTTCATCTGCCCGGCGCGGGTGTCCGCGGGATCGAGCTCGCCAAGGACACGGCGCTCGTCGCTGGTGTTGCCCCATTGCTCGGTGCCGACGGTGGGAGCTGACGGATTGATGGCCCCGGTTTGCGGGTTGACGCTGGGATTGGTGCCCGGCATGTCGGGCAGAGTGTTCTTATCAGTGCTCTTCGGCATAAGACCTCCATATGGTTAGATGGCCGGAGGCGGGAGCGAAGAGGGGCTAATCGAAAGCTGCGGGAGGGCGGGAGCTGCTCTACTTCTTTGCTGGTGCCTTCTTAGTTCGCCACTCTTTCGCCCAGCCCTCTTTATTGACCTGGCGGCCGCGGGCCACGGCGAGAGAATCCGGCGGAACGTCTTCCGTAATGCACGAGGCCGCGCCCACATAGGCGTCGCGGCCGATGCGGACCGGGGCAACCAGCGTGGTGTCGCTGCCGATGAAGGCGCCGTCTTCAATCGTGGTTGTGCTCTTGTTCACCCCGTCGTAGTTGCACGTGATAGTCCCCGCGCCAACGTTGACGCCGGCGCCGATCTCCGCGTCTCCCAGGTAGGTAAGGTGATTGGCCTTGGAACCTTTGCCCAGCCGCGTCTTCTTGGTCTCGACGAAGTTGCCGACGTGCGCGCCTTCGCCGATATCACAGCCCGGCCGCAGACGTGAATACGGGCCCAAGCGAGCGCCGCTTCGAATCACCGACTCCTCCAGAATGCAGCCGGGAAGAATCAAGACGTTGTCGCCGACCTCGCAATTGGTGATCACCGAGTAGGAGCGAATGCGGCAATCGGCGCCGATCTTCGTGCGCCCGATGAGCTGCACATGCGGCTCGATGACGGTGTCGGCGCCGATCTCGACGTCGGCGTCGATGTCGCAAGTCTCGGGGCGGAAGATGGTCGTGCCCGCTTCCATCAGCTCGCGGGCTTTGTTGGCGCGCAGCTTGGCGTCGAGCTCCGCCAGCTCCATGCGCGTGTTGACGCCTAGTACTTCGCTAGCATCGTCTGCTCGCAATGCGAGCACTCTCTCGCCCGCTTTGCGCAGCAGTTCGGCGATGTCGGTGAGGTAGTACTCGTGATGGGCATTGCCGACGCCTAGCTGGCTGATGTACTTGTAGAGCGGTGCGGTGGCGAAGGCGTAGGTGCCGGAATTGATCTCGCGCTGGGCGGCTTCCTTGCCTCGCAACGCCTTCTGCTCGACAATGCGTTCGATCTCGTCGGTCTGCTTGCCTTTGACGATGCAGCGGAATATACGGCCATAGCCCGTCGGGTCGGGCGGCTGGGCCGTGAGCACGGTCATCGCGGCGTTGCGCTCGGTGTGGAAGTCGCGGACGCGTGCGATGGTTTCGGGCGCAATCAGGGGCACGTCGCCTGACAAGACAAGCACGTGCTCGAAGCCGGCGAGCGCTGCGCGCGCCTCCATCATGGCGTGCCCGGTGCCGCGCTGCTCGCGTTGCAGGACGAAGCCGATGCCGGTTGATTCCAGCGCAGCACGAACTTTGTCGGCCTCATGACCGATGATGGCGAAGATGTTCTGTGCGGGAACGACCTGCGCGGCGGCGGCAACCACATGCGCCAGCAGCGGCTTGCCGCCAATCTCATGCAGGACTTTGGGACGCCGCGACTTCAGCCGCGTGCCCTTGCCGGCAGCGAGGATGGCAATCGCCAAGCCGTGTTGCTTCCTACCTGAAACACTCTTCGGCATCGTTGCGCTTTGTTTCACCACGGAAACACGGAATACACGGAATTTCTTTTTTGTTTATGGCCAAGTGCAGCAAGAACAGGCCTCACTCAGAACGGCTAAGAGCGCCTATCGAGAATCAACAGACCAGAAGAATTCCGTGAGTTCCGTGCTTCCGTGGTGAAAATCCTTTATCGCGCGGCGAAGGTCTTCTCGCGCTGCACGTAATGGCGCTCGTAGTAATCGCGGTACTGGCCGCTGCGCACGTCGTTCAGCCAATCCTGGTTCTCGCGATACCACGCAATCGTGTCGGCCAGCCCCTGATCGAACTTCACCCGCGGCTTCCAGCCCAGGTCGCCATCCAGCTTCTCGCAGTTGATGGCGTAACGCAGGTCGTGCCCGGGACGATCGGTGACGAACTGAATCAAATCTTCTGAACGCCCCAGCGCCTTGAGGATCAGCTTCGCAACGTCGAGGTTCTGCATCTCGCAGCCGCCGCCGATGTTGTACACCTCGCCCTCGCGACCGCGCTCCAGGATGGTGAGCAGCGCGCTGCAATGATCGCTGACGTGGATCCAGTCGCGAACGTTAGCGCCCTTGCCGTACACCGGCAGGCGCTCGCCCGCCATCGCCTGCGCGATCATCAGCGGGATGAACTTCTCAGGAAACTGATATGGCCCGTAGTTGTTGGAGCAGCGCGTGACCATGCCGGGGAACTTGTAGGTGTGGACGCAGGCCAGCACAAGCAGATCAGACGCCGCCTTAGTCGCCGAGTACGGGCTATTCGGCTTCAGCGGCGTGTCTTCCGAGAACTGCCCGGTATCGCCGAGACTGCCGTAGACCTCGTCGGTGCTGACATGCACGAATCGCGGGACGCCCGCCTCGCGGCACGCCTGAAGCATGTTGTGCGTGCCGTCGACATTGGTGCGCACGAATGCCGAGGCGTCTTCGATGCTGCGATCCACGTGGCTCTCGGCGGCGAAGTGAATCACCGCATCGGAGCCGCGCACCGCGTCCACAACGCCGCGGTCGCAGATGTCCATCTGCACGAACTCGCAGCGGCCGGCGCTTAGCTCCGGCTCGAGGTTCTTGAGATTGCCGGCATAGGTCAGCTTGTCGAGAACGACCAGCCTCCAGTCGGGATGCCGGGCGATGGTCTGGTGAACGAAGTTGGAGCCAATGAATCCCGCGCCGCCCGTGACCAGTAGCTTCATGCGCCACGCACCTGGGCGGTTTCTTCGCTCGACACCTTGAGCGGTTCCTCCGCGCTGCGCAGCACCTTCTCCCGGACCATGTTGCTGGCGTGCCACAGCGACTCGAACGTCCCAGCGTCGGTCCACCAGCCCTCCAGCAGGCTGTGATGCAGCGTGCCTTCTTCGATGTAGCTGTTGTTGACGTCGGTGATCTCGTACTCGCCGCGGCCCGAGGGTTTGAGGCGCCGAATGCGGTCGAAGACGCTCACATCGTAGAAGTAGACGCCGATGACCGCGAACGACGACTGCGGCTTCTTGGGCTTCTCTTCAATACGGATGATGCGATTGTTTTCCAGCACGGGGACCCCGAAGCGCTCGGGATCTTCGACCTCTTTCAGCATCACCATCGCGCCCTTATCGAGGCGATCGAACTCCGCCGCGGCCTCGCGAATGTCGCCTTCGATGATGTTGTCGCCCAGCACCACGCAAATCTTGTCGCCCTTGGCCCAGGGCTCGGCCAGGCGCAGCGCGTCGGCGATGCCCCCCTCGCCCTCCTGGTAGGCGAAACTCAGTTGGTGCAACCCGAAGTCTTTGCCGTTTTGCAGCAGGCGCAGGAAGTCGCCCGCGTTGTGGCCGCCGGTGACGATGAGGATGTCGCGAATGCCGGCGTCGACCAGGATCTGGAGGGGATAGTAGATCATGGGTTTGTCGTACACCGGCAGCAGGTGCTTGTTGGTGACGCGGGTGAGCGGATAGAGGCGCGAACCGATGCCGCCCGCCAGGACTATGCCCTTCATAGGTCTCCGTTCGTGAGGAACTCGGTGCCGGTGGAAGCACCGGGCTTCAGCCCGGTGAAACGCGATCTCAATAATATTGTGGCTTCAGCCGCGGCTGAAGCGGTCAATCCGGCGAGCTTTGCGGCACGGCTGAAGCCGTGCCCTTCCACCTGCTCTACGCAATCAGCTTCTAGGGGAATAAAGGTTCAGCAAAGATTACTGGCAATTATCGGCGAATGGCGTCCTGCAAGGCAAGCCGAAGCTGATGGCGCCAGTCCGGCATGACGATGCCGAAGCGGTGCGCGATCAGCCCATTGGAGAGCACCGAGTTCTGCGGCCTCCGCGCAGGCAGCGGATATTCGTCGGTGGTGATTGCGACCACGCGCTTGGCCTTCAACGGACCACTGAACTCGCTGGTCTCAGCGTTCAGGTCCGCTAGCTCCTCGTACTCGTCGAGAATGGCTTGGGCAAATCCCGCCCACGAGGTGCTGCCGCCGGCCGTAACATGAAAGACTCCGTTGGCCGGCCAGCGTGCGTTTACGTTGTGATGTTCGAGCGCGCGCGCGAGGACAATGGCGGTACACTCGGCCAGCATCCGCGCCCAGGTCGGCGCGCCGAACTGGTCACCCACAATCCGCAGCTCTTCTTTTTCGCGTGCCAGGCGAAGAATGGTTCGCAAAAAATTCTTGCCGCGGATGTCATACACCCACGTGGTCCGCAGAATGATGTGCGGGCAGCCGCTGGCGATGATCGCGCGGTCGCCCGCAAGCTTCGTCTCGCCGTAGACGCTGAGCGGGCCGGTGGCAGCGCCCTCGTTATAGGGATCGGCTTTGCTGCCGTCGTACACGTAATCGGTGGAATAGTGGAGCATCAGCGTGCGGGTGCGCGCGCACTCCTCGGCCATGCGCGCCGGGGCTCTGACGTTGATGGCGCGCGCCAGCTCCGGCTCGCTCTCGGCCTTGTCGACGGCGGTGTAGGCTGCGGCATTCACCAGGATGTCGGGCTGAAAGTCGCGGATGGCTCGCGTGATCGCTTCCGGGTCAGTGAAGTCGACTTGGTCGATATCGATGGCCAGCACCTCGCCTAACGGAGCCGCTGTGCGCTGGAGATGCCAGCCGACCTGGCCGTTCGCACCGGTGATCAGCAGCCGGAGTCTCAAGGCTCGTACCTCGGCAACTGCTCAGGCGGAATCTGCGCAAGGGGAAGGTAGCGCTGGTCTTTCTCGGAGACGATGGGCGCGGGCATCTCCCAATTGATGGCGAGGGCAGGATCGCTCCACAGCACGCCGCGATCGTCGGGACCATCGTAGTAGTCGCTGCACTTGTAGAGGAAGTCGGCGGTTTCGGAGCGCACCACGAAGCCGTGCGCGAAGCCCTTGGGGATGTAGATCTGTGTGTGGTTCTCGCCCGACAGGACTACGCCTACCCACTGGCCGAAATTCGGTGAGCCGACGCGAATATCCACGGCGATATCCAGCACCTCGCCTTGCGCTACACGGCACAGCTTGGCCTGCGGATGGCGAAGCTGATAATGCAGCCCGCGCAGCACCCCGCGCGACGAGCGCGAATGGTTGTCCTGCAAGAAGCTCTCGCGAATGCCGGCCTCGGCGAGGACGTTCTGCCGGTAGGTTTCCATGAAGAAGCCACGCCCGTCGCCAAAGACGGGGGGCTGGATGAGCAGGACGCCGGGAAGGGAAGTCTCAAGGATCTGCAAGTTGGTGTTATTGGGCACTGTGATGGCTGCGGTTGTGGGCATGTTACGTTGACCGGGCTCGCAAAGGCGTCGTATCAGGGCACCACTTCAAACGATTCGCACGGGGAACGCTTTGTAACAGGGCACGAGTTCACTGGTGCCGATAAGGCCCGTTTCTCTTCGTCATCCCGAGCGGAGCCCGGAGCCGGGGTGGTGGAGGGCGGAGCCGAGGGATCTGCGGTTCGCGCGAGCGGGATGGGTCTTCGGGCAAACCGCAGATTCCTCGTCGGCCTGAAAGCCTCCTCGGAATGACAAATCAAGAATAGGCGCCATTTCGGCACGACTGAAGTCGTGCCCTGATACAAATCAAATTGCAATGGCTGGACGATTATAATGCGTCGTTCCCGACATATGCGCTGCTCGGCTATCATCGTCACGCACAACTCCAGTGCGAGCATAAGGGCGTGTCTGGAGGCGCTCGCCGGGCAGGACTGCGAAATCATAGTTGTAGACAATGCGTCCGCCGACGATACCGTCCAGCGGGTAGAAGCGTTTGTTTCATGGAATTCGGCGCGCCTGATTGCAAACCAACAAAATCTGGGATTCGCTGCTGCCGTGAATCAGGGTGCGCAAGCGGCCGGGGGCGAAGTTCTGCTGGTTCTCAACCCCGACGCGATTGCCGAGCCGGGCGCCGTGGATGCGCTGCTGCGCTGCCTGGAGGCGAACTCCGCGTCGGCTGTTGGCGGAGCTTTGGTGCAAGCCGACGGGCAGCCGGCGCGAGGCTTTGCCTTCCGCCGCATTGCGACTCTTGCGCCGTTGCTCTGCGAGGCGCTGTTGATCAATCAGCTCCGGCCCGGCAATCCCGTGAATCGTCGATATCGTTGCCTCGACGCGGACTACTCGCAGCAGCAGGAGATTGAACAGCCGGCAGGGGCATGCCTGGCCGTGACTCGCGCTATGTGGGTCAAACTCGGCGGCTTCGATGAGCGCTTCTTTCCCGTGTGGTTCGAGGATGTGGATTTGTGTAAGCGCCTGCGCGACCAGGGCGGCAAAATTGTCTATTGTCCTGAAGCGCGGTTCCAGCACAGCGGCGCGCACAGTGTGGGACAGCTCTCATTCCGAGACAAGCAGGTGTTCTGGTATAGCAACATGATGCGCTATGCGCAGAAGCATTTCTCGCGGGCCCAAGTAGCGGCGTTGCGCTGCGCGATTGTCGCCGGCATGATGCTGCGTTCTGTCGCGGCGCTGTTCGGGGTCCGGCAGGGAAGCCTGGCGCAGGCGCTGTCCGCCTATTGGAAGGTGGTCCGGATGGCAAGTTCGGCTTAAGCTCCCGTTTCGCGTCGCCGAAGGGCGAGTGAGCGACACAGTCCCTTCGCTGCCGCGCACCTCACTTCTGCTGCATTCCTTCGATGTACTTCGTCAGGTTGCGAATGCGCAATTGCGCCAAGGCTGGGTCGTGCTGCCCAAGATAAAAGAACACCGGCCCCCAGATCGGCATGTCCTTGCTGCCGTGCGCCACCATCATCAAGTCGCCCTTGATGACCTGGGCCACATGCGCGTCAGGGAACGTGCCTCCATTTCGTGCCGCTAATTGCGTCACGTCGGTCGGCACATTCTTGAGGGCTGCGGCTGCCGGCCCGTCGCCCTTGCCGCCTTGTCCGTGGCAAGAGGCGCAATAGGCGTCGTACATTTGCCGGCCAGAGGTGGGATTGGTGTAACCGGCAGGAGCGTTCCTGATGTCGGTCTTGCTGGCCTCAGGCATACTCTGCGCGATTGCGGCCGCGGTGAACAAAAGGAGAGCTGCAAACAGGTAGCACATGCGACTGCGCATGACGACCTTCTTTCCGGGCGCTTGCCCCAAACGCACAAGTATGGAACAAGCGCGCACGGTTTCCCTATGCGCTACGTCACAGGGTTTCGGTCATTGCTGTGTGCCCACAAGCGAATGTCATCCCGGGCGCAAGCACAGCAGGTCCCTCCACTCGGGTGGCGCCCTCGGTCGGGATGACAAACAAACTGGGAAATGCTGCTGAACAACACGCCGATGGCTAGAACTCCATCGTCTTCAGCTTCGGGGCTGACGATCAGCGGCGCTTCGGTGGCCTTCTGCACATCTTCGAACGTCAGGCCGGGCGCGATCTCTTCCAGCACCAGCCCGCTCTGCGTCACGCGGATGTAGGCCATCTCGGTGACGATGGTGTCCACCACGCGCAGGCCGGTGATGGGCAGCGTGCAGCGCTTCAGGATTTTGGCGCCGCCGTCCTTGGTGGTGTGCTCCATGGCGACGATCACGCGCTTGGCGCTGGCCACCAGGTCCATGGCGCCGCCCATGCCCTTGACCATCTTGCCGGGGATCATCCAGTTGGCGAGATTGCCTTCCTCGTCGACCTCCATCGCGCCCAGCACGCTCAGGTCGATGTGCCCGCCGCGGATCATCGCGAAAGATTCGGCGCTGGAAAAATACGCGGTGCCGGGGAGCTGCGTCACGGTCTCCTTGCCGGCATTGATAAGGTCGGGGTCCTCTTCGCCCGCGATGGGATACGGCCCGACTCCGAGCATGCCGTTCTCGCTCTGCAGCACGACTTCGATGCCCGGCGGCACGCAGTTGGCGACCAGCGTCGGCATGCCGATGCCGAGGTTGACGTAGAAGCCGTCGCGCAGCTCGCGCGCGACGCGGCGCACAATGCGGTCGCGCTTCTCGGTGTCCTTCTGTTTGCGATGTTGGGAGTGGTTGCCATTGGCTTTCCTGAAGATTAACCGCATTCTGGAGCATCAGGGCGCGCCTTCAGGCGCGCCGATTATCCTGTAATGTTCCGTCTTGATCGCCAACTTCAGTCGGTGACACCCTGCGCAGCTGAAGCCCGCCGTAAATTGAAAGCACGGACTTTGCCCGCGCGCTAAAGCTGCGCCCCTTCAAACCTGCGCCACCTTAAACCTGCCCACCTTAAAGCTTCCCACTCTGAACCTGTGCCTTCCGCACGGTCCGCCGCTCGATGCGCTTCTCGTAATTCGTCCCCTGAAAGATGCGATGCACGTAGACGCTTGGCGTGTGTACCTGGTCGGGATCGATCTCGCCCGGCTCGACCAGGTGCTCGACCTCGGCGATGGTGATCTTCGCCGCCGTCGCCATCATGGGATTGAAATTCTGCGCCGTCTTGCGATAAACCAGATTGCCCCAGCTGTCGCCCTTCCACGCTTTGATCAGCGCGAAGTCGGCGGTGAGCGCGCGCTCCAGCACGTACGGGCGGCCGTCGAACTCGCGCGTCTCTTTGCCTTCGGCGACGACGGTGCCGAACCCCGTCGGCGTGTAAAACGCGGGGATGCCCGCACCGCCGGCGCGAATGCGCTCGGCCAGCGTGCCCTGCGGCACCAGCTCCAGATCGATGCGTCCGGTGAGCACCATGTCTTCCAGCAGCCTGTTCTCGCCGACGTAGCTGCCCTTGTGCGACGTGATCTGCCCGGCAGCCAGCATCAGGCCGAGGCCGAATTCGTCCACGCCCACGTTGTTGCTGATGGTGTGCAGATCCTTCACGCCTTTCTTCACCAGTGCGGCGAATCAGGTTCTCCGGGATGCCGCACAGGCCGAAGCCGCCGACCATGACCGTCGCGCCGTCCTGGATGTCGTGGACTGCCTCCTCGGCGCTGGCAACTACCTTGTTCAGTGGCATAGCAGTTTTGTTCCGACGGGCGATTGTACCGAGGCGCGCGTGCTGGTGCAAAGTGGGGTTGCAACTGACAACCGACGGTTGACAGCCGACCACTGATTACTGATTGCTAAACCGATTGGCCTTGTCGAACATTTCCCGCAGGCCTGGACCGCGCAGGTTCTCGCGCAAGTGCGCCAGTTGCTGCTCGAAACGCAGCAACGCGTCCTCGATGTTGCCGGTGTTCGTCAGCGCGATGTCGCGCCACATGGAATAAGGGCTGCGCGCGATCCGCGTCATCTCGCACAACGCCCGGCCGCCGATCTGCATGAGGGCCTCGTCATCGCCGAACTCTTCGCGCAGCGCCGATGCGAGCGCCGTCGCAATCATCTGCGGCAGATGGCTGATCCAGGCGCATAGACGATCATGCCGCTCGGCGTCCATAAAGATCACGCGAGCGCCGATAGCTCCGAGTAACTCCACATATTCCCGCTGCCGCGGAGTATAGGGTTCGCCGGGATCAATAGGGGTGACGAGCCAGACCGCGCCTCGAAACAGCTCGGCATCGGCGTGCTCGATTCCCCCGACTTCTTTGCCGGCCATCGGGTGTCCGGGCAGCACGCGCGCCTGCGCGCCGCTCCCAAACAGCATCCTCGCGCGCTCGACGAAGCGTTCTTTTGTGCTTCCGGTATCGCTGATCAGAGCGTCGGCTGGGACGAGATGCGCCAGCGCTTCCAACTGCGAGAGGATGCAGCCCACCGGCGTCGCCAGCACGATTACATCGCTGCCCACGATGGCGCGCTCGAGATCGGCTTCGGCGCGGTCGATGGCGCCGCGCGCCTGCGCAACTTCCAGCACCGCCCGCTTGTCGCAGCCGACAATGCGGCCGGCGAACCCGCTCTTGTGCAGGGCCAGGCCGAGCGAGCCGCCGATCAGGCCGGTGCCGACAATCGTGAGTTGCCCGATATTCATTGCTGTATGGGCGCGACTTCAGGCGCGCCGCAAGCCCGCTGCGCCGCGTGGCTTTAGCCACTGAGGGAACTCGACTCCCGCCTTCAAAATGCGAGTCCCCTCAGAGGCTAAAGCCCGGCGTCACGA
The DNA here is from genome assembly GCA_963735915.1 of uncultured Acidobacteriaceae bacterium. Classification (GTDB taxonomy): domain Bacteria; phylum Acidobacteriota; class Terriglobia; order Terriglobales; family Acidobacteriaceae; genus Bog-257. Next base: position 48,049 of record CAVTMX010000008.1, on the reverse strand, counting down.
TGGGCAATCGGCGCGGCTGAAGCCGCGCCCCTTCAAAAAGGAAGTCAACAGAGCCATCCTACCCCGACGTTCGTCCCAGCCGCAGCCCTGCTTCCGCTGACACGTCCGGCTCGGCGAATTCGCCCGCGAGAAAGCGCGGATAGGCCGCCGCTGCGATCATGGCCGCATTGTCGGTCGAGAGCTTACGCGAAGGGAAGTACACCGGCAGCCCCTGCTGCGCCGCCTCGCGTTCGAATACGTCGCGCAGCTCGGAATTGGCGGCCACACCGCCCGTCACCAGCAGCGTAGCCGCACTGTGTTCCTCCGCGGCGGTCAACGTCTTGTTCACCAGATCGTTGACCATGGCGCGCTGGAACGAAGTGACCAGGTCGAGCGTCTGCGGATCGCAGGCGGCCAGTACGTCTTCGCGCGAGGGATTCGCAATTTGTTTCAGTGCGCGTCCGCGCTGCTCGATCGCCGGTCGCATGCCGTGCGTCTCCACGTATCGCAGGACTGCCGTCTTGATGCCGCTATAGGAGAAATCCACGTGCCGGTCCTCGATGGCATACCGGTTCTGAGGATTACGGTCGCGATGCTTGATCTGCGCAAACGGAAACTTCACCGCTTCGGGATTGCCGTGCCGGCTGAGGAAGTCGATGACCGGTCCGCCGGGATAACCCAGCTCCAGCAGCTTGGCGACCTTGTCAAAGGCCTCGCCGGCGGCGTCATCGCGCGTGTGTCCCACATCGTGGTACACCCAGCCGTCGTCCCGGCGCTCGGCCAGGAACAGGTGGGTATGTCCCCCGCTTACCACCAGCGCGAGCACGGGAAATTCCAGCTCATGGTCGTTAGGCCGCTGTTCCAGCAGGACGGCATGGATATGACCCTCCAGATGGTTCACCGCAATCAACGGCTTGGACAACGCATAGGCGAGCGCCTTGGCAAAGCTCAGGCCCACCAGCAGCGCACCCGCCAGTCCCGGTCCCTGCGTCACCGCCAGCGCGTCAATGCTGTCGTATGTTTGACCCGCGTCCTCCAGCGCCTTACGAACCACGGGCACGATGGCGCGCAGATGCTCCCGCGAGGCGAGCTCGGGCACAACTCCGCCGTAGGGCTGGTGGGTGGCGATCTGCGAGTAGACGACGTTCGAAATGACCTCTTCGCCCGAGCGCACCACGGCCGCCGCCGTCTCGTCGCACGAGCTCTCGACGCCGAGGATGAAGACATCGCTCACCTGACCATTGTACGGGCGATGGCGCAGCCGCTGAGGGACAGCAGTTACACTGGGAGCGATGGCCCGCAGCACCATCCTGGAATATCTGGACAACTTCCAGCGGCAGGCGCACGAGGTGGCCTACGTGCATCGCCGCGGCTATCGGACGCCGCGCTGGACGTACGGCGATGTGTTGCGCGCGGCCTACCGTTTCGCGCGGGAACTGGAGTCGCGCGGCATCGGCAAGGGCGACAAGGTCCTCATCTGGGGCGAAAGCTGCGCCGAGTGGATCGCTGCGTTCTTCGGTTGTCTTCTGCGCGGCGTGATCGTGGTTCCCATCGACAAGATCGCGACCCCCGACTTCGCGCAACGCGTCGCGCAGCAGGTCGAAGCCAGGCTGAGTGTCGGCTCGGCGGCCAACCAGCTCGCCGGCATTCCCGAGCTTCACCTCGAAACCCTCAGCGAAGAGATTGCCACCCGCTCCGATGCCCCCATCGCGCCGCCTGCGCTCACGCGCGACGACATCGTGCAGATCGTCTTCACCTCCGGCACCACCGCCGAGCCGCGCGGCGTCGTCATCTCCCATGGCAACATCCTGGCCAACCTCGAACCGCTGGAACGCGAGATCGCCAAGTACCGGAAATACGAGCGCATCTTTCATCCCCTGCGCTTTCTCAACCTGCTGCCGCTCAGTCACGTGTTCGGGCAGTTCCTCGGCATCTTTCTGCCGCAACTGCTCGCGGCAACCGTGATCTTCCAGGACACGCTGAACCCATCCGAAGTGTTGCAGGTGATCAAGCGCGAGCGCGTGTCCGTGGTTGTCGCCGTGCCGCGAATGATGGAATCGCTGAAAGACAAAATCCTGCGTGATACGGAAGCTGAAGGCCGCCAGCAATGGTTCGGGCGACAGTTCACGGCCGCGAAACACGAGCACTTCGCCAGGCGCTGGTGGCGCTTCCGGCGCATTCACAATCGCTTCGGCTGGAAGTTCTGGGCCTTCATCTCCGGCGGCGCCGCGCTGGACGCCGAAACCGAAGAGTTCTGGCGACGGCTAAGCTTCGTCGTGGTGCAAGGCTACGGCCTCACCGAAACGACCTCGCTCATCTCGCTCAACCATCCGTTCCACACCGGCCGTCGCTCCATCGGCAAGGTGCTGGAGGGCCGCGAGGTCAAGCTGGACGCGAGCGGCGAAATTCTGGTGCGCGGCGCCAACGTTGCCACCGGCTATTGGCAAGGCAGCGAAATGACGCCCGTGCTGAACGAGGAGGGCTGGTTCCACACCGGCGACATCGGCGAGCTTGACGCCGAAGGCAATCTCTACTTTAAGGGTCGCAAGAAGAATGTCATCGTCACGCGCGAGGGGATGAACGTCTATCCCGAGGACCTGGAGGCCGCGCTCCGCCAGCAGCCGGAGGTGCGCGACACAGTGGTTGTGGGTCTGGAGCAGGGAGGCAACGCGGAGCCTTGCGCGGTGCTCACGCTACGCGACAGCGCCGATCCGCAAGCCATCGTGAAGCGCGCCAATGAGCACCTGGCCGAGTATCAGCAGATTCGCCGCTGGCTGGTCTGGACGGACGAAGACTTTCCTCGCACTCCCACGCAGAAGCCGAAAACGGCCGTGATTCAGCAGGCGGTACAACAGCACTTCGCCTCGGGCGGCGACGGTGCGACTGCCTCGCCGAGCGCCCTTGGCGACCTGATCTCGCGTGTCACGGGACGCAGTGTCGGACCGCTTGCGCCAGGTGCCAAGCTGGAGGGCGACCTGAACCTCAGTTCGATGGACCGGGTCGAGCTGATGAGCGCGCTCGAAGATCGCTATCAGGTCGATCTAAACCAGGCGGATTTTACGAAGGTTTCAACCGTCGGCGATTTGGAAAAGCTGCTGCGTCAGCCGCAAACGCCACCGCACGCCGAGTACCCCTATCCGCGATGGGCGCAGCGCTGGCCTGTCACCTGGATTCGCGAATTCATCTACTACCTGCTCACCTGGCCGGCGACGCTGATCATGGCGCACCCGAAGGTAGTCGGACGCGAGAACTTGCGCGGCATCGAAGGGCCGCTGCTCATCAGTTGCAATCACGTGACGTATATCGACGTAGGCTTCGCGCTCTGGGCGCTGCCTCGTGGTCTGCGCCGCAAGCTGGCCCCGGGCATGCTCGGCGAGCTGCTGTGGGAGATGTGGCGTCCGCCGCAGCAGTGGAACCCGTTTCTGCGGCTGTCTTACAAAGTGGGATACTACCTCGTTGTGGCACTCTTCGATGTCTTTCCCCTGCCGCAGCAGTCGGGCGTACGCGGCAGCTTTGCCTATGCCGGCGAGTCGGTCGATCGCGGCTACAGTGTCCTCGTCTATCCCGAGGGTGCGCGCACGCCCGATGGCAAGCCGGTACCGTTCCGCTCCGGCTTCGGCCTGTTAGCCGCCCGACTGAACGTGCCGGTACTGCCGCTGCGTATTGACGGCCTCTACGGAATGAAAGTGGCCGGCCGCAAGATCGCGCGTCTGGGTGAGCTGAAGGTGGTGATCGGCAAGCCTATGCGCTTCTCGCCCGACACCCCGCCGGATGAGATCACCAACCAGGTGGAACATGCCACTTGGAGCATGTGAGCGAATTTCGCACCTTTCGCCCCGCAATGTGACGTGCGTCATAGCCGCGAATTCTACGAAGTGCTGCAATGAAGAGTTTGGCCGACCAGGAGGAACGGTTGCGCGAAGCTGTCCTGAATTTGTGGCCGGAGATCGAGTGGATCCGCTCGCTCGAGCTGCGCGAGCAAGTCACGCGCACCTGGGAACGCGCACTGGAACTCAGCCCGCTCGCACCTGATGACCTGAATCGAATCCCGTTCACGCTCCTTGTCCCGAACTGCCCGACGACATTTATGGAGCACAAGCGCTGCGTGGTGCACATCGCGCGCAAGGCGGCCGAGAGCATGATCGAGTTCATGGGGCGTGCCCTGCCCATCGACATGGACACGGTGATTGCCGGCGCGATTCTGGCGGATGTCGGCAAGCTGCTGGAGTACGAGAACGTAGACGGCCAGACGCGACAGAGCAAGCGCGGCGAGTTGCTGCGTCATCCGTTCACCGGTGTCGCGCTGGCGATGGAGTGCGGCGTGCCCGACACGGTGTGTCACATTATCGCGGCACACGCAGCGGAAGGCGACCTGGTGACGCGCACGACTGAGGCCTACATTGTGCATCACGCCGATTTTATGGCCTTCCAGCCATTTAAGAACCTGGCGCGATGAGTAGGGAGAGATGGCGGAGATGAGTTTAGGTAGAGCTGGCCTTCAGGCCAGCGTCTCGCCGACATTTGAACTTGGAGGGGCTTCAGCCCCGACACTCCGGAGAGTTCGTTATGGCTACCACGACCGTGCCAATGAAGACCACTAGCAAGAACAATGTTACTGCCACAATGTCGGAGTTCGCGTCCGGTCTGCGCTTCGAAGATATCTCCACCGACGCGGTCTATCAGGCCAAGCGCTTCCTCCTGGACAGCATCGGCTGCGCGCTCGGCGGGTATCAGCAGCACGATGTGACCATCGCGCTCGCGGTGCTGGAGGAAATTGCCGGCGCGGGCAAAGCCACGGTCATCGGCAGCGGCAGGCGAATGGATGCGGTCTCAGCGACGCTGGCCAACGCCCTGATGGTCCGCTGCATGGACTACAACGATATCTACTGGAAGCAGGACCCGTGCCACCCCTCCGACATCTTTCCGGCTGCGATCGCCGCGTGCGAGCGCGCGGGCAGCGATGGCCGCGAACTCATCGTAGGCCTGGCGCTCGGCCACGAATTCGAAATGCGATTGTGCGAAGCGGCCTTTCCTGGTATCCGCGAGCGTGGCTGGCACCATGCCACGCTCACTGCCTTCGTCTCGCCGTTGGTCGCCGGGCGCATGTTGCACCTCGCAGCCGCGCAAATTCAGCACGCCATTGGCATCGGCGCCAGTGCGCGGGCCACGCTGGGCGCAGTCACCGCCGGCAAGCTCACGATGATGAAGAACACCGTCGATCCTCTGGCTACACAGAGTGGGATGCTGGCCGCGCTGCTGGCTGAGAAGGGCTATACCGGGCCCGAGCACGTGCTCGACGGCAAAGAAGGCCTGGCGCACTGTCTCGGTCCGGACTGGAAGCTGAACGTGCTGACTGACGGACTGGGCGAGTCGTGGCGCATCACACAATGTGGCATGAAGGCGTTTCCCACCGAGGCGCTGACGCACACGCCAATCTCCGCGGTACTGGCGCTGGTGAAAGACTACGACCTGAAGCCGAATGACATAGCCAAAGTGCACATCCGCACCACGGCCCGGGGCGCGGACATCCTGAGCGACCCCAGCAAGTACGATCCGCAGACCAAAGAGACCGCCGACCACTCGCTGCCCTACGTTATTGCCGCCGCCATCGCCGAACGTCAGGTGACTCCCCTGCAGTTCACACCGGCGAAGATCGCGGACCCGGTCATTCGGGCGCAGCTCAGCAAGATCGTTGTCAGCTCCGATCCCGAGATCGAGAAGCTCTTTCCCGCGCTCCAGCGCGTGATCGTCCGCATTCACACCATCGATGGGCGCGAGTTCACCGAGCAGCTTGATTATCCGAAGGGCGATCCGCGCAATCCCCTGAGCGATAGCGAGCTGGAGGAAAAATTCGAGGCACTGTCCGGCCCGGTACTTTCACACGACGCGTGCCGCACCGCCATTCACGCGATCTGGAACCTTGACAAGCAGCCGAACGTGAGCGGGTTGATGAAGCTGTTTCAGGCGGACGGGGCGTAACCTATGCCGCAGACCATCGTAGAAAAAATCGCGCAAACGCACATGGCCGAGGGCCCGGCGCGTCCGCTGCGCCCGGGAGATTTCCTGTCTATACGCCCCGACCACGTGATGACGCACGACAACACCGCGGCGGTGATGAAGAAGTTCATGGCCATCGGGGCGACGCGACTGCACGATCCTGCGCAGCCGGTGTTCACCGCCGATCACGATATACAAAACAAGGAGGAGTCGAACCTCGCGAAATACCGCAGCATGGAGGCGTTCGCGCGCGAGCAGGGCATCGACTTCTACCCTCCAGGCAGCGGCATCGGCCATCAGCTCATGGTCGAACAAGGTTACGTGCTGCCCGGCAGCTTCGTCGTTGCCTCCGATTCCCACTCCAACATGTATGGAGCGTTGGGCGCGCTGGGCACGCCAGTGGTGCGCACCGACGCCGCGGCGATTTGGGCGACAGGTGAGTTCTGGTGGTGGGTGCCGCGAACGGTGCAAGTCGTGTTCGAAGGTGAGCTCGCGCCGGGCGTGACCGGCAAGGACGTGATCATCACGTTGTGCGGCCTGTACAACCATGACGAAGTACTGAACGCGGCGCTCGAGTTCGCAGGCCCGGGCGTGGCCTCGCTCAGCATGGATGCGCGCCTGACCATCGCCAACATGACGACCGAGTGGGGCGCGCTGACGGGCTCGTTTCCGGTCGATGAGGTTACGCTTGCATACCTCGAGTCGCGCGCCCGGGTGATCGACAGCTCACGAATTCCGAAGGAAAGGTTCGCCGAGTGGCGGACCAATCCGCCCGCTCCCGACGATGATGCGATTTATGCCGCTCGTATCGTACTCGATCTCAGTAACGTTACACCGCATGTCTCCGGCCCGGACACGGTGCAGACGATGCAATCTGTCGCCGAAGTCTCGAAAAAGAAGGTCATTATCCAGAAGGCGTATCTGGTCTCGTGCGTGAACTCGCGGCTGGAAGACCTCGAGGCCGCCGCACGCGTTATACGTGGAAAAAACGTGGCTCCCGGCGTGCAGTTTTACGTTTCGGCGGCCAGCCGGGAGGTGCAGAGCGATGCGGAGAGGCGCGGCATATGGCAGGTGTTGCTCGATGCCGGGGCACGCCCTCTGCCCTCCGGATGCGGACCTTGCATCGGCCTGGGCGCGGGGCTGCTGGAGGCAGGTGAGGTCGGGATATCGGCGACCAACCGCAACTTTAGGGGACGCATGGGATCGCGCGATGCCCAGTGCTACCTCGGCAGTCCGGAGGTGGTGGCCGCGTCGGCAATCGCGGGCTACATCTGCGGGCCGACGGAAGCTCAGTCCCACATTGTGGCACCACGCCTGCAAGAGTTCCCGGCGCGGGGCGTCGGGGCGGAAAAAGTCGAGATCCTCGCCGGATTTCCCGCGCGAATTCGGGGGCGCCTGGTCTTTCTGCCCCACGACAACCTCAACACCGATGGCATCTATGGCAAGGACTACACCTATCGCGAGGACATGACGCCGGAGATGATGGCGCGGGTGGTGATGGAGAACTACGACCCGCAGTTCGCCTCGCGAACTTGTGCTGGTGATGTGGTCGTGGGTGGATTCAACTTCGGCACGGGCTCCAGCCGGGAGCAGGCGGTGACGGCGCTGAAGGCGAAAGGTATCGCGCTGGTCATCGCCGCGAGCTTCTCGCAGACCTATCTGCGCAACGCTTTCAACAATGGCTTTCTGTGCGTGGAGTGCCCGGAGCTGGTGCGCCGGTTGCGCATACGACACACGGCGGCGGTCGAGCGAGAGGACAAGACGGTTATTTCCGGTGAGCTGATCGATATTAACTTCGCGGCCAGCACCATCGGCTATGGCGGAGAGGAGTTCGCGTTTCCAGCGCTGGGCAGTGTGCCGCAGTCGCTGGTGATTGCGGGAGGGATTGAGATCCTGGTTAGGCGGAAGTTACAGAACAGTCCTGCTATTGCTGCCCGGTGAAGGCTCCGAATCAGGACGGCGTGCAAGCTCGCAGAAACGACTGAGGTCGATCAAACCAGCCGCGAAGCGGCGGGATGAAGTTAGCCCGGGGCGCAAGCCCCGGGTAAGCAAGATCAAGAGGCCAGAGCCGCGTAGCGCGACACTGATCCTGATTAGGGGTCCTTCGACTCCGCGCCCGTGCAAGTACCCAGCCAAGCGCAAAGAAGCGCTTGTCAGGGTACTTGCACGAACGCTCCGCTCAGGATGACACGTTAGGAAGGAGGTCGTTGGATGGCAAAACATACGGTTATCACCATGCCCGGCGACGGCATCGGCAACCAGGTGCTGCCCGAGGCGGTCCGCGTGCTCGATGCGGTCGGCTTCGACGCCGACTACCTTCACGCCGACATTGGATGGGAATGCTGGGTGAGGGAAGGGAATGCGCTGCCCGAGCGCACCGTCGAGCTGCTCCAGAAGCATAAAGTCGGTCTGTTCGGCGCGATCACTTCCAAGCCCAAGAAAGAGGCTGAGGCCGAGCTGAACTCTGCGCTGAGGGGCAAGGGCCATCAATACTTCAGCCCCATCGTTTCCATGCGGCAGAGATTCAACCTCGACGTCTGCGTGCGGCCCTGTCTGTCGTTCCCCGGCAATCCGCTGAACTTCATACGCAAGAAGCCGGCGGGGGGCTTTGAGGAGCCGAAGATCGATGTCGTGGTGTTCCGCCAGAACACCGAAGGTCTTTACGCGGGCGTGGAGTGGAGCAATCCACCGCAGCAGGTGCGTGAGGCCCTGCGCACGCACCCCAAGTTCAAGCCGTTCGACGATGTGCCCGGGGAAGACCTGGCCGTATCCGTGCGCATCGTCACCCGCCGTGCCGCGCGCCGCATTTGCGAAGCGGCCTTCCGTCACGCGCGCAAGTTCGGGTACAAGTCGGTGACCATTTGCGAGAAGCCTAACGTGCTGCGTGAGACCTCCGGGCTGATGGAGGATGTCGCGAAGGAAGTTCAGAGGCAGTACAGCGACATTCCGCTGTGGTCCACGAACATCGATGCGCAGACCATGTGGCTGACGAAGAATCCCGAGGACTACGGCGTCATCGTCGCCAGCAATCTGTTCGGCGACGTCATCAGCGACGCCTTCGCAGGACTTGTCGGCGGCCTGGGATTCGCAGCCTCCGGCAACATCGGCGACGAGGTGGCGGTTTTCGAGCCAACGCATGGCTCGGCGCCGAAGTACGCCGAACTCGATCCGCCCATCGTGAACCCGACCGCGATGATTCTCTCGGCGGCGATGATGCTCGACCAGCTTGGCGAGCGCGACAAGGCCGACGACATTCGGAGCGCCATTGCAGCCGTTGTCGCAGAGGGCAAAGTGCGCACGTATGACATGCTGCGCATCGCGGGCGGCGCGAATTCGCTGGCGATGGGTGCGGCTTCGACCACGCAGATGACCGACGCGATTATCGAGAAGCTCGGCGTAGGAGTGGAGACGGTGTATGCCGGCAGCAGCAGAAACTAAGCTTCGACGTGGCGAAGCCGGGCGCGCCGGCGCCGACGTTCGTTCCGACCTGCATGCCACGTTCGAAGAGTGTACCAGCAGCGGCATCGAGGTCGATCTGTGCTCGCGCGTCGAGCTCTACTACGGCGACAGCATACGGCAGCAGGTGCGGGATGTCCTGCGTGCGCTCGCAGTTCAACACGCCCGCGTGAGCGTCGTGGATGAGGGGGCGCTGCCCTTCGTCATCGCGGCGAGAGTGGAAACGGCGGTGCTCCGAGCCGGACTGGGGCAAGGACGATCGGCGTTGCCGGATGCGCGTCCGCTGCCCGCGCCTTCCGTTCGCGACCGGCTCCGGCGCTCGCGGCTCTATCTTCCCGGCAACGAGCCGAAATACTTCATCAACGCCGGGCTGCACGGGCCAGATGCCATCATTCTCGATCTGGAAGACTCGGTGCACGTGGCGGAGAAAGACGCCGCCCGCCTGCTGGTGCGCAACGCTCTCCGCGCAGTGGACTTTGGCGGGGCTGAGCGCATGGTGCGCATCAACCAGTTGCCGTTAGGGCTCGCCGATCTTGAGGAGATTGTGCCGCAGTCCCCCGACCTTATCCTCATTCCCAAGGTCGAAATGCCGGAGCAAATATCTGACGTTGTGGGAGCTATCGAATCCATCGCAGCGCGCTATCAGTGCACTCGACCTATCTGGCTGATGCCGATTCTGGAGTCGGCGCTGGGCATCGAGAATGCCTTCGCCATTGCCAAAGCGGCACCGTGTGTTGCCGCTCTGACAATCGGCCTTGAGGATTACACCGCCGATTTGGGGGTGGCGAAGACGTCAGGTGGCGCCGAGTCGCTGTATGCGCGGATGCGCGTCGTCAACGCAGCTAAAGCTGCGGGCGTGCAGGCCATTGACTCTGTCTATGGCGACATGGCCGACAGCGAAGGCCTGCTGCGCTGGGGCGAGACGGCGCGCGCCATGGGATTCGAAGGCATGGGGTGCCTGCATCCCATCCAGATCGAGACCATTCATCGCGCCTTCGCTCCCACAGCGTCGGAGTTGGAAAAGGCACTGCAAATCGTGGCCGCCTACGAGGAGGCGCAGGCGAGCGGCCTCGGCGTGGTGAGCCTCGGCTCGAAGATGATCGACGCTCCGGTGGTGCAGCGCGCGCGCAAGCTGGTGGCGCGGGCGAAGCAGATGGGAGTGTCGGCGGCTAATCCAGATGATTGAAGGTTTACGGGTGGAGTACGCCTTCAGGCGTACATTGAACGGCTGCCATTATGAGCTTCGCTTTAGCGCCTGAGGTAAGGTTCTGACCGCAGCGGCTGAAGCCGAACTATTTTGCAACATCAACTGCACCGCTGAAGCGGTGCTTTACCCGGGACTGATGAACTTTTTGATCAACAGCTATGAGCACAGCAAGTGAAACATTGAACCTGGTCACGAACGCAGCGGGCCGCCGGGTGCCTATTCTGGTCAACGCACGCGAGTCCATCCCCTACCAGGGAGTGAACGGTTATCGCTCGAGCGGCTGCAAAGCCGGGCCGCCGATTCGCACCAACGCCGACTATCCCACAAACGGGGACAAGCGTGTGCCTGACCTGGAAACGGCGCTGCGCCTTTGCGGACTGCGCGATGGCATGACCATCAGCAGCCATCATCACCTGCGCAACGGCGATCGCGTGGCGCTCACCGCGCTCCAGACCGCGGCGCGCATGCGAGCCAAGGACCTGATCTGGTTCCCGAGCGCTTCATTCCCGTGCCACGAGCCCGTGATCGAGCTGATGGACTCTGGCGTGGTGCACCACATTGAAGGCAGCATGAACGGCCCGCTGGGCGACTACTGCTCGCACGGGCACATGCGCGGCCTGGGCGTGCTGCGCTCGCACGGCGGACGCTGGCAGGCGGTGCAGGATGGCGAGGTCCACATCGATATCGCCGTGATTGCCGCGCCCACCACTGACTGCTTCGGCAACGCCGACGGCTCGCACGGTCCCTCTGCCTGCGGCTCGCTGGGCTTCGCGCTCGCTGACTCCATCTACGCCGACCGCGTCATCGTTGTCACCGACAACCTCGTCCCATTCCCGTGCGTTCCCTGGCAGATTCAGGGCAACAACGTCGACTACGTCGTCGAGGTCGACTCTATCGGCGATTCGGAAAAAATCGTCAGCGGCACGACGCAGATCACGCGCAGTCCCGACCGCTTGCGGATTTCAGAACTCGTCGCGCGCTTCCTGCGCGACAGCGGCATCATGCGTGAGGGCTTCTCCTTCCAGGCAGGCGCAGGCGGCATCGCGCTGGCCTTCGTCGATTACCTTGCGCACATGATGAAGGCCGCCAACGTAAAGGCCAGCTTCGTCCGCGGCGGCTCGACGAAGTACCTGGTGGACATGCTGCACGAAGGGCTGATCGGCTACATCCTCGACGGCCAGACCTTCGATCTGGACGCAGTGCGCTCGATCGCCAGCGATCCCCGGCATGTCGCGACCAGCCCGTTCACTTCTTACAACTTTCACGGCAAGGGCAACTTCGCCTCGATGGTGGACGCCGCGGTGCTCGGCGCGACCGAGGTGGACGTCAACTTCAACGCCAATGTCGTCACCCACTCCGATGGGCGGCTGCTGCACGGCATCGGCGGATGGCAGAACTGCCTCTTCGCGGGCTGCACGATCCTGGCCGTGCCGTCGTTTCGCGACCGCATTCCTGTCATTGTCGACGAAGTTACGACTGTGACAGGCCCCGGCGAGCTGATCGATGTGGTTGCGACCGAACGCGGTATCGCCATCAATCCCAAGCGTCAGGACCTGCTCGATGCGGTGCGGGGCAAGGGGCTGCCGATTCGCACGATCGAAGAGATCAAGAAAGAAGTGGAGAATATCTGCGGTGGTAGGCCCGCCAAGCCGCGCCTGCTTGAGAATCCCGTGGCCGTGGTGAAGTGGGTGGACGGCACGGTACTCGACACCGTGTGGCAAGTGGTGGATGCGAACCCGTATGCGCCGAAGGTCAGCGGGGGAGAGTAGAAGGGATTAGGGATTAGGGATTAGGGACGGGCGAGGGACCAGCGCATTACAAGCCGATACCCGTAATCTCGCTGCTACCGGTCGCCACTTGGGGATGCACCAACAACATCGCTGATCCCCAAGCCCTAGTCCCAAGCCCCTGTTTTTCTACCTGCTCGCCTCGTTGAACATAAACTTCCCCAGATACATCGGCGACGATTTCGGCGGTTTCGTGATCGTGCTGTCGATTGGATAGGGCGATTGAGTCTGCGTAGGGAAGCCCCAGATGTCACCATTGCGCATGTCGATCACCATCTTGCCGTAAACCTGGGTAGTGCCGTCGGGTTTGCGCAGCATGGTGTAACCCGGCTCGACGAAGAAGGGATAGCCCTCCTCGGCCTGGGCGCGCACCGACGCGGGCTGCGCCAGCGGCCGAAGCGCCAGCAATCCGAGCAACATTACAATCACGACAAGCATGATTCTCACGAAACGATCTTGAGCCATGGACCTCCTCCTGTGCCATCGAGACAGGCTAATCAATATATCGGCGTTTGAGGAATACGTCTGAAGTTGGACGAGCGAGCCCGCACGCCGCCCTGCGAAATCAGCCTTTGCCCTTGAACAGGTACACCAGCTCGATCACCAGGATGATCACGACCATCACCTCCAGCACGAAGCCGCGGCTCTGGTGGAACTCGTCGATGAGAAAGCGGTAGAGGCCTTCGGCGGTGTGCAGCTTCTCGTTGACCAGGTTCTTGTACTCGGGCACGCCGACCTTGGCCGCGGCCAGCCGGTAGAGGCGGGCGGAGAACATGTCGCTGACAAACTTGATGGCGGTGTCGGAGCGCTCGACAAGCTCCGTTACCTCAACGGTTACGCCGTTCAGGCGCATGGCTTCGCCGCGCATCTTCCAGCGCCGCACGATGCCTCCGCTATGCTTCAGTCCCGCGTAGACGCCGGCCAGCTCCCGCGTCAGCAGCTCGTCGTAGTGGCGGAATTCGAGTAGCTGGGAATTGGCGTACTCCAGGATCTGGATGGCCGTCTGCGCGCCCGCAGGCGTGTCGTATACCAGCGCGGCGTTCCAGCCGATGGACACCAGGTCGTTGGGATAGTAGGAGAGACTGGATTGCAGGGTATCGTCGTTCTCGGCGCGCGAGAGCGGGGCCTGCTCGCCGCGCAGGATTTGCGCAATCTGTGGCCCATGCTGCGCCAGCAAGTCCAGTCCGCGCGGCGAGCCGGGAATCTCGCTCAGCAGAAAGATGTAGTAGTCCTCGCTGAGCCACTCGCTGTAGGGGCGCACGATGGCCGGCGCGATCTTGTCCAGGCGCCCGCGAATGATGTGCTGCGCCTGCCGTTCCAGCTCGGGGCTGGGCACCCAACGCGCCGCCATCCGCACCAGTCCGTCCCAATCCGCAGCGAAGCAGAATTCCAGCAGCACGCAGATGACGCCGTAATCGTAATACTTGAGTTGTGGCAGCAGCGTGTCGCCGCTGGGCAAGGTGATGGGATCGAGGCGCTCGACTACCGGCGGCTTCTCGAAGCGCACATACTCGGGCGTGGCGTGTTTGAAGCTTGGCTCTACACGGCGAGCGGCCAAAATCTGCCGTAGCTCCTCTAGCCGGATTTCTTCGGAGATGTCATGCAGGATGAGCGCCAGCACCGAGCCCTTGATCGCCGCGGAGCCCTCGCCCGCGACAGCTTGCGCACTGACGACTGTGTGCTCTGCCCGCTCCATTTTCAGCAACGATTGTACGTTGCTGCGCCAGTTTGCGGCAGCACCTTGGCATTCCGAGCTCCGGGGCAGCGATATGAGCGGTTAAGATGGAAAAGCTTGGTTCCAAAGCCTTTTTCACGGATGCTCGCCGGCGGCGACCGCAGGTCGATAGGCGAGGCGAATCGCGCTGCAGCAATCGTCTTGCGGCAGCCGCAGCGCGTGCGGGAACTGGTGGGGTGTCTCTGGAGCGACGATGCCGTGGTGCGCATGCGCGCCGCCGATGCACTTGAGAAAGTCTCGATAACCAGACCGGATCTCATCCAGCCATTTGCGAAAGAGCTCTTGGGCCTCGCCGAAGAGACCACACAACAGGAATTGCGCTGGCATCTGGCGTTGATGGCGCCGCGGCTGCAACTCGCGCGTGCTGACCGGGCAAGAGCCGTCGCCGCGTTACGCCGTTATCTCGACGACCGCAGCTCGATCGTCAAGACCTGTGCCATCCAGGCGCTGACGGAGCTGCCGCGAGGCGATGCTGCTCAGGAGTCGGAAATCGAGGATCTGCTGGAGGAGTTTACGCGCACCGGCACACCGGCAATGAAGGCACGAAGCCGCAAGCTGCTAAAGCAGCTTCAGATGAAACGCAGTGACTAATGGAGACGGAATCTCGCCGTCGGCTTGCTGACGCGGGGAAGATTTGAGAAGCTGATTTGCGCGCGGACCATCAGCCGCATAGAGATTGTTCCGATACCGGATATTTTTCATGCCATTAGCGCCTCCCGTCGGCGGTAAGACTCGACGCATCTCAGGCGAATCTACCAATCCGCAAACCAGGAATTTTCTTCTTTACTCGCCCGCGTGCATGGTTTGCGCGGGACTGGCGTTGCGACTGCTCTGCATTGTCGCCACCCACGCATATCAACGTGACGTGCCTGATTGGCGCGCGTTCGAGATGGTCAACATCGGCTACTCCCTGGCGGCGGGCCACGGTTTCTCCTCTCCGTGGATCGGTTCCAGCGGGCCTACCGCCTGGACTGCACCGCTCTATCCCTTCCTGGTTGCGCTCGCGTTTCGTATTTTCGGGGCTTTCTCCGGCGGTGCCGGCCTCGCGCTGCTGGCGTTCAACAGCGTCTTCTCTGCACTAACTAGTTGGACGATGTATCGCATAGCACGCCGTGTCTTCGACGAAAGGGTTGCAGCGTGGTCGGGCTGGTGCTGGGCGTTGTTTCCCTATGCCATCTACTGGTCGGTTTTTTGGTTTTGGGAGACCACGCTGTCAACGTTTCTGCTCAGCCTGCTCTTCATGCTCACGCTGGAGATGGAGGGCGACGCTCGCCTGTGGCCGTGGGTCCGCTATGGATTGCTGTGGGGCATCGTCGCGCTGACCAACACATCCATCATCGCGTTTCTACCATTCGCGGGCTGCTGGCTGGCATATCGACTGTATCGCTCCGGCCAACGCTTTGTGGTTCCGGTGGTGTTGAGCGCGATTGTCTTTTGGGCTGTGATTACGCCGTGGATAGTCCGCGATTATGTCGTCTTCCACAAGCTGATCTTCATCCGCGCCGATATGGGTACCGAGCTGCACACGGGCAACAATCCGCAGGCGCGAGGCCCGTGGGAGGCGCGCAACCACCCTGGCAACACTCCATCGCTGGTAGCGCACTACAACAGCATCGGCGAACTGGCCTTCGATGCCGAGCAGGGGCGCCTGGCCAAGAACTGGATTGCCGAAGATCCGCTAAGGTTCCTGGCTCTCACCGCGCGCAGAGTTCTCTACTTCTGGTATGGCGTGCCGGAGACGGTTCTACGCTACTGCCAGCCGCTGTTTATCTGTTTAAACGTGCTCGGCATCGGAGGCTTGCTGCTGGCCATCCGGCAGCGCGTCTGTGGAGTATTTCTGTTTGCGAGTTTGATTGCGATCTACCCGCTGATTTACTACATCACGTTCGCCTTCGATCGCTACCATCACCCGATCGAACCTGAGCTGATGGTTCTGGCCGTGTGGGTGCTTGTCGGCAGGAAGGAGGTGGCAGACCGCGCTCTCGTTGCTGGCTGAGGACTGACTGGTGTGCGTCTTGAACATGGAAGCCAATTTTCTTGAGGGGTCGCCTGTTCGGCCTCCTCAACGAAGCGTGGAGTGCGCTTCAGTGGAAGCACATTGATTCTGATCTGCATTAAGAAACGGGAACCCGATTTCGGCTGGAAGTTTGGCTCCAGCTTGTATAAAGTGCCTACGCCAAGAAAGTCTCGCGGATCTTATCGGCGAAGGAGAGTAGTATGTCGAATCCCACGCCCTATTTCACGCGCAGCTTCCGCATCGACCTGACAAACCCCGCCCTCGTGTTGCTGCTGTTCGTGCTGGTCGCCACCGCAACGACGCAGGCGCAGACCTTCAGCGTGATTCACGCTTTCAGCGGCAACGGCGACGGGTACCAGCCCTACGCCGGGCTCACCATTGACCAGGCCGGTAATCTCTACGGCACCACGACCGAATACATTGGCGGGACCGCCTTCAAGATGAAGCATGTCAACGGCAGCTGGGTGTTGTACCCGCTGAGCAACATTGCTTTAATTCCCTACAGCAGGGTTGTATTCGGACCAGGCGGGGCGCTGTTCGGTACTTCTCTGGAAGGCGGCACGAGCGGCTTCTGCGAGTTCGGGTGCGGCTCGGTGTATGCCCTCACGCCGCAGCAAACGGTGTGTATGACCGTTAGTTGCCCGTGGGTGCAGACCTACCTCCACTCCTTCACCGATGGCGACGACGGTGGTAATCCCAACTTGGTGGACCCGGTGTTTGATGCCGAAGGCAATCTTTATGGCACCGCCGCCATCGGCGGCAGCGCGGGCGTAGGAGTCGTGTATGAAATGACCCGGTCGGCGGGCGGGGGATGGCCCGAGACCGTACTGCACAACTTCACCGGTCCCGATGGAGCCTACCCGTACAGCGGCGTCATCTTCGACCACGCGGGAAATCTCTATGGCACCACGGGCTACGGAGGCCGCTACAACTACGGCACGGTGTATGAGCTTTCTCCCACGGGTTCGGGCTGGACGCTGACTACCCTGTACGATTTTCAGGGAACCACCGACGGATACAGTCCCGGCGCCACTCTCATCTTCGACCAGGCGGGCAATCTGTATGGCGCAACCGTGGTCGGCGGCGCCAACGGCGGTGGCACGGTGTTCAAGCTTTCGCCGTCCGGAGGTAGTTGGAATTTTTCGCTGCTCTACAGCCTGACCGGCCAGGTTACGCAGGAATCCTATCCCGGGGTGTACAACGCCCTGGCCATGGATCTGGCGGGCAATCTCTATGGCGCAGCCTACTACGACGGCGCGCACGGCAACGGCGCCATCTTCAAATTGACGCCGGCCAGCGGCACCTGGACCTACACCAGCCTGCACGATTTCACCGGCGGCCCTGACGGAGCGAATCCGTTCGGCGGGGTGAACTTCGATAGTCATGGCAACCTGTACGGCACAACCGTGCTCGGCGGGATGACGGGCGGTGAGAACTGCTACTCGGAAGGCTGCGGCGTGGTGTGGGAGATTACCGGCCAATGATGATGTGGGGGAGTTGCTGTATGCTCACAGTTTGCCGAGGTTGCCTTAACCGAGCTCTCAATGGGAAAAGCTACACAAACATGAAGCTCGTAGCCGATATCTCGAACAGGCGCGCTGAAGCAGTTTCGCGCTCGAGAGGGCAGATCCGTCGGTACCAGTCGGAGTCCACAGGGTCATCTTTCGGAAACTATATTCTGCCCGCGTCCGTATCTAGTCTCATCCTCAACAAGGTGATTCCCATTGGACGCTGAAACCAACGATCTGATTGTCCGCCCCGACGCCAGTGTGGCTGACGGCAGCATAGTGAATGCCGAGGCCATCGCGCCGAAACCGCCGTCGCGTCTGCGCCAGACTTTCATCGGCCCCGACGGCCTGCGCGCCGGCTGGAGCATGCTCATCTTCATCCTGCTGTTTGGCGTGCTCGGATTCGCGGTGTCCAGGGTGGCGCTCGCCATCTACACCCCTCCCAAGGATCCGCATGTGACCGAGCATCTCGGTCCACTCTTCCTCGTCAACGAGGCGGTGCCGTTCCTGCTGGTGCTGCTGGTGACGTGGATCATGTCGCGCATCGAACGCCGCCCCAACTCGGTCTACGGCTTCGGCGGCCGGCGTAAGTTGCCGCTCTTTCTTGCGGGGCTGTTCTGGGGAATCACTTGTCTTTCCGTTCTTATCCTGCTGCTGTGGAAGAGCGGCCTGCTGGTATTCGACGGGCGGATGCTGTTCGGTGGCGACGTCCTGCGCTACGGAGCCCTCTGGTTTGTCGGTTTCCTGCTGGTTGGCTTTCTGGAAGAGTACCTCACGCGCGGCTACGTGCAATACACGCTCACTCGCGGCGTCGCCGGCATTTACCAGTGGCTCTTCAAAACGCGGCACAGCGAGGCCCTGGGCTTCTGGACGGCCGCCGTATTCTTCTCCATCCTCTTCGGTCTCGGACATGGCAACAATCCGGGGGAGTCGCCGATCGGGCTGCTCTCGGCGGGATTGGCGGGCATGGTCTTTTGCTTCAGCCTGTGGCGCACCGGCTCGCTGTGGTGGGCCATCGGTTTCCATGCCTCGTGGGATTGGGGACAGTCGTTCTTCTATGGCGTCGCCGACAGCGGCACGATGCTTCAGCGGCATTGGCTGAAGGCGCATCCTGCGGGCAGGCCGATTCTCAGCGGCGGAACTACGGGGCCCGAAGGCAGTATCTACATTCTGGCAGTGTTCGTGCTCATTGCGGCGATCATCGCCATCACGCTTCCGCGTACCGAATCCGGATACCTGCGCAGCCGACGCATCGGCATCCAGGAGCAGCCCGTCGCGTCCAGTTGAAAAATAGGGGCAGGCGCTCCAAAGCTTGCCCTACGTATTGCAGCATAGCTTGCAGTACGGTTACTTAATACCAGTTGAGAGCTACGGCGTGATTTCCCAAATGACACCGCAGCCCGTGTTCCCGTTTGATTCGCACGGCCCATTTCCGCCGCCTGTCGCTGTGCCGTAGATATTTCCTGCCGCGTCGAGGATTACGCTGCCTTCGGGACTGTCCCCGTTGCTGCCATCAAAGCTGACTGAGGTGTAGATCCAGCCGCCGTTCGAAGGCGTCAGCTTAAAGACCTCGCCCTTGTTGAACAAGCCAGTCCCGCTCGACGTGCCGTAAATATTACCGGCCGCGTCCAGCGTGGGGCTGTCGCAGGGTCCCGTCACTACTCGAAAAGTTGTACAGCACGTTGAAGGTCCAACCGCCATTGGATGGCGACAGCTCATAGACGCCGCCCGGGCTTCCAAGGGTGTCGCAACCCGAGGCGCCGAACAGGTTTCCCTGCCCATCCATGACCACGCCGCCACAGGTGGACATCAGAGGAAGTCAATGGAAGCCAGGACCTTTTCGGTCCAGCCCGAGCCGGAGGGCGACAGCTCGTAAACCGCTCCGGCGTACGCTATCGCCGCTGGACGAGAGGTTGTGCCGTAGAGATTACCGGAGCTGTCGATAGATCAGGCCGCTGAAAGGATCGTATCCCGTCTCTGTGCGGGAAGCTCCAGAGAACACTCTCCGTCCAGCCGCCATTGGAAGGTGTGAGTTCGAAAACCATGCCATTCCCGCTGAATCCGCCGATCTCCGTTGTGCCATAGAGATTGCCGGCCTGGTCGAAGACCAGATTGCCATAGTCGATCGGAAGGACCCGTCCGTCGTCGCCGCTGGGAAACGCAGTGCAGCACCGTTTCCTCCCAGGGACAGGTCACTGCGTGACAGACTGCAGGCGAAGGCAGCAGGCGATAAACCGTACCCTCGTCGTGCTGCCCGCCGCCGTTAGTTGTGCCGTAGAGGGCCCCGTCGGGCCCAAAGATAACGCCGCTATACGGATAGCGCCGCCATCGGCGCCGCCGGTAAACGTGTACAGCGGCGTCAAGACCCAGCCTGATCCGGCGCGCGACAGGCGGAAGACCACTCCTACGTTGCTAGGCCCCACCGTTGGCGGTCGTGCCGTACAAGTTTCCCGCCCGGTCCATGGTCAATCCGGACACGGGATACGCCCCATCTCCGCCGCCGGAAAAGTTGTGCAGAACGGTGAGGGTCTGCGCCTGGGCTGTGTTGGAGAGAACCCCAAGGGAAAGCGTGAAGCAGAAGAAAAGAGTGATACGGCGAGTGATCTGGCTCATGGCAAGCTCCGTATTGTTAGCGAACAGGCCCTGGAACGCGCTCGTTTTTATTGCGCTTATTGCGTGATCTCGAACACGACCCCGCACCCTGCTTCGCAACTTTGGTTGCCGCCTAGTTGGGTCGTGCCGTAGACATTTCCCTGAGCGTCAACGCTCACATTGCCAAAAGGTTCATTTCCATTACTACCGTTAAAAGGAAAAACGTTAAGTCTCCATCCGCTACCCGAGGGGATCAGCTTGAAGATCTCGCCATCTTGGGCCCCGGTAAGCAATGTGCCATAGAGGGTGCCCGAAGCATCCAGGGCCGGGGTGCTGGTTGAGCCTTCTCCTAATCCTGGGAAATCCCATAGCGTAGTGAACGTCCATTGGCCGCCGCCTGCAGGCGTGAGTTCCCACGCAGTGCCGATTCCTCCGGACCCACCGTGCGCGCTTGTCCCAAAGAGATTGCCGTGCGAATCGATTGCGACTCCGCCCATGGGAGTTTGGCCGTCCTGGGCGCCGGTGAAGCTGTAGATTGTGTTCTCGACCCAGCCCGAACCGGAAGGCGAAAGCTCGAACACCGTTCCGAAGTTATGGCTGCCGCCCGTGGGCGTGGTCCCATACAGATTGCCGGCGGCATCGAACGTGACGCCGGAATTCGGTATTCCGTCGGCATTGCTGAAGTTGTATAGAACGCTTTCTGTCCAGGAATTCCCCGTCCGGGTCAGCTCAAAAACAGTGCCTCTGTCAAACGCGCCGTTCATCACCGTGGTGCCGTAAATGTTTCCGGCCGCATCGAAGACGAGGTCGCCGTCAGAAGGGTTGCCGCCATCCGTGCCGCCGGTAAACGTATAGAGCACAGTCTCTGTCCAGGGGCAAAGCACGGTTCCACAGGACGCCGCTGGGGGTCGGAGATTGAAAACCACGCCCGAGAATCCCGTTCCTCCCTCGTAGGTTGTCCCGTACAGGCTGCCATCCGGGCCGAACACCAGCCTGGCTTCCGGCGCACAACCATCAACGTTATGGAACGTATAAAGCGGGCTGAAAATCCAGCCGTTCCCAGCGTGCCGCAGCTTGAAGGCGGTTCCGCAGAAGTAGGCACCGTCGCTAGCTGCGGTTCCGTAGAGGTTCCCGCCGCGATCGATGGTCACCCCAGCCCCCGGATAAGCTCCATCCAGACCGCCGGTGAAGTGGTAAATCGCGCTGAGGGTCTGTGCCTGGACTAGGTTGGAGAGGACCGCAAGGCAAAACGTGAAGCAGAAGAAAAGGGCGATCCGGCGGGTGGTCTGGCGCATGGCAAGCTCCTTATTCGCAGCGAACGGGCCCTGGAACGTGCGCAGCATCATAACTCGAATCGCCAGAAGTGGATTATTCAAAAATAGCCAAAATCGTAATTCATTATTGTTATGTTATTGCCAAAAGATGGCTGGAGCGGGGCATCCACGTGGGATGATTTTCGACAGGGCTTGTCGAAGGACTACGTTTGTTCGCGCAGTGCGGGTATCGTCGACTCGCGCGATTCCGCCATCAGGCGCAGCAGGTCGCGCGCAACGCGATAGGTATCGTGGCGCGCGACCAAGCCTTCAGTAGGATGGTTCGCTTCGAGCAGGTACTCGCCGAGCACCGGCTTCACACCGAGACTCTCAATGGCGTCGACATCCGGCTCAATCTGCGACTGATCCTTCTCGGCATACTTGCGCGCCAGCTCGGGCGAGGCCGGCGTGCGGTTCACCAGCGCGTAATCGAAGAACTGATGCCGCGCGTGCTTGTAGAGCGCGCGGATATGGTCGGAGGCGCTCAAACCCAGGCTCTCGTTGGCCTGTGTCATCAGATTGCAGACGAAGACCTTCACGGCCTGCGACTGCGCAATGGCCCGCGAGACGTCGCGCACCAGAAGGTTGGGCACGAGGCTGGTAAACAGTGACCCGGGCCCGATGGTGATCAGGTCGGCGTGCTGGATCGCGTCCATTGCAGCCGGCAAGGGCTTCGCGTTCGCAGGCGCCATCCGCAGTTCCACAATGCGGCGCTCGCTGGCGGTAATGTTGGTCTCGCCGCGCACGAACGAGCCGTCGTCCATGATCGCGTAGAGTTGGGCATTCGCGGTAGTCGCAGGATAGATGTGGCCGCGCGTGGCCAGGATCGTCGACGAGTGCTTCACCGCCTGGCTGAAGTCTCCGGTAATCGCCGTCATCGCCGAGAGAAACAGGTTGCCGAAGTTATGGCCGCCCAGGCCCTCGCCGGCAGGGAAGCGGTACTGGAAGAGGCGCGACAGCAAGTCCTCTTCGCCGGCAAGCGCGACGATGCAGTTGCGAATATCGCCCGGCGCAGGGACGTTCAGCTCCCGGCGCAGCCGTCCGCTGGAGCCGCCGTCGTCGCTGACGGTGACCACAGCAGAAAGTTCTGCAATGAGCGGCAGGCTCCCCGGTTCTGCGGCTTGTCCGGATAAGCTCACGTAATGCTTTAATCCGTGGAGCAGGGTGGAGAGCCCCGTTCCGCCCCCCATCGCTACCACCCGGACGGCACGCGTTGCCGCAGATGTGGAGTCATCTGGCATGACCGATTCTGATGCTCGAACTAGTAGCGCCACTTGGGCGGTTCGCCCGCGGGTTCGGCGCTGGTATCAGGATAGAGCAGTTCGGTGAAGCGCGGGTCGTCGGCCAGGTTGCGGAAATCGGAGTCGTTGCGCGCCTGGAAGCGATTGGCCGGGTTCAGGCGGATGGCCTCGCCCAGATTGGCAATCGCCTCGGGGAAGCGCCCGGTAAGGCAATTCAGCGCGGCCACGCCGTACCAGATGAAATCCAGCTTGGGATACTTGGTGGTGAGTGCGTCGAAGTTTTCGCGCGCGGCGATGTAATCGCCCATGTTCATCAGTGACACGGCGTAGTCGAAGTGCTCCTCGGCGGTCTTGAAGTTGTTGGAGGCGCGGCCCCTCTGCTGGTTGCAGGTGGCCAGGTGCACGTGAGCGCGATCGGCGAGTTCGGAGCTGGCGCTGGCCACCACCTTTTCGAAGTAAGTCTTGGCCTTGTCGTACTTGTGGGCCTGGAGCGCCTTGAGCCCGGCCTCGTAGTTTTGCACCGCTTGGGCAAAACGGGGGTCATCGGCGACCCTGAGGGTCGCGCCGCCCCGGCCCTTGGGATCGGGCACGGTCGGTCTCAAGTTCTTTGCTTTGTTATGCTTAATACCGTCGTCCTTAAGGTCCTCTGGGGCTTTCTTGTTCATGGACAAGCATCCCTCAGGCTAATTCGCAAACCAGCGCCGCTGCGGCTTGTAGGAAACCAAGAATACGCAAAGCAGTATGGGGTGAGTTATACCCGCAAGTCACAAACTCGTCAACTCGGGGGAGCGATGTTGATGCCCAATCACCAGATCGTCGAAACCGTTTGCGAGGCGCGGATACGCTCGTCCGCCGTCACGAGCGGGATGCCGTGCGACATAGCGGTGGAAGCGATCAGGCGATCCACAGGATCTTTGGGAAAGCTCTCGGGTAGCCTCGCGGCGAGTGCTGCGATCTCGGGAGTAATGGGATGAATCATGATTCCCACCAGTGCTTCCCGAAGAAACGCCTCCACGCTGCCCGACCAGACAATCCGATTTCGCTCGGCCAACCGGGCCAATTCCCACAACGTGACATCGGCGACCGCGAGACCGCTCGCTCCACGCGTTCGCCCTATCGCTTCCGCGGCTGCCTTGGACAGTCTGCGCGCATCTCCGTTCAGCCAGATTAGGACGTGCGTGTCCAACAGGAGCACTTACTTGCACTCCCAGTCTTCCAGCGGGGTCACAGGCGATACGATATCGCCGATAATCTTTATTTTGCCCGCCATGCGATTGAAGATGTCATCGACCGGCGGTCCGGCGGGAACCAGCTTGGCAACCGGCTTACCGCGTTTCGTGATGAGCACGGGCTGTCCCGTGGTCTGGACTTCGTCCATCAGAGCAAGACAGCGATTCTTAAATTGACCTGCCGCGATCTTCTTCATATGGACATATTAATATGGCCATAGACACTCCTGCAAGTCCGCAGCGGCTCGGCGGCCGGATCGCGCGGCTGTTCGCTGCCGAACAAGCTCGTTCGCGGCTGAACAAGTTGAGACCTCGCACCGTACCTTTAGATATGACGTAATCCAAAGGGCCGCAGAGGGTTAGGTGATGTTGGCTGGCGGCAGGTGGATTGCTTCAGATCTTTCAGAACCTTACTACGTGATGCCGATGCCCAACTTGCTGCATGATCTTCAATACGTCTGCCGGCAGATGAAGAAGTCGCCCTGCTTCGCCGCGGTCGCTGTTCTCACCCTCGCGCTCGGCATCGGAGCCAACACCGCCATCTTCACGCTGCTCGATCAGGCCCTCCTTCGCTCGCTTCCGATCAGCCACCCCGAGCAGTTGGTGCGCCTGCGATTTTCCGGCCTGCACGCGGGCAATGTTAACTACTACGGCGGGGACGAGCATGACTATTTCTCATACCCGAGCTATCGGGAGCTCCGTGACCAGAACTCGGTTTTCTCCGGCATTGTGGCCAACTCCGAAGCGCAGGTCGGGGTGCGCTGGAACAATCAGCCCGAGCTCGCCGACAGCGAACTGGTAAGCGGCAATTACTTCGATGTGCTGGGAGTGCGGCCCGCAATCGGGCGTCTCCTGGTCCCCGCCGACGACGCCGCGCAAAACGGCAATGCCGTTGTCGTGCTCAGCTTCTCGTATTGGAAGGAGCGCTTCAACTCCGACCCCGGTGTGATCGGGCAGGCGCTGCCGGTCAATGGGCATCCATTCACCATCGTCGGCGTGGCACAGCCGGGGTTTCGCAGCGTTATTTCAGGCTACGTTCCGAAGCTCTTCTTCCCAATGGTCATCCAGCCGCTGGTGAATCCGCAGGGCTACGATCTGGATGACTTCCGCTCGGCATGGCTTACGATCGAGGCGCGGCTGAAACCGGGTGAGAGCCGCTCCCGCGCTGAAGCCAAACTTCTGCCGTTATGGCGCGCCATCCGTGCCGAACAGCTAGCTCACACACATGATTCCGAACAACTCGTGCGCCAGGGTTTTCTGACTGACACGAAGCTGCTGGTGATGGACAACGCACGCGGCTTTTCGCCATTGCGCGATCAGCTCCGCGTACCGTTGCTGATCCTCATGGGCATGGTCGGACTGGTCTTGCTGATGGCCTGCGTCAACGTCTCCAGCCTGCTGCTGGTGCGGGCCGCCGGGCGCGTGCGCGAGATGTCTGTCCGCTACTCGCTGGGCGCGACGCGCTGGCAGATTGTCCGGCAACTCCTGACCGAAGGCCTGCTGCTGGGACTGGTTGGCAGCGTCTTCGGCCTGGTACTCGCTCCGGTGGTGACGTCGGAATTGGCGCGCCGTCTCGCCGCCGATGTCTCCGGCAATACTCCATTTTCCTCGCAACCGGACTATCGCATCCTGCTGTTTAACTTCGGCATTGGATTCCTGGCTGCCCTGCTGTTTAGCTTGGCTCCTGCGCTGCGCTTCCTGCACCCCGATCTAGTGAGTTGGCTGAAGCAACAGGCGGCGACCGCTTCCGGTGGGCCGCTGCGCTTCCGGCGGCTTTCGGTCGCAGTGCAAATCGGGTTGAGCTTGCTCCTGTTGATCGGCGCCGGACTGTTCGTCCAGACGCTGCGCAATCTGAAAAATGTCGATGTCGGCTTCGCCTCCGACCACCTGCTCAGCTTCGGTATCGATCCGCAGCTTGCCGGATACAAGGCCGACGAGGTCCACGCGCTCGACCAGCGAATCCTCAGCACTCTGGCAAGCCTGCCCGGCGCCCGCTTCGTCGCCGGCAATACCGATCCCGAGTTGATGGGCATGGAGAGCATGACCGGCGTGACCATCTCCGGCAGCTCCGACACCGAGCCCATTGTGGTTGAAGGTCCGCGCGTTACTCCCGGATACTTCTCGGCCACTGGTATTCCGCTCCTCGCCGGCCGCGACTTCACCGATCAGGACGGCGCGGGAAAACCGCAGGTCGTCATTGTGAATGCCCGGTTTGCGCGGCTGCACTTCGGCACAGCGCAGAACGCAATCGGCAAGGTGCTGGAGCACGGGAACGGCGCAGACCTTGCCAACTATGAGATCGTCGGCGTGGTGGGCGACACCCGGCACGTCGAAATGCGCACCGGCGTGAAGGAGACGCTCTATCGCGCGGTCTATCAGTCCCCCAACCCGGGCTTCCTTCAGTTTTATGTTCGCACGTGGCAATCGCCTGATGCCGCCAAGGGCGACATTCGCGCCGCCATGCGCCAGCTCGATCCCGGCCTGGTGGTCGACACGCTGCGCACGATGGACGAACAGATTGCCGAAAGCGTGGCGAGCGACCGTCTAATCGCGATGCTGGCGGTGAGCTTCGGCGCGCTGGCCACGTTGATGGCGGCGATCGGCCTCTATGGCGTGCTGGCCTACGCCACCGCGCAGCGCACCCGCGAAATCGGCATACGCATGGCGTTGGGCGCGCAGCGCCGTGCCGTGGTCCGCCTGGTGTTGGCGGATGTCGTGTGGCTGGCGGGGATCAGCGTTCTCGTGACGTTACCGGTAGCGATGCTGGCGTCAAGGATCGTGCGCAGCCAACTCTACAACGTCAGCCCGACAGACCCACTGGTGATGGCCTCGGGCGTCTTGCTGGTGGCATGTGTAGTCGTTGTGTCGGCGCTGCTTCCGGCAAGGCGAGCGGCCCGTGTGGAGCCGATGCAGGCCCTGCGAACGGAATAATAGTTATGTCTCAGATACCACAAGATCTTCGCTATGGACTGCGCCAGTTGCGCCGGTCGCCCGGCTTCGCCACGGTTGCGATTCTCACGCTGGCACTGGGCATTGGCGCCAATACCGCCATCTTCTCCGTCGTGAACGCGGTGCTGCTCGACCCGCTGCCCTATCCCGATTCCAACCGGCTGGTGACGCTCTTCCACAACAAGCACAACTTCGTGAAGGGCTCCATCTCCTATCCCAACTTCCTCGACTGGCAGCGCGAAAACCGGAGCTTCGACGGCATGGCAGCCTATCGCCACGTTGACTTCAAGTTAACCGGCGCTGGGGAAGCGGAGAACGCCAAGGGCGACATGGTCTCGGCGGGCTTCTTCGAGATTCTTGGCGTCAAGCCGGTGCTGGGCCGCACCTTCAGCCCCGATGAAGACCGGCTGGGCGCCAATCCCACGGTCATGATCTCGGAGGGAATGTGGACGCGAAAATTCGCCTCCAACCCCCACATTGTGGGACAGGCAATTGTGCTCGACGGCAAGGCCCGCACCATTGTCGGCGTGGTGCCCGCCAGCTTCCGTCTCCACGAGTGGAACTTCCAGAGCGGCGACGTCTATCTGCCGATCGGCGAGTTTAGCGAGCCGCAGTTTCGCGACCGCCGCGCGGCCTGGGGCACCGATGCCGTCGCGCGCCTCAAGCCCGGCGTCACCCTGACGCAGGCCGCGGAGGACATGGCGCGCGTGAACCGTGGCCTTGAAGCCGAGTATCCCGATGTCAATGCCGGCATCAAGACCACGATCGTCCCGCTGAAAGAGCAGCTCGTCGGTGAGGTGCGGCCCGTGCTTCTGGTGCTGATGGGCGCGGTGCTCTTCGTGCTGCTGATCGCGTGCGTCAATGTCGCCAACCTGCAACTGGCCCGTTCCACGGCGCGCCAGCGCGAGTTTGCGGTGCGCGTCGCGCTGGGCGCGCAGCAGGGCCGGCTGGTGCGGCAGGTGCTGACCGAAAGCCTTGCCCTCGCGCTGGCCGGCGGCGCCTTCGGCCTGTTGCTGGCCTACTGGGGCGCGAAGGCGGCGCTGGCTGCCGTGCCCGAATCGCTGCCGCGCGCCGAAAATGTCGGGCTCGACGGCCATGTGCTGCTGTTCACGCTCGTCGTTTCTATTATCGCGGGCGTGGTATTCGGCCTGGCACCGGCCTTCAAGACCTCCCGCACCGACGTGAACGCTACTTTGAACCAGAGTGGCCGTTCGCTGGTGGGCTCGCAACATAGCGCGCAGGCCATCTTCGTCACCATTGAGATGGCGATGGCCCTGGTGCTGCTCGTCGGCGCCGGCCTGATGGTCCGCACGCTCACGCGCTTGTGGAATGTCAGTCCGGGATTCGATCCGCACAACGTAATCACCTTCTCCATAACGCCGTCGCATTCACTCGAGGGCCAGCCGCCCGACGCCATCCGAGCCGCCTATCGCCAGATGGCGTCGACGCTGCATTCGGTGCCGGGTGTCGAGGATGTCTCGTTCGACTATGGCGCGAGTCCCATGCGCAGCGACTGGGAAGACAGCTTTTGGGTTGAAGGCATGACGCGTCCAGAGCGCGAGGCCGATCTCCCCTACGCCTTGCGCTATGGCGTCGGGCCAGAGTATCTGAAGCTGATGCGCATTCCGCTGCTGCGCGGCCGCTTCTTCAGCGATGCCGATACCGAAACGGCGCCGCGCGTGGTGGTCGTCGACGAGACCTTCGCGAAGCAGTTTTTCCCCGGCCAGGACCCGATTGGCCAGCACCTGCACTTCGTCAACAACTCCTCGGGAGGCCCGCGCACCGACGTCATCGTGGGCGTAGTCGGCCACATCAAGCAGTTCGGGCTGGTTCCCGACACCGCCAACAGCGTCGAAGCGCAGTACTACGAGCCCTTCCAGCAGTCGCAGGACTCGATCATGCGCCTGGTGGCAGGAGGCGTGCTCACCTTCGTCCGCGTGCGCGACGGCGTTGCTCCGGAATCTGTCTTCCCCAGCATTCGCCGCACGCTCATTCAGCACGACAGCCAGATGGTAGTCGATGACCTGCAAGGGATGGAGACAACGGTCGCCGATTCTATTGCTCGGCAGCGCTTCGCCATGCTGCTGTTTTCCGTTTTTGCCGCTGGCGCGCTGCTGCTGGCCTCGATCGGCATTTATGGAGTGCTGTCTTACGTTGTGGGGCAAAGGACGCGCGAGATCGGTATCCGTATGGCGCTGGGCGCCGGCAAGGGCGACGTGAAGCTCGCCGTGCTGCGCGACGGTGCGAGCATGACGCTGCCGGGCATCGGCCTGGGGATAGTCGTCGCATTACTGATGGCGCAGCTAATGTCCGCGATGCTGTTCGGAGTGCGGCCGACGGACATCATCACCTTCGCCTCAGTTGCGGGACTGCTGTTGCTGGTGGCGCTGCTGGCGTGCTATCTGCCGGCCCGGCGTGCGGCGGCACTGGATCCGATGCAGGCACTCAGGACGGAATGATTCGGTAGAGCGGCGCTTCAGCGCCGCGTCCAGATGACCACCATTACAGGTGTCATCCTGAGCGGAGCGATCGTGCAACTACCTTGACGAGCTCGCTTTTTGCGCTTGGCGAGGTAGTTGCTCGATCGCGGAGTCGAAGGACCCCTATCACCGGAAGAATTTCTCGATTGCCCGTCAGTCCGTCTTCGCCGCCTTCTCCAGATCGATCCCCTGCCACTCACCCCGAATCATCCCCGCGCGAATCTCCGCCGGCGTCTTCTTCAGCTTCGTCTGCTCGTACGCATAGAACACCTCTTTCATGCAGACGCCGCAATGCGCACCGTGCGTGCTCTCGAAGCAGGTATGCAGGCTCTTGTGCCCGATGCGCTCGCAATAGCAATAGCAGGGCATCTGATTGAGCACGTTGGGAATCTTCGCCGCCAGTTCGTACGCCCGCACCTGGTACGGGTACTGAAACAACTCTCCATGCAACTGGTCCTTAGGCAGGATGGGCGCGGCGTCGCCCGGCTTCAGCGGCCCGTTGTTGTAGGCTGGGACATGGTCGCCCTGAGCCATGCACACCGCGGCCAGTGCAACCAAGAATGCAAGCAGCGTAGCTTTCTTCATCGCGAACCTTGCGCCGATTGTAAAGCAGAAGCACCAACGTGCCCAATTCGGGTAACCGCCGAGACGGTGACTGAAGACAGGTCCGGCGCATCGCTCATCGTGTTAAAACTATAGAGCATCTGATACGTCTAATCATCATATATGACTTCCCCCGAGCAGCCGGGCGCGAGCGTGAACCGCCGACCCGATACCGAAGACTTCAAGCCGGAAAGCGCGCCCACCCAGCAACGTGTCAAGACACCCTGGACCGGCTGGGTGCGCGATGTCGTGATTTCGCTCGCCGTCTCCGCCTTCTTCATCATCTTCCTCTATCAGCCGGTAAAAGTGGAAGGCACCAGCATGATGCCGACGCTGCAGGACCAGGAGCGCGTCTTCATCAACAAGTTCGTGTACAAGCTGGAGCCGATCGAGCGCGGCGACGTCATCGTCTTCCGCTATCCGCGCGATCCCGCCAAGAGCTACATCAAGCGAGTGATCGCCGTCGCCGGTGACCGCGTTCGGATCGAGGCCGGCGTGGTATTCGTAGACGGACAGCGCCTGCAGCGAGATCTACGTGCCGCGAATGTACGAAGATGTGCGCTCCTATCCTGAGACCGTGGTGCCACCGCACGTTATTTCGTGCTGGGCGACCATCGCAACCTTTCCAACGACAGCCGCGATTTCGGCCCCGTTGACGAAAACTTCATCTACGGCAAAGCGGTTTTTGGCTATTGGCCGGTGGCGAAGCTGGGCACGCTGCGTTAAGACGAACCTCGAACATTGGATCCTCGTACCCAACAGGGTGTCATCCCGGGCGCGGAGTCGAAGGACCTCTATATAGCCCGAGTACCCGTTCGTGGTTGTCGGTATCTTTCATGTAGCTCGGAAGTGAGCAGCAATTCTCCTGAAACTTTTTTCTCCGCCCAAGGTTTATAGGAACGAACGCGGGAAGGGAATCGCCGATGGCTCACCGCAAACTGACCTGCCTGACTGCGATTACGGCCATACTCCTCACCAGCGCCGCCGTTTACGCCAAGAAGCAAAAGCCGCCGGCTCCCGACCAGCGCCAGCGCGCTCTGCATGCGCTCGACCGCCTGACCTTTGGCCCGCGTCCCGGCGATGTCCAGGCCGTCACCGCCATGGGCGTCGACAAGTGGATCGACCTGCAACTTCATCCCGAAAAAATTGACGACAGCGGCATGCAGGCGCGGCTCGCCGGATATCGCACGTTGCAGATGAGCACG
This sequence comes from uncultured Acidobacteriaceae bacterium, assembly GCA_963735915.1. Classification (GTDB taxonomy): domain Bacteria; phylum Acidobacteriota; class Terriglobia; order Terriglobales; family Acidobacteriaceae; genus Bog-257. Next base: position 16,751 of record CAVTMX010000008.1, on the reverse strand, counting down.
CGCGAGATGGTCCTGGCCTTTCCGCCCAATCCCATTGTCAAAGCCGTGATGGACGGCAAGATCGCGATGCCGCAGGCGCCTATCGCGCACGCCATCTACGCCGCGGCAATCGACCGCGTTGAGCAGAAGCAGAGAGAAGCAAACGCACCAACGCAACGCCACTGCGACGAGCTGCGTTGCAGCCGCGGCTGATGTAAGCCGCCGATCTTACGCAACATCAGCGCTCGCCGCGAAGCCCACAGCGTGGTCGACGATCTCATCCCCCTGGCGCCGCAGCGCAGCGCATGAACCGCATTCTCAGCCTGCCGGCCGCCGAGCAGCACGATCTGCTGCAGGGCATTCCATTATTCAAGCGGCAGGCGCTGCTGGCCGGGCTCACGCCGGAGCAGCGCGAAACCGTCATTGCGCTGAATCAGCCGGAAGCGGTCATCGACAGCGAGGTGCAGTCGGCGAAGCTGCTGCGCGCGGTGTACAGCGATCGCCAGCTGGAAGAAGTGCTCACCGATTTCTGGTTCAACCACTTCAACGTCTTCATCGGCAAGGGCGCCGACCATTATCTGGTCACCGCCTACGAGCGCGACGTCATCCGGCCGCACGTGCTCGGCAAATTCAAAGACCTGCTGATCGCGACCGCGCAAAGTCCGGCGATGCTGTTCTATCTCGACAACTGGCAGAGCGAGGGGCCGGACTCCGACGCGGCGCTGGGCATGCCGGCCAATCCCGGCCCGCGAGCCTACATGCAGCGCGCGACCGTGGATCGTACCCTCCGCCTCCGCGCCCGCCGCAGCAACCGAATCCGCAGGCGAACCAGCAGCAGAAGCGTCGCAGCGGCCTGAACGAAAACTATGCGCGCGAGTTGATGGAGCTGCACACGCTCGGCGTCAACGGCGGCTACACGCAGCAGGACGTGACCGAAGTCGCGCGCGTCTTCACTGGCTGGACGCTCGATCAGCCGCGCACAAGGCGGCGGCTTCATCTACCGGCCGCGGCTGCATGAGCCCGGCGACAAGATCGTGCTCGGCCACCACATCAAGGATGGCGGCGAGAGCGAGGGCATGGAGGTGCTCAATCTGCTGGCGCGCCAGCCGGCGACCGCGCGCTTCATCTCCACTGAGCTGGCGCAGCGCTTCGTCTCCGACAATCCGCCGCCATCGCTGATCGATGCGATGTCGAAGACCTTTCTCAAGAGCGACGGCGACATTCGCGAGGTGCTTGCGACCATGTTCCACTCGCCGCGAGTTCTGGGCGCCGGAGGCCTATCGCGCGCGGGTGAAGACGCCGTTTGAGTTCGTCGTCTCGTCGCTGCGCGCCACGCAGGCCGAGGTCGACGGATCCGCAGCCGCTGCTGGCACGCTGAACAAGATGGGCGAGCCGCTGTACGGCTGCCAGCCGCCGACCGGCTACTCGACCAAGTCGGATGTGTGGGTGAATTCGGCGGCGCTGCTCGATCGCATGAACTTCGGGCTTGCGCTGACGACCAACAAGCTGCCGGGCACCAGCTTCGATCTCGCGCAACTGATGCATGGAGCAACCGCGCACGCTCGCGCCCGATGCCGATCCGTATCAGGTGCAGCTCAAGCTGGAGCAGACGCTGCTGGCGGGCGACGTCTCGAAGCAGACGCACGACACCATTCGAGAGCGTATCGTCAGCTCCGGAAACTGTGGCGGAGAGCCAGAACCCGAATCGTCCGCCGAACGTGAACGTTATTGCGGGATTGCTGCTGGGCTCGCCGGAGTTTCAGAGGAAGTAAGTGGGAGCTGAGCAGACTTGGCACGCAGTATTTAGAGCGTACGTCAGCCGGCAGCGGCGTATGAGCGAACCGGTACGTCCGCCGAACGGAATGAGTCGCGGACGCGAGTCGCCAGTTCCAGGAGCAATGCGTGCACGAAGCGATGCACTCGGCTGAACGAGTCCAAGTGGTAATGCCAAGTGCTACGCGCTGATCTAGAGGTGCGAATATGCCACTCACTCGACGCGCATTTCTCCAAAACGGCGCCATGGCAGTTGTCGGCACCGCCGCCATTCCATCTTTCCTGACGCGCGCGGCCTGGGGCGCGGTCCACTCGCCCGGCAACAAGCGCCTGGTCGTCATCTTCCAGCGCGGCGCGGCCGACGGCCTCAACATCGTCGTCCCCACGCCGAGCCGTCGTACTACGCGATGCGGCCCAGCATCAACATCCCGCGCAAGCAGGTGATCGACCTCAACGGCTTCTTCGGACTGCATCCTTCGCTGGCCGCCGTTCAAGCCGCTGTGGGACCAGGGGCATCTCGCCATCGTTCATGCCGCCGGCTCGCCCGACACTACGCGCTCGCACTTCGACGCGCAGGACTACATGGAATCCGGCACGCCCGGCGTCAAGAGCACGACCGACGGCTGGCTCAACCGCACGCTTGCAGTCGCGAAGCCAGTGCCGCCGACGCTCCCTTCCGCGCCGTCGCGCTGGGCACCGTCGCTGCCGCGCATTCTGTCCGGCAAAGCGCCGGCGGTCGCGGTCAACAACGTCAACGCCTTCGGCATCGCGGGCGGCAATCCCGCAGCAGCGCCGCTGGGCAATACGTTCGAGGCGATGTACGCGCAGTCGGTCGACGCCGTGCTCCACGGCACCGGGCAAGAAACATTCGAGGCGGTCAAGATGCTGAAGTCCGCCGACCCGCAGCACTACACGCCCGGCGCCGGGCGCGAACTATCCCAAGGGCCGTTTCGGCGACGCGCTGCGCCAGACGGCGCAGCTCATCAAGGCCAATCTCGGCGTGCAGATCGCATTCACCGACATCGGCGGCTGGGACCATCACGTGAACGAAGGCGCTGCCGAAGGCCAGCTCGCCAACGTGCTGCGCGACTTCTCGCAGTCCATCGCCGCGTTCTGGACCGACCTTGGACCGCTCGGCGAAGACACGGTGATCGTGACCATGTCGGAGTTCGGCCGGACCGCGCGCGAAAACGGCAATCGCGGCACCGACCACGGACACGCTAACGTGATGTTCGTTCTCGGCGGGCCGGTACGCGGCGGCCGCGTCTACGGGCGCTGGCCGGGCCTCGACCCTTCGCAGCTCAACGAAGGCCGCGACCTCGCGCTCACCACCGATTTCCGCCGCGTGCTGGGCGAGGCAGTCGCCGCCCATCTCGGCAACGCAACTCGAAGCCGTCTTCCCCGGCTTCATAACTCGCCGGGGCAGTTCCTGCATTACCTGGGATGACGCGAGCACGCTTCCTTAGTACTTAGCTGTTCTCGCATCGTCCGGCTTGTATCAGGGCACGACTGTCAGTCGTGCCGTACGGGGCCCCGTCCTACACTCCTGGCTTTAGCCCCTGCCATCACAACTTGGGGCTAAACCCTAGATTGTCTTCGCTCCTATTGGTACGACTGAAGGTCGTGCCCTGATACAAATCGACTTACGAAGATAGCTAGATCGCTTCTATCTGAATCGTTCTGCCAAGACGCACGACTCAGAAATACTTAGATACCTCGTTGTCTCAAGTAGTTGACATTCTTATAACAACTCCGAGAAATCGATTGCTTCCATACTGAGTCAAATCCCATATGCGCTCAGAAATTGTTTATCCAGGATGAAGTATTACAGGCAACGGATAGAACCGCGTTTGGACAGCTATCAAACTGGAAGAGAGAGCGCGTAGGCCGAGCATCTCAAACTACTTTGAAGAGAGAGGAAACTATGAACAGTTCGATGAAGTCCGCGTTATTTGTTTTGCTAGCGGTGCTTGCCGCAGCTCTCACCGTGGTACCGGCGCAGGCGCAGAGCGGTATCCATGAGTCGGTAAACGTCCCCTTCGATTTTTCTGTGGGTGATACCCATATGGCGGCGGGGATGTACACGGTCGCGGAAGCACAGCCCAGAATTCTTGCGGTTAACAGCGTCGAGGGGCGGCAGAACATATTCGCCACGACGTTCCTCGACGATTCGGCCAATACCAGCCGGCACGCCCATCTCGTATTCGTTCGCTACGGAAGCGAGTGGTTTCTGGACAAGGTATTCCTGTCCTCCGACAACGATTTCCAGAAGGTTGTGCCGACCCGCAGGGAAAAGGAACTGGCCCGCCGCCAGCAATCCGACGAGCAGATGTCTTTGCTTATCCAGCCGGCACGCTGACCTTGAGACGCCATCCGGATGCCAACACAGCATCACGCGCAAGCCAACAGGCAACCCGCGTGATGCGTTTTTCTTTTAAGAGGAAGTGGCTTCAGACAGTTTGCCCGTGGTTTTCGAGACCCGGGTGGCCTCACTGCGGCAAGCTCTCGGATTCGGAGGTCCGCTGAAGCGCCTTCAACTAGGAGACGAAGACAGGGCTGAAGCCCTCGAACCGCAGATCCCTCGGCTCCGCTGCGCTCGGGGTGACAACCCTAAGGGAAGAGCGAGATCGGCGTGTCTGAAGCCAGCCCTTCAATTTTTCCAATCGCTGAACGCGGGGCTAAACGCCCCGCGCTTCCACCCAACGACGTCAACCCTTGAATCCCGCGCCCCGCAATGCGCTCTCGAAGCAGTGCATGAAATGGGTCACGCTTTGGCTGGTGGCGAGCGGGCCCATCAGGCCGACGCGGAAGACTTTGCCGGCTAGCGGTCCGAAGCCGCCTGCGATCTCGATGCCGTTTTCCTTGAGCAGCGTGGCGCGGACCTTGGCGTCGTCGACGCCCGCGGGAACTTTGGGCGTGTTCAGGTTCCAGATGCGATGCGCGTCCTCAGGCACCAGCATCTCGAGCCCGAGCGCTTCCACCTTGCGCACGAACTCCCGATGCGCCTCGCGATGGCGCTGCCAGCGGCCCTTCAGTCCTTCCTCTTCGATGAGCGCGAGGCCCTCGCGAATGGCGTAGAACATGGTCGCCGACGCGGTGTGATGATAGCGGTGCGACTCGACGAGGTAGTCGGAGATGAGCTTAATGTCGAAGTACCACGAGCGGTTCGGCGTGGTGCGCGCCCGCAGCCAGTCCATCGCGCGCGGCGAGACGGTGAGCGGCGAAAGGCCCGGAGGACAGCTCAGCCCCTTCTGCGAGCAACTGTAGGCAATGTCGATGCCGGTCTTGTCCACTTCGACGGGCATTGCGCCGAGCGAGGTGACGCAGTCGGCGATGACGAGCGCGCCCACTTCATGCGCGGCCTCACAGATGGCTTCGCCGCGCTGGAAGGCGCCGGCGGAGGTTTCGGCCTGCACATAGGTCACGACCTGCGGCCGCTCGCGGCGAATGAAGTCGCGGGCTTCGTCGTCGGCGAAGACTTCGCCCCACGGTTTCTCGAAGCGCACGACCTCGGCGCCCTGGCGGCGCGCCATCTCGGTCTGGCGGTCGCAGAAGTAGCCGTTGGCGAAGACGACGACTTTCGTCCCCTGCGGGACAAAGTTGGTGATGGCGGTCTCCATGCCTCCGCTGCCGGTGGCGGAGATGACGAAGGTCTCCTGATTCTTCGTCCCGAAGACGGTGCGCAGCAGGCGCTGGATGTCGGCGGAGACTTCGAAGAAGTAGGGATCGAGATGGCCGACAATGGGCTGCGCCATGGCGGCATAAACGCGCGGATGCACTTGTCCCGGGCCGGGGCCGTACAGCAGGCGCTTGGGAGGATGAATTACGAGTTCTTCCGTGATGCTGGGTTCGGCAATGGTTGCCATACGGACTCCTTTGCGTAGTTATCGATGATACGAGGGTAAGCCGTGGAGCAAAAGACTTCTGTGACGGGTGAACATGCGGCGCGGGCGAAATCACAGCCGAGACGCTTCGCCGAAGATGCGCGATGCGAGTTCATCTTCTGCGTTTGCGGATGAGCAGGTCGAAGCTGACCACGCCGTTTTCGTCGCGGATGCCTTCGAGCGAGTAGTCGCTGTTGATGTTGTACTCGAACTGGATGACCTCCTGCGCCGAGCGCGCCAGGTTGGTGATGTAGATGAAGGTGATGTTGTTGGTGACCTGCTGCTCCAGCGTGAGGCGCGCGTTGGGATCGTTTTCCGGACCGCCCAGCGATGGATTGATGCGAATGGTGCTGGAGCCGAAGAGGCGCGAGACGCGGTTGCCGACCGCCTGATTCAGCGCGGAGGTGAGCAGCGCGCCGGAGGCGCTCTCGGTGAAGCCGGACTGCGTCGTTCCACCCAGCGCCTGCTCCGTCTGCGTCTTGCCGAACGCCAGCAGCGACACGATGTCGTCGGCCGAGAGCGGCGGATCGGAGCGATACGTGGTGTTCAGCCGCTCCGTGGTACCGTGCAGGCCGATGGTGATGTCGTAGTCGCGCACGCGGGTGGTGGCTTCGACATCGAAGACGGGATCGATGCGCACGGGATTGACGAAGGTGATGTCGCCACGTTCGAGGTGATACTTGGTGCCCGCGAGCTTGATGTCGCCTTCGGCAATGTTGATGCGGCCCAGCAAGACAGGCCGTGCCGCGGTGCCGCGTAGCCGCAGGTCAACGTCGCCCGAGAGTTTCGCCAGCGAGGTTTCGACCGTCAGCTCGGGCGTCGAGAGAATGCGCACTTCGAGGTGCAGATTGTTGAGCGGCGATTTCGGGTTGGGCACGCTGGGCGGCGCGCTGGCCTGCGCGACAATGTATTGCAGGTCGGCCGACGGAATCTGCGCGAATCGCGTCACCGTGATGTTGCCGGTGAGCGAAGCGTTCTGCAATGTGCCGGTGAGCCGCAATGTCTGGTCCGAGGTGACGCTGAAGCCGGAGTAGCGAAAGCGAATGTCGCTACCTTCGGAGCTGAGGTTGAAGCCCAGCGTACCGCCGAACGTGACAAAGCCGGCGAGCTTGACACGCCCGTTGCCCATGCGTCCGGCGACGTTCTCCAACTCCAGGCGGTCCTGATTGAAGACGAGTGTGCCGTTCAGATCGCCGATGCCGGAGGGAAGGTCGATGATGGAAACGCCGGCGTGCACAACTTCCGCGCGTCCGGACAAGTTCGGCTTGGCTGCTGTTCCTGCGACGGTCACGTCGATGTTTGCGCTGCCGTAGGAGGTGACATCCGGATACAGAGTCCGCGCCAGCTTCAGGTTGAGCGCGCCGTTGGCGTGCAGATTCAGCGGGCGTTCGCCTTGCAGGCCGGCCGTCCCGCTCAGGGCGAAGCGCGTGTCCTCGCCCACAAGCACGCAGCGCTGGATGGCGACGGTTTCGTTGGCGAAGCTCAACTGCACCGGCCCATCGCTGTGCACCGGAACGTGCTGCACCTCGGCCGAGAACTGCTGCACCTCGAGCGCGCCGTGCAACAGGCGGGGCTGCTTCAGCGGGCCATCTAGCTGTGCATGGCCATCGAGCGACACTTGGCGCGTCACCAGGTTTCGCACCCTGGCGGGTAGAAACGGATTGGCGTCAAGATTGGCGAAGCGCAGTTCCGCATGCGCGGGCATGTCGCCGTCAAGCTCGACGCCGCCATCGAGGTTGAAGCTCGCCTTGGGGAAGTTGGAGCGCGTAGTCAAGGTGAGGCGGTGGCCTTGCGTCATCGCATCGGCGATGACCGCGCCGACCATGTCGCCGTTGAGCGCGAGCTTGGCAACATCGAAATGCGCGTTCACCAGCGGGCGCTCGAGCGTCCCCGACCCCTTGATAGTGAAGTTAGTGACGCCTGCGACCTGCAAGCGCTCGCTCTGGATCTCGGGAATGTCGGCCAGGTCGACATTCTGGCCCTTCAAATCCACCTCGGCCTCGCGTTGGCGCAGGTCGTAAGCGGCCGATCCGACGATCGTGCCATGCCCGGCTTGCAGACGGACGTCCCGGAAGTGCACCGTATGTTCGACGAAGCTGACCTTGGAGGTCAGCGTCTTGATCGGGCGTCCGCGGAACTCGCCCTGCGACAGCGAAAACTGTCCCTGGCCGTGCGGATTTGCCGGCGTGCCTGCGGCGTTCATCGCAAAGCTCAGCTCGCCTTGCAGCGGATAGTCGAGGCCGAGATCATGCTGCAGTTCGCCGGCGTTGCCGTTGTGCAGTGTCGCCTGCACTTCGAAGTGCGAGTTGTTGGTGAACGCGCCCTGATCGAGTGTCGTCGAGCCGTCGATGGCCAAGTGCGCCTCGCCCTGTTGAATCATGGCATTGTGCAGCGCAAGGGAACTCTGCGAGTACTGCACATCGCCGGAAAAAGCGTCGAGACGAATGCGCTTGGGCGGTGCAGTAGGTGCCGGTGCGGAGCCGGCTTGAGGCGCGGATCTCGAAGGGGGCGGCGCATGCTTGACGGGCACGAGCGGTGGTTGCGGCTGCGGCACGGTTGCCGCAGGCGTGTAAAAGTAGGTGAAATCGGTGGCCTGAACATGCCCCGCGAGCTGCGGCGAGCGCAGTCGTCCACTCAGTGTGCCGTCGAAAGTGGCCTCGCCGGCCAGGTCGACCGGAAGGACGCCGCCACCGAGGAGCGGTTGCAGCTCAGCGAGGCCGTTCGCGTGCACCTTTAATTGCAGCGTGACTGCGCTCGACCCCAGCGATCCGCTGGCGCTCAGCTGCGTGTGCGGCGTCGCCAGGTTGAGTACAGACATGTCGATGCGCTCCGAGCGCAGCGCCGAACGGCCGCGCACGCTCCCGCTGACCGGCAACTCATTCGCGGTTGGCTGGGCGGGAGCGGCGATGTCCAGTGCGATCTCCGCGACTGCGTTGGCGAGCGATTCCCGCCAGTCGAGATTCACCGATCCGCTCACGGCGCCGACCGCGTTCAGTTTTTCCAGTGGCAACGAGCGTGAGGAGACCGTCCGCAGCAATTCGTTCAGTGACAATCCGCGCGCCTGCAACCGGGCCGAGCCTTGTTGCTCGCCCGAAGGGGCGCGCTCCGCTGAGGATCGCGCGGCGCGACGTTCGACGCTGCCAGCCACAGGCTGCGGCTGCGAAGCAGGAATGAGGTTCCTGATGTCGGCATCGCCCGTCACCAGCCCGCCGAATACGTGTGCGGCGATGCGATTCAGCAGCAGGCGATCGTCGGCCAGGTTGAAATTGGCGTCCACATTAGCGTGGCGAAGCACTACATCGCTTTCCGTGTAATCGAGGTTCCGAAACGCGATGTGCCCGTTTGCGGTGTAGCCCTTCGCGCGGGAATACTCCGCGGCGCCGTTGAGCGCCGAGGTGCCGCCGCGAAGTGCGGAGCTGCGCATGACGTTGCCCAACTGGGTCATATCGGCATTCGCGGTGTACGTGAGCTGCACCTGCGGGTCGCTGAAGTTCGCGAGCTTGCCGGACGCTTGCAGTGTCGACTTCTGCGAGGTGAGTTTGAGGTCGCGAATCTCAAACGCATTCTGCCAAATCGTGAAACGCAAATCAGCGGCTGCCGGAATGTCCTGCAAATCGCCGTATCGCAGGTCGAACTTGCCAACCTTCACGCTTCCCTCATAGCGATGCGCGTGCTGCCTGCCGTCGTAGCTCATGTGCGCGGCAACGTCGTTGGCGGAAAAGTCCAGGGGCAGCTTGCGTTCATTGAGCACGAGCATTCCATCGCGCAGGTCGGCATGAGCGACTTGCAGATCGAACAACTGCTGCACAGCTGTGCTGTCGGACGTGCGGACCTTCGGCTGTGGCGCATTGGTACTGCCGTCGGAATTAACGATGACGTGCACGACAGGATGCAAAAGGTCCAGGCGATCGACGATGAACCGCTTCTCGAAGAAGGAGAGGATGCGGAGTCGCACCATGGCGCGGTCCACGTGCGCGTAGGGCAATTGGCCCGGTGGCTCCAGGCCGTGGATGGTGAGGTCGTTCGCCTCGAAGGCAAGCTGCGAAAGGTTCCAGCGGAAGGATGCCAGCTCGACGCGTCCGCCAGTGGCGTCCTCCAGAGCGACGACGAGCTTGCGGCGGACCACGCCCTCGAAGCTGGCGCTGCGCAAATACCAAACAGCTCCGATACACACGGCGAGCAACAGCACGCCCGTGATCGCGCCTGTCCAGAGGCGTTTGTGCGAGCGGCGGGTTGTGGCCACTTTCGTCATCCTGGGGCATTTTTCCGGATTCGTGCATCCGGGTTGGGTGGAGCACGCCTTGAGGCGTGCATAAAGCTTCCCGATTCGAAGAAGTCGGCTTCAGCCGCTGAGATAGCTCCGCGACGCTTACCTCAGCGGCTAAAGCCGGCCCTGTTGAACCGGTGGTATGCACGGCTGAAGCCGTGCTCCACCCAAAAACCTGAACCGCGCTAGTTCAACCCGGCGGCCCGGTCCGCGCCCTCGGGAGCATTCACTCCCGGCAGCGAAACCGTGCTGCGAATGTCGGCCTGCTGCCGCAGGTTGTGCAGCCAGGCATCCAGCAGTTCATCAATTCGCTGCTGCGTCAGAAGTTCCTCAATCCTGGGCTTCACCTCGTCCAAAGCAACGGGCTTAGCGCCGTTCTGCTGCAAGTCGGGGATGAGCTGGTTCTTGTAATAGGTCTCAACTTCGTCGTCGTTGATGTGGACATTGGGACGCAGCCGCACGTCAATGAAGTTCATCACCTGAACTTCGCCTGCGAGGTGTTGCTTCAGCGTCTGTTCATCGAGTCCATAGCCGGCGAGCAAACGATGCCAAGCCGCATCGTCGGCGGCATGCGGAAGCTGTGCCCGCAGCTTGGCGACATCATCCTCCAGTTTCTGCTCGGGGGGGCGCATGTAGTTGGCATCACCCATCTGTGCGCTGAGCAACTGGCGATCAACAAGCCGCTGGAGAGCGCGAACTCGGTCGGTCTCCGTCGTCTGGCCGACGGGTTTCTGCTGCATGAAGGCTTCGAAGCGCACCGCCTCGTCCCAGTCACTGCGCAGGATGGGATGGCGATTCACGCTGGCCACCACGCCGTCAAGAAGTTCGCCGGCAACCGCCGGCACCGTCGCTGCCGTTGCCAGCAGCGTGAAGCAAATCGCGAACTGCAAAAGTCGTTTCATCAGAAATGTTTGTCCAATGCTGAAGAATACGTTGATGCGCCGCAGCGACAGGGTCTCGTTCATTTTCCTGGACGGGATAGCGCGTCGGATTCAGCGCATAGCCAAGGTCGAAGCGAACCGGCCCGACCGGAGTTTTGTAACGAATGCCGGTCCCGACAGCCTGCGAGTTGTAGTTGAAGTTGCACGGCGTGTTGCTGCCGTGGGTTGAGCAGTCGGCAATCGATGGCTGATGGATGCGTAGCATGCCGCTGATGATGTGGTTGGCGCTGTCGAAGACGTTGCCCATGTCGTGGAAGAAGACGAAGCCGAGATTATTGCCGACGTAGGGCAGGGCCACCGGAGGCGTGCGCAGCTCAAAGTTGTTGACGAACAGCCCCTGGCCGCCGATAGCGAAACCCGTCACGGTATCCCGCGGGCCAGCCTGGTTGATGGAGAAGCTGCGCAGCGAATTGCTGCCCCCGGCGAAGAACAATTCGGGCAGCGGGATTTGCGTGGCCTCCACCGGCACCGCACCCGGAGGCAGCGATTCCAGGTCCAGGAAGTCATTTGTGCCGTACGGTTTCTCGATGCCGATCTGCGTGCGCCGCGCGAAGACCCATTTCTTCTTGAAGGTGTAATAGGTGGAATTATCGATGAGCACGCGGCCAAAGTTCGTCTGGGAGCCGAGGGCGCTGGTTGCCAACCCGCCGTTCACTGCGTTGTAGCTCCCCTTCGTGGGATTGATAGCGTTATCGCGGCGGTCGCGCACCATAGTGAAGGTCGGCATGGCAATGAATACCGGCTTGGAATACAAGGCGATGAGAACGGGATCAATGACCAGGCTGTTCTGGTCGACGGACACGCGCTGGAAACTGAGGCCGTAGGCAAACGTCAGGAAGCGGTTCAACCGTTGCTCCGCCTGCACGGTGCCTTCCAGGCGCTCGGAGGCGAAGGTATTCACGTCGGCCGTATTGTCGTAGAGCGCGCTGAAGACGATGCGCCAGTTCTCGCGACGGAACAGGCGCGGCGCCTCATAGCTTACCAGTCCACGGCGCGTCAGGAAGCCGAGCCGGCCGCGCAAGGTGAAAGTCTGGTCGCGGCCGAACATGTTCAGGCGCGTGATCTCCAAGACGCCGTTCGGGCTGACCCCGGTCTTGCCTTGCGGATTGCTGGTGCTGGGCAGGTTGCCGGTGGCGAACTCGATGCCGCCGCCGTAGCGGAACGTCCAGCGCTTGGCCTCCTGGATGTTGAAGAGCACGTCCTTCGAGGGGTCCTGGCCCTCGGGATTCTGCACCGCTGTATTGACTTCGTTGAACAGGCCCAGGTTGTACAGTCGCCGCTGTGAATCCACCATCCGCGTCTGGCTGAGCGGATCGCCGTCGTGGATGCGCATCTGGCGGTCCACGATATAGGGACGGGTGTAGTTCAGGCCGGTAATGATGACGCGGTCGACCGAGACCTGCTGGCCCGCGATGACTTTGTAGAGGACGTCCATACGGTCCGGCTCGCCGGGGGCCGGAGTCGCCGACGACTCGAACTGCACGTTGGGGTAGCCGCGGTTGTAGAAGTAATAAGTAATGGAATCGCGGTCGCTGCCGATCTCGACCTCGCTGAACGGCTGGCCTGGGGCGATGCTCAATCTGGGCGCCACGGCTTTGGCATCGGCGTCGGAGATGCCTTCAATCTTCAGCGCGTTGACGCGCGTTTGCGGGCCCTCGTCGACCTTGATCAGCACCGCCATCTCATTCTGTTTTCCCTGATAGTTGTCGCGGAGTTCCGATTCCACCTTGGCTTCCAGGAAACCGTTGGCGAGATAGAGGTACTTGATGGAACTCACGTCTTCGGTGAGCAGCCGCTGGCTGAATTTGCCATAGGGCACCTCCAGGTTGGCAGGCTGTACAGTCATGCGCTCGCGAATGTCCGCAGTATCGAAGTACTTGTTGCCTTCGATCTTCACCGCGGCCAGCTTGTGGCGGACGCCGGGATCGATGGTGTAGATGATGTTGAGGTGATTGTTGTCGGGCACGGGATGGCGCTCGACATCGACCGTGGCGTCGAAGTAGCCGCGGGTTTGGAGGTAGTCGCGCAGGTTGCGGCGGCCTTCGTTCAGCAGGTCGTCGTCGATCGAGTTCTCCTGGAACACAGGTACCAGCTTTTTGAGCTGGCCTTTGCTGATGCCGTCGCCTTCGGTGGCGATGTTGACTGTTGGCCCCTCCTCTACTTCAAAGTTGTAGTCCAGCCGGTTGGTCTCCGGGCGATACTGCCGCGCAATCAGAGACACCTGGGCCTCGAGGTGCGAGTTCTGCTGGTAATACTTGCGAAGGCCTTCCAGCGCGCGGGTAACTTGCGCCGCGTTGACCTTGGCGCCCGGCTTCAACTTCGTCAACTTGATGATGCGGTCCGCAGCAATGCCGGCATCGCCTTTGATGGCTACATCCCCAATCTTCGCCAGCGGGCCAGGCATGACGTGAAAGTGGATGGCCATCTGCCGGTCGCTGGGATTGGGCTGAAGATCGTAGCGAATAGCAGCCTCGTAATAGCCGCTGTCCGCCAGTACCTTCTTCATGCGATCGATGGAACTGACGACTTTGTCTTCGCTGAACAGGTCACCGAGATCAAGCTGGGTGGCCGCGACCAGTTGGTTTGGCTTGGGATTGCCTTTCTTCGGCGTGCCGTCAACGGTCACGGCGCCGTTGAAGTAGTTCTCGGTCACCACAAAAATCAGGGCCAGCGTATCGCCCGGGCCCGGCTCAGCTTCGGCATCAAGCGTTGCGAAGCGGCCGGTAGCGTACAACGCCTCGATGCTGGCGCGCAGCTTCTCGCGATGCAGCGGCTCGCCCGTTTGCTGCGTTATCAGCGAGCGCAACGGAGCGGAGTTGGCGCGGCCAAGTCCGCGAAAGTCGATGGCAGTGACGGTCTTGCCCTCATATTTGCTGAGGGCGGTGGTCTGGGGAAGGCCCGGATCCGACGAAGGCTGAGGGGCCTGTGCCGGCGCGGACGCAGACAGCAGCGCGCAACTGATTGCGAGCCTGCACAGCAATGACGTAATCGACGTCCTCAAGTCCTACCTTCGACAGAGCGTCTGCCCGGCCACCGCGCGAGCGATCTGCCGGGGGTCTGCTACCCACCCCGTTGCATCCATGCGTGGCTTGCTTTGGGGAGACCCTTCACCAAAACCCTGGAAGGGGCGCGGCTGATGCGGAATACCTATAATAAATGGCGGCGAGCTTCAGCCGAAGGAATACCGGGACAGTTTCGGTGTCGCGGGTGTGGCCGAATCGAGGTGTCGACTGGAATTTGCGGAGCGTTATTCTCGCCAGGTGCTTTTTGCGCCGGTAGGCGAAGCGGGACAACGCAAGCTGGCGCAGGCGCGCATCGCCATCGTGGGTTGCGGAGCGACAGGCTCGGCGCTGGCGTCGCTGCTGGCGCGCGCCGGCGTTGGATACCTGCGGCTCATCGATCGGGATTATGTTGAGCTCAGCAATCTCCAGCGCCAGGTGCTGTTCGACGAAGCCGACGCCGCCGAGTCGTTGCCGAAAGCCATCGCGGCGGCCCGCAAGATCGCGGCCTTCAACTCGGAAATTACGGTTGAACCCCACGCGGCCGACGCCACGCCCGACAATATCGAAGACCTGCTCGACGGTGTAGAGATCATTCTCGACGGCACGGATAACTTCGAGACGCGGTACTTGATCAACGACTTCGCCGTCGACCGGGGCGTGCCGTGGATCTATGCGGCCGGAGTCGCAAGTTATGCCGTGACCATGAACGTGATCCCCGGCGAGACGGCTTGCCTGGTGTGTATCTTCCCGGACTCGCCGCGGGGCTTGGTCGAGACCTGCGATACCTCAGGCATTCTGAATTCTGCGGTGAACCTTGTGGCCTCGATCGCCGCGACCGAGGCGCTGAAGCTGGCCGTGGGAGCACGCGCACAGTTGCGTCGCACTCTGCTGTCCTATGACGTGTGGACGAACGATTTTGCGACCGTGAATGCCGACAAGCCGCGCCCCGGATGTCGTGCATGCCAGGAGCGCGACTTTAGTCACCTCGAGGGCCAGGGCCGTCCGCATATCTCGATGTGCGGCCGCAACTCGGTGCAGATCCACGAGCGCGAGCGCCCCATCGACTTCGACGAGATGACGCAACGCCTCTCGCCGCACGGCCCGGTGCGGCATAACGAGTTCGTGCTGAAGTTCTGGCGCGACCCGTATGAGCTGACGCTGTTTCCCGACGGCCGAGCGATCATCAAGGGCACAACCGACACGGCCATAGCGCGCAGCTTGTACGCGAGATACGTGGGCTCCTGACGCAGTAGTCAGCCGTCAGGAACCAGCGGTCATCCTAACCTGAGTTGTCCCGTGCGCAGCCAAGCGGAGCGGAGGGATCTGCGGTTCGTCTGCACTGGCAGACTGCCCGCTGGTCCACGACCGCTTCTGTTATCTTTTCCCTTCACCCCACGAGGCTCTCGAATGTCCACAGCGGAAACGCTCGTCGATACCCGCCCCCAACCGAGCAAGATGTACCGCTGGCTGGTGCTGATCTTCGTCAGCCTGGCCATGCTTGGCAACTACTATTTCTACGACGCGCTCAGTCCGGTTGCCGATCTGCTGTCCAAACAACTGGGCTTCACCGATGCCAACATCGGATTGTTGCAGGGGATCTACAGCTTCCCGAACATCTTTACAGTGGTCATCGGCGGCATCATCATTGACCGCATCGGCGTGCGGCGGGCGACGTTGATCTACGGGATTCTGTGCTTCGTAGGCGCCGTCATCAACGTCCTGAGCGGCAAATTATGGCTCATGGCGCTCGGCCGTCTCATCTTCGGCATGGGCGCAGAGTCGTTGATCGTTGCCGTCAGCACGGTTATCGCCGTCTGGTTCAAGGGAAGAGAACTGAGCTTCGCCTTCGGCTTGAATCTCACGTTCGCGCGCATCGGCTCCTTCCTGGCGCTGAACTCACCCAGCTGGGCGAAGGCGGCCTACGTGAATTGGCGCTACCCCTTCCTCATTGGCGTCGGCGTTTGTTCGTTGTGCGTGGTTGGCTCGATCGTCTACTTCTTCCTGGATGCGTACGCCGAGAAGCATTACGCCTTGGGACAGGCGGCAACCGACAAGGTGGTCTTCAAAGACCTCTTCCAGTTCGGCGCGTCCTATTGGTACATCGTCGCGCTCTGCATTGTGTTTTACTCCGCCATCTTTCCCTTTCAGACGTTCGCCGTGAAGTTCTTCATGGACGCGCACCACACCTCGCGCGAGTTTGGCGGATTTCTGTCGAGCATGTTGACGCTGTTTGCCATGATCGCGACGCCGTTGTTCGGCCTGCTGGTCGACAAGATCGGCAAGCGCGCGCTGTTCATGATGTTCGCTTCGCTGCTGCTGATTCCTGTCTACATCATGATGGGCTATACCCAGGTGAATCTCTACATTCCTATGGCGATGATGGGCGTCTCGTTCTCGCTGATTCCGGCCGTGATGTGGCCGGCAGTGGCTTACATCGTCGATCCGGGGCGGCTGGGCACGGCGTACGGCGTGATGACCATGATCCAGAACATCGGCTTGTTTGGGTTCAATGTGCTCATCGGATGGGCCAACGATTACGCCGGTGCCAGCGCGCAGAACCCCACCGGTTACCATCTCGGCATGCAGATTTTTTCCGTGCTCGGTTTCCTCGGCATGCTGTTCGCCTACCTGCTGCACCATCGCGAAACCGGACCTTACGGACACGGGCTGGAGACGATTACCGCGTCATCGAAGGGATAGATCGGGTAGAGCGGGTACCGTCACTTGCGATACACAACTCCACCCTTCATCACAAAGCTCACGCGCTTCAGTACGCTGATATCCTGCGTCGGGTCGCCGGGCACAGCAATCACATCTGCAAAATACCCGGGCTTGAGCGCGCCGATCTGGCCTTCCCAACCCAGCAGCTTTGCGCCGTTGATCAGGCCGGCCTGAAGTGCGGCGA